>JAVBUT010000009.1:0-28667 GCA_031555055.1 Alphaproteobacteria bacterium | reverse complement strand
TCGGGCAGTTGGACTCGAACCAACGACCTGCGGATTAACAGTCCGACGCTCTACCGACTGAGCTATGCCCGAATAGCCCGCCAATATTATACTGGATTTAATTTAAATTCAAGCATTTTTTTAATTATTGCAACCGGGGGCGCGAAATGCTATATTTTTGGCAGTCTGTCAAAATAGTTAACTGTTTTTTTAGGTGGTTTTAACTGTGAAATGTGTAGGGGCGCATATTTGCGCCCAAGATCGAGGGCGCAAATATTCGCCCCCACAGTTTAGAAAACCGTGAATAACAGTCAGACGAAAAAACAAAAAAAGGAAAACAAAATGTTATTAAAAGGTAAAAAGATACTGATTGCGGGTGTTGCCAACGACTGGTCCATGGCATGGGCAATCGCAAAACACGCAGCCGAGCAGGGCGCAGAAATCGCAATGCCATATGCTATGCCGGCGTTGGAAAAACGCGTGCGTCCGCTGGCCGAATCTATCGGCGCAAAGTTTGTACAGGAATGCAATGTCCAAAACGACGAACAAATGGACGCATTGTTCGATGCGATCGAGTCCGAATGGGGTCATCTGGACGGTGTTCTGCATGCGATCGCGTTTTCGGATAAATCCGAACTGGAAGGTCGATATGCCGACACATCCCGTGAAAATTTTAAAAACACAATGGATATTTCCGCGTATTCGCTGGTGGATATGACACGACGCGCGGCCAAGCTGATGAAAAAAGGTGGCAGCATTCTGACCCTGACATATTACGGTGGCGAAAAGTCGATCCCGAATTACAACGTCATGGGTGTCGCGAAATCCGCACTGGATTCGTCTGTGCGCTATTTGGCGGCAGACATGGGGCGCGACGGTATTCGCGTGAACGCGATTTCGGCCGGCCCGATCATGACGCTGGCGTCATCTGGCGTTGGTGGTTTCAAGTCGATCTTGAAACTGAATGCCCAGATCACACCGCTGCGCCGCAACATGACGCTGGATGACGTATCCGGCGCGGCCGTTTACCTGTTCAGCGATCTGTCATCCGGCGTTACCGGCGAAATCCACCACGTTGATTGCGGATATTCGACAACCGGCATGATTCCGAACGAGTTAAAAGAGATTGTTTTGAATAATATCGGAGAATAAAAATTAAATTCTGTGGGTGTCTGACACCGGTGGCGCTGGCTCATGTACGTTTTGTACACTTCGTCATCGCCACTGGCGTCATTCATCGCACATAATTTAATTTTAATAAATCAGCTATCAGAAGTTTCACACGCCCGCCACCAACCAATCCGCATCTGTATACTTCTGTTTAATTTTCGAAAAATCCCGCGGACGCGGGATTTTTTATAAGCCGTGAGCCGAAATGTCTAGGGGCGAATATTTGCGCCCTTAAATCAAAAATTATACGTCGCACCGATCCCGAACAATATCTGGTTCTTGCTCTCTGTAATTGGTGAAGCCGCCGCAGGCCCAACCAGGCGCATAAATTCCCATGCCAAATCAATCGAAACAGCGTCCGTTATAAAATATTTTATCAATCCGCCCATATCAAGGCTTTTCAAGCCCGCCGGCGCGTCATATACGTCGTATCCGTACTGTGCGCTTTGATCTGGGGTTATTCCGAAATACGTTTGGTTGTAATCCCGATCGCCGTACATCGCGGTCGCGTACACGGTCATGTTTATTTTGTCGGATATGTCATCTTGCCATGAAATGCCCAGATTGAACATTGCGCCACGGTTGCTGTCGTCCAGACCGTCGGTCATGCGAAAGTTGAACGACCATGTGTCCAGTTTGTATATCGTGTTCACCGTTGCGGTCGGCCGGATATTTTCAATGAACTTTATCGTGCCCCACGGATCGCCCAGGTTACGCTTGACCCGCCATCGGATCGCAGGCGCGATGATAAAGCTGCGCGATTCATTCATCGGCAGATATACGCCGGCACCTTGCATCACGGATGCGAAAAACGGACCGTATTGCAGATCGATTGCCGGCAGATAATACGGCTCGTACTGGGACGATCCTTCATACTTTGGTGCATTAAATCCCATTGCGCCGAACGACATTTTCTTCCATTCGAAATCGTCGGCGTGCGCCGTTGTGGCGATCGCAATAGCCGGTAAAAAACAAAGTGCTTTTAATTTCATTTCGGCGTAACTATAATATATCGGATTCGAAAAAGGAAACAATTCTTATGAACAAAAAGAAATTATTGCTGTGGTGTGGATATACTTTTGCAAACTCGATCGTTTTCATAAATTTTCTGGTTTATTTTTCCAAGTGGCTGGTGATTGACGGCGGCATATCCGATCTGGCGTACAATATGTCGTTTGTGGTTATGGCGGTCGCCATGCTGATGTGTGCGCCGGCGCTGGCGGTGCATACGGATTCTTGCGGAAATCGCAAGACTTTTTTGAATCTGGCCACGGTTGGCACAGTTGTCTTTTATGCAGTGGCGGCGTCGTTTGCGATTTACGGATTGTCGCCGGTGATCGCGTTTTTGGCATTTGTTCTGGGTCAGTTTTGCTATCAGATGGCGTTTGTGTTTTACGACCCGATGCTGAACGATTTGTCGGACAAAAGTCACCGTACGCGCGCATCGGGGCTGGGCCAGTTCTGCAGTAACTTTGGCATGATTTTCGGTCTGGCGGTATCGCTGCCGATGATAGAGGCCGGCGGGCGTCTGGCTTCGCTGATTCCGTCTGTGGCGATGTTTGCGGTTTTGGCGTTGCCGATGATGTTGTTCTATCGCGAAAACTGTCGGCCCAAGAAAGTCAGACACAAAATAAAGCTGGGGTTTGACTGGAAGCGTTTTCGGGGCTTTCTGTTCGCGTCCGCCGCAGCGCCGATATTGATTGCGTTTTTCTTTTATACAAACGCACTGAACACGATTACCAATAACTATTCTATATATGCAGGCAATGTTCTGAACATGTCTGACGAAACGACGTCCGCGATAATGATAGTGGTCCAGATTGCGGCGGCATTGGGCGCGTTGCTGATCGGATTTGTTGGCGACCGTATCGGCGCGCGCAGATGTCTGATGTGGATTTTGTGGACGTGGCTGGCACTGATCGGTGCGATCGCAGTGACCACCAGTACCGGCGTGTTCTTTGCAATCGCTGGGGCATTGGGGCTGACCATTGGCGCGGGCTGGGCCGTCAGCCGCGCGTATATCAGTGCGAATTTGGAAAAAGACAATGTCGGATACGGATTTTCGTTTTATACTTTGTTTGAACGTTTTTCGTCCATTATCGGTCCGCTGACGTGGGGCGGGATATTGGCGTTGGGGGGTGGATACCGTATGGCCATGCTGGCGATGATGATATTTATCGCGGTTGGCCTTGTGATACTGGGGCTGGCGAAATCATCCGGTCGGAAAATAAAAAAAATATAACGGCGGCTGGCTTATTTTCTGTATGACAGATATTTAATGGCGCTGGATAATTCTGCAAAAAAGTTAAGCAGTTGTTCATTTGTCATGCCATTTGTTAAATGGCAAAAGTTTTTATAAATCGCACCAGAATTTTTCCTGTTATTATCAATATTATCAAGTATCATTTTGGCATGTTCCAGAATTTCAGCGCTTGGCCTTTTCATGTTTTTCCCCATAATTTAAAACCGCCTTTTGGAATACAAAAAGCGGTTGGAGGTTACAAACTATACGAGATAGTGCGGTGTATTTTGCGCGAACGCATTATTCCACCAGCCCTCCAACCATGATAAAGGGTTGTGGGCTTTTATTTACGTCGGGGCCCCGACGCTCGTATGGGTTTGTAAACCCAACAGCAATTTCTTGCCGCGTCGAGATTATATACGATTGTGTTTAAAATTTCTAGCCAAAAATAAAAAAAACCGCCGATCGGCGGTTTTTTAACACGAGTATGTGTAATGCTCGGGCAGATTGGTGATGCCCCCGCTGACCGCGTCGATAAAGAACGGTATCAGTCCGAAAAATACCCCCGGAATAAAATCCAGCGCCAACGCCGCGATATTCGTGCTGGTGTCGATTGTCTGTGTTGCGCATGATTTTGATGTCAGCTGGATCGGTTTGTCCCCACGGATTTCCTTGGACTTGCCCGGATCGATCTTGACTGTTCCATGGCCGCCGGTGGCGGTGATGGTCTGGTCTGAATCGTTGTGAACGTTCACCCTGTGGTTTGTGCCGATACCCATTGTGCCGCACGCCGCCAGCGACATCAAGCAGATGCCTGTTAAAATATGTTTCATTCGATTGCCTTTTATTCGCAGTCTTTGGTCGATTTGTACAGTGCGATTATTCCGATGATCATATTGATGATTATGGATAAAAAGCCGGCCAGATAAAACACAACCGCCAGGCCGATCATCACGCCGTTCGGATTGTAAGAGTTAAACGCATACCCCAGACCCATAAAGACGCCGCCGCACAAGAATAGCGGAATTGACAACAGCCATCCGAACCAAATCTTCCATGCGCAAATGTTTCGGTTTTTGATTTTTTCGTTTATGTTTTTCAGATAAAGCTCTGTTTTGCTTAGTGCCATTCCGTTTCTCCTTCTTTTTGGGTTATACTAGGAATATTTGTATTCTATTGTTAAATCGAAATTTTTTCAAGTCAGATTTCAATTGTATTAATTTTTCGGATTTCCTATAATAAAACCATGACCAAGACAGCCGACTTATTTACACGCGCCGAGCATGCGGATTTGATAAAAAAACTGCGCGAATGGGATGTTGCATATCACCAGAACGACGCGCCGGTCGTCGATGACGCGACGTACGACGCGGCGCGAAAGCGCGCCCGCGAAATCGAAGTGCAATATCCGGAACTGGCCACGGACGGCGGTGCATCAACCAATGTTGGCGCGCCGGTGTCGAACGTATTCCGGTCTGTCGCGCATACGGTCCCTATGCTGTCCATTGCGGATGTTTTTGACGCGACGGATGTTGCGGACTGGTTGAAAAAGACACGTGATACGGATTTATTTATCGAACCAAAGGTCGACGGTCTGTCGTTTGTGGCGCGGTATGAAAACGGTTTGTTCGTGTTGGGTCTGACCCGGGGCAGTGGCACCGTCGGCGAAGACATCACTGAAAATTTAAAAACAATTCCGGATATTCCAAAAACATTGCGTGGCGACTTTCCATCTATTCTTGAAATCCGGGGTGAAGTGTATATGTCTCGTGCGGACTTTGTCGCCTTGAACGAAACATCCGCCAAGCAATTTGCGAATCCGCGCAATGCGGCCGCTGGATCATTACGCCAACTGGACCCGGCGATCACCGCGTCGCGCCGATTATCCGCATTCGCGTACACATACGGCGTTGTTTCAGAACGGACATGGAAAACGCAAAGTGAATTTATGGAACGACTGGAATCTTGGGGATTTCGGACCACGCGCAAATGGTGTGCGCATGCGAAAACATTGGATGAAATCCAGGAATTTTATAACGACATGATGACGCGCCGCGCGGACATTCCGTTTGATATTGACGGCCTGGTGATCAAGGTGGACGATATCGCGACCCAAGAAAAAATGGGTGCCACCGCGCAAAGCCCAAGGTGGGAAGTCGCGTATAAATTCCCGGCCGCACGCGGAATCACACGGCTGAAAGACATAACGATCCAGGTCGGGCGCACGGGCGTCTTGACCCCGGTTGCGGAACTGGAACCGATAAATATCGGCGGCGTGGTTGTTTCGCGCGCGACGCTGCACAATGCGGACGAGATTGCGCGCAAGGATTTTCGTATCGGCGACATGGTTGTAATCCAGCGCGCCGGCGATGTAATCCCCCAAGTGGTTGGTTTATTCTCACCCAACGGGGTAATGGAAACACGAAATCCTCGCTATGTATTCCCAATCCATTGCCCGGTATGCGGCGGCGCGGTTGTGGAAACTGTGGGCAAGGTTGCACGTCGCTGTGTGAACACCATGGGATGCCCGGCGCAAATGGTCGGCGAACTGGAACACTTTGTTTCGCGCAAGGGCTTTGATATCGAAGGTCTGGGCCCGCGCCAGCTGGAACAGTTTACCGAACTGAACTGGATAAAAACACCCGCGGATATTTTTAATCTAGTCAGAAATCATAAATCAGAAATCATAAATCTTGACGGCTTTGGCCAAAAGTCTGTCGATAATTTGAATGCGTCGATTGAACGCGCGCGCGATATCGAACTGCACAGGCTGTTGTTTTCAATCGGAATCCCAGAAGTCGGCGAAGTCACAGCAAAAATTCTGGCCCGCGAATTCGGAACAGTTGAATCTTTGCGTGCGGCGGGCGCGGACCGACTGATCAAAATCGACGGAATTGGCGAAGTCATGGCGAATGAAATCGTCGCGTTCTTTGCGGATGGACATAACGTGCGTGCATTGGATGAATTGTTGGGACAGATAACGATCAGGAATCAGGAATCAGGAACCAAGAATCAGGGACATCCATTATTCGGCAAAAAAATCGTACTGACCGGCACAATGGAAAAACACACGCGCGACGCGGCCAAAGACATATTGGAAAATCTGGGTGCCCGTGTCCAGGGCAGCGTCAGCGCAAAAACCGACATACTGATCGCGGGTGCGGACGCCGGATCGAAGTTGGCCAACGCCCAGAAACTGGGTGTGACGATTTGGAATGAAAACGATTTTGAGAACGCGATAAAATAAGGTAGGGCAGGTTTGTCCCAAATCTGCAGGCGACCTTGGGACAAGGTCGCCACACCAGCACAAGGCATGAACAAAATGGGATTATTTCGAAACAAAAAACAAATTGAAGAAGAAAAGAAAAAAAAGCCGAGCTTTCGCGGACGGCTGATTGCGTTTGTAATAAATTGTTTGATGATCGTTTTGGCCGCGGCCGCGGTTTATATCCTGATCGTGTTTCTGCAAATGCCGTCCTTGGATAATATTCTGCGGGAAACGCGTCTGCCGGCGGTGACGTTCTTGGATAAAAACGGCGCGGAAATTCGATCTGCCAATCGCATTATGGGAACGCCTGTATCGACCAAGGCTTTGCCACCGCACGTCTGGCAATCAATTGTCGCGATTGAAGACAAAAGATTTTTTAATCATGGTGCGATCGATGCCCGCGGTATGACGCGCGCACTGTTTTCGAATTTATGGCACGGACGTTTGGCGGCGGGCGGTTCGTCAATAACCCAGCAAACTGCAAAGAATGTATTCCTGTCGCGCGATAAAAAAATGTCGCGCAAGATCCAGGAACTGATCCTGTCTTACTGGTTGGAAAATCGTTTTGATAAAAACCAGATTATGGATTTGTATATGAATCGCGTATCGCTGGTGGGTGGCATGCGCGGGATCGACGCGGCCGCGCGGATGCTGTTCCAGACGACTGCGGATAAACTGACGATCGCCCAGTCCGCCCAGATCGCCGCAATGCTAAAAGCGCCGACATCATACAGCCCGTTAAAAAATCCAGAGCGTAATATTGCGCGTGCGCGGGTCGTTCTAAAAGAAATGGTGCGCCAGGGATATATCACGATCGAACAGGCGCGCGATGCCACCGCCCAGCTGCGTCCGGCGACGCCGATCGCGGATACGAACATCTATCGTTACTGGACGGATTTTGTTATGGAAGAGGCCGAAAGCCGTATCGGCGAATTTGATTCCGATATCCAGATACACACCACAATGGATGTGCGATTACAGGAACGTATTGCCACTGTTATTTCGTCAAAAGTCGGTCTGTACCAGGGTGCTTCGATCGCAATGTCGCGCGACGGCGCGCTGCGCGCGATGGTCGGCGGCGCCGATTACCAGGCCAGTCAGTTTAACAGAACATTAGCGATGCGCCAACCCGGCAGCGCGTTCAAGCCGGTCGTATATCTGGTCGCATTGGAAAACGGTATGACACCGTCGAACTATGTCAATGATTCTCCTTTTGCGATCGGCGATTATAATCCGAAAAATTACAACGAAAAATATTACGGCGACATCACGTTGGCGACGGCGTTCGCAAAAAGCGTGAATTCGGTGCCATTAAAACTGACCGAGCGTTTCGGCATTGATGAAGTGCTGGCCATGGCGGGTCGTCTGGGGGTGGGCGCGAAACTGAAACGGGAATATTCGACCGTGCTGGGCGCCAGTGAGATGAGCCTGCTGGACCTGACCACGTTGTACGATGTGATTTGGAACGACGGCTGGTCCGTGCGTCCATATTCTATTACCAAAATCACGGGGTCGGGCGGTGCCCTGTTGTATGAACGCAATCCGTCGGACGCGATGCAGATATTGACGCCGCAGACGGTGTCGGAAATGACCGAACTGATGTCGGATGTGATAAAGCCCGGCGGCACCGGACATCGTGCCGCGGCGCCGGGGGTGCTGGGGGGCAAGACCGGCACCAGTAATGAAAACCGCGACGCATGGTTTGTCGGCGCGACAAGTGATTTGGTAATCGGCGTGTGGGTCGGCAACGATGACTTTACGCCTATGGATTCTAAGATTACAGGTGGAACGATTCCTGCGCAAATATTTAATATGGTGATTGGAAGTTTGAAGTATGAAGTTTGTGGTTTGAAGTTTGAGGTTTGAGGTTTGAAGTTTGAGGTTTGAGGTTTGAGGTTTGAGGTTTGAGGTTTGAGGTTTGAGGTTTGAGGTTTGAGGTTTGAGGTTTGAGGTTTGAAGTTTGAGGTTTGAAGTTTGAAGTGAGATGACTTCAATCCTCCTACTTCAAACTTCCTACTTCAAACTTCCTACTTCAAACTTCTTTTTTTAACACTTTGTTTATGATATAATATCTGGTATGAAAGCAAAAATTATATCAGTTGTATCCGTATTATCATGCCTTTGCGCGGGTGGTGCCCACGCCGCGTCCGGGTGGCAATATCAGGGCAGTTATGCGCGCGACGGCGTTTATCGCGACGATGGTTCGCGATTTGTTGTATCTTTTCGTGGTGGCGCGTCATTCCAAAGTGGAAAAATTAACAACGAAGTCGGATCGCTGACGACAGAATATTATGTACTGCCTGACGGCAGTTCGCCGATATCCGCCGCATACTATGACGATTGTGTCGCGGCTGGAACGGCTTGCGATGCGTACGTATATGCCGGCATGGGCGATATTGCCGATCTGCCGGCGGCCAAGAATTTGTCCGCGTTTTCGTTTGCGGCCGGGGCCAGTATTGGTCTGACCATACCGAACTCGCCACAATGGCGCATGGAAATCGGGTGGGATCACATTGCCGAAACAGAATATAACGCAACGCCTTTGTTCGAAGGTGGTCTGCCATTGCACGGTGGCGCGGTTGACGGTGTTGTCGTAGATGTGCAAAGCGGCGGCGTCCAATCAACAATCAGCACGGATATATTCAGCGCTATGGCGTTCTATGATTTCTTTGACGGAACGCAAAAGCCATTACAACAGTTTATCCCGTACGTCGGTTTTGGTGTCGGCTATGCGGATACTACGACTGTTTTAAATTTAGCGGATTTGTACGGCGATTTGTCGTTCAGTGTTGATCTGCAGAATTTTGGCGAACTGGACCAGTACGGCGTTTTACAGTTTTATCCGTCCACAAAAAACACTGCGAATGTTGCGGGTTTGTTGGCGTTGGGTGTATCGTATGGTCTGGCCGAGAATACATTTCTGGATATGGGTATCCGTCTGACATATATTCCGAAAATAGAATGGGCGTTATCCAACGCCGATGCCACGCGCCAGCGTGATTGGTTTTCCGCCACGAATGTTTTTTATACGAATATAATGGTCGGTTTGCGGTTTGAATTTTAAAAATTAATTTCTATGGATGTCTGGCGGCGGTGATGTTGGCTCGTGTATGTCCAATACACTTCGCCATCACCACTGTCGCCATTCATCTCATATAAATTAATTTTGTAATGTGGTATTCTATGGATGTCTGGCGGCGGTGGTGCCGGCTCGTGTATTTTTCTTGTATAATTATTAATGATTATTGTAGGGGCGTATTGTATGCGCACATGATAATTCATTTCCCTTTAAGAATCTGTCTGATTTTTGCATACCGGCGCAACCATGTGATTTGTGATGCACTGAATTGCGGCGCTGTGTTGCCAAACACATCGACATCGTTCCATAAATAATCCGGAAATACATAATCCATGATGACAATGTTATCATCGACATATCATAAAATATACAGGTTTGATTTCCTAGACACCATACTTTCCGCGATTAATCGGGCGGTATGACAACGCTTCGGCCAAATCGGACATTTCGATAATATCCACCCCGCGTAGGTCCGCGATCGTGCGCGCCAGACGCTTTATACGATTGTATCCGCGTGCCGACAGTCCCATTTTCTGGGCCGCATTGTTTAGAAATTGAACCAATTCGTCGGACAGCACAATCATCTCTTCCAGTTCCCGGCCATCCAGAACCGCGTTGACTTTGCCTTGGCGGGATATCTGTCGCGCACGCGCCGCAACAACGCGTTCGCGGATTTCGGCGGATGTTTCGCGCGGCGTGTTGTCGTCGCTGTTCATATCCCATGGATTCACCGCATCGACATCTACGTGCAGATCAATACGATCCAGCAACGGTCCGCTGATCTTGTTCTGGTACGCTTCGGCGCAACGCGGTGCGCGCGAACAAGACATCGCCGGATTGCCCAGATGTCCGCATGGGCACGGATTCATCGCCGCGATCAGCTGGAACCGCGAAGGATATGTCGCGTTGCGTTTCGCGCGTGAAATTGTGATTTTCCCGGATTCTATTGGTTGACGCAGGATTTCCAATGTTTGGCGATTGAATTCCGGCAATTCGTCCAAGAATAATACGCCGTTGTGCGCCAATGAAATTTCGCCCGGTTTTGCGTCTGATCCGCCACCCGCCAGCGATACCGGACTGGCCGTGTGGTGCACGGCGCGAAATGGCCGCGTCGATACCAGATTCTGGGAATTTAGCTGGCCGGCTATTGAATAGATGATCGAAGATTCCAAAATTTCATCCGCGGTCATTTCCGGCATTATTGTCGGCAACCGTGATGCCAGCATTGTTTTGCCCGACCCCGGTGGACCGATCATCAACATCGCATGCCCGCCCGCCGCCGCGATTTCCAGCGCGCGTTTGGCGGCGTGTTGGCCCTTTACCTCGGCCAAATCGCCAACGGTTTTCGAATGACCTGTGGGACTGGTTAGCGCTGGCACAGGCAGAACCTGGGTTCCTTTGAAGTGATTGATTAAATCCAGAACATGGTTCGCCGCCAGAATGTTCGTATGTCCGGCCCAGCGCGCTTCGGCACCTTGGGCGCCGGGACAAATTATCCCCAGATTGTTATGGTTTGCCCATACACTGGCCGGCAGTATTCCCGCGGCCTTGGTGATTGTGCCGTTTAATCCGATTTCGCCCATGATTATGTACTTGGCCAGCTGGGCTTCGGGTAATATTTCCATCGCGCATAAAATTCCGCACAGTATCGGCAGATCGAAATGCGATCCGGATTTTTCAACGTCGGCCGGCGACAGATTCACGGTCAGACGCCGCAACGGCAACGATATGTTCATAGACATCAGCGCATTGCTGATTCTTTCGGCGGATTCTTTGACCGCGCGGTCGGCCAGGCCGATGATGTTGAATTCGCGCTTGCCGACGCCGGGGGACAATTGGACTTGGACATCAATGCGTGTCGCGTCCATGCCGTTGAATATAATAGAAGAAAGTGAAATCATGGAAAAATAATACTTGTTGCGCTGATTTATTTCAAGGGGTAAAATGCCTGAAACCAAAAAGGAAAACATTTATGCCAGTCAAAAATAAAAACACCGCACGCGAATGGTTCAACACTTTGTTTTATGGTGCGCTGATCGCGATCGTATTCCGCAGCTTTTTGTTGGAACCGTTCAACATTCCGTCGGGATCGATGATACCGTCTTTGCAGGTGGGCGATCACTTATTTGTGGAAAAGTGGTCTTATGGATATTCGCGCTATTCGTTTCCGTTTGGTTCTTGGAAACTATGGAACGGCAGATTTTTTGCCAGCGATCCAAAGGTTGGCGACGTAATCGTATTCCGCAATCCGCAGAATGAATCGCTGGACTTTGTAAAGCGTCTGATCGGCAAACCCGGCGACAAAATCCAAATGATCGCAGGCCGGCTGTACATCAACGGCGAAATGGTCAAACGCGAAACACCGCGCCCGTATGTCGTTGCAAACCTGCGGAAGTCTTTGCGTGGCGTCGGATACTATCGCGATAATATTTCAATCAAAGGAAATAAAATCTGGGTCGACAATATGCCGGCAACGTTCAATTATACTATCGAGTATAAAGACGATATGTATTGCGATTACAATCCGTCGCAGTGCGGCGTGTTCAATGCGGTCGAATACACAGAAACATTGCCGAACGGCGTTTCACACAGCATAATCGAAATGTCTGATGACGCGTACTATGACAATACGCCTGTGTTTACGGTTCCGGAAAACAATTACTTTATGATGGGCGACAACCGCGACAACAGCGGCGACAGCCGTTGCCCCGAACAGGTCGGATTTGTTCCGCGCGACAACATGCTGGGCAAGGTTTGGTTTGTTTGGTATTCGCATAACTATTATTCGCCAATGGTGATGTTGTGGAACTGGGGCAATAAAATGCGCTGGGATCGTTTTGGCCTGGGGGTAAATTAAGTCGTGACGGTGTCAGTGATTCGTGTCTGGAATTTTATTCAGATTGAAATCACCGACACGGACACGGTTCACGGACACGATGAATGAAAAAACTGAACTATACTTTTAAAGATGCGGCGCTGTTGGACCTGGCGATGACGCAATCCGGCGCGGACGCGGTTAATAATAACGAACGCCTGGAATTCATCGGCGATCGTATTCTGGGACTGGCGGTGGCCACATTGCTGTTCGATATGTTCCCGACCGAAACCGAAGGCGAACTGGCACGGCGTCACGCGGTTCTGGTTTCGACTGAAACGTTGGGGACGATTGCGAAATCGATGGGATTGGATAAAAAACTGCGCCGTGGGCATATGACCGCCGGCCGGGTCCAGCATATCTTGGCCAACGCGATGGAAGCGACCCTGGGGGCGATATTCATCGACGGCGGGTTTAATGCGGCAACGACGGTCATACACGATCTGTGGCGCGATTTGGCCGCCGCGGACAAGGTTGCTCCAAAAGACCCCAAAACGTCGTTGCAAGAATTTGTTCAGCATGCGCAAAGTGGCGCATTGCCGGAATATAAATATTTCGAATCCAAAGGCGCATCGCACAACCCGGTTTTCAAGGCGTCTGTTACTGCGCTGGGGCATACCGCTGTCGGCACGGGCGCGTCTAAGAAATCCGCCAGCATATCCGCCGCCGAAGCGTTGTTGGAAATGTTTAGTGAAGCAGGAAGTGTGAAGTAGGAAGTTGGATGACTTCAAACCTCCAACCTCAAACCTCAAACTTCCTACTTCAATCCCCAGTTGACTTTTACGATTTTTACGGATAAAATCGCCAGAGATTAAAAAGGAAAGTTATATGTTTTCGATACTATTGGTTATGTTGATTGTCGTCGCGGTATTTATGATCGGCCTGATATTGTTGCAAAAATCCGAAGGGTCCGGTATGTCCGGATCATCGGCGGCGTCCATGTTTGGTGGTGCGCTGACCGGCGCAGCGGCTGGAAATTTCCTGACCAAGACCACGGCTTGGCTGGCGACTATATTTTTTGTTTTGTGCGCATTGTTGGCGGTTGTTGCATCACGCACGGGTTCTGTCGCGCAACAGTCGGAATTGCAGCGCGAACTGATGGCGCCGGCCCAGACCGCGCCAATGCAGTCACCAGCACCGGCAACCCCTGCGAATTAACAAGTGGAATAAATAAAGCGCAAGAATTTAAAAAAATCCGCCAATTGGCGGATTTTTTATTTCTTGGAACCTTTTTTGAATTCCTTGTACAGGCGGTCTGCACAGATATACGCGATCAACAGCGAAAATGCGCTGATCAAGCCATAGATCAATCCATTGGAAAACCATGCGAACAAAATGATCGCGGCCAGTAATACCAAGGCATACAAAAAGTTTTCAGTCAAAACTTTCAAGATTTTTTTTAATGTTTTCATAATATGTTTCCTTTCTTGGGTTATGGGCGAATTATATCAAAAAACTTATTGAAAAGCCATAAAAAAACGCCCCAAATGGGGCATTTTTATCGGGTGTTGTCTTTTTGCTTCATGTTCGTGTCAACGACCAGTATTCCGTAAATTGCCGCCGCTGCGGAAATCCCGATCCCCATCAGTGATCCTTCCTCGGCCGAGCCCATGCATACGGCCGACCCCAGTACGGCTGACAATTTGCCCTGGATATTGTTTTCTGCGCAATGCTGTTTCCAATGATATTTAAAGCTTTGTGTGCTAATAAGTTCGCCGCCGCATTCTTCAAAGACAACCTGGTCACCGGCCTTGTATTTTTTATTAAACATTTTTATTCCTTTTATTTTCTACAGAGTTTGCACGTTTTTATATGTCTTGAACAGTTTATCAAAAATCAAAGTACCGGCACCAATGCAAAATAACAGGCTGAACTTATCAAGACCGAATACGGGTTGTTTTGCAACCATGTCATAAATCGCCATGCCGCTGATTGTGGCGCAGCCAGCCAGACTGATGCTGGCCATTATTTCTTTTCTCACTGTGGTTAACAATCTATTCATTCTGTGTCCTTTTATTTACAGAATTATCTGACCGCCGACGCGCGCCGTTTTCGGAATCGCGCCAAAGCTGGAATTATGCGTTACGTAAATATTTCCCGTGACCGTGAATTCGCCATAGAATTTCAGCATGGAAACGTTGCGGATGTACAGATCGCCGTTAATAACGACGCCCTGGGGCAGGGTGTATTTACGCATGTTCTGCAGGTACAGGTTGCCGTTGATAACCGCACAGTGGGAAATCTTGGTGCCTGGTAATTCGCCATCGATAATAACATCGCCGTGAAAAGTGTTTTGCGTTGCGGTCTTTTTGATTTCGGCCGTGGTCTTTTTCTGGATCGGCAGAGTAATGGCTGGTCGAACCGGTGCGGATGCTTCGACAATTTCGATTTGTGGTTTAACCGGCGCGGTGACAACAGTGACGGCTGGCGCGACTTCGGTCGCCGGAACCATTACAATGGTCTTTTTGCCGCAACGGCACAGGTCCATGATCAGCATGGAAAATAATACGATGATCGCAATCAACAGGGTCAGATTGATCAAACCGATCAGATCGATACAGCGAACCCAGTTCCAAAAAGCAACCAGTCCGCGCCAGATCATGCGGAACGGCCATGTGATAACGGCCCAAATGCGTGTCCATGCACTGTCGCTGTGTTTTTTTGCGGCCGGTTTGGTCTTTTTTGTCGCGGTTTTGTTGCGTTCTACGCGGCGTGCCGCCAATTTCATCTTTAATGTTTTAAACATAATTTGTCCTCTTTTCCATCAATATACCCCAAAATATATATTTGTCAAGTAATTTGTCAAATAAATAATTTATGGCAAATTCCCCTTTGATCCTATTGGGGGCGCAAGTATGCTCTCCTACAGGTATGGGACTTGCCTAAGATTCATCATTAAACGATATCAATGTAAGGGCGCATATTTGCGCCCTTTTTTTCATTAACCAAAATTTGTAGGGGGGGGACAGATCACATCTGCCTCGTCGGTGGCACGGCCGCCGATATGATTGGGCGCAAGTATGCGCCCCTACGGATGTGGGCTGTCTGGGCATGGGGCGGGGCACTCAATTTCCCGAACTTCACTTCGTTCGGGGGAAATTGGTGGTTGACGTTTACTGACTATTTTAGAACCGCAATCCCAGAAATCAGGGATTATTTCGCGGTTTATTCTGAAAAAATTTAACTGCGTTGATTGTCAATATTATTAATATTATGTTTGCATTTTTCGCAAATATTTTTATATGTATTCAATACATCCTTTGCTTGGATATTGAACCAGCCTGAAATATTCTTTTGATAAAGAAAATGAGCAGTGTATGACGAATCAACAACTGATACTATACTTGTATTATCAACCTTTGCTTGCTTTACCATTGGGCAAACTTTATTACGATGTATTTCTTCTTTTGTACAAACAACAGGAAAATTGTAGCTCCCGATAGGTAACCTTTGAAATTCTGGTTCTATAACAACTAACATTTCAAATTTGTTTTTCATATCATAACCTTTTACGTTGTTCTCTCTCGCAAAAGTTCTAACTTATCGTCATACCGGCGAACGCCGGTATCCAGTAGTTTAATAGTACTGGGCCCCGTCCTGCGACGGGGCACTCAATTTTCTTAAATTCGTTAACACTCATTAACGAAAATTGGTGGCTTGCCACACGAAGCCTCGTAGAGGCGAAGTGTGGTTGGGGTGCACGGATTCGAACCGCGATGAGCTGAGTCAGAGTCAGATATCCTACCGTTAGATGACACCCCAATGCGACCGGCATTATAACTGGCTAAATCCGATTTTGCAAATAAAAAATATCCATAATTAACTGAATAAAAAAACGCCCCGTTTGGGGCGTTTTGTTTACATCATGCCTGGCATGCCGCCACCTATTGCAGGTGCGGTCGGTTTTTCTTCGGGGATTTCCGTGATAACCGCACCGGTCGTCAACAGTACGCCCGCGGTCGATGCCGCCGCCAGGATCGCTGTTTTTACAACCATGGCCGGATCGATAATTCCCGCCTTCATCATGTCGACATATTCGCCGGTCTGGGCGTTGTATCCGAAATTATAGTCGGATGATTCGCGGACCTTGTCCACCACGACTTCACCGTTTACGCCGGCGTTTTCCGCGATCTGGGCGCAAGGGGCCACAATCGCGCGGCGCACAATGTCGATACCGACGTTTTGATCGGCGTTTGTCCCGCGGATTTTTTCCAGTGTCACAACCGCGCGCACCAGCGCGATTCCGCCGCCGGCAACGATGCCTTCGGCGACGGCGGCACGTGTTGCGGCCAGCGCGTCGTCAACGCGGTCTTTCTTTTCTTTGACTTCGATTTCTGTCATGCCACCGACCTTGATCACGGCGACACCGCCGACCAATTTGGCCAGACGTTCCGACAGTTTTTCACGGTCGTATTCGGATGTGGTTGTCGCGATGCCTTTGCGGATTTCGTCCGCGCGCGCGGCGATAGATTTCTTGTCGCCATTGCCGTCGATCAACAGCGTGCGGTCTTTGGCCACAACGACTTTTTTCGCAGACCCCAGCACCGCCGGTGTAATGTTTTCGAATGTCATTCCCATATCGTCGGAAATAACGGTTGCGCCGGTGACGATCGCGATGTCTTGCAACATGGCCTTGCGTCGGTCGCCAAAGCCAGGCGCCTTTACCGCGCATACTTTCAGTCCGCCACGCAGACGGTTCAGGACCAGTGTCGCCAATGCTTCGGATTCGACGTCTTCGGCGATGATCAGCAACGGGCGGCCAGATTGTGCGACCGGTTCCAAAATCGGCAGCAGCGCTTGCAATCCGGTGATTTTCTTTTCAGAAACCAGAATCTGGGCGTTGTCCAGTTCAGCCAGCATTTTTTCGGAATTAGTCACAAAGTACGGCGACATGAATCCTTGGTCAAACTGCATTCCTTCGACCACGTCGATTTCAGTATCCAGACCTTTGGCTTCTTCGACGGTTATCACGCCTTCTTTGCCGACGCGTTCCATAGCATTTGCGATCTTGTCGCCGATGTCGTTGTCGCCGTTTGCGGATATTGCCGCCACCTGGGCGATTTCTTCGTTTCCGCGTACAGGGCGCGCGTGTTTTTCAATGTCCGCGACCACAGCGGCCACCGCCAGATCAATTCCGCGTTTGACATCCTGGGGATTCATCCCGGCGGCGACGACCTTGCGTCCTTCGCGGATGATTTTCTGGGCCAAAACGGTTGCAGTGGTTGTGCCGTCGCCGGCCTTGTCACCGGCTTTTTTTGCGACTTCTTGGATCATTTTTGCGCCACAGTTCTCGGCCGGGTCTTTCAGCGAGACTTCTTTTGCGACGGTGACGCCGTCTTTGGTCGCGACCGGTGCGCCGTATGATTTTTCAATTACGACCGTGCGCCCCTTTGGGCCCATGGTTATTTTTACCGCATTGGCCAGCTTGTCAACACCTGCGGCCAGTTTGTCTGTATCGAATACAATTTCTTTTGCCATTTTTTAACTCCTTGCAGTCGTTCAATGTGCGCAGTTTTATTTAATTGCGCTTTGCACTTTTAACATTGAACATTTATTAAATTATCCCCAATATATCCGTTTCCCGGATAATAATATAGTCTTTGCCGTCCAACTTGATTTCCGATGCGCTTGCCGCCCATTTGGCGAACAAGACAATGTCACCGGCCTTTACCGTCATCGGAATACGATCATCCCCGTCAAATGCGCCGGGACCGGCCGCGACAACACAGCCGCGCGACGGCTTTTCACGCGCGTTGTCCGGAATAATGATCCCGCCGACGGTTTTGTTGTCATCGTCAATGCGTTCCAGTAAAACGTAGTTATGCAGTGGTTTAAACATCTATAAATTCTCCATTTAACCTTTATATTAAAACAAGCCTTCGGTTTTTCAACTAAAAGCTTACAACATAAATAATCAAAAAGAAACCCTTTTCAAGTCCCTTTACAAACACAAATTTATTTTGTACAGTGCGGACCAAGAGAGGATCATAATGTACGACAAAGATAACGTATTTGCGAAAATAATACGCGGGGAAATTCCGTGTAAGCCGATTTATGAAAACAAATATGCTTTGGCGTTCCGTGATATAAAACCAATGTTTGAAACGCATGTGTTGGTTATTCCGCGCGGTGAATATAAAAACATATTGGATTTTACGCAAAATGCATCTGATAAAGAACAGTCCGGTTTTTGGGATTGTTTTATAAAAACCGCTGAAATTTTAGGAATTAACAATGACTTTAATATTGTGTCGAATGCAGGCGCAAACGCACCGCTGATACACCAGACAGTGTTTCATATGCATATGCATTTAACAGCTGGCAAACAACTGGCTGCGGTTGAAGAAATACTGGCTGGTTAATCAATGCAAATACATATTCGTGTGATCCCGCGGGCGAAATTCAACCGGGTAGAATCCATAGGGGCGCGTGGAAACGCGCCCGAAAAAAAGGCGGCTACCCAGCCGCCCCTACAGTCATTTCGCGTTCATACCACGACCGCGCCGACAGACGGCAAGGCAAACCAGGCTGTGATCGCATTGCTGGCAGATCATTTTAAAATTCCAAAATCACAAATAAAATTAATCCGCGGCGAAACCAGCCGGGACAAAGTGTTTGAGATAAAATAGAAAATTATAAACTTGGCTATGAAGTTTTGCCCGCCCCACCAGGGGACAGGCAGAGCCCATTACACATCAAACGATGCGCTTGCGACGCCACCAGGAATCTGGCTTTCGCGGTCCAGAATTAGTTTGATCAGGTCTTCGGGTGTGTCCGCGATCTTCATATTATACGCCTGCATATTCGGGATAAAGCCGGACTGTTCCATATGAACCAGCACCCGGCCGAAAATATTCCAGTATTTCGATGTGTTCAGAAAAAATATCGGCTTTTTGGATTCGCCGACTTGTTGCATTGTCATAACGTCGGTCAGTTCGTTCAAGGTTCCGACACCGCCCGGCAGTATACAAAACGCGTCCGACATTTCGTACATGCGCTGCTTGCGCAGATTAATACCGTCGACAACCTCTACCACTATGCCTTCGTGCGCAGGCTCTTGCAGTGACGCCACATGCGGTGTTGTAACGCCGACAACGGTTCCGCCGTTTTCGATCGCCGCGCCGGCCACCGTGCCCATCAGCCCGACATCGCCTGCGCCGAACACCATTTTGATTTTATTCTTGGCCAGTAATCCCCCGAACCGCGCCGCGTCGCGTTTGAACGCTGGATCGGTTCCGAATTGATGTCCGCAATACACTGCTATACTTTTCATTATAATTTTCCTTTATTTTTCCGGATTATAGCATAAAATAGCAAAACAATGAACCAAAAACTCGCTGATTTTATGCAAAAGTACCAGAATTGCGGTTTGGCCGTCGCGGTCAGCGGTGGCGCAGATTCCATGGCACTATTGCATATGCTGGTTGCGATCGGATTAAAACCGGCCGTCCTGCACGTAAATCACAAACTGCGCGCATCGGCGGACATGGAAGAAAAATATATTGTCGATTTATGTAAAAAATTGGATTTGCCGTGCAAGACTTTTGATTGGTCCGACGAAAAACCGGAATCCAATCTGGAATCCGCGGCGCGTGACGCGCGATACAAAATGATGACGGATTGGTGCAACGAAAACGGTATTAAAATCCTGATGACGGCGCACCATGCCGACGACCAGATCGAAACTTTTTTAATGAATCTGGCGCGGGGCAGCGGTGTTTACGGACTGGCTGCGATGCGCGCGGAATCAGATCGTGGCGGTGTGAAAATCGTACGGCCTTTATTAAAAGTATTCCGATCAGAACTGGAAAAATATTGCGCAGATAACAATATCGAATACTTTACCGACGAAATGAATTCGGATGAAAAATACACCCGCGTCAGAATTCGGAAAAACAGACATCTGTTGACCGACATCCTGGGGATCAGCGACGATCGGATTCTGTTGGCGATCGAAAATTTAGGGCGTACGCGCGCCGCGCTGGATGTGCAAATCACGAATCACGAATCACGAATCACGATTGAAAACGGCAGGGCCGTTTTCAATGATTCTTTTCTGTTTGACGAACCATTGGATATTCGTTTAAAGTTACTGGGTCGATTGGTTCAGAATATCGGAGGGAACGATTATCAGCCACGCTTGAATTCGTTGGAACGCGCATTAAGTATGTTGGGCGCGAATTCCAAGTTTACATTGGGCGGATGTACGTTGCGCCGGTATGGTGATAAAATTTTAATCGTGCCCCAGGGCGAATCCGTAAGTTTCATAAGGAAAGAAAATGGAAGACAAAAACCAAAAACAAACAAAAAAGAAAGATAACAAAATCACCAGTTCTCCGGTGTATTTCGGCATATTCGTGCTGATATTTTCCGTTATGTTGGCGCATGTGTTTTTAAACGGCGGCGACCCGACGCCAAAGCCTGATGTTACGGATGCCAGGAATGAAAAGCGTATAGAACTGTCTTTCTCTGACGTTCTGCGTCGTGAAGCGGATATAAAAACAATGCTCGTCAACGGAAACGAGGCGACCGGCATGCTGCGCGACGGAACCAAGTTTAACGCGACGATCGCTTATGATCCGGAACTGTTGGCTAATATATCCAAAGCCGGCGCCGAAGTAAAAATCGATAATACAAAATCCGCGATGGATTATCTGATTACATGGGTTCCGATCATAATGGGCCTTGTGTTCATATGGTGGATATTTCGCGGAATGCGTGGCGGGTCCGGCGGTGGTGGAATCGGCCGCATGCTGATGGGGCAAAACCCGACCAAGATCACAACCGGCAAAACCAAGACGACGTTCGCGGACGTCGCCGGCATCGAATCTGAAAAACAAGAACTGGCCGAGATTGTAGATTTTCTGAAAAATAAAAAGAAGTTCCAAGACTTGGGCGCGCGCGTACCGCGCGGGATATTGCTGTCGGGCGAACCAGGCACGGGTAAAACATTGCTGGCGCGCGCGATCGCAGGTGAAGCAAACGTGCCGTTCTTTGCGGCCAGTGGTTCGGATTTTTCCGGAATTATCGTCGGCTTGGGCGTTGCAAAAATCAAAGAAATTTTCGAAATGGCCAAACGTAATGCGCCGTGCATATTGTTCATCGACGAAATCGACGCGATCGGCCAAAAGCGCAGCCAGCATTCCTATAACGACCAAGATCGCGAACAGACGCTGAACCAGCTGTTGATCGAAATGGACGGGTTTGCGAACGACACCGGAATCATTGTCATCGGCGCGACGAACCGTCCGGATATGCTGGACCCGGCGCTGTTGCGTCCGGGCCGATTTGACCGCCAGGTTTATATCGAACTGCCGGATTTGGCCGGGCGTAAAGATATCCTGGAACTGTATGCAAAAAAGGTAAAAATATCCAAAGATGTCAGCCTGATGGACGTTGCACGCGGAACAACTGGGTTTTCTGGCGCGGACTTGGAAAATCTGTTGAACGAAGCGGCTTTGCACGCGGTGCGTTCCGGACGTAAACAAATCGAAACGCCCGATGTCGAAGAGGCGCGCGACAAGGTTCTGATGGGTCCGAAAAAACTGAAAAAAATGCGGCCCGAAGATATAAAGCTGACCGCGTATCACGAAGCGGGCCATGCATTCGTCGGAACAATGTATCGCGACATTACCGATCCGATACACAAGGCGACGATCATACCGCGCGGCCGTGCGTTGGGAATGGTCCAGCACTTGCCCATTGACGACAAGGTGTCCATGACGGTCGCCGAACTGCGCGCGAATCTGTCCGTGTATATGGCGGGCCGCGCGACCGAAGAAGCGTTCTTTGGTGCCGACAAAATCACCACCGGTGCCGAAGCCGACATTGCTGCCGCTACGCGCATGACGCGCTATGCGATTACGGTCGCCGGATTGTCGCCGAAAATCGGTCTGGCGGCGATCAACCAGGTTATGGCGCTGGGGTCGCGCAACCCGCTGGAAAATGCTTCCAACGATACCGCCCGCGCGGTTGATGAAGAAGTCAAGGCGTGGATGAATGCGGCGCACGCGGACGCGACCAAGCTGATTTCCAAGAACAAGGAAACAGTTAAAAAGCTGGCCGAAGAATTATTAAAGCGCGAAACGCTGACCGGTGAAGAAATCACGGAAATCGTTTTGGGAAAAAAGGCGAAAGCCATGCCCAAAAAATTAAAAAAATAAGCCGTTATATAGGGGCGCATATTTGCGCCATGGGGCAGATAATATCTGCCCCTGCATAGAGCAGTAATTATAAAAAACATGAATCCAAAATTCGAAGTCTTGCAGATGTCGCCGACATTCACCAATTCTGTATTGGTGTCCGCGGACGGCGAATGCGTGATATTCGACGCATGGGGATTGGCCGACGATTGGGATCGGGTATTGGCGGATCGCGGATTAAAACTGCGCGGGATTTATTCGACGCACGGACATTATGATCATATTTCCGCGGCGCCGGAATTGGCGCGCCGTCATGACGTTCCTTGGTATCTGAATCACAGCGACGAATTTATGATTTCTTGGTCGAATATTTATCTGGCTGAAATGGGTATGCCCCCGATTCCGAACGATTATAAAAAGCCGCTTGATGTTTCCGCCGGCGACGTTGAAGTCCTGGGGGTGCCGGTTACTGTTATTGAAACGCCCGGGCATTCGGCGGGCGGTGTCGCGTTTTATTTTCCGACAGAAAAAACACTGATCATCGGCGACACGATTTTCCAAGACTGTGTCGGGCGCTGGGACTTGCCGGGATCAGATCAATCCGATTTATTCAAATCTGTTTCCAAGATTTACAAAATGGATTTGCCGGACGATACGGTCGTGATTCATGGTCATGGCGAAAACACTACAATTGGTTTTTTGCGCAAAAATAACCCCTGGTTTAAAAAATAGTTTGACGATTTGAAAATATGTTCTAACCTGTGTATCAGATACGGGGGTGTGACATATGAAAAGTATAGAATTCCAGACCGTTGTTTATCCAATGCGTGGCGATACGGTAACGGCCGCGGATGCCGCCTGGGCGCAAATATCAGTATCAGAAAAAATTACCACGATTGCAATTCACCAATACGTGATAAAAATAAGAACGAACGATTTTTATCGCGCGCTGTCGCGCGATTTAAAGCACGAACAGGATTTGTATCTGGATATTCTGGATTATAATAAAATCGCGGAACCGGATGTAAAACTGACAATGCTCAGCGGTAAATCAAAGCGGCAAATCATCACAGACAAAAGCAAGAAATTGTGGCCTGTCCGCGCATTTGCGATGCCGGATCAAATGTCAGTTATGTTTCCGCGTCGCGATAAAAATATCTTTGTCTTGTCATTGAAAAAGTGTCCCCAAAAGTTTGAATTCCGGGACAAAAGAATTTTTATACGCATTATGCATGATTTTCAAAAGTAAAAACCAAAACCCGTTCGATTCCGCCCAGATCATTGAATGCGCCATTGAATTTCCATTTTTGTTTTTCAAATATTTTGCGCACGTCGGCCCCCATTCTTTCACCGATTTCCAGATAAATTTTACCATTTGGCTTTATCCATTTTCTGGCGTTTTTCGCGATCGCAGAATACGCCGCCAAACCACTGTCATCGGCATACAGCGCCATTTTCGGATCATGCATCGCCGCATCGTTGACACGCGGATCGCCCGTCGCGATGTATGGCGGGTTTGATATTATTACGTCAAATTGATTATTGGTAATTGATGATTGATGATGAAAATCGCCACGTATGATTTTTATGCGATCGGCCAGCCCCAAATCGCGGATATTCTTTTTCGCAACGCGGATTGCGCCACGTGATTTATCAATCCCTACGCCTGTGGCCCCCGGCAAGTTTTTCACAATCGCCGCGATTAGACAGCCTGTTCCCGTCCCCAGGTCCAGGATATGGACGCCTGGGGAACCCAGTACAGCGCTTACCAAAGTCTCGCTGTCGGGGCGCGGGTCCAATGTGTGCCGGTTGGTATAGAATTTCAATGCATAAAACCACTTTTCATGGATTATTTTCGCGACCGGCACACCGCGCCGCAACTGGCGCGCCGCCCAGAACACTTTGATCCATGGGATTTTTTTTTGATCGCCGATTATCATGCGCGCGGCCCGGGTGCCGCCGGCATGTTTTAAAATTTCGAACGCTTGATTTATTTTCATAAAGACATTATAATTGCGCTTATGAAAAAAGCAAAAAATATTATGTCAAATTTTTTTACTCAACGTCGCGTTATCCAGATTGTCCTGGTGCTGGCGATTGTGATGATGACGGTTGCCGTCGTGCTGTTGGGGACGCGTCATGGCCGTGAAATGATTGCCGATGTGTCCGAACATAAATCCATGGTAATGGTCAGCTCTGGCGACACACTCTCTAAAATTCTGACCGATAACGGCATATCCGTCAAAGATGTCGATACGATTGCAAAAATTCTAAAGGCCGAAGCGGGTGTTTCAACACTGCGCGCCGACGCGGACAAGCTGATGTTTTCACGTCTGTCGGACGCGGCGCCGGTCAATAAAATCGTGCTGATTCCGAACCCTTGGAAACAAATCGAACTGACATGCGATGACGGCGGCCAATGGCGTTGCCAGACGATCGACATTGAACGTGACACGCGCCTGGTGTTTAAAAAAGGCGAAATTTTGGACGGCGACAGCTTTTATGTCGCGGGCCAGCGTGCCGGAATTCCGGCCGCGGTTCTGGCGGATGTCTATGACCTGTTGGCATTTGAAATGGACTTTGAACGTGACGTCCGCGCCGGTCAGGATTTTTCCGTATTGTACGAAGAAAATTATTCCGAAGGCAAAAAAATTGACAACGGACGCGTTGTCGCGATTTCCTTCCAGGCACTGCGCGGCAAGGTTGAAATGTACCGTTTCCGCAAGGCCGACGGCACCGTCGGATACTATGACGCGGACGGTAATGGCGCGATCAAATCGCTGAAACGCACGCCGATTAACAATGCCCGCGTCAGCAGCAGCTTTAACCTGAAACGCAAGCATCCGGTTCTGGGCTATACCCGTGCGCACAAGGGCGTTGATTTTCGCGCGGCGACCGGAACACCGATTCCATCTGCGGGCGCGGGCCGTGTCGTCGCGCGCGGATATAACAGCGGGCATGGAAACTTTATCCGTGTTCGCCACAACGGATCATACGAAACGCTGTACGCGCATATGTCCAAATTTGCCAAGGGCGTCGGCGTCGGTACTTCTGTGCGCCAAGGCCAGGTGATCGGCTATGTCGGATCGACCGGGTTATCGACTGGGCCGCATCTGCACTATGAAATCATCAAAGATGGCAGTCATGTCAACCCGATGACCGTAAAGTTGCCGGCGATCGGAAACCTGGGCGCCAGCGACAAGGAAAAGTTCATGGCCACGCGCAAGGTCATGGACGCCACGGTAAAGCAATTGGACGCCGCACCACATCTGTTTGTCCAGTTATAAAAAAAACGCCCAACCGGGCGTTTTTTATTATGATTGGTTAAAACTTTATGCCTTCGGCCGCCAGTAATTTTTTCTTGGTCGCGATTCCACCGACACCGGAATAGCCGCCCAGACCGCCGTCCGTCCGAACAACACGGTGGCATGGAATGTCCGGTGCGGCCGGATTTGCGCCGACCGCATTCGCGACCGCGCGTACGGATTTCGGACGCCCGATCATAATGGCCAGCTGTTTATAAGTAACCGTCGTGCCGCATGGAATTTTCTGCAAGGCGCGCCAAACGTCTTTTTGAAAATCCGTACCATTCAGTTTGTCGACATCAATGTTTTTCATTTTTTGGCCTTTGGCTTTTTGGGTTTTGGCACGGGCAGGGCACGTTCCAGCACCCGAACAATATCCGTCGCCAGATCGCCGTTTTCAATATCCAGAATATAGTGTTCGCGCGCGCCATTGTATGGAAAACCGGCGTCCGGCGTGATTCCGTGCTTGTCGAATGTTGCGGCGACTTCGGGAATTTGTTTTACAAAAACCGTATTATCGCAAACCAGTATGGCAGGCTTAATCCCGATATAAATCATGTATTCGCCGAACATCTTTTTATACGATATATCACCGACGCTGCGCAGTTGATCCACTACGAATTCTATAAAATCTGGATTGGTTGCCATATTGATCCCTTTGATCATCAGTCTAGCAATAAAATAAACCGTAATACAATACAAATAAAAAACGCCCGAATGGGCGTTTTTTATTTCACTCTTTCATATGGCTCAGGCCTGGTTCCCCTCTGGTAGAGGGGTGCGCGCAGCGCGGGGTGTGGTTTATTTTATTGTCAATATAGAATGATCTCTGCCGGAAACCCATTTTGGATTATCTGTTCGTTCTATGCCAAATTCAATCGGCCCTTGTGATCTGTCTTTGATCTTTACGGTTTTGTCGCCAGTGTATATTGAATAGCTTAGCTCGCGAACAAAAATACGTTTCAACTGATCTTTTTCAAATACAAATACATAAAAATAGTCCCGGTTGTTTTTACCAGTGTATGCACCGCTTTTGTATTCTTCGGATTGGCTGTAATAAACGGAAACCGGCGTGTCTTTTGTATTAATTTTCGTTTTTGTTTCCTTGTCGAATTTTCCAAATTGGTCGGTAACTTCTTTTTTTGTTATTTTATTATCTGTGCCGTCGTTTTCAGCGGCAAAGTTGCTTATGCTTTGACGAAATGCCGCAGAATCTCTATAATAGGCAGGTTCCGGTTGTGGTTTTGATGCGCATCCGGCAACTAATCCGGAAATTAATATGACCGAGAGTATTTGTTGAATTTTTTTCATAACGTCTCCTTTTTAGACGCTCGGGATAGTATCCTATTTAATTTTAAAAGCAATATCAATTTATTATAAAAAACAAAAACACCCGCAATGTGGGGGTGTTATAATTTCTTATACTGGCGCACCCTGGCGAACGACTTCCGAACTATCTATCGCGATAAAATCATCGAATTCAGCAAATTCATTGACTTTTCTTGTCTGGAACAGATATATTGACCACATAAAATAAGAGATAGGTTAAAGAAATGACAAATGAAATAACATTGAAAAAAATTTTAGCGTTGCCGGGAAAGACGGCAATATATTGGGATATGGATGGCACATTGGCCGAATTTGATCGCATTTGTAATTATCCGAAATATTTTTATATCAACAAACGCCCGATTAATGCAGTGTTAAATGCTGCAAAACGCTTAGATGAAAATCAAAACATAGATAGTTTTGTGTTATCAAAATTGCCACCTATTGGAATGACTTATGAAGAATCAGAAAGAACTAAAAATATTTGGTTGGATAACCATGCGCCATTTATTCGCAAACAGAACAGAGTATTTACTACTGATGATACAATTTTAGAAGACGGAACATATTTTGGGAAATACGGATTCTTCAAAAATCTTTTAGAAAATAACAAAGATTATGACAATATTGTTTTTGTAGATGACGATATGCGTCACATTGTAAAATGCTCAGAGTTGGAAAATATTCACAGTAATTTTATATTAATTTACACATTGGAATTGGTGGATTAAAAAGAAGTTCGGAAGATGCACTTGGTATATTTCCGATGACAATGAACTTCCGAACTTTGGTAAGTAATTGACGTTACAAATAAAAATGCGCCGAATGGCGCATTTTTGAATTCTGGCGCACCTGCAAGGATTCGAACCCTGAGTCTTCTGATCCGTAGTCAGATGCTTTATCCAGTTAAGCTACAGGTGCGTACCGGCCAATTTTATACTAAATTATTTGGAATGCAAGAAAAAATTGTGAAGGTGAAAGTGTAGGTGAAGGTGGAAGTGTAGGTGTTGGTATTTATTGGCTTGTTTATAAATATAGAACAATTATAAAATCATCTCCCGCCGGACAAACCACATTCCCTCTACCTTCACTTCCACCTACACCTACACTTTCTTTTTATACATCTTGTTAAAATGATACCGGCAGACGTTTAATCTAAAAATCCTAATCATTATTCCAAAAATTTATATATCAAAACAAAAGCATAATAATTGAGGAGAAGGAATTTGAAAAAATCAATGAATTTATACTTGCTGTTAGTGCTTTTAGCCGTAATGA
>JAVBUT010000010.1:0-13344 GCA_031555055.1 Alphaproteobacteria bacterium | reverse complement strand
CCGGGTCCCACCCCCCCCGGCTGGGGGGGGGTGTGACACCGCTTCGGGGGTGACGTGGGGGGTGAACCCAAGTTTGAAATATATTCCATGTCTATATATTGAGAACACCCCCCTCGGTCGCTACGCGACCACTCCCCCCGCAAGCGGGGTGAGATGCGACAGTGCGCGACAGTGCGCGACACCACTAATACTTGCACTAATAAAAAACATTTGCTATGTTTGGGCTACTAAACCCAACCCGGCGCTGGACGCGGATTAAAACGAAAGGATAGCAAATATGTATATTTTGGCACTGAACTGTGGTTCTTCTTCTTTAAAATTCCAGGTTTT
The DNA here is from genome assembly GCA_031555055.1 of Alphaproteobacteria bacterium. Taxonomy (GTDB): domain Bacteria; phylum Pseudomonadota; class Alphaproteobacteria; order Rs-D84; family Rs-D84; genus JAFGMC01. The sequence continues at coordinate 13,014 of JAVBUT010000010.1, read as the reverse complement.
TGACACCGAAACTTTCAAACCGATATTCAAAGGAAATGCCGAGCGCGTCACAGAATTCGGATCATTCATCAAATACGAAGGCGCCAACGGCAAAGGTAAAATCGAAGGCCAGCTGGACAATCATGCGATCGCGCTGGGCGCTATTGTTGGGTTGTTCCGCGACAACGGAATCCCATTGGACGAAATCAAAGCCGTCGGCCACCGCGTCGTTCATGGTGGCGATAAATTCACATGCAGCGTTGAAATAAACGACGAAGTTATCAAGACTATCCAGGAACTGTCCGCGCTGGCACCACTGCACAATCCGGCGAATTTGACCGGTATCGTCGCGGCCCAAGAAGTCATGCCGAGCGCGAAACACGTCGCCGTATTCGACACCGCGTTCCACCAGACAATGCCTGATTTCAACTATCGCTATGCGGTGCCGGGTGCATGGTATCGCGAACTGGGCGTGCGCCGCTATGGCTTTCATGGCACGTCGCACTTGTACGTTTCAAAACGCGCGGCAAAATTGTTGGGCAAGCCGGCCAGCGAATGCAATCTAATTTCCATGCATATTGGTTCTGGATCTTCGGCCACCGCGATCAAGCATGGAAACAGCTTTGACACATCATTGGGGATGACCGCGACGGCGGGTCTGGTAATGGGTACGCGCTGTGGCGATCTGGACCCGGCGGTTCCGTTCTATGTCATGGAAAAATTGGGTCTGTCCGCAGATACAGTTTTGAACGCGATGAATAAACAGTCCGGAATTCTGGGTATTACGGAATGCTATGCCGATCGTCGTGACGTCGAAGAACACTTGGGCGACAATGACAATTGCCGCTTGGCATTTGACATAGAATCATCCCGCGCGAAAAAATTCATCGGATCATTCATGGCCGCAATCGAAGAGCCAGTTGACGCGATCGTATTTACGGCCGGCGTCGGTGAAAACGGCGCGATGATGCGCGAAAAGATTTGCGCCGGACTGGAACACATGGGGATCAAGCTGGACGAAAAGGTCAACAGCGAAACCTTTACATTCAAGGGCTGTGGCGAAACCCTGATCAGCGCAGCCGATTCCAAAATCAAAGTATTTATGATTCCGACGAACGAAGAGCTGGTTATTGTCGAAGACACTTTGGCAATTCTGAACAGCACATACAACCCGGATCATCTGAAAATGGAATATTCGTTTGTGAAATAATGTACGCACAAACCGAATTGGAACATATAAAAAATCCGGGTGTTTCCGGATTTTTTGTTTAAAAAATTTTATGCAATAAAATTTTTATAAAATACGATTTCTTACCTTAACAAATCCCCTGATTTCAGATATTCGGGGGTGTTTTTTTTCAAGTTCTGTTGCGCGCGCTTGGCATATTCGCGCGTTTTCTGTTTGTTGCCGGACATATTATAATACTCTGCCATTGCCCAATCGCCACGCGGGTCCGCATCATACGCGCGCGCCATAACCCAATAAGTCAGCGGCGCCGGATCGGCCAACAATGCGCGTTTGCACAATTCGATCGCATTGTCGCGATCGCCGGGCTTGTTACGCTCGGTCAGCACCAGCGCCAACGCGGTTTGGATTTGCGGCGCCGTTCCGGGAATCAACTTTAAACTTTTCTCATATGCGGTGACACTGTCGTCGTAATGTCCGAACTGATATTCGATATCGCCCAGCAATTCGTAAAAATACGGATCAGACGGGCGGCGCGAAATCAATGTCAGAGTTCCGGTTTTCGCCGCGCCCAGGTTTCCGGCCTGCATATTTGCGATCGCACGCGCATAGATTGCGGAATCGGATTTGTCAGCCGTCGGATACAGATCGCGCACACGCGCCGCCGTGTCCAGATACCCGACCAATTTTGCACGAACCATTGCATAGGCATGGTCCAAGTTCCCCTCCTGTGGAGGGGTGTCGGCGCCGTTTTGCGCGACGGGGTGGTCTTTCCCATATTGCATACATTTAAGACCACCCCGCCCTGCGGGCACCCCTCCACAGGAGGGGAATTTAGTTTGCGCTTCCTTGATTTTTTCTTTGATATTTTTCAGACGTTCAGACGTCAGCGGGTGATTGATCCGGTTCGGATTTATACGCGATTCCGCGGCACCCATTTGTTCGTTCATTTGTTCAAACACTTCTATGAAACCGCGCGGATCCAGACCTGCCCGCACCATCAAGTCCACACCCATATTGTCCGCGATGCGTTCTTCGTCTCGCGAAAAAGACAACATCGACTGTTGGGCAATTCCCGACGATCCGGCCAAAACCCCAGCCCCCAGCGAAGGATTCCCGCCCGCAACCATCAGGCCGATCCCCAGCGCCTGGATCAGCAAAGCACGCATTGTTTCCGATTCCATACGCGCGGACATCTGGACCATGTGCCCGCCCAACATGTGCCCCATTTCGTGCGCGATAACCGCCTGGAGAGCGTCCGGAGATTTAATACGCGTCAGTAATCCGGTATAGACAAACACGTCTTCGCCGCCACGGACGAATGCGTTGAATTCGTCATCGTTTACAATGTATACCTTTAATCGGCCATGCGGAATATTCGCCGCATCCGCCAGTGGCGTTATCAGTTCGGTCAGAACATTCTCAATTTCTGTATCGTTGATAAGCGTCGCCGCATGCGCCGCATTGATAATGAAAAAAGAAAAATGAAAAATGAAAAATGCTTTTATTATTTTTTTCATTACGATTTTACCATTGTTTCGCGACCGAAAATAAACATCAGGTCATGTGTCAGTTGATCCGGTGTTTCCATTTCGCGCGCGCGCAGCGACGCCAGCTTGAATAAATCGCGGTGTTCGCGGTAATCGACAAAGTTATACGCAATCCACCCGGACTGTTTCGTCCCCAGCAATTCGCCGGTTCCGCGCATCATCAGGTCTTGTTCTGCGATTACAAATCCGTCGTCTGTTTCACACAGCACATCCAGTCGCTTCATCCCGTCGGGCGTGATGTTTGCGCCGAACATCAATATGCAAAACGATTGCGCATTGCCGCGTCCGACACGCCCGCGCAGCTGGTGCAATGCCGCCATACCGAACCGCTCTGCATTTTCGATCACCATGATTGTGGCGTGCGGAACGTCGATTCCGACTTCGATAACTGTGGTGGAAACCAGCACACGCATTTTGGATTTCGGGTCCGCAAATTCAGCCATGACCGCATCGCGCTTTTTCTTGTCCATCTGGCCATGAACAATGCCGACCGATTCCTGGTTCCTGATTCCTATTTCCTTTTTTAAAAACTCATACCGGGATTCGGCGGCCATCATGTCGGATTCTTCGGATTCTTCGACCAAAGGACACACCCAGAAAACCTTGGCGCCGGCGTCAATTTGCGGACGCAGACGCGATACCAGTTCGTTCGCGCGCGCCACGGGCAATTTCGTGGTCTTGATCGGCAAGCGCCCTGCGGGCTTTTCATTAACGATCGAAATATCCATATCGCCGTAAACCGTCATCGACAAAGTGCGCGGAATCGGTGTCGCCGACAGCGCCAACATATCCGGATGATTTCCCTTTTGTTTCATAGATTCCCGTTGGGCGACACCAAAACGGTGCTGTTCGTCGATAACGACCAGCCCCAAGTCTTTGTATTCCACATCGTCCGAAAACAGTGCGTGCGTGCCGATCACCAATTTAGTACGGCCGGATTTTAACGAAGTCAGTTTTTCGCGGCGCGGCGCGCCTTTGTCACGACCGGTCAGAATATCACAGACAATGCCCATTGCGTCGCACATTGGTTTTATCTTTGCAAAGTGCTGTTGGGCCAGTGTGTCCGTCGGCGCCAGGAATGCCGTTTGCGCCCCGAATTCCGCCATTTTTATTGTCGCCGCCATTGCGACAATCGTTTTGCCTGAACCAACGTCGCCCTGGACCAATCGCATCATCGGCACAGTTTTTTCCATATCGTCGAATATTTCGCCGATCACGCGTTCTTGGGCGCCGGTGAATGCGAAAGGCAAAATAGAGTTGAACTTTTCCCACAGATCGTATTTTTTATTTCTGGTTTGCGATCTTTGATTTATAACTTTTTTTCTTTCGCGGCGCGAAATCACAATCGCCGCCTGGTGCGCGAACAGTTCGGAATATGCCAATTTCATCATCGCATCCGAATTCGGCAACAGATCGTCGGCTGTTTGCGGAAAATGCACCGCGCGCAGTGCGACCAGGAAATCTGAAATCTGGGGATTACCCCCCCCCTGAGGGGGAGTCGCAGAGCCGTTGTTTTCGGCGATGCGGTGGGTGATATTATCTGTACAATTTGAAATTATACCCCCCACCGGCGCACATGACGGTGCCGCCGACTCCCCCTCAAGGGGGGAGTAATTAATTCTGTCCAGGCTTGCAAATATCCCATCGCGGACGTTTGCGAATGTTTTCTGGGTCAGACCGATCCCGGATGGATATATCGCCTGGATCGTCGGGATTTTTCCGGCACGTTCAGGCGTTTCGATAAAATCCGGATGATTGATCACTGCGCCGGAATAGTTGTTGAATTCCAGCCGACCACTGACCACGCGTTCCGAGCCAATCGGCAGTTTTTCCAGCCAATAATCCAAAAAGCTGCTGCCAAAAAACTGCAGCGTCAGCGTTGCGCCGAATTTATCATTACAAATTATTTGCGTCGGACGAACACCGCCATTTTTGAACTTTCCACCTGGCTTGTGCGATTTTACCGTGACCGGAATCGTAATCAGATCGCCAGCCGTCACGTTGACAACGCTGTCGATCAGCGCGCGCGGCCGCACATATGCCGGTTTATGCAGCAAAAAATCCAGAATACGCCGACCGCCCAGTACTTCGTCAAAGCGCGCGGCCAAGACCGGGCCCACACCCTTGATAAACTGCAGGTCGGTTGTTAAAAAATCAAAAAGCTCTTTCTTCATGGCTCTGTACGGTCACAATAGTAAAAATCCCACCGAATTACAATAAATTATTATTTGACAAATATATGATCAAGTGTAACAATATGCGCACACATGACAAATCCAGAACACATTGCTTTTGATAAAAAATTCCTGCCAGAGGTTGAAAACGAAACTTTCACCGTTCTGGTTGTCTTGGGCACAGTGGCCGAAGCATTGGTCAAAGAAGGCAGACTGCCAAACTGTCTGCCGGCCAAACGCTTTATGTCCCAGAAAAAATATTCGGATAAAATAACCAAGATGCTGAACGCAAGCAAGCGTGACCAGACGAAAATTGTCGCAAAGTTTATCTTGGGCCTGGGGTGTGAAGTCGCAACAAATACAGGTTGCAAAGACTTTGATCATTGCTATCAAAAATCCCTGGAACTGTTTATGATCAAGGTATGTGATACCGGGTTATCCAGCCAAGAAATCACAGATATCATTGATTGGGCGCATGAAGACATAATGCATGATGCGTTGAAAGTAATGTCACAAAGCAGTGATATAAAAAAGCAGCCCCAATCCGCCACAATCGATGAAATTTCGATACGCCTGGATGATCAATACAGAATTGATTTTGATTGTTATAAATGTAAAAAATTCTATAAATGTCCACGGGACAAAACATGCGATGTGATCGATTTGGCCAAAGTTGTTGTCGGCGCACATAAACTGAACATAGATAACAATATTCTGATAATGCGCAGTGATGAAAAGGTAATAAACTTGTTCAAAATCCGGCCGGCATTGGAAGAATTAATTCAAACGTATCAAAAAAAGAAATAAACAAAGGAAAAAATCATGACAGATTTTAACAAAGCAAGAAAGAATTATAACAACAGCAAAAAGATGGCGATTTTCAAAGTCGGCACGGGGGCGGTAATATTGCTGAACACTGAACCTGTTATAGACTTCAAACTTGCTGTATATGCCATAAGCGGTATATTTTTGATTACAAACGGAATCTATAATATTTTCAAGTCCAGAGAAACATACAAGATTGAAAAACAAAAATTGCTGGACGAAGTATATAATATCACGAACCGCGAAGAAACCGGAAAATGGAGCATTGAATTCATTCAATACAGCCCGGATCCGGCGCATGATATTCTTAAGGAAACTGATACAGAAAAACGGCTGGAGATCGGCAAGCAAGCTTTACTTGCAGAGCATGTCCGTATCAAGGACGATGTCCCAGTGCAAACAAAAGCGTTCAGCGCTGAAAAGCGTTTCGACAATTCATTTGCCGGAAAATCCAGCACTATTTTGTGGTTAATCAGACAAAACCCAAAGATTGTTAAATCATTAAAGAAAGAACTGGACCAGGTCAAGAAACTGAACCGTAATAAAGAAACAAACTATACAAAAATAGTCGGCGCCGCATTACACGAATTCAAATACGATCGCACCGATAGGTAATTGTATCGGTTGAATTTACGGGTTGTAGTGGCGCGTGGAAACGCGCCCTTTTTTAATTTATAAATTTAAGAATTTATGGATTTATTATCTCGGGAATTGTGTCTTGTAGTTCCCCTCCTGTGGAGGGGTGGCGAAGCTGTTATCGCGAGCCGGGGTGGTCTTTCCCGGATTTTAACTTTATAAGACCACCCCGTTTTTTGACGGTGCAAAAAACACCCCCTCCACAGGAGGGGAACCGATAATCACGAGTATTGATGATAAAAAATGGAAAAAAAATCGCCCCGTTCGGGGCGGTTTTTATTTGATGATTTTCTGCCAGAATGTTTTTGGTTTTTCCGGCTGCTTTTTTCTGCGACGACGATGACGCGGCGCGTTCATGGTTGTCTTTTTCGCCTCTTGATGAACAATGTTCTTCTTTTTTGCATCGGTCGAAGGCTGGTTCGCATTCAATACTTCATCCGGCTTGCTAGCATCAACCGCAACGCGCTGGATCGAATACTGATCGACATTCATCATGCTGTCGTCGCCAACGATGACGATTTCGGTTTCGAATTCGTCTTCCATTTCGGACAGTTCGCTCTTTTTATTATTCAGCAGGTAAATCGCGACATCCGTCGGCACGGTCATAATGATCCGCTGGGCCGATTTAGCCAGCAATTTTTCTTGCAGATGACGGAACATGATCACAGCCGCGGTCTGGACAGACGGCACAACGCCGGCGCCCAAACAGTGCGGACATTGGACGTATGACGATTCCATAAAGCTGCTGCGCAATCTCTGGCGCGACAGCATCAGCACGCCGAACGTGTTAATTTTTGCAACCTGGGTACGGGCGCGGTCACGCTTCATCGCTTCGCGCATTCTGATTTCCAGCTTGCGGTTATTGCGGTCTTCTTCCATATCGATAAAGTCAACCGCGACAATCCCGGCCAAGTCACGCAGACGCAGTTGCAGTGCGATTTCTTCGGCCGCTTCCAAATTAGTATTCAGTGCGGTCTGTTCAATGTCTTTTTCCTTGATCGCGCGGGACGAATTCACGTCGATTGTGACCATTGCTTCGGTCTGGTTGATGACCAATTGGCCCCCGGACGGCAAGTTTACATACGGTCCATGCAGCCCTTCGAGCTGTTTTTCGACGCCGGCCTTTACAAACAGTGGCACCGCGGCGTCTTTATATTGAACCAGCTGCTTCTTGGGCGGACGGCCGTACATTTGCTGGAAATATCCTTTGGCTGCTTCATATGCGTCTTCGCCTTGGATTACCAAAGTATCTTCGGGATCGGACAAGAAATCACGAACCACGCGGCGCAACAGCGAATCTTCGGTATGGATTGTCACCGGCGCAACGGATTCCAGCGTATTTTTGCGGATATCGTTCCACAGATTGACCAAATAGTCGTAATCCTTGGCAATATCGTCGCCGGCCGCACCAAACGCAGCCGTACGCAGAACAACCGTCATACCGCGCGGAATTTTCAGCCCATGCAGAATATCACGCAGACGTGCGCGTTCCGGTTTGTCGGAAATCTTTTTGGAAATGCCATAGGAATTACGCTTGCGCGAATTAGGCATCAGAACGGCAAACCGACCGGCCAGCGACAGGTAAGTTGTCATAGACGCGCCCTTTTGACCACGTTCTTCCTTGACCCCCTGGACCAGCAGAATCTGTTTTGGCTTTATCACGTCCTGAATCTTAAATTCACGGGCGCGTTTTTGGAATTCTTTGTTGTCTTCGCCGGCGTCGTTATCGTCGTATTCGGCGACTTCGTCGTTATCGTCCGGGTCGCTGTCGTCTTCGACGATATTGGCATGCGCCAGTTCCAACAGCTTTTTTTTCTGTTCCGGGTTAACCTGGTAATAGTCCGGATGTATTTCCGAAAACGGCAAAAATCCGTTTTTACCAGTACCATAGTCCACGAACGCCGCCTGGAGGCTGGGTTCGACGCGGATAACTTTGGACAGATAAATATTACCTTTGATTTGGGGTTTAGTCGTTGTTTCTACATCAAAATCAGAAACACGATTATTGGTTCCATCGACCACCACCACCCGCGTTTCTTCCGGGTGGACAGCGTCCACGTATATTTTTTTTGACATTATATAATCCTTTTACGTTTATCGCGTACAACGTGGACATAGCCTGTCCCCATGGGGCGACACCGCCCATGCCAAGGGAATGCGCTTTGGTAACAGCCAGCGCACAGCAAACTAAGAAAACTAGTATGAAAAACAACACCAAGTTAACCCATATTATACGTTCCGGCGTACCATATCATGGTTTAAATCATTAGTCAATAGTCATTAGTGTCAGTGTCAGTGACAGTGTCAGTGACAGTGTCAGTGACAGTGGCACCATAGCGTCTCACCCCGCTTGCGGGGTGAGTGGTCGCAAAGCGACCGATGGGGGTGATATACGATTTGTGCCCCTACAAACTTCAGTTCACGATACAAGGGCGCAAATATGCGCCCCTACAGATTTCGCTTTATAAAAAAAAATGGCGCATTCCCACGCGCCTCCACTGACACTGTCACTGACACTGACACTAATGATTATTTCTTTGGCTTCTTTTTAGCATTCTTCTTAAAATGCGGCAAATGGACATGCGGGATATGCAGTTTTTCGCGTAACGCGGCGGCTTCGGCCATCCAGCGCCTCATCCGGACACGCAGCCAGTTTTCATAGATAAAGAACAAGCCCCCCGCCCCGATCAACGGCAAGACATAATAAATTATGCGAAACGCCAACAATGCGCCAAAAATCGACGCCTTGCTGACTTCATCCGGCAACGCCAGCATGAATATCGTTTCAAACACGCCGATTCCACCGGGAACCTGGCTGAACACGCCGGCGGTCTGGGCAATAACGAACAGCCCGATATACGTCCCGAACGGTATTTCAACAAACGGGATCAGACAAAAATACAGCACCAATCCGGCCAGAATACTGTCCAGCACCCCCAAACACATCTGGGCGGCGGCGGTTTCCGTTGATGGGATTTGAAAATGCAGATCGCCCAGCTTTATGGTCTTTTTGCGAAAAAACACCGTCATTCCGAAATATGTCCCCAGTGCGATACAACTGAACAAGAACAGCCCGTGGATACCGATGGATGCACCGACGGATTGGGCGAATATATCCTTTGGGATCATCAAATAGCCCAAAATCATCAGTGTCGTACAGCCCAAAAAGTACGTAAATCCCGAAAACACCAGCATTCTGACGATTTCACCGGCCCGAATGCGCCAGCGTGTGTACAGGCGATAGCGTATCGCGCCACCACTGACCACGGCGTGTCCGGCATTGTTTGAAATCGCAAATCCCAAAATCCCGGCCAGCATCCATTTCCACCATGACACCATCTTGCCCACATAGCGCAGCGCCAGATAATCATAAAACGACAGCGCGATATAGCCCAACAGGCACGCAACCGACGCATAGACCAGGTTTGCAAAAGGGATATTCCACAGTGCACGCGCAATATCATGCAGCGAATAGTGGCGCAATTGCCAGTACAGCATACCGACCGCGACGATAAAAAACAGAACCCCTGCCCAGCTGATAATTTTCTTGAATATGCGCTTTGACTTGGCTGACATCTCATCTCTTTTTTTACGTTATATAACAAACGGTAACAATTCGGCAAATAAAAATCAATTCGAAAAATATGGGAACATGTTCCAGAACACAGATATAAACAAACTGATTAAATTTTCATTGCTGCATCGTTCGGGGCATAGAAGCAGCCCTGGGTATCACAGAACTTGGTGGAATTTTCAGGAATCCTGAACGCGTTTGGTGTGGCGAAAATGCATGCATTTGGCCCGGTCGAATTAGTGGCACTGGTTGTTCCCATGTGACTGCATTTGCAAAATCCCGGGGCATTTGTTATTGCATCCCCAACAGCGCAAGAGCCGGTACCCGGGCAATAATATCCGGCCGCACAAGTACAGTATCCGGCATCCGCATCGGTCAGCGCGGGCGTCCCGTCTTTACAGTACGTCGATGACGTTGGATCGCCCCCCGGACAGTAATACCCAGCCACGTTGCATTGCGAACAAGTTGCTGAAGCCCCAGTCCCCACGATTCGATATCCGGGATTACATGACTTTATTTCACACGTTCCCGCAACCCATTCTTGGACATTTGCATTGTTTTGACAATCCAACCAAATGGCATAAAGGTTAACAATGTAATTATCGTTTGTCGGTGCGGCCAAGTTTGGCAGTATAGCATCAAATGTTTTTGGCAAAGTATCATATTCAGTATCAGTAACATTTACGAATCCACCAGATACAGACGCCCATCCTTGGAACACAGAGTTTGTCTTTGTTGTGGTGTTTGTCCATTTGCACACTGTGCCGTATTGACATTCGGTATAATCTGCTTGGGCGGTGGCGCCAAAGCCGACATTAAATTTAACCCGATAAGTATACCCGGTGCATTTTGTTCCATCAACCTTATACCCAGATTTACAACTTGCCACAGTGCACGCAGTAGCGGGCGATACCGTGTTGTTATCCCAGGTTCGCGTGGCCCAACCAGTTATTATACCATCCGGATTTGCACAACCGGTACAAGCCCCCGCAGATGTTGAACCAGTATTACTGGTCGTTTGTCCGACACCACAGATTGTGCACTGGGTTGCATTACCAGTAGAGTAAGTGCCATACGGGCAGGCAATACAAGTATTAGTGGTGGTGTTTTTGAAACTCCCTGCATTACAGTTCAGCTTTGTGGGATCGGTATATGTACAATTGGCTCCTTGGCTGACCTCTGACGCATCCGGCGCCCACGTTCCATTTGAAACGCCAGCCTTATTCGGGCAAGTTTTTTTGCAGTCAGTCGAAGATTCTTTGCCAGGCCCATCAGTAAAATAGTCAGTATTACACGCGGTGCATGTGCTGCCGGATTTATAGTAATTCTCTATACATTCCCATGAACATGATAATATATCCGACGATCCATATCCTTTAAATCTTCCGCCAACTGGAAGTGGACTAGGATCGCACATACCACACCCGTAAGTGCTGCAATATATACCTCCAACACCACCATTATCTGTTCTGCTTTTACACGCTTCATCCCCGCTTTGAGCCAAGTGTGGGAAAGTTTGTCCCCCAGGTGTGGGACATACCAAATAATCGGCACCAAAAGCGGCTGATGTTATAAACAATAATGTAAAAAATAAAGTTGCTAATCTCATCTCTCTGTTGATGCTAGCAAATTAAAGGAAATTTATGCAATACAAATAATTAAGCAATATTTATATATTGAAATAAAACACTCTGTTCCACAATTCGGTTCTTTAACAAAAATCATAAAATGATTTTTGTCATTCCCGCGCCCGGGGTCCGGGTTCGCTTTGCGCCCCGGAATGACAACGCTTCGCTTTTACAAAATTTTCAAAGAAAATTTTGTAAAAAAGAACCAAGTTGTATTTCAGAGTAGGATAAAAAAATGCCCGAATGGGCATTTTTTTATTTTTGTCTGGAACGTTTATCTAATGTGAGAGCAAAATTTTGTAACGTTGTGCTGTCTGTTTTTTCAAAAGCACTATCATTAACATACAGCGTGCCTTTTTCAAACTTGACACCCTTTGCTTTTGCTTTTTGTAATGTTTCGATCAAAGCAGTCACTGCGGCACGCGGTGGCCCACGACCTTGATCGCAATAAACGTATGCATAAATGTCTTTTGTACCTTTAGCATTTTTGGTAGAGTCAATAGCATGTTCAGATAATGTTTTTGTAAAATCGGTGTGTTTGCCGTCACACAAGTTGCCACTATTAGGTTCACCCAAGCTCCAACCGATTCTGACATCGTTTTCTACCGGGTCCAGTTCATCGTTGTTTTTTTCGCAAGATGCGAAAAATGCAGCGCCCGCAACGACTGTTGCGCCCCATAAGATTCTTTTTACCTTGGATGTTGCTTTATTTACTTTATCTTTTGCTGACATTTGTACCTCCTTCTGGTTTTGTGACTCCTGTCTGCTTACGAATCATATTATAGGACAAAAATATCCATTGTCAAGGATTTGTCAATAAATATTTTTTGCCTGCTTTTTCACCCCGCCCCAGGCGCGGTGCTTTCTTATTTTGTCCCCTGCTTGGTGGGGCGACCTTGTCCCCAAGGTCGCCTTTTCGCAACCGTGGGACACGGTTGCGCTATCTTGGACGCAAATATGCGCCCCTACGCTCCGTGGCGTCTCACCCCGCTTGCGGGGGGAGTGGTCGCAAAGCGACCGAGGGGGGTGATATTTTTCAATATTTACTTTCCCCCCTTGCCACCTTGGGCGAATGTAATTCGCCCCCACATCCGGGCGCATATTTGCACCCGAATGTAGTTTTCTCTCTCCTGCATTAGACCCATGCCACTGTGAATTATATCACAAAAAAGACCATTTGCGAATAAAAAAAAGGCGAAACGCGACAGTGCACAGGGGCGCAAATATGCGCCCCTACAAATTTCGGTTCACGAAACAAAGGGCGCGTTTCCACGCGCCCCCACTGTCACTGTCACTGTCACTGTCACTGTCACTGTCACTGTCACTGTCACTGTCACTGTCACTGTCACTGTCACTGTCACTGTCACTGTCACTGTCACTGACACTGTCACTGACACTGTCACTGTCACTAACGACTATTGACTAAAAAAATCCACGATCGGGGATTTTTATTTGCCTTTTT
>JAVBUT010000002.1:0-283484 GCA_031555055.1 Alphaproteobacteria bacterium | reverse complement strand
GAGGGAGACAGGGCTCCGGCGCTGGTTCCCCTCGGTCCGAGGGGTGCCCGCCGGCCGGGGCGGGGTTTCTGACGGCGGGAGTATGGGCACGACCCCCCCGCCGTCGCCGACCCCTCTGACAGCGGGGACCCAGCGCCTGAGCCACAAGGGAACTGGCATGCGGCGTATAAAAAAGTCCCACCTGGTATGATAGAGTGTTTTACAAAAATTCTGAAAGAATTTTTGTAATAGCGAAGCGTTGTCATTCCGGGGCGCAAAGCGAGCCCGGCACCCACCTGGACCACCCCACAAAATCCAGTAGGTTTTGTGGGGACCCCGGGCGCGGGAATGACGGTGTTTTTAAATTTTATTCCTAGAAATTATAAAAATAATAATATATAATAAGCTCGCACCGGCCGATTACCGGTGTGGGATGTAGACAATCCCCGTAAGACGCCTTTAAAAGCATAAAGCTCTCTAACCGTTTACGGTTGGGAGGTTGCAAAATAAGGGCTATGCCCAAATATGCGCACTATCTTACGGTAGGTCTAACTCCCAACCGCCCCTCATCACGGCGGTGTTTTTTAATAAAAAACATGGGGGATTGGATTATGACGGATGAAGCGCAATTTAATAAAGACTTAGGTTCCTTGGTTCGTCGTATGCGTATATTACGGGGCATGCCACTAACCAAACTGGGCCCAATGGTGGGTGTATCTTCTCAGCAACTGCAAAAATACGAAACCGGCGAATGCGGGATCAGTATATATCGTCTGGAAAAATTATGTTGCGTATTTGAAATACTGATGTCGGATTTTCTGAACAAAATTTCATCCAAAGAATATAAATTGACCACCCAGCCTGATTTTATAAAATCATTATCAAATTCGGAATTGTTGAATTTACTACAAAGGGTTTCAAAAGAACTCTTACAACATAATTCGTAAGAAAAAAATTAGTCACCCGCCGTTACTAACCACTGACACTAATCACTGTTTATACACATACAAATAATGCTGCCCCAGGAAATCACGATGTAATTTAATCGTCTTGACCGGTGTTGCATCCGGCAACGGAAAGTCTAAAACCATCAAAACTTTGAACCGCGACATGTATTTTTGCACCTTTGGCATTTCCGGTGTCAACAAATACGTAATTCCAACATCGAATTTCTTGTTATAATTATCCAGAAACTTAAATGCATTCCCAAAAGTTAATTTCACGTTCTTGAACAACATTCCGCGCACCAGCGAATACAAATATGGGGTCGGCATTATTTCAATCCCGATAACATCAGCGCACGGAAACGCCCGCGCCACAGAACGCGTCATGGTTCCAAATCCGGACCCGATATCAATAACTGTTTTGGCATTCGGTGCGAATTCCCGAATTTGACCAACGACCGCCGCACGCATCGGATCGCCGGACCGAACCTGGGGCGACAATTTCCGCGCTACGCATATTATAAACTCGGTCAATTGAACCAAAATAAAAACACCAAGAATAATCCACAGAAAAATATCCAGATAATAAAAGAAAATCATTTTCCGCCCCGATAGATATACAAATAATGCTGGGCAAAGCGATCATGATGCAGCTTTATTTTTTTATACGGTTTCACATCTGGTAATGGAAAATCCAACGCAATCAAAACCTTAAAACGCGATAATATTTTTTTCACATCTCGCATTTCCGATGACAGCAAATATGTAATCCCAATATCAAATTTCTTGTCAGACCCGTTTAGAAATTTAAAAGCATCCCCAAAAATAAATTTTGCATTTTTTCTAAACGCGCACCGAATTTCAGAGTACAAATACGATATCGGCATTATTTCCAGACCGATGACGGCGGTACCCGGTAGTTGTTTCGATATATCATCAACGACGGCGCCCCAGCCTGACCCGATATCCACGATTGTCTTGGCATCCGGAAATTCCGACGCGATAAAATCCACAATTGCGGCACGCTGGCGCCGGCCGGCGGATACCGCGGGCGCAATGTTTTTAAACATACCGATCATACCTTCGATCCCGACCCACAAAAACACAATGGTCAGGACGCCAAACAACGCAAAAAGAATATAGAACAGGAAAACCATCTTGCTAATTTAAAAACCGCGCGATTTGCGCGGTTTTGTTTTTAGAACGCGCCTGCAGCACAGCCGGTGATCGGTCCCAAGAATTGCAGAACCATACCAATACTGAACAGCAATGTGAATCCAACCAACAGACCAACGCCTTTGTTTTGCAGATCGTCCATCTTTACGTCGCCAGCCTTGATAAATCCCCAGGCCCATGTGGCAATGATAAATCCGGCGCCGATAAACGCCAAAGTGCGCAGTGTATTGAATACAGGTTTCATCGCCATAACCAGCGCGCATACGTCACCGCCGACCGGCGCCGCGTTTGCCACACCCATGGCCGCGAATACTGCGATTAATCCAAAAGCTAATTTTTTCATACAGAATCTCCTTATTATTACAATGATTGTATCATATTTTGATCGGCGGTTCAAGAGATATGAAAAATGACTTACGAATTTTTCGAAACAAAATTCCGTCTTGCAGTTCCCCTCCTGTGGATGGGAACCGAAATACGAAATTAAACATAACTAAAAAAACCGGCGTTCGCCGGTTTTTTTAAAAATCTTACATCGCAGAGATCGTGTAATACTTGCGTGTTACGACCGGTGCGGTTGTGCAAGTACGGCATCCTGTGAATACCGGCTTGGACGCGGCGCATGGCGCTTCGACTGCGGCCGGGGCCAAGACTGTGCGATCCATACGGGACGCCTGGCCGGCTGTATCCTGTTCATACAGGTGTTTGCAAATTGTATCGCGGTAAACAACTTTCTTGCCGCTTTCCAGCGCATAAATATCATTGTTAAAGCGTTTGCCCTGTTCGCCGGAATAATAGATGCAGTCCGGACCGTCTTGGACGTATTTTACGCCACCTTCATAATAATCATATGTGTTACAGCCCGCCAGCAGACCCAATCCCAATACAGAAATCAATACTTTTTTCATTTGTTTACCTTTTAAATCGTGCACTCTCCACAGCCCCCGATTCGTACTGTTATTTTTGCACAAATGATCCTATTGTCAAGTTTTTTAATTCCCGCGACGGCAGGAATCCCCTGTATAATAAAACAAGGAATTATGATACAATATTTTATAACCGCACCCAGAGAGAGATACAATGAATTACAAAGATTTTGGTTTAACAAACACCAAGAAAATGTTCGCAGACGCATTGCGTCGCAAATTCGCGGTGCCGGCGTTTAACTTCTATAACCTGGAAACGCTAAAGGCGATCCTGGGGGCGGCGCACGACACGCACAGCCCCGTAATTCTGGCTGTATCGGAATCCGCTATGAAATACATGGGGCCGGATTTGATGATGGGAATGATCGCAGGCAGCTGTATCGCGCCACGCGACAATATCGCCCTGCACTTGGATCACGGTTCTTCGTTCCAGTCATGCAAAGACGCGATTGACATGGGCTTTTCATCCGTCATGATTGACGCCAGTCATCTGACACTGGGTGAAAACATCAAACTGACCAAACAAGTTGTCGCGTACGCGAAAAAATTCGATGTGTCGGTCGAAGCCGAACTGGGCATATTGGCCGGGATCGAAGACGAAAAGTCAGCACTAAAAAACATCTATACCAATCCGGACGATGTTGTAAAATTCATAGCCGACACCAGTGTGGATTCGTTGGCGATCGCGATCGGCACCAGCCATGGCGCGTATAAAAGAAAAAGCGACAATGAAAAACTGCGCTTTGACATTCTGGCGACGATTGCAAAGCGTCTGCCGAAATTCCCGCTGGTTCTGCACGGCGCCAGCAGCATTCCGCAAAATCTGGTTAAAAAGATAAACAAATACGGTGGTAAAATATCCGGCGCGCGCGGCATACCGACTGCGCAATTAAAACGCGCCGTTTCAATGAACATCTGCAAAATCAATGTAGATTCCGACGCGCGTCTGGCGTTTACGGCGGCGGTGCGCGAATACTTGGCCCGGAATCCGGGAAATTTCGACCCGCGGAAATACTTAACCAGCGCAATGGACGAGATGAAAAAACTTTATATTAATGAAATTCAAAATATTATGAATTCGGAAAGTAAATCAAAATAAAAAACAACCCAAAACCGGGCTGCAAAAATTAAAGAGAATGATGTAGTTGGTGTGATTTGGGGTGGCGTATATTGAACATACATAAGCCACCCAAAATCGCGCCAAATGCGCCGTTATATTTAATTTTTTATTTCGCTCTTTCTACATACTCTAATGTCTCGGTATTAACAACCACGCGTTCACCGGATTCCACGAATACCGGAACCTGGATGCGGACGCCGTTGTCCAAGATCGCCGGCTTGCCCCCCGACCCGGTAACTGTCTGGCCTTTTAACGCCGGTTCGGTTTCGACGATTGTCGCGATTACTGTTTTTGGCAATGTGATCGAAATTGGCTGGCCGGATACAAAGTTCGCCTTGACCTTCATCTCCGGGGCCAGGAATTTTACCTGTTCGCCCAAAGAATCAGCCGGCATTGTGAACTGTTCATAATCATTCAAGTTCATGAAATATGCGTCCGTACCGTCGGAATACAAGTATTGGCATTCTATGTCTTCAACCATCAGTTTTTCGACTTTGTCTTCGGATCGCCAGCGGTCGCCGCCCTTGTTACCAGTGTCAATATCGCGCAAGTCCGCCTGGACGAAGGCACCGCCCTTGCCTGGCTTTACCTTGGTGATTGATGTGACAGTGTATCGTTTGCCGTTATGGGAAATCGCCCAACCGACGCGCATATCATTTGCAGTATATGATGCCATTTGTTTTAACCTCTTTTAAATTCCATGGAATTATAACTGGTATTAGTCATTAGTCAATAGTCAATAGTCGTTAGTCGATAGTAAATAGGGCGAATTTATATTCGCCCATACAAACCGTCGTCCCCGTACCAACCAGCACGAAAATTCGTTTTGCGTTTACCGTTGTCGGGCGTTTAGCTCTTTGACACGAGACTCCGAAAGCCGGCGCACCGTCTCCCACAAATCGTAGTCTGTGCGCAGGTTGCGCGTCGCGCGGCTCAGGCAGTCCCGCCCGCTGTAGAACGCAACGAGCCAATAGGAACACGAAAGCCATTTCGTCTCATCCGCAATCAATCTCGCAAGTTCACCGGTATTTTTATTACGCAGCCACAGCATTGTACAACCATATATAGACGATGTACCAAATGTTGGAGCCTCTACAATCTTTCCATATGTATCGGGCTGAACTTTTGCAGTATATGGGGCGCTAAGCTGAACGCAGAATTCCCAATCAGTATCTTTAAACGCGCTGTTTTTTGTGCAGAAGTTCATACGCGCCGTAAAGTTTTCTAATAACCAACCTTGATGTACAATATTGCCACCTGATTCTAAATTATTTTTACCATCCCAACGGGTTTCCAATGGAAAGTTATTCGCGCTGTTACTGAATAAAACCTGGTTATTAACAACCGCAACACCAACAATAGATGGATTGCAATTGATCAAAGCGGATATGTCATATACTTTTTTCACTGCGGCGGTCATATTGTGATTGATTGCGTTGTCGTTGGTGACAATGTTGTATTTCGACGCGATCTGATTCCGACGTGATGTCAATTCCGCAAGCTGCTGATCGATTTGGGATTTCTTTTCATCAATATCTGCAATTATTTTGCTAACATGCGCCATGTGTGATCCTGTATATTTTGCGCGGCTTTGTTCGCGCGTTATGCCATATGCGGACATCTCGCCAAGAATTTTCAATGCGCGACTTTTTGAATTTTGACCAACACGCGGGTTTTCCAGTAATTCTTTCAATGTGGAAGACTGATACTTTTCAGACATATATAATCCTTATGTTTTTTAACTTTTGTAAGAAAATATCACAATAAATAAATATGTCAACTGTTATCTATCGGCTTAATGACTGGTTTTTCTCTTATTCGCCCAGTACCGATCGATCGAATCCATAATGATCTTGTCTGCGGTTTCGCGATCGACCCATCCGATTACTTTGGACCATTTATTGGGCTCTAGATCCTTGTAGTGATGAAAAAAGTATTCGATTTTCGCGCGCAGAATTTCCGGCAGGTCATCCAGATGCTTCGTATTTGTATGAAACGGATCAACGCTGTCTAACGGCACACAGATAATTTTTTCGTCGCCGCCGGCCTGGTCTTCCATGACCAGCGCACCGATCGGGCGCACTTCGATCAAAATACCCGCGCGCAACGGCGCGTTGCACACAACAACGCAATCCAGCGGATCGCCGTCGTCGCCCAAAGTCCCAGGAAAATATCCATAGTTCGCCGGATATGTGACTGGTGTATGCAGAATTCGGTCAGCCTTTAACAGTCCCGTCCCCTTGTCAATTTCGTATTTCACATTGCCGTTTTCAGGCACTTCGATGATCGCATTCATCTGTTTTGGCGGGATCACGCCCGCAGACATTTCTTCTATTGCCATAAATTAATCCTTTTATTTGCCTGGCGGATTCTATCACAAATATTGGACTTTGCAATTGGATGCTGTGAAATAATGATTTTGTACAATCTTTGCTACAGTGCAAAAAAACGTTTGACCGCCACCCTATTTTGTCTATAATACGCTGGCAAGGAGACAAAAGGACGAATATGTCAAAAGGAAATTTTAAACTAACCGCACTTAGCCTGTTGGCGGCGGCCGTGCCCCTAAAAAATTTGAATGCCCAAGAAAGCATTAACAAACAATGCTGTTTGGAAACACAGGACACTTGGAAATTAAGAGGATTTAAATCAACAATGCCGGTCGGAATCGGATTGATCGGTGCAGACAAAACCGGACACAGTCGTATTTTTACCGATGTCGAAGTTGCTTTGGATTTTCACAAACCGAAATCGCGTTGGCGCCAGTACTTTGGCGTCGAAGCCGGTCTGGCACGCACAATGAACACAAATCCTGACAATACTATCGAAGACGCGTTCTTTGGCCTGTCGATCAATCAGGCATATTGCACATCGCCCGCGCCCGCTACGGCTGTGTTCGGCCCTGTTGCCAAAGGCGGCCTTGTAATTTCCGACCATTTGGCGGTCGGTGACCGAAAAACCGGCGCATACGCAAAGCTGGGGCTGACTTTTAATTTTGAAATGTACAGCCGTAAAAATTGCAGCTTTTGCATTGGCGCCGAAGGCGGCGGAACGGCAAATACAATTACCAAAACATTGGCGCCGTATGCCGCGATTGCTTTTTACGCCAGAACAAGATAAACACAATAAAGAAAAACAATGATAAATAATAAATTAAAGTCGGCAACGCTTGGTCTTTTGACCACCATTATGCCAATGGTCGCCGCCAAAGCCCAAGAAATAGAACAGCCTAAACAAAAAAGTACATGGCACCTGAACGATATGCGTCTGATGATCGTGGGCGTCGGTTGGTCCGGTCGCGACAATGACGGATACAGCCGCTTGTTCACGGACATTGAATTCCAGTTTACATTTGGCGATCTGGAACGTTCCAGATGGATGAAGCAATGCGGTATCGAAGGCGGACTGGGGCATACACGGGGAACTGATTCCCAGGAATCTATCAAGGATACCTATGCCGGTGCTGCGGCCAGTTATAATTATTGCGTTACGCGCGACCCGAACAAGGGATCGATCGGCGCAATAATCAAAGGCGGATTTGTCATGGCCGACTATGCCGTTGATCCGCGACAAACCGGCGCATATTTAAAACTGGGGCTGACATCTAATTTTGAACTGTACAAAACCCAGGGTTGTGGTGTTGGTCTTTCGTTTGAATGCTATGCGGCAAAAAACACGATACGTGGAAAGATCGTACCATGCGCACTGGTCGGCCTGGTCATCAAAACAAAATAATTTAAATTAATAAAAAAAAGAAAGGAAGCAATATGTCAAAAAGAAATCTAAAGCTGGCCACGCTTAGCATTGTGGCGGCGGCCGTGCCATTAAAAAAACTTAGCGCCCAGGGACCGGTACTGATCGAAGAAAAACGCAAATCGACTGTATTGGATAATATCCGCGGAACATTTTCAGTAAATACCCAAGGCCCCAGCATCTGGACCAGCAATGAAATTAGACGCGATTGCAAGTCGTACGTATTTGAAGGACTGCTGAACCTGCGCATCACCGATGCCGACCGCGTTTCCATAGGATTCGGATTAAACGGCGGATGGTCCGAAGGTATGAACACTGTTGAAGCGTTCGATAATTCCAAAGTGTTGCAACGCAACAGATATTCGGAAAACAATCACTTTTTAGGCGTTTCCGCGATGACGGAAATAGAAATCGTTCCCGAAGCGCTAACCTTTTTTCTGTCCAGCCAGGGCGGACATATGCGAAAGAAAGCGATCCAAGAACCGCTGCCGACGGTTTCTAACGCCAACCCAGGCGACCGTATCGTTAACGAGCGCGGACATTTGTACACAAAATTCGGTGCCGGTGTTGCATTGCCGATTCCAGTCACATCACGGATTGGCGTTCGCGTGCATGCGGACACGGGTTTCATGTTTACCGGTAACTATGACGCAAACTGGTACACTGGTCTGGGCATTGGCATATTTTATATCAAGAACCAACGTTCACATTAATAAAAACCGGCATGCGCCGGTTTTTTTAATTTATCTAATTATTATAATAATATTGACAAATATAAAATACTGTGCAAAAATACCTTAAGATACAAAAGGACAAATATGACAACAGTAAAAAAACTTAAAACGTTTGCGACATGCGGTTTGCTTTCTTTGTTACCTGTGGGCAATCTGGCCGCACAATCCAACGGCACAAAAACACCGCAAGCGTATCAGCCTAATAAACAAGTCATTACATACAACATATTGCCTTTAAGCCTGGGTTTGCAAAAAAACTTTTATTTTGCCGATATAGATGGCGCCCCGTTTGGTCTGTGCTATCAGGCGGAATTCGCCATAACATTGGGATCGACAAGATCAAACAGTGGTGTGCGCTTTGGTGCATTGCTTGGATTTATCCAAGCCGACGGATTCAAAATAGATGATAAAAAAATAAATTCTCCAGGCGCACAATTCGCGGGCGCGTCAATGGGATACGTGCAAAACTTGGCCAAGTGGCTGACACTGGGCGCCGGTATAAATCTGGGGTATGCGCATTCAAAAATCGACACATATGCGCCGGATCCGGCAACCGGGGCATTCGAAACAAAAACGGAAAAAACCGGCGGCTTGTTTGCACGCGCCAATGCGGCAATTGAAATCATGCCATTCATATCCAAAGATTGTGACTATGGAATCCGTTTCGAAGGCGGCGTGTGTGGCAGCGACGTAACCCGCAAAGACGGCGCCAGCAAATTGACACCTTATGGTACATGCGGATTGGTGATAAAAATTCGATAAAAACCGGCGTATGCCGGTTTTTTTATATGATGAAAATAAAATTGCCCGAAACCGGGCTGTAATAAATTAAAAAGAATGGCGTAGTTAGCGTGATTTGGGGTGGCGTAGTGTATTGAACATACATAAGCCACCCCAAATCGCGCCAAATGCGCTGTTATATTTAATTTATTTACATCTTTAACGGCATTAGGACAAACAACGCATCCGTCTTTTTTTCTGTAGATTTCAGAATTGTCGGAGACATCGGGTCCTGCATTTCCATCTGGAACTTGTTTCCTTCGACCTGAGATGTGATGTCCAGCAAGAATTTAACACTGAACAAAATCGTAAAGGAATTGTCACCGTTGTATTCCACATCCAATTCCTGGGTTGCGGTTCCGTTTTCCGGACTGGATGCGTTAATAACCAGCTTGTTCATGCTGAATGTCAATTGCACTGATTTTGTTTTATCCTGGGACGCCACGGAAACCAAGTCAACGGCATTGACGAACGATTTACGGTCCAATGTTGCGATCTTGTCGTTGCCCTTTGGAATAACGACGCGATAATTTGGATATTGGGCATCAACCAGTTTGGATGTCAGTATGGCACTGCCGACGGTAAAGCGGGCCTTGGTATCGGACAGTTCGACCATAACATCATCAACAGTCGCATCTTCCAGCAACTTTGACAGTTCCCCGATAACACGACGCGGCAAAATTACGGACGGCATGTCGGTCGCGCCGCTGGGTACCGGCATTTCGCACAGCGCCATACGCTGGGCGTCGGTCGCAACCGCGGTCAGCATTTTGCTTTTGCCTTCTTCGGTGATATGGAAATATATCCCGCCCAAGTGATAGCGGACATCGTCAACCGGAATCGCAAATTTTGTCTTGTTGATCAGGTGCCCCAGATCGCCGGTTGTCATTTGGAATTTAGTGGTCAGGTTTGCGCCCGCCATCGCCGGGAAATTTTCCGCAGGCAATGTCGGCAGACGGAATATCGCGCGACCGCTGGACACAACCAGCTGGTCGCCGGATTGTTTAAAGTTGATTTCAGCGTCATCAGGCAGCTTGCGCACAATATCGTACAGCATTTGAACCGGAACGGTCGTCTTGCCCGGCAATGTGATGTCCGCAGCGACATGTTCGACCAATTCCAAGTCGACATTGGTTGCACTTAACACCATATCGTCTGCAACCTCTATCTTGACGTTCATCAAGATCGGCAGAGTCGCGCGTTTTTCAACGATAGACTGCATATGCCCCAGCGCACGGATCAAAACCTGGCGAAAGACTGAAAATTCCATAACTTAACTCCTGTAGTATGACTTCTTTCTACATTCTTACGGTTCAGTTTAGCAAAAAATGCCGATTCGGCGCAAGAGCAAAAAGGAGACATCTGTCAATAGTCGTTAGTCAATAGTCATTAGTCAATAGTCATTAGTAGGGGCGAATGTAAATTCGCCATGTTTTGTAAACCATGATATGAAATCATATGGGCGCAAATATGCGCCCCTACTAATGACTATTGACCAAAGACTAATGACTAAAAAATGCCCGAACGGGCATTTTATTTGATCATCAGTTTTTCCAATCGCGATTTTAACTTTTTCATATCGTCGTATTTTTTAAACACGCCTTTTTCGGCGATTGATATGTCACCACTTTCCTCGCTGACAACCAGGACCACCGATTTAGAAGTCTCGCTAAGTCCCAGCGCGGCACGGTGGCGCGTTCCGTATTTCCAGTTCAGATTATTCTGGGACAGCGGCAGTATCGCGCCGGCATACATTATGCGGTTGTTGTCGATTATCATCGCGCCGTCGTGCAGTGGTGTTTTGTTAAAGAATATTGTCAGCATCAGTTCGCTGGAAATTACCGCGTCGATTTTGACGCCTTTTTTTTCGATACCGGAATCGTCCAGTTTATCCTGGAACACGATCAGTGCGCCGGTGCGTTTACTGGACATGTATTCGACGGCGACGACTATTTCGTCCACGATTTTCCCGACGCGCTCTTTATCCGTGATTCCGCGCAGCGACGACGGCTTGAACAAACTGCGCAACAATTTTACATTTCCCATCAGCGCCAGAAATTTACGCAGCTCCGGTTGAAATATAACAACCAGACCGACAGACAGAAATAATGCCGTCCAATGCAAAAAGCCCGCCAGCAAATCCAGATTAGCCCAATTCATGACAAAGCTGAGCACCCATAAAAATCCCAAACCGAACAATCCGTGCACCAGTTTTTCCGACGCAGTGTTTCTTATAAAAGACCTGTAAAAAAACCATATTATGGCCGCGATGATCAGAACCTGAACTAAACCAATCCAACTAAACATTTTTTCTTTTCTCCTTGCTTTATACTTTATTTTATCAATTCGCCGACCAGCTGGGACATAGGCTGGCTCAGCCATTCCGGATCACCTTCACGCGGGGCCGCACCATGATCCAGCGCGGTTCTGCACGGATGCGGATCCGACAGCCAGTTTTCCAAAAAGTCGCCCGCGACCAGGCCGATCCCGGCGCCTGCGACAATCGACAGACCGCCCGTAAATGGTGCCAACAGCAAGCCTATGCCGGTGGCGCTGGCGACCTTGCTGACAACGGCCGATCCGCTGATTTTCACATCAGGCTCGGCCAGGTTTCCTGTAAACTCCATCGAATTGACCAGTCCGCCCGTCAGGGTTATTTTCAATCCGCGTGACGGCACTGTTATCAATGACGCCTTTAGCGTTTCATTCGCCAAGTCCACCATGCCGGCCAACCGTATGTTTATCGCGTTGGTTTCGATCGCGACACCGTTGGTTGTTTCGACCTTGCCGTTACGAAGTTTTAATTTTATGGCTGCGCACGATATCGTAATCTGGTTATGTTTCTTTTCCGATCTGAACAAGTCCTGGATATTGTGTCGCAAGTCCGTCAAAAAGTCTGTGCCGTACACAAACGATACAAGTTCCGAATGAGCGTATCCCGGCGCGACAGAATAAATATACAACGGGCCCGTGACTGTTGACATCAGCTCTGACAGATTCCCGCCTGTCCCCATAAGATAAAATTCAAAATTAACCGGCAGCTCGGAAATATAATCGTATTCGCGCAGTTCTTTCATAAACTCGCCTATATAAATCCGTTCGCCGATTCCGGCGCCACGCACGTTCAGTTTTCCATTCGCGTCGACTTCCACATCCAGACCCGCACGTACATCGCCTTCGGCAAAGCGCGCACTGGCACTGGCTGACAGATGAGATTCATAACCCTTGGTACGTGCCTCTTTCAGCTTTGCGGTCAGTTTTAAGTTTTTAATCTCCATATCGCGGTAAACGCGCAAAGTACCAACATCCAAATCCAGACTTATATTTTTGTTAAGCAATTCTGTGCCATACAACGGTGTATCCTTGAATACATTCAATGGCCGGTTTGGTCGAATCCATTCTGTGCCGGACGCGTACAAATCCGGAAACAATTCGACGATATCAATTTTATTTGCCTTGATTTTCAAGTTCATCTTTGGAACTTCTGCGCCCCAGTCTAAATCGCCGGATATTGTCATATCGGTGCCACCGATCGTGACAGATGATTTTCGCAAAGTTATTTTTTTATGCCCAAATCCACCCGACATGTTCACTTTGATTCTGGGCAGTTCCGGGATATCTATATCAACAGCCCGCCCCAGTGGCGCAATATCCGGAATATTTCCCTTTAATATAAAGTCTATTGGCATCAGGCTGGTGCCTTCTAGCGCGATGTTCGCGACCAGCGCTTCGCCCCCTGTGGACAATGCGACACGCACTGGATAAACCTTGCGTTCTTCATTATATTCCGACAGCGATATTATGAATGGATAAACACTGCCGTCGGATTTCAGCCATCCGCTGTACTCACGCGAATTTTTGCCAGACTTGTATGATATTTGGAATCCCGAGAACGCATATGTTGATCCGTTTACGTGCGCGATCAGATCACGAATCTCTATGACCCCCATCCCCAGGTCCCCGAACGGATATCTTTTGTCGCGATCCGAAGCGTCCATGTGCCTTTCTTCATCCGTCAGTTGTTTGATCGAGTATTCGCCACTGGTATTTTCTTCGACGGATATATCCACGTCGTAAATCTTGACGCTTTGTATTGTCGGACGATCCCGCAACAGCGACATCAGGTTCAGCGTCACATCGACTTTCTTTGCGGTGACGGCGTTTTTGTTTTTCGCCCAGTCGGCGTTTGGGATTCTGATATTGTTCAGCTCTACCTTTGGGCGCAGTGAAAACTTCCATGAAATTTCGCCATCGATTTCGATCGGCAGTCCGGTTGCGTCGCGCATCGTGTGCAACAGATCTTCGCGCAGTGTTTCCAAATTAACCTGGGACAGCGCGATTATCGCGGCAACGACCAGCCCGATCAAGAACATCGCGGCAATTCTGGCAATGCGATAAAAAACTCTGCGCTTGTAAATTCTCATTTTATTCCGGTATTTTAAATTCCAAAAATTCTATCACCGACTGCATATAGTCCGGCATTTGCGCCCGCAGCGTCATTATTTTTCCCGTGCGCGGATGACGGAATGATAACTGTCTTGCGAATAAAAACAAGTTTTTCGTGGACAGCATCGAATCCAAAGCCCCGTCAAATTTCTTTTCGCCACCGTACAGCGTATCACCGACAATCGGCGCCCCCAACGAAAAAGCGCTGTGCATGCGCAACTGGTGCGTACGACCCGTCTTTGGCATAAATAAAACCCAAGACACGATCCCCGACAGTTTCGATATAACCGTGTATTCGGTGACTGCGCGCTGGGGCCGCGGGCCGGTCGGGTTTGTATCCCCTTCTGCCATAATCCGTCCCTTGATCATAAAGTTATCAATGACGCCGGATTCTGGTGACACATCGCCCATTAACAATGCCAAATATTCCTTGTGCGCGGTTTTATCCTGAAACTCTTTGGTCAAAACCTGCGCCGCGTTATGGTTTTTAGCGACAACCAAAACACCGCTGGTTTCGCGGTCCAAACGATGAACCAACGATACCTTGTCGTACGGAAACAGCGCAGCCGCCATTTTATCGACGGACTTTCTGATCCCTGTTCCGCCCTGGACGGCCATTCCGGCCGGCTTGTTAAACGCGACGATATCATCGTCATTGTGAATTATGCACCTGCGCAACTCTTCCAAGTCCGCCAGCGAAAACCGATCGCCGGCCTCGGTCTTTTTTATATTTATCTGCTGATACTTTGCGACTGTCGGCGGAACGCGAACAACGTCGCCGGCGCGCAATATTTCCTGGCCGCGACACCGCCTGGAATTAACCCGTATCTGTCCGCCGCGACACAGCTTGTAAAATTCACGCTGTGGCATTCCCGGGTATACGCGCAAAAACCAGCGCAACAGTCTTGTTCCATCTTCGGTCTTTGAAATCTCGACTGATCCGGCCATAACCAGTCGCTATTCCCCGTAAATTATTCTGACCACGTTCCTGCCGGCTTCATCCGTACAGGCCCCGATCGCGCCACCGCGCTGGCCGCTGGACATTTGAAATTCGACAGAATCGGACCACGCTTTGGTTAAAAAGTACTCACAATCGGATTTTGACAGCCCGTTGATAGAAACGATAAACTGGCGCGGGTTGGACGGATTCACCGCCAGCTCGTAATTTCCGCCATACGGATTCTTGGGCGACATCCCGATCGCACCAAAAATCGTAGAATTATTTATGTTTGAAAAGTCATCATATTCACCCAGCAATTGGCGGACACCGGTCACCATCTGGGTGACTTCGTCGTTGACGGCGGTTCGTTTCTGGCTTTTCATAGCATATGAAATCATTGTGATCGCACCGACGGTTATGATACCCATAATCGCCAATACCCCCAGCATTTCGATCATTGATCTTCCGGACTCTTGTTTCATATTTCCTTCCTTTTTTGAAATTTGATATTTATACCATTATATTATAACATACAACTTATGAATATTCAATTTTCTGATTTGATTGAAGGAAGTCCTAAAGCGCCAGGTATCTACAAGATGTACGACGCGGATGGCACCCTGTTGTACGTGGGCAAAGCGCGCGATATTTCCGCGCGTTTGCGGCAATATGTGGACATTTCAAAACTGGAAACGCACAAGCAGGTAATGCGGTCTTTGGTAACGCGTGTCGAATGGGATACCACCGCGGACGAATCGGCGGCATTGATTCTGGAAGAAAAACTGATCAAAACAGAAAAGCCACGTTACAACATAATGCTGACCGACGGGAAAATGTATCCGATGTTGGCGTTGACCAATCATGAATTTCCGCGTCTGATGAAATTCCGTGGCAAGATTTCGCAAAAACGCGACGTGTTTGGCCCGTATCCTTCCGTATCCAGCCTGAACGAAACGATCAAGACAATTCAAAAAGTATGCCGGCTGCGCACATGCAACGACACGTTTATGAAAAACCGTACTCGTCCGTGTTTATTGCACCAGATCGGCCGGTGCAGCGCACCGTGTTGCATCCAACAAACCGAATACAACGATAACGTTCGCTTGGCCCGTCGCATATTGACTGGCGACAGCGCGCCTGTTATTGCGGAACTGTCGGCGCAAATGAAAAAATTTTCCGACAACATGGATTTTGAATCAGCGGCGAACGCCCGCGATCGTATCGCTGCGCTGACGCATACATCCGTCCGCGGAATAAAACAGAAAAAAGAATCCGGAATCAGCTGGCGTGATTCCGTCGCAGAATTGGAAAAATGGCTGGGGATAAAAATTGATCGCGTGGCGGTATTCGACAATTCGCACCTGTTCGGGCGCAGTCCCGTCGGCGCCATGATCGTATTCGGACATGACGGATTTATAAAATCAGACTATCGGCATTTTAAATTGAAAAACATGGCCGCGGCCGGAAACGACATCGCCATGATGCAAGAATTTGTCGCCAGGGCGATTAATCCCTCGAACCTCGAACCTCAAACCTTATCCCTTATTATCGTTGACGGCGGTCCGGCCCAGTGGAACATCGCGCATACGACGGCGATGAACATACCAATCCTGGGCGTCACCAAGGGCCAGGTTCGCGACGGCGACGAACATTTTATTTTGCCAGACGGATCGATCAGCACGGATTTGCCCAAAAATTCGAAACTGTTTTTATTGCTGCGCGCGGTCCGCGACGAAGCGCACCGTTTCGCGATTTCATTCCACCGCACGATCCGCGCAAAACAGGTCACCGCGTCGCGATTGGATGAAATCGAAGGGATCGGCCCCGCGCGCAAGCGCAGCGTTCTGCATCATTTCGGATCGGTGCGCGAAATCGCGAATGCCGAATTGTCCGCATTGTTAAAAGTACCCGGACTTGGAAAATCCGCCGCGATGAAAATATATTCTTATTTTCATTCTTGATTATTGGTTAAAAAATATAATCTGGTTTTAATTTAAAAAATGATATAATACGCACATATAAATATCCCAAAGGAGAAAACCAAATGAAGTTTTTTGTAAATTTTCTGACATGCTTTCGTATCGCCGCGTCGTTCGCGATTATCCCGACACTAATGTACCAATGGTACTGGGTGTCGTTCGCACTGTTTACCATTGCCGGATTTACCGATCTGTTTGACGGGATACTGGCGAAAAAATATAACGTTACATCCAAGATCGGCGGTGTGCTGGATCATATCGGGGACAAGCTGTTAGTGGTTAACACCATGGTCATGCTGGCTGCGATGATGCCGGTGTGGTTTATCGTAATACCAATTATTATCATGATCGCGCGCGAATTGTACGTTTCGGGCCTGCGCGAATTCATGGGCACCCAGAAAATGGAAATGCCTGTACCCGCATGGCGCTTTTCCATGGGCAAGGTTAAAAACACAATCCAGATGGTCGCAGTCGGCGCATTTATGCTGATGTTTGCGGTCGGCACATTGATCACCCCGGATATGACGAGCAGAATATTTATGTTCGTGATCTATGCCCTGCCCCAGATTGGAATTTGGGGATTGTGGCTGGGGGTTGTTGCGTCTTTGTGGTCTGCGGTTGAATACACGATCGACTTTGCAAAGAAATTTAAAAAGATAAAAAACAAATAAAACCAAAGGGGACAGACATGTCACTCCTGAAAAAAATATTTGGCACTGGTAAAGTAAAAGTCGGACATCCGCCAAAAATCAAACCTTTGCCGCACCCAGGCAAGGAAGTTGCGACAAAGACCAAGCAAAATTCAAAATAACCAAAGGTGGAAAATATGGCATATAAAATCCAAATATCTATCACCAACAAAAAGAACCCTGGAATAAAACCATTGCCGATATCACGAACGGCGGCCTTGGACACGTTTGCAAAGAATCAGATTGCCATGGAACACGCGCGCCACCAAATCACCGCGTTAAAATCAATGTAAAATTATAAAAAATCCCGCGCCGCGGGATTTTTTTTAAATCACCCGCCCCTTTGGGGCGGGTGATTTAAAACCAACCCTTTTTATCGGATTTAGTGTTCGCCGAGAATTCGTTCAATGCTTTCTTTTGCTTTTCGTTTAACTTGGTCGGAACAATCATTGCGACATCAATATACAAATCGCCAAAGTGATCGCCGCGCCCTGTTGGCATTCCGTGGCCACGCACGCGCAGTTTTTCACCGATTTGGGTACCCGCCGGAACCTTGACCGACAGTTTTTTATCATCAATCGTTTCGATTTCGATTTCGCCACCCAACGCCAATGTCGTAAACGGAACGTTTTCGCGCATTAACAAGTCGTTGCCGACACGGTCGAACTTTGCATTGGGGCGCACGCGGATATCGACATAGAAATCACCGGCCGGCGCGCCGTTTTGACCGGCTTCGCCCTGGCCCGCCAGACGCAACCGTGTTCCGTCCGCGACGCCGGCCGGTATTTTTACTTCCAGTGTTCTTTGTTTGTGAACGGTTCCGGTGCCTTCGCACGACGAACATTTCTTTTTGATTTTACGCCCCAGACCCTGGCATTCCGGGCAAGGCGTCTCTACTGCGAAAAATCCACGGCTTTGGTGAATGGTGCCGGCACCATGACAGCGTTCGCATTTTGGCGCGGACTTTCCGTCGTCAGTACCGTGACCGTCGCACTTTTCGCATTTCACATTGGATGAAAATTTCACAGTGTGCGTTTTTCCGAAATATGCATCACGCAAATCAATTACAACTTCGTCCAGTAAATCCCGTCCGCGCATTTCACGCGTCTGACCGCCGCCCATATCCCCGGCAAATCCGAAACCGCGCATGGCTTCCCTGATAATATCTTCCATGCCACCCATGCCGCCGCCCATATCGAAATGGAAACCGCCGGCGCCGCCGAACGGATTGCCCCCCATACCGGCGGACGCGCCATTTCCGCCGGCAAAAGCCGCGTCGCCAAAGCGATCGTATGCCGCGCGTTTTTGCGGGTCTTTCAGAATATCGAATGCGTTGTTGATTTCTTTGAATTTTTCTTCGGATGCCTTATCGCCCTGATTTTTATCAGGATGATGTTTCATAACCAGTTTATGATACGCTTTTTTAATATCCGCGTCCGACGCGTCGCGCGCCACACCCAAGACTTCATATGGATTTTTGTTCATATTTTTTGACCAAACCTTTGTAGTGGCATATTCTTGTGCCCCGGGGCGCAAATATGCGCCCCTACATTATTCATGTTGCACTTTATATAATAAATTACGGATAAATAATCAAGTGGCGGATGTTTTTAATCGGCACTGGGCGATATATTATCTGGCACCCCTGCACATTTGATTGATTTTCAGAACTCGTTCTGCATTGGCTTTATAATTCAGATAAGAATATACCGCGGCAAAAAAGTTTAATATTGCGGTGCCCGTCGCAATGCTGCTGGCGGCTGATTTTCCTTTGGATTCTAAAAACAACGCAACCCCAGCCAGCAATACCAGCGTACTAACCGACCCGACCGTAATGTTTTTTGAATTTTTTTGCTTTCTTGTCGCAACCGCCATGATATCTTGTGGTGCATTTTTGTCTGACATTTTCATTTCTGCCATAGCAAACTCCTTTCGTATATCCTGACCGTATTGTTGACCAAACGAAAATTCAAGTCAATGCAAATAAAACCAGGCGGTCATCCGACCGCCTGTTTTTTGGTTTTTATTTTATCCACGAATTTTTTTTATAATTTCGCGATTTTTAATTTTCATTTCCCGTTTGATAAGCTTCATATCCATCAGGGCTTTTTCTTTTTCAGCCCTAGAAAGCTTTTCTTTTAATGTTTCCAAGGAATTATCAAAATAAGGCCTTGTTTGCTTTAAACCGTTGTACAATTCGCTCATTACACCATGAGTAGCATAAACATAGCCCATTTGTTCGTAATATTCTGATTCAAATACTTTTTTACCACCCCGGCTTATCTTTATGTGCACGCGCGCGTTTGGTTCTTCTTCATCATAAATCCAACTTGATCCGGCACAAATATAAATCCCATTATGATCAACAGTGTATGTATCCAATTTAGTGTTTACTTCATAAGTTTCAGAATACGCATAGGTTTCAGAATGTCTAATCTTTTCAACCATTCCCAATGATTGCAAAAATTTTTTAATATCCTCTTCTTCCATAAATCCTTGGTAATTTTCAGAAACTGGACTATGAGAAATTAAATATTCTGAAAATTGATTTAGAATCAATTGCTGTTTTTTGTTTTTTAATTTATTAATAAGAAACATAAAGCATCCTTTTGTTTTCTATATTCTGGACCAAAAAAAAAAATGTCAAGACAAAAATTAAAAATTGTCAAAATCTGGCTTGCACCCCGCGCGAAAATTGATTATTCTGCCGTTTAGATTGAATTTGTAGGGGCGCGTGGAAACGCGCCCTGGGCGGCTTTCCAGCCGCCCCTACGGGAATAAAAACATGGCTGAAACTAACAACAACTATTCTGCATCGGATATCCAAGTTTTGGAGGGTCTTGAACCAGTGCGTCTGCGCCCCGGAATGTACATCGGCGGCACGGATGAAAAGGCTTGGCACCACCTGCCTGTGGAAATCATGGACAATTCTATTGATGAAGCCGTCGCCGGCTTTGCCAAGAAAATCGTCGTAAACATGATCGACGCCAAGACAATTGAAATCATCGACGACGGCCGCGGAATCCCGGTCGACGAACACCCGAAATATCCTGGCAAATCCGCGCTGGAGATCATCTTTACCACACTGCATTCGGGTGGCAAGTTCAACAATAACGTATATAAAACATCCGGCGGTCTGCACGGGGTCGGCGGCGCGGTCGTAAATGCCTTGTCGTCTGAAATGACCGTCAAAGTGTCCAAGGACGGATACATCTGGACCCAAACATTCGCGCGCGGCAAAACCACCAGCCCGGTAAGCCGGGGCGACGCGACACGTGGACACGGCACCGCGATCCGCTTTACTTTGGACGACGATATTTTCGGCGCGAATGCAACGTTCAAGCCGGTGAAAATCTATCGCATGGCGCGGGCCAAGGCTTTCTTGTCGCGCGGCGTAAAAATCGAATGGAACTGTAATCCGGAATTAATTACCGAAGATATGAATATCCCGGCCAAGACAGAGTTTTATTATCCCAATGGCGTCGCGGACTTTTTGGCGGAACGCACAAACGACAAGCCGCGCATTCTGCCGAAAATATTTTCCGGCATGGTTGATTTTCCGGACGATGCTGGCCGTGTGGAATGGGCACTGACATTTTTAACCGATGAAAACGGCGCGGCATCCGACGATGGCTTTTTCGCGTCGTACTGTAACACGATCGCGACAATCGACGGCGGCACACACGAAAGCGGATTTAAATCCGCGATCACGCGCGGCATTAAAAACTATGGCGAAAAAATAAATAACAAGGCCGCCGCAAACATCATCAGCGAAGACGTTTTTGATTCGGTCGCATCAATTGTTTCCGTATTCTATAAATCGCCACAGTTCCTGGGCCAGACCAAGGAAAAACTGTCCAACCCGGAAATCGCGCGATACACTGAAAACGCGCTGCGCGATCCATGGGAAATGTTCTTGGCGTCTGATCCGAAAACTGCGAACGCATTGCTGGACTTTGTGATCAATCTGGCGAACGCACGTATCAAGACCAAGGCTGTCAAAGACATCGCGCGCAAGACGCCGACCAAACGCGCACGCATGCCGGCCAAACTGGCCGATTGTGCCAAACATGGAATCGCGGGCACAGAACTGTTTATCGTCGAAGGCGAATCGGCGGGCGGCACCGCAAAACAGGCGCGCGACCGCGCGACCCAGGCAATCATGCCTTTGCGCGGAAAAGTTTTGAATGTGTTCTCTAACTCTGATGAAAAGTTCGGCGCGAACAAAGAACTGAACGAATTGATCGACATCATCGGCGCCGGCACGGCGCGCGATTGGGACGAATCAAAATTACGTTATGAAAAAATAATAATCATGACCGACGCGGACGTCGATGGATCGCATATCGCGGCACTGCTGATGACGTTTTTCTATCGCGACATGCCGGGCCTGATACATGGCGGACACTTGTATCTGTCATGCCCGCCGCTGTATAAATTGACGCATGGCACCGAATCGATATATGTCGATACGGATGAAGAATTGGAAGAATTAAAGGCAGGAAAATATAAAAACAAAAAAATTGAAATATCGCGATTCAAAGGGCTTGGCGAAATGATGCCGAACCAGTTGAAAGAAACGACAATGAACCCGAAAACACGCCGGTTGATCCGCGTCGAACTGCCGCCACGCACCGAAGAAGGCGCCGAAGACGCAGAACGCACCAAAACCGTGGTGTCCGAATTAATGGGCAAGAAACCGGAATTCCGATTCCGCTTTATCACAGAACACGCAAAATTTGTAAGAGATCTTGACATTTAATTGTCATCCCGTAGAGCCCGTATGCGCCGCATCGCCGGCAGTCATAGGGCGAGTACGGGATCGTCCGCGATTTGGATATTTAAAAACCGCGCCAATGGCGCGGTTTTTAAATGAAAAATGAAGAATGAAAAATGAAAAGTAATCAGTGATTTTACGCACAACAGTTATTATTTAATAGTTACAAAAGTACAGAGTGATTCATAATATCTTTACTCTGTACTTTTATAACTTTTATATTCTATTTTGTTCCTCACTTTTCATTTTTCATTCTTCATTTTTCATTCTTCATTCTTCATTTTTCATTTTTCATTTTTCATTCTTCATTTTTCATTTAAAAAAATCCGGCATCCGCCGGATTTTTTTATCTTATTCCAACCCTGAACTGATCGCCCCATCCGGCGACGACCTGGCCGCCGACGGTACATGATATATCATCAAATCCGCTGTCGACCTGATTGTTTTTGATAACGTTACTGGTGATTAATCCACCGGCCGTCCCCAGCACGACACCCGCAACAGAATCCGAAATCAAACGCGAAGTATTAAATGTACCTTCGGCTGTTTTCCATGCGCTGACGTCAAAGTGGGCACTGCCGATATCGGTCAACTTTTTCGAAGTATCCGTAATAACTGTTATCGTTGTCTTGCTTCTCCTTTCTATTTCCAAGCGTGCCTTTTCCGCCTTGTCTGCTTCTTCTTGTTTTTGCTTATCTTCGCGCGCTTGTCTTGCGTCGGAACTTTCTATACAATCCGTCTTAGCATCATTCATCCGATAGCCGTTTTCTGTACATACACAGTCGTTCTGCAATTCGCTCCAATCCACCTTGATACCACGATCGCGCAGGGCGTTACACGCAACAACTTTTGCATTCAATACACATTCTCCGCGCGATTCAACCCACCCCTTGGTGGCGCCGCACTGACACGTTCTCCCATTCCATGACGCACCGGACGCTTTTGCTTTGTCTGTTGTACAGTTTTTGCGGCGCTTTTCCAGTTCTTCTGTTGCTTTGTCCTTTTGTGCTTTTAATTCTTCATCAGACAATACGCATTTTTTTTGCGTATCGTTCCATACTTGTCCTGTCCCAAAAGCACGGTCTTTGCAAACACATCCATCTAGGCCATCAAATGTTGCGCCACCCTTTCTGCATTCTTCCTCTTTAGCTAACTTTTTTGGATCAACACATCTTGCTTTATCGGATGTTTCCACCTCTCCCAGCGTTTTACAAATGCATTTTCCTGCATCCCATTTCATATGTGTTCTGGCTTCGCAACTGCCGCGGCCAACTTCTACACAGGCTGTTTTTGCTACATTCGGTTCGTATCCTGATTTACATTTCACCACAATGCAAGCTATGTTACCGGCTTTAAGAACTGTCGCATCACCAGAAATATAACCTGTTGTTTTTATCCCGCCATCCAAGCTATAATACATGTCCGTATTATTTAATTTTATTGAACTTAAACTTTCGCCTTTTAAGTCCGAATTATTACAAAATTTGCCGGGATTATTTTCTCTCCAGCCATTTGTCCAACCTGTATCACATTCGTAAATATTGGTAATGTTGCCCAAACCATTTATAACCGCAACGTTTGTTCCGTTTTCACAATTATTTGAAGAAACTCCACCGCACCAATAACACTGGGTCCCATCCGGATATTGCGCGCGCAACCATCCGGCTGTAAGGCTACTTGTATCACAAGACTGCAGAGTACAAGACTTCGCATGTCCGGCACCAAACACACCCAATACGCCTAAGAAAACTGAAAAAACAGCTAATTTCTTCATCCTAAAACTCCCTATTTGATGCTGACATTATATCAGAAAAAACCGTATAATAAAAGTCCTTTAGTGAAGCGCTCTCGGGTAGCGCGACCTTGTCCCCAAGGTCGCACATGACCAGTTTGGGACAAACCGGTCATGCCTAATTATGATCCTAAATCAAAATCTGATAATTCATGCATCCCTCTCAACCACTGATACTTCCAATCAAACGAATTAACCACAAAATTTTTACGAACTGGATTATTTGATATATAATCTATTTTTTCTTGCAAAGATTCGCCATTTCGTATCCGATGATCAAAAAAATCACGCTGCCATTCAACCTTTGTATTTCTGGAAATATATTTTTTCCATTGTTGTATAAATTTTTCCATAGGGATATCATTAAATGCGACCAGCATATGCAAATGATCCGGCATCAGCAGTAAATATTCAACATATATCAAACCTTTTGATTGATAAAATCGCAGACTATCTCTAATTATTTTCGAAATATTAAAAGTCGCAAGATTATTTTTTCCACGTGGCAATGTATTTATTGTTATAAAAAATATTGAATCCGACTTAACCCAATATGGAATTTCATGATCTAATTTCTTTCTGAAAAATATATCATCGTTTTGCATTTTTTCATTTAACTTGAAAATGGTAGGACAACCTTGTCCCAAGGTTGTCACGTGCGACCTTGGGACAAGGTCGCGCTACCCAATTCGGAATTATCTGCATTCGGCAATCATCTGGTCGATTTCTGCGCCCAGAATCAGATCGGATGATTTTAATTTTGCGGTTGTCGAAATCGCATACAGAACCGTCGCGTGATCACGGTCGCCGACCAGACGTCCGATTTCCGCCAGCGATAGCGAAGTCGCAGACTTCAGCGCGGTCATCATAATCTGGCGCGCACGGACGACATTGCGCACGCGCGATGTTCCGCATACCGCGTCATACGATACCCCCAGTCTGGCGCACATGGATTTTACCATGGCCAGCGGAGTCTTGGATTTTACCAATGTGTCAGACAATAATCTTTCGGCGACGTCGCATGTGACCAAAGAATTCATCAGTTCGGCATACGTGTTGATTTTTTTGGCAACGCCCGCAATCAAGTGACCGTCACCGTTTATGCGGCCCGCTAGATATTCGGCAACGTTCGCCGCAACGCCGGCACGCGCCATAATCGTGCGCGCAACATTTTTAGACGGTGTCGCGACATCTGCGACCAATCCCGACGCCAGCAATGATTGCAGACGGCGGTCAAACCCGGACAGATCGCCAGGCGCAACATTCGATGTCAGAACAATATTTTTATTTGCAGCGCGCAAATCCATAACCAGATTCATAAATTCGTCCAGCGACGCGCGTTTGCCGGCCAGCGTATGAACATCGTCCATGATGAATGTGTCGCACTTTCGGCAGAAATCCTTGAACGCAAAGACGGAATGTTCGCGCATCGCACGCAGGAATTCGGAAACAAACTGGTTTCCGGTCATGACCAGTGTGCGGCCAGCTGATTCGGAATTAATGCAATCGACCAGCAATGATTTCCCGCATCCCGCCGCGCCATATATAAACAGCGGTGAAAAAGTCGCCGCGCCAGACGCCATTTTCTTGCATGCGGAAACAACGAATGCGTTTTCATCAGATATGATAAAGTTATCGAATGTTGTGGTCGTGGCAACCGGTGCAGCCGGCACGAATGTTTTTACGGTATTGTCGTTTGCCGTGCGTGCGGCCGGGGCGCATGCGCCGTTAACGCATATGAACAGACCCAATCCGAATTCGTCGGCGACGTCGCCCAAAGTGTTGGAATAAACGGATTTGATAAAGTCGGCGGAAAATTGATTGTTAGAATGAATGAACAGGGTATTGTTTTGAACAGATAATTTGCATGGGGCGATCCAGGATTTA
Organism: Alphaproteobacteria bacterium; assembly: GCA_031555055.1. Taxonomy (GTDB): domain Bacteria; phylum Pseudomonadota; class Alphaproteobacteria; order Rs-D84; family Rs-D84; genus JAFGMC01. Next base: position 257,562 of record JAVBUT010000002.1, on the reverse strand, counting down.
AACGCCGCGGGATCAATCTTTGCGGCAATTGCCGCCATTATTGATTCCACATTTGTAACCGTTTGTTTTGCTGCTGCCTGCATGCTGTTTCTCCTTTCCTGTTCCCAATGGCGACAACAGATATCGCCCAACCCCAGAGTTTCCTGCCGCATCCTGATCAAGGCTGTAAAAACCACCTAAGAAAAAAACAATTTTTTTACCGGCGGTTTTATTTAGCCATTAAAAAAATTGTTTTTTCTTACAACCTTTATCGTTCATATTCTGATTGATTTCTCAATCGTTTGGATACGTCAGTTAAGTTATAAGATTATTTTTGATTTGCAAGTTTTTCTGGTCGAAAAATTTCAGATTTATTTTTTGACACCGATTCGGTTTTTTACCGGATTTCCGCCACGTGTATAGACACTGTATTGACATTACGATGTCTATACTTTTACATAGCCGCCACCTTGTTTTGCAACCAAACCTTGCAATTCCAAGACAACCAAATCACGTTTTATTTCCATAATACTTTTTTTGGCAAGTTCTGCCAATACAGATTCTGACAAGGGATTGATTCCCAACAGGTCAATCAGTGCATTTTCGGGGTCTGATTTTTTCTGTTTTATGTTGCGGGATTCGGTTTTTGTACCACCAAAAAAATCATCCGCACCCATGCATAATGTCGCAAGACCTTCCTTGATCAGACTGTTCGGCCCCAGCGAACGCGCGTCAGACGGATGCGAAGGTATTGCAAACACTTCTTTTTTGTATTCGATTGCGAATCGTGCGGTATGCACACTGCCGGATTTTATATCAGCTTCCCCCAGTATCAATATGTTGGACAGGCCGGCAATCCAGCGGTTTCGCTGGACAAAATTGGTTGCAACCGGCACAAATCCGACTGGCATTTCGCTGACGATTGCGCCGCGTTCCAAAATTTTATGATACAGCGATTCGTTTTCCAGCGGCCATATATAATCCGCCCCGCCCGCCAAGACCGCAATAGTGACCGCGTCACCGTCCGCGCGCAACGCGCCCATATGCGCCGCAGCGTCCGTTCCCATTGCCATGCCGGATACAACGGCATATCCGCGCGCCGCGAATTCCGTCGCCAGATCGGATATGAATTTCATGCCTGCCCCGGTCGCATGGCGCGTTCCGACCATGCCGACTGTTGGGCGCGACAAAGTTTCCAAATTTCCGCGCACAGATATTATCGGCGGATGATTTTTAATTGCCTTTAGCGACACCGGATACCGTGGATCATCATCAGATATATATTGTATATTTAACCGCGCGGCGCTTTCCATTTCGCGCAAAACGGCGTCACGATATGTGTCAGTCACGCCCAGCGATTCGACCGCCGCACCCACAGAGCCAAATTTACAGATCATCTCGGCATATTTTACCGGCCCGATACCTGGCGTCCGCAGTATCAATAATTTATTCAACAGGTCATTCATAAGGGTGAGTATAGAATAATAACTAGCGCATAGTCCATAGCATATAGCGCATAGCGATTAACAATATACTATACGCTAAACACTATATGTTATTTGCTATGAGCTAATTGTTAAAAAATCCCGCATCGCGGGATTTTTTATTTTAATGTCTGCAACACACCGAATGCGTATTCATAGTCCGTGCATGCTTGCGGCTTTGCCGGCGCGCCGTTTTCGCCCCATGCAAAGTCTTTTGTTTCGCATTGATTTTTCAGCTTGGCCAGATTATCAACAAACGCGTTGTATTCATTCAGATTCTTGTCTTTTAAAACCAACAGCTGTGAACGCAACAGGCCCGCCTTGTCATTTCTTTCAAGATGACGCTGACCTTCGACCGCGCCACCGATCAGGCGGTTGCCAAACAATTCCATCGCACCGACACCGACGCCAGCGCCACCGACCGCACCCGCGACCGTGCCCCATGTACGCGCGCCTTTCTTCGCGTCCAGAATGCGTGATTTAATCATATCTTCGTTCGCCCATGACCCGCATGTAATGTCGCGTCCCATTTCATAATATACCGGCGCTATGTCTGACACGTTGATTTTCGGATCGTCTGATTTCAGTTCGACTTTTACAAAGCAAACGTTGTTATCCGGATTTTCTGTATCTTCGACCATGGAGGAATAGTTGTTCGTATTGCTGAACTTTGACGCCCAAACGAAAGTATTACCGATACCGATATTGTTATTAATGCACGCTTTTCTTTCTGTATCGCGTTTATCCACAGGCACCGCCGCAGACGGCGTTTCGGCATGTATGCTGGACTTGTTCGCGGCCAGACTTGATCCCGCAGGCAAGATTGCCTTCATGCTGGGCGTGCGCTGACCCGGGCCGACGTATTGTGACACGATGCCTGTACGGCCGGGCGCGACCGCCGCGACCGCAGACCCGCATACAAGCAGCACAGCAAAGAAAGAAACTATCTTTTTCATGAAATTTCCCCACCTATGTTATGGCTGTATCATATCATAAAATGTACAAAGTTCAAAGTGCAAAGTTCAATTGCACTTTGAATATTAAAATAAAGAACGCCCGTTGGGCGTTTTATTTTTTCCACTTCCAATGTATTTTGGATTCCGTCCCGGTGACCAGACGCTTTATATTTTCGCGGTGGCGCCACATGCACAGCAACGCGATCGCGATAAATGCCCAGCCGACCGATGTGCTGATCGCAAATCCCATAAACGGCAGAACAGCAAAGCCGACAATCGACCCCAGCGATGAATATCCCGTGGTCAGCGCGACCAACAGCCATTCGATCGCGCATACGATAAATGCAATCGGACTGATCGCCAATGTTACCCCCAGCATGGATGATATGCCCTTGCCGCCACGGAACTTTAACCATACCGGATAGCAATGTCCGATAATCGATACGAATCCGCACCATGCGCCAAAACCTTCGCCGATCAGCCATATCCCCAACGCCGCCGCCGCGATAGATTTTGCCATATCCAGAATCCAAACCAGCCCGGCCAGCTTTAACCCGCCGACACGCATAACGTTTGTCGCACCTGTGCCGCCTGATCCAACATTGCGCAGGTCACCGTGCCCGGCATATTTCGCCGCCAAGTATCCGAATGGAATGCTGCCCAGTAAATACGCGACCAATATCGCCAATATATATGTCATTGTGTTTTTCCTTGATTTTGTGTTTGTTTCCTATAAAATAACACAGAACACAGATGATGTAAACAACTATGACGTCATTTTGCGATTGATTAATTTCGATTGCGCCTTGTGTGGGTTACGGATTGTATATTTGCAATTTCGGGCTGTTTATTTGGGGCAAGTTTGTCACCAGATAAATGATGATATGCCGTTTGGCACCCTGGCCTTTCCCATACATATATATAAATGATTTCCTGGTGTTCGCTTCTGTAACAATATAAAACCACAGGATAAAAACATGGCAAATCACAAATCTGCAAAAAAAAGAATTTTAGTAACTGCGAAAAAGAACGCTGTGAACACTGCGCGCCGTTCATCGGTTAAGACCGCAACAAAAAAAGCCGTGACCGCGATTGCGTCCGGGGACAAGGCCGCCGCAACTACTGCAATGCGCAACGCAGAAAGCAAAATCATGAAGGCCGCCGGCAAAACCATGCCGAAAAAACGCGCCGCCCGCAAGGTATCGCGCTTGACCAAGAAAGTCAATTCTATGAAATAGTCTACATCTGGTAAAATAAAAAACGGCCCAACGGGCCGTTTTTTTCATAAACCAAAAAACGTGGGTACGGTTCTCATCCGCCCGCCCTTAGTATTTGAAATAAATTTATATGATATGATTGCGTGGGTTCGCAGACCTGACATGTACAAAACGTACACGAGGGTCTGTGAACACGCGAAAGCATCCATAGAAATTTATTTCACACCATACTGTGCGATGCCGATGGTCAGCCCACCAGGAATTTCATACACGCCGAAACGCATACCGGCGGCAACGATATCTTCCTCTATTGGTTTGGCGCCATTGGCGACCATTTTGGCCGACATCATCGCATAATCCGTAACCGTCAGATATATCATGGTTCCGGCCGGAACTTTATGTCCGTGCATTTCCGGCGCCTTCATAACGCCCGCGAACGGCCACAATGATCCCTTGGACTTGATTACATTATAGTCGCCACCGCCGTCCGGCACCACGGATGTTTCGGTAACCCGTATATCAAAAGTATCGTTCATAAATTTTAATGTCGCGGTCGGATCGTTGGAATAAACATCAACCCAAGACATTGCACCATTATTTTTCATAGGGTTTGTGAACATAAACAGCCCGACGCACGCCAGCACAATCGCCAGCAAAACCCAAAATCCAATTTTATAGAACATAGTTTTCTCCTTTCTTTCTACATAGCAATCCTATCACACATAAAAAAAATTCACCATAATTTACTTAATTATTTTTATATGGACAAATAACTTTTTTGCACATAAAATGGATTAATCAACAGGTCTTATAAAAGGATTTACCAAATGGAAATAATAAGAAAAAAAGATTTTCAAAAAACATTGGACTATTTAAATACAGAAATTCGTAATACCAATTGGAAAATTGCCGGAATGTCCATTATTTTCCTAGCTGTAATGTTTGCAGTACAAAAGACGTCTGATTCTTTAGAAATCAATGATGTTACTATCAGATTTTTACTTAAGCTGATCATATCTGGAAAATCACTCTATGATGCTATTGATTATATTAGAGATAATATAGAGAACAAAAAAGATAAACGACGTTTATTAAAAGTTATGGATTATCATTCAAACAAACGTTAGAACCAGACTATAAAAACATACGGGCGCAAATATGCGCCCCTACTAGTGACTAAAGACTATTGACTAAATTAAAAACGGCCCAAAACCGGGCTGTTAAAATTAAAGAGAATGATGTAGTTGGTGTGATTTGGGGTGGCGTAGTGTATTGAACATACATAAGCCACCCCAAATCGCGCCAAATGCGTTGTTGTATTTAATTTTAATTTAGTGGTGCGCCCCAGTTTTGCTGGATAGACCGCTCTGCATCCATCGGGCTGACCAGTACTTGCGGTGTCAGGATGACAACCAAAACGTCCTTGGTCGATTGGGATTCGCGCGAACCCGACAGCGCCATAAAGTCCGGATCGCCCAAGCCATAACGCGTATCATTGTTCGTCTGACGTTCAAATCCCGACAGAACCAGCATTTGGCCGGATTCCATAATTACTTCCTGCATAAAGCTGCGCTCTTCTACGTCTGGCAACTGCAATGTCACTTCGCCGATTTTCTGCGTCTGCATCTGCAACAGTTCACGAATCGACATTTTGAACAGTAACAAGATTTTTCCATTTTCCAGAACATTAGGCAACAGCTGCATGCTGAATCCTGTTTCCAAATCATCCTGGTCCACAGTGCTGGATTCGACAGTTGTAAAATTGCGTGATTCAAAACGTTTGATATATCCGGTTGTGCGGGTGTTGCTGACCGGGGCGACGCGGTTGTTGCGTGTCGTAACCCCAACGTTCGTCACCAGCGATATTTTGCCTTGCTTGGCCAGCGCACTGATCAGCGCATCAGTTCCTGCGATATTTTTCAGACTGCCCGAATTGATCTGGTCCGGTGTAGCGCCTGCCGGAACCTTGCCTGCAGCGTCCGCAAATGACAATCCCGACAGCACCGCGACATTCATTGTGCTGGCTTCGGTGGTTTGCAGATTGTTTTTCGGATTCGCAACGATATTCAGACCCGCCGCAGAATTAATCGCCATCGCCAAGTTCAGGCCAAACGCGGTGTTGTTGTTCATGGACACCTGCAGAACCTTTACGTCGATCGTCACCAGCTGGGACAAACGCTTGTTCTGGCGTGCGATGTATTCGCTGACGCGGTGCTGGATCGAAGGCGGCGCGGTAACCGTGATCGTGCCCAAGCTTTTAGATACGGTAAAGTTTGCATTCGCTGTTTTGCCGACAATCGATCCGATCGTGCGTTCGACTTCTTCCCATTCTTTTAAATTAGATTCCAATGAAACGCCGTTGCCGTCATCCGTACGGATTACAGACTGGTACGCGACATCCGTCCCCAGCGCATACAGTGTGAATGTTTTTGTTTCCGTTTCATAAAACACGATAGAGCTTTTGTCGTAATACCACAACAAATCCAGATCTGTCGAAACCTGGGACAGCAAACCAGACAACTTGCCGGTATAGGCAATATTCATGGTCTTTTTTAATTTTTCAGTATTTACCTGGCTGTCGATTTTGACAGGAATATTCGTTATGGATGAAATATTGTTGGCCAAAACCTGTAACGATACGGGCTCATTCAACAGGATTGTCACACCTGTGTCATTTTCGTATGTGCCCGGCAAATTGTTTTTATGTTCCAGCAAAGTGGATTTCGCCCCCAGCCAAACACCTTCGGACATTGACACGGTATCGGTGCTGGTAACCTTGGCGCGCGGATTTTTCGCCATTTCGAACGCATCGTGCGCATTGACAAAGTCCTGGTCGACGGCGGACGCCACCTGGGCGGATTCCTTCTTTACGCACCCAGTCAAAATGAAAAAGGAAAAATTAAAAATGAAAAGTACTTTTAATATCTTGTACATATTCTCTCACCTATGTGTTTCAAGTCTTTGGAAAAATGCAATGACCAAGGAATTATTTTTCACTTTTCATTTTTCATTTTTCATTTAATTTATTCTTCGGTTGTAGACACGACCAGCACGCGGTTTCCCTTATAGAATTTCGCATACGGCACCGGTGTTGCGCGACCAAAGTTGCGAACCAGTGCACTGGACACATCAACAAAACGTCCTTTGAATACGGCGCTGGCCTCTATCGGGTATTCGCGCGGTGTCGCCCAAACCAGGTCCCAACCTTCTTTGTCGCACCAGTTTTGCAAAACTTCGCGCAACGTCTGACCAGATGCCACAACCCATGAACGAACCTGGTCCTGCATTGCTTTTGGCGCTTCGGCGTCGGCGGACTGATCAACCGCAATTTCCATGTAATCCGTTACTTTTTCTTCTTCGATTATCATTTTGCCCGTCATGCCACCCCCATTGGAACCAGCATTGCCGCATTTTTTGCGTGCACTGCGCGATACGGCAAGAACTTCACCACCGTCGTCTTCCAGCATTTCACGACCCATCAGCGGCATTTCCGATCTGGAATTGCATTCGTCGTCGAATCCGGCCGGCACTTGTAATCCGTGCAGCATGTTCGCCCCGCCAGACCAGCCATCACCATTACCGCGGTGACCGCCCAAGTTAAAATTATTTTCAACAACCAGATCGGCGCCGATTTTAGAAACTATTTTTATATTGTCATCAGCGCATCCGCCCGTATTTCCGCCCGCACCGCAAGAAACAGCGGTGTCCGCGTCCGTGCCAACGATCGGCCATGTCGGCACTGCGTGTGGTGCCGGCGCGACATAGTTTGTTTCATAGGTGTTATAATCTGTGTTTTCGTTTACGGATTTTTCTTGGGTATAAAACACTTCGGATGTGACGACCTGGGGCAGTCCGGTATCCGCCGCAAAGCAGTATCCTGCGGCTGTTGCGAACATTGCGGCCATCAAAATTTTACGAAACATAGGGGCTTCCTTTACTGTTTTTTCTCTTATTATGGAAATATTATAACAAGTTGACCGAATCTGTGCAAGGGCTAAAAACACCAAACCCAAGCATCGCGAATCGGAAAAAAAGATGTTATAGTGATCAGTGACTTATAACCAGCGGGAGTATTTAATATGTTCAGTCTAACTTTTTCTTTTTTTATTGTTTTCGCATTGTCTCTGATTGTCATGGCGTATTTTATGTTCGTCATGTATTCCAAGACCAAGGAAATATCGAAAACACTGTCGCACCAGTACGCACTGATGGTGAAAATGCAAACCGTTTTAAAAAACAAACACGCAACGAATGTTGTCACTGAAAACGCAGAGATGATCTATCAGGACCTGTTGCAGAATCTGATTCCGGTCATGGCGGCGATCGACATCATGCCGCGCAACACGGCCGAACATCCGCTGTGGCGGGCGCTGGGCGGGATCATGGACGAATACGCCAAGAATCCCTTTGCGCTGGAGAAACTGCGCCGCGCGATCAAGCTGGACCCCGAAGTCGCACGCAGCGTCGAAAACTATCTGCGTCGGGCGGACGGATTTTTACATCATATTACAATTAACGAACCTGACGGAATTTTGGGTGCGACATTTACCGACGGTCTGCTGGGGCAATCATTGACATTCTTTGAACAGGCGAAACTATTAGCGAACCAGGAATGAAAAAGCTAAACGCTGATCTTATTCGTGATATTTCTAAAAAACGTAAAGAGCCATCGTGGCTGACCGAATGGCGTCTGGCCGCGTTTGACGCCTGGTCAAAAATGAAAGAGCCACATTGGGCAAAAATAAATTACGATCCGATCGATTATGATTCTTTGAATTATTATAAAGAGCCCGCACTGATCGACAATTCCGATCTGAAAAAAACATACGAAAAAATGGGTCTGCCCGAAAGCGAACAGCGCGCACTGATGGGAATGGCGACAGACACCGTGATCGACAGCCGATCCGTACATACGTCGTACACTGCGGAATTGGAAAAGTTGGGGATAATTTTTCTGCCTTTTTCCGAAGCGGTCGAAAAGCATCCCGACATGGTAAAAAAATATCTGGGCACTGTTGTGGGGGCCTCTGATAACTTTTTCGCAGCACTGAACGCGGCGGTGTTTTCCGACGGCACATTTGTTTATATTCCGAAAAACACAAAATGCCCGATTGATCTGGCCAGCTATTTCAGAATCGAAACCGCCAAGATCGGACAATTTGAACGCACATTGATCGTGGCAGACACCGGCGCGGAATTATCTTATCTCGAAGGGTGCAGCGCACCGCGCAGACCAAACCACCAGCTGCACAGTGGCGTCGTCGAAGTCATCGCACTGGACAACGCAATCGTAAAATACGCCACAGTTCAGAATTGGTACGCCGGAGAATATTCGAATCACGGCGCGCAGCGTGGCGGTATCCTGAACTTTGTCACCAAGCGCGCAATCGCACATGAAAATGCAAAAGTATATTGGACCCAGGTAGAAGTTGGCAGTGCCATGACATGGAAATATCCATCCACAATTTTGCGCGGAAACCATGCACATAGCGACTTTTACTCACTAACAATAACGCGCGGAAATCAACAGGCCGATACCGGCACAAAAATGATTCATATCGGCGACGACACAGTATCGAATATCGTGTCATACGGTGTCGCACTGGAAGAATCAGTCCAGACATTCCGATCACGTGTTCAGTTTAATGGCATTCGCGGCATGAACGCGTCAAAGTGCGACAGCCGAATTATCGGCGATACGGCGGTTGCGAACACACTGCCGACAATCGTTCACAACAATGGCGAAAACGATCAAAGCCACGAAGCCAAGACCGGCGCGATCGACGCGGCGGCCCTGCTCTATCTGGCACAGGGTGGCATTCCCGAAGACGAAGCGACCGCACTGATCATAGGCGGCCTGGCGGCGCCGATCATATCGCGCCTGCCGATGGAATTTTTGGTGGAATCCAAACAACTTATAAAAATGGCATTAAGTAACCAGGAATCAGTTTAAAGGAATCAGCTATGGGTGCTTTACTAGACATAAAAAATTTATCCGTGCAACTTGGCGACAAGACATTGCTGAACGATATTAACATGTCCGTCAAATCCGGCGCACGGCATTTATTATCCGGCCATAATGGTTCTGGCAAATCCACATTGGCGCAAACCATTGCAGGTAATTCTGATTTTAAAATCGATTCTGGCAAAATAATATTTGACGGGACGGATATCACAAATGAAAATGCGACGACGCGGGCGCTGCGCGGAATATTTATCGGTGCGCAAAATGTTCCGGAAATACCGGGCCTGACCGTGATCAGCTTTTTGAAACATTCGTGCGCCGCACATACGCACTTTAATACCGGCAAGGACTTGTCCATGGGGGAATTCTTGGCCAATCTGGAAACCGCGCGCGAACGTTTGAATATTCCAAAAGATTGGCTGAACCGCAGTATCAATGTCGGCTTTTCCGGGGGCGAGCGAAAACGACTGATGTTATTACGCCTGGTGTTAACAAAACCAAAGCTGGCGATTCTGGACGAACCGGATTCCGGTGCCGACGCCACGACCCAAAAATTAATCGCAGACGTCATTGATGAAATGAAAGCAACAAGTTTTCTGATCATCAGTCATCAGGCAAAATTCACAGAGATGATTGCACCCACCGAAACAACGTCTTTGTCCGCCGGCCACATTGTGATATAATGGACCGGTAAATAAAAAAGGAGAGCCACAATGGCAAAAAAAACAACCAATGAAAAAAAATCGATACTGGCGTCCTGGTTTTTCAAACAACCTGCAAAATTTGCACTGTTGTCTTTTGGGTTGATGCTGGGCATTGCGCTGGCGTATTCATTAATATATGCGGCGATATTTGGCACCACACAGATTGCCGCGGAACCAATCGCGATACTGTTGCTGGCTGCTGTTATATTCTCGATCTGCAAGCTGGTGGGGTGGCTGCCGAAAAACGATCTGGATCGGCGCAGCTTTGTCGCCATCGATAACGGGCTGGGGCTTTTGTACACCGGATTCATGCTGGCGTCTGTGATATTGGCCATATCGATATTCGGTGGTAACAGTATGCAGATATTATTTTATGTAATGTGGCTACAAAGCTATTCCATGGGGTTATTCCTGGTTCTGTCAACGGTCGGATCATTGGTCTATTTATACGTGTTCGGTCTGTTGATCGCAATGATATATTCTATGTACAAGCGCGCGATCGCAATGGGCATTCCAAAATGGAAGGCGGTCTTGTCCGTGCCGCTGGGGCTGTCGCTGATATGGTTCCCGGGATATATGTTAAGCGACGATAAAAAGACAACACCAACAACACCGATCAAATCAAAGTGGTTCGCGACGCTGACCGATTGGATTGTGGCCAAACCGATCAACACGGTCTTGGCATTTTTTGCCATGTTTGCAATAGCATTACCGATTATGGACCTTAATACCTTGTTCTTGGTGGCCGGCTTTGTGGCGATATTCGGCGTATGGGTATCGATCACCGGTGCGGCAAAGCTGCGCAAGAATGTCGGTGGCGCGTTTGCAACCGTTGCCGTGATATTGAACGTTCTGCTGATTGTCGGCACGATCGGATTTGCATGGTATGCTGCGAACAACCTGTCGAACGTCAATGATGTCCAGGTTGAAATAATCGAAACCAGCGAAACCGTCATAACAGAATAATATAACAAAGGGGGCGCCCCATGAATGGACTGATTTTATTTATCGGAATAATTTTTATCCTGTCCGTGGGACGCTCTATTTTCATTCCTTTGCTGGTCGCGGCGTTCCTGTGGTATCTGATGAACGCGATCGCGTCATATTATCGCAAGGTTATGCCATACCGCACGCGTACCGACAAAACAAAAAAGCATAAATTCGTATCACACGTGTTTGATATTTTGTCTGGCGTTCTGTCATTGGCGACATTCGGCGGACTGATGTATTTGTTTATTACCCAGATTCAACCTATGTTTACAGAACTGATGTCGGCCCTGCCCGAGATTCAGCAAAAACTGGGCACACTGGGCAGCTATCTGACCGGATATTTCGGCGTATCTTTTTCGCCTGGGACGATCGCAGACCTGCCAAAGCTGGCGGCAAACATCGGCACATCTGCGGCCGGATATGTCGCGACCGCCGGAATGGTTTTGGTTTACATATTCTTTATGTTCATTGAACAAAGCACGTTTTCAAAAAAATTGGACGCACTGTTCCCGAACAAAACACGGTCAAAAAAAACTAGATACATTTTGCAGAGTATCGACGAAAACATGAAGAAATACATGTTTATGAAAACATTTGTTTCCGTCATATCGGCGTTGGCGACGTACTTCTGGCTGGCCCACTTGGGTGTCGAGTTCGCAGGTGTCTGGGCGTTTATCGTCGGCATGATGAATTACATACCGACATTCGGCGCAATTATCGCATGCTCGCTACCGATACTGTATTCGTTGATCACATCCGACACAATGCATATTCCGATTTTGGTTGCGATCGGCGTCATCGGAATCCAAATTGTATTTGGAAATATCTTGGAACCAAAGCTGACCGGCAAGACATTGAACCTGTCGACATTGGCGATTTTGATCAACTTGGTTTTCTGGGGAATGCTGTGGGGTATCGGCGGAATGTTCTTTTCTGTGCCATTATTGGTGGCGACATTCATCATCACGGCCCAATTTGATTCGACACGCTGGATCGCGGTACTACTGTCCGCCAATGGTGAAATTCCCGACAAACGCGACGAAGACTGATTTTTTTCCTTGCGCAACTTGTTTTTGATTCGTTAAGATAAAACTATAACCAAAGGAGTAAGTAATGAAACTTGGTGTAGTAAAGAGATCCACCAGCGAAATGATCAACGAAGCTGTTGAACGTCAGAAACTGTGGATGTCGAAAATGCGCGAACGTGGCCAAAAACTGGCGAAATACCTGGCACGGCACACGGTCAAAACCATCCAAACATTGGTTGCTGTCACCCCGATCGTTAACAAAATACAGGACAATGAAGTATCCCGTCAAAGCTATGGCAAAAAATGGGCGTACTTGCTGTCTGTGTTTTTGGTACTGGCGATCACTGTCGGCGCAGTGTGGGTTTTGTTCAATCTGCCCGGGTGCGAGCGCACGGATCAACCGGACGAAGCGACTGTCGTTACCGCGACAGACGAAACACAGGCGACCGCGACCGATGAAACGGCTGTGACCGAACCTGTGCCAGTTGCACAACCGGCGCGTGTGGATAATCCTTCGGAATATATCGTCGAACCCGGCGATTGTTTGTGGAATATCGCAGGCAACATAATGGGCAACCCGTATAAATACACCGTATTGGCCGAATACAACAGCATTACCAATCCGGACCTGATTATACCGGGCCAAAAGATATTGATACCTGTGCAGTAAAATTTGCACTGAAAATTTTCAAGAAACCGAATTTTGCAATTGTCGGCTGTGTGTTTTTTACAAAATATTTTTAAACGCTGCGACGACTGTCTTTTTCGCATCATTCAATGACGCGTTCAAAATCGCCGCCGCCGCCAGGTCGTGCCCACCGCCGCCCAGGCTTTCTGCAACGGCGCGCACTGGCGTTGCCTCGCTTCTAAACGACGCGGTTATACGATCAGACTTTGTTTCTTTTAAAACAACCACAACCCGAACACCTTTGACACTGCGCAGACGCATTAATATCGTGACCTCTCCCGAATCCAATTTTTTATACAATTTGTTCGGCACCACCGCCACCGCCAATTTACCGCCATAGAAAAATTCCGTCGCCGCCAGCACAGTCGCCTGGGCGATTATGTCGTTGCGTGACAACACGTCCAGATTTGGTTTTACACTGCGCGCGTCCACCCCCAGATCGACCAGCTCTGCCGCCACGCGAAATGCATTGCCGTTATCAATGTACGAAAACTCACCAGTATCCGTATATATCCCGACATACAGACACATTGCTGCATCCGTGCCGATTTTCCAGTTCAATTCGCGCGCGATTTCATAGACAATCTCTGCCGTTGCAACAAAATCATTCTTGCATATGTCTATATCACCAAACGCTTCACATGTTTTATGGTGATCAATTTTTATGGTCTGGACCGCGTTTTTAAAAAATTCGATTTGCGCGTCCCCCAGTTGTTTTAATGCCGCCACATCCAGACAAATCACCAGGTCATATTTTTTTGCCGGCAATTTCTCTACATATATAATTTTGTCACGGCCTGGCATAAAATCATAAACAGCCGGCATGTTTCCATCATAAGTAACATCCGGTGTTTTGCCAAAATTATCCGCGATCAAATGATACAGCCCCAGCACCGACCCCAGCGAATCCCCGTCCGGATTTTTATGTCCGAAAACCAGGATGCTTTTTGCATCCTGTATTTTTTTCGCCAATGTCTTGATCTGCTCTATGTGCATTGTTTCTGCCTTTTCCGTGGTTTCGTATTTTTTGTATCGCCTGGCCCTATCCCATTCGTCGTATCATCGCGATTGCGTTTTCCAGTATTATTTTCGCAGACTCTGAATCAATCGAAAAATTCTTGTTCCTGATTCCTGACTCCTGACTCCTCTCCGCTGCGGCGACCGATGTTAAATTCTCTTCGATAAATACGACCGGCAAATCCGTCTGACCGGACAATTCGTCCGCGAATTCGCGAACCATTTTTGTCGTCGCCGAGTCCGTCCCGTCGGCATGCACCGGCAAGCCGATTATTATCCCGACGATTTTTTCGGATTTTACCAATTTTATAATTTCACCGATTCCTGGCTTGTCCGCCAAAGCCTTGGCAACGGTGGATTCCCGATTCCTGATTGTTATCACGTCCCGCGTGAACACAAATTCGCGAGATTCGTCAGACACCGCGACGCCGATACGTCGCGCGCCCCAGTCTATTCCAATAACCCGACCCTGTCGGGGAAAATCCTTGAAATCTGCCAAAATCATAGTATCATTATATGACAATTTTACCAAATAGCAAATACAGAGTAATAAAAATGGCATTCACCAAAGAGCAATTGCAAAAATTCACATCGCTGATCCGGATTGAAATCCCGGATGATAAATTGGCCGAGATGAACATTGATCAAGTTTTCGGCTGGATGGACATGTTGAAAAAAATCGATACAACTGGTATTGAACCCATGTTCACCCCGGCCCAACACGCCGCACCGACCCGCGCCGATATCGTCACCGACGGCAATATCCGCGACGCGGTTTTAAAAAGCACGCCGGACAACGCCGGCACATCCCGCGGATACTTCGCCGTGCCCAAGGTAATGGATGAATAACAAAAAAGTAATATAAAATGACGCACCTTATTGACCTGACATTAACCACAGCGCTAAGCAAATTAAAATCTGGTGAAATCACCTGTACGTCGCTGACTGTGGCATACATGGATCGTATTGAAAAACTAAATCCAGAATTAAATGCCTATATTACCGTCACACGCGAACGCGCTTTGGCGGACGCGGCGGAATCAGACAAACGCTATGCGAATGGCACGGCGCGCGAACTGGAAGGCATTCCGATGGTTATGAAGGATAATTTCTGCACACGCGGAATCCGCACCACGGCCGGTTCGTACATGCTGGAAAATTTTATCCCAGAATATGAATCGACCGTATCACAAAAACTGATCGACGCCGGATGTGTCTTGCTGGGCAAATCGAATATGGACGAATTCGCAATGGCGGGCACGGGCAAGACATCGTACTTTGGCGCGGCGATCAATCCATATAATGCGGATAAAAAATTGACCCCTGGTGGATCGTCCAGTGGCGCGGTCACCGCCGTGGCCAGCGGTATGGCATTGTGCGCAACCGGTTCGGACACAGGGGATTCGATCCGTATCCCGGCCAGTTTTACTGGCCTGGTCGGGTTCAAGCCGACATACGGTCTGTGTTCCCGCTTTGGCTGTATCGCATTCGCGTCCAGTCTGGATCATCCGGGCCCGATCGCACGCACTGTTGATGATTGCGCATTGATGTTAAGTGCAATGGCCGGCCACGATAAGAACGATTCTACATCCGCCCCAAACGCCGATGAAATTGTTAACAATCTTAAATCTGCACTGGGCCCAATTGAATTAAAAGGCCTGCGTATCGGCGTCATTCGCGAAATTAATGACGCCCCCGGCATCAGCGACGACATGAAATCTGTTGTTGATAAGCACATCGAAAACCTGCGCGCGAATGGCGCGGAAATTGTGACGGTTTCAATACCGCACATCATGCTGACCGCGACATTGTACCGCGTTATCGCCCGTGCCGAGGCATCGTCTAATCTTGCCCGATATGACGGTATGCGTTACGGATTGCGTGTCGAAGGCAAAGATTTAAACGACACATATATGAAGACCCGCGCGGCTGGATTCGGCGATAATGTAAAGTTCCGCCTGGTCACGGGATCGACAATGCTGACGCATAACTTTTATGAACCATGTTTTGTTCAGGCGGCAAAAATCCGTCGCATGATCGACAATGAATTTATCGCGGCGTTCGAACAGTGTGATCTGATACTGACGGCGGGCGCACCATGCGCGGCATATCCATTAAGCGACAGTTTGAACGATGACCAGGATGAAATATCATCCGCAATGCTGGTATCGGCAAACATGTCCGGCCTGCCCGCTATATCTGTACCGGGCGGTCGTAACGCCGATGGATTACCATTGGGTATCCATATAGTGGGCCGTCGCTTTGACGATGTACGCGTATTGCAATTGGCCAAGAATATCGAATCATTTGCAAACCTGGATAACAGACCAACGAAGGTGATAGGAGAATAAACAAAAAGCCCCACTTCGCCAAGGCTTCGTGGGGCACTAAATTTTCTTAAAATTTTTGCCTTGCAAAAATATAACGAAAATTTGTGGTGGCTGGGGACGGAATCGAACCGCCGACACAGGGATTTTCGCTCGCTTGGTCCCAAGTGTAAATATTTATCAAGTGAGCCGCGTATCCTCGACTATGCGCACATCAAAAATTTTCTAACAACGAAAATTTTTGTGTGCTTATACGCTCGGATTCAGTACCTTCAAATCCCTGTGGGCGGTTTAATGGTACAAAACAACAAAGATTATAAAAAAA
Organism: Alphaproteobacteria bacterium; assembly: GCA_031555055.1. Classification (GTDB taxonomy): domain Bacteria; phylum Pseudomonadota; class Alphaproteobacteria; order Rs-D84; family Rs-D84; genus JAFGMC01. The sequence continues at coordinate 240,882 of JAVBUT010000002.1, read as the reverse complement.
TGTCCCTTACGGAACATTTTGTTATAATCTGGTGGCTGGGGACGGAATCGAACCGCCGACACAGGGATTTTCAGTCCCTTGCTCTACCAACTGAGCTACCCAGCCGAAACAGTGGACGAATAATAAGGTACGAAAAACAAAAAAGCAAGAGAAAATAGTCATGACATACATAATTACGGGGAAAACGGGCGATTGGGAATTGGTAATCGGGCTGGAAACGCATATCGAAGTATTGTCCAATGCCAAAGTATTCAGCGGGGCCAGCGCGGACTATAACCCAACCATTGCACCAAATACCCAAGTTTCCATGGTTGACGTTGCAATGCCTGGCATGCTGCCCGTGTTGAACGAATTCTGTGTTGAACAGGCAATTCGATTCGGACTGGGGATAAATGCCGACATCACGCGCCGGTCGATATTCACGCGCAAGCAATACTTTTACCCCGACCTGCCCCAGGGTTACCAAATCACGCAACCCGCAGACGCACCGCCAATCGTTGGCCGTGGCCATGTCGAAATCTTGGGCGACGACGGTAAACCTAAAAAAATTCTGATCGAACGCGCACACTTGGAACAGGACGCGGGAAAACTGAAACATGACGCGCATCCGACAAAATCTTTTGCAGATTATAACCGCACCGGGGTCGCGCTGTTGGAAATCGTGACATTTTTGGACGTTAAAAACGCGCAAGAAAATTCATACATAACATCACCGGACGAAGCAGAAAGATACCTGCGCCAGATTCGCGAAATCGCACGCGCATTGGGTGTCAGCCACGCCAACATGGAAGAAGGTTCCATGCGTGCCGACGTCAATGTATCGGTCCGTCGTGTCGGCGACACAAAATTTGGCACCCGCACGGAAACCAAAAACATGGTGTCGTGTAAATTTATTAAAACCGCAATTGAATTTGAGGCACGCCGCCAAATCGAAATCTTGGAATCCGGCGGTACCGTTTCCCAAGATACAATGCGATATAATCAGGACACAGGCACAACATCCGTAATGCGATCCAAAGAAGACGCGTTGGATTACCGTCACTTTCCGGACCCGGATTTATTACCGCTGATCATCAGCGAAGAGACCATTGAACGCATACGCGAAACACTGCCGGAATTGCCGGCGGCGACACGCGCTCGATACATCTCTGCCTGGGGTTTATCTGAATATGACGCAACGCGCCTGACCGAGACTGTCGATATTTCAAAATGGTTCGACGCGGCTGTGGGTGATAAACCCGCCCGCGCAAAACCGATCGCAAACTGGATGATTTCTGAACTGTTCGCGCATCCGGAACATTTTGTGCTTGGCAACCAGGCAAATTACTCCCCCCTTGGGGGGAGTAATTATCCTCGTATAATTCAACCATCCGATCTGGCCGAACTGGTCGATATGATCGCGGCATCCGAAATCAATGGTAAACAGGCCAAAGAAATCTTTATCAAAATGCTGGATAACGAACCGGGAACACCGAAACAGATCGCCGATAAATTCGGCATGAAGCAGATCACCGATACCGGCGCGATTGAAAAAGCGATCGATGATGTCATCGCCGCCAATGCCGGTCAGGTTGAACAATACCGCGCCGGCAAGACGGGCCTGATGGGATTCTTTGTCGGCAATGTTATGAAGGCCACCGGCGGTTCAGCAAACCCGGCGATCGTATCTGAAATACTAACCAAAAAACTAAATGGATAAAAAATGTTAAGCCCAGAAAATTTTGTACGCATGACACGCAGAATGTACAATAAACCGCCATACACAGAAATCAACTGCCCACGCAGCGAATTCGGCGAACCGGCGCTGTCAGAATTCTTCAACACCAAATTATGCAGTGACTGCAATCCAAACGATGAATCCGCCATATGCTGGACCAGCGTGCGTGATTTACTGGTTAGCAAATACCATTTTTACAACAGTCTGCTGAACGATGAAACCGTGTATAATATTAAAAGCAAAAAAATAGAAATGACAAAAGAAAACGCGTTTGCCGCGCGCGAAAAAATATTATCATATCACAAGACCGCTGAAAAAATATGTACCGAAAATATGCGCAACGGGAAATAAAACAGGAGAAGTTATGTTATCAGCAAAAGACTTAATCGCATCACAAAGACTTCAGGAACAATGCAGCACCACCCCATTACGCAACCAGCATTCTTATGCATCCAGTGCACCACAGGATTGGGATACCCAAGAATTACACGAAGAAACAGCGCCGTTGCGAAAAATCCAACAGTCCATTCGGGAAGAAAAATTAACCAATAAAAACTTTGGCCTGTGCGAGCAGATGTTCGTCGAATCCCAAGATGGCGATTTTCCAAAAAAGTTTAATACCCTAGGACGGGAATTTGTCCTGCATAAAAATGTGTTTTCACCATTGACTTGGCGTTGCGCGACGGCGATTGTGCCGGCATTACCCTTAAAGCCTGGCCAGGCTATGCTAGATATGGGATGCGGCACCGGAGTTATGGGAATATCGGCATGTTTGGAATACGATTTATCGCGCGTACTGTGTGCTGATATATCAATGCCGGCTGTTAAAAATTGCGCCGAAAACGTGCACATACACGGATTGGATAAAAAAATATCATGTGTCCAAAGCGATGTGTTCGGATGCATAAAAATCGGTCAGAAATTCGACCTGATATTTTGGAACTCGCCATATTTGGATCATGCGCATACTAACAGGTCTGAACTGATGAATTACATGGTATCGGATCCGAATTACAAGGCGCATGAAAATTACGTGACGCATGGACTTAAATTTTTAAAGCCGAATGGAAAACTGATGCTTATGATTTCCGAAGATTATTTCCCACTGGCGTATATGAACAAACGATTGAATAAATTCGGCGTGCACGCTGAAAAATTCAAACAAGCAACCGACGATATCGGTCACACACAATTGCTATTAAATATCGTAAAAATAAAGTAAAAAAGGAAGGAACATGTCAAATAAAAACGAAATCAAGGTTATCAAAAATCCGGATTATGCAGTCACCGGGATACAATATTTTGATTTTTCGTCGCCCTTGATCGGCACCGCGACCAATGAACAGGCTGCAGCCGCTGCGGCCTTTGGCGCCAAGAAAAACGTAATCGGCAAAAAAACACGTGGCGAAAAAACCAAGAAAAAATAATGAAAAAAAACAAATTGGATATTTCGAATTCTTTAACCCACCCCGCCACGCATAACGGCGACGGCACCCCGCCCCAGGCGGGGAATTTGTTCCACATCCAAACCTTTGGTTGTGCGATGAACGTCTATGACGGCCAGCGTATCGCAAGCATGTTAATACAACGCGGCTGGACGGAAACATCAGAAATCGTGAATGCCGATCTGATTATTCTGAACACTTGTTCCGTGCGCGAAAAAGCGACCAATAAAGTGTTCAGTGCACTGGGGCGAATCCGTTTGGCAAAAAAGCCGGACGCGCTGTTTGGCATTGTCGGATGTGTCGCACGCGAAAGCGGCGCCGACGCATTCCGCAGAATACCAGAATTAAATTTTGTCTTGGGACCACAGAGTTATCACAAATTGCCGGAAATTATCGACAATCCGGACACACGTTTATTAAACGTCGATCTTGGTGGGCTTGAAAAATTCGACGAGTTGCCCCAAATGTCATCATCGCCGGCCATCGCATATATCCCGATCCAAGAAGGCTGTAACCACGTCTGCACGTACTGTATCGTGCCATACACGCGCGGACCAGAACTGTCGCGACCATTCGATGGCGTTATGCGCGATGTCCGCCATGCCGCCGAAACCGGCGCGATCGAAATTTGTTTCCTGGGGCAAAATGTGAACGGGTATAAAGGAATTAGGAATCCACCTCCGCAGATGCTTCGGCGGACAAGTCAGGAATCAGAAATCAGTACATTATCCGATCTTATCAAAGAAACCGCCACCCTGCCCCAGATACAGCGCATAAGATTCACTTCCAGCTATCCGACCGAGATGACAGATGATCTGATCGACCTGTTCCGGACGGAACCAAAATTACTGCCGTTTTTAAACCTGCCGATCCAAAGCGGATCACAGAATGTTCTGACCCGCATGAACAGGCCTTATTCTTTGGAACTGTATATTGATATTGTGGACCGTTTGCGCGCGGCGCGGCCGGACATCCAAATATCGTCGGACTTTATCGTCGGATTCCCTGGCGAGACGGACGCGGATTTCGCAAAAACCATGGAAATCGCAAAACGCGTTCGTTATATAAATTCTTATTCGTTCAAATATTCGCCCCGCCCCCATACCGCGGCGGCACTGATGAAGGATCAGATTTCTGAACCGGAAAAACGCGAACGTCTGAAAATTCTGGACGGATACCTGAACGATCTGCAGCGCGAATTTAACGAATCATGCGTTGGAAAAACTTTTGAATGTCTGACCGAAGGACCCGACAAAACCGGAAATAATCTGATATTTCGTACCCCGTATATGCAGCAGGTGGTCGTAAGCGCGTGTTGCGACACTAATGATTCGCCCCTGCAAAACATTAAAATCACTGCTGCTAATAAATCGTCACTGCGCGGGGAGATTGTTTAAAACATAAATCTGATTCCGGCAGAAAATTTATGCGAAATCCCAACTTCGTCATCTGATATTGCATACGAAATATCGCCGCCCATGCGGTCGACGACAGACCAGAAACTCATTCTAATTCCGGTCATGACCGTTTCGTCCGTTTGCGCCATTGCAAAAATATGATAATCGTATTTGATTCCGATTTCATTGAATGAGTATCCGGCATATGCGCCCGCGCGCGCAAATACCGATGTGTCGTCTTGATACAAAACAGAATCATATTCCGCGCCAAAACCGACAAACGGCGATACATAAAAATCATTATTTAAATCAAACCTGTACCCGATATCCGCCACGCCGTAAATTGAAATCCCGCTGGGATCATATACGAAATCATTACCGTCAAATATTGCGCCAGTTTCAAATCTTGATACCGTGAACCCCAGACCAGAGTCTATCCACAAGGATTTGTATGAAAATATAAAATCAATATTTCCACCGTAAAAATTACCTGAAAAACTATCCAGATCGGTATTGGAATCAAAACCGCCGGCATAGGCGTTCACAGCGATATTGAAATTATCGATATTAAAAGCTGCGCGTAATTTCGCGGCGTACAAATCCAACCAGTCGGATGTTATACAAATTGGTTCCAATCCGGATACTTCGTCCATGGATAAAAATCCGGATGTTTCGAACTTGTTAAATATTTTCACCGGACGTATCAAATTTATCGGATTCAGCAAGGCGGATGACGCGGCGAATCTTTGAAATTCATTCATATCGGCCGCACGATCCAGCGCCAATATCGTTTTATTTTCCGGATCAATATTACGCAATTTATCTATAAATGCGCCACGCCCCGCGCCCAGTATTTTGCCATAATCTGTTTCGCGCGCAACATGCAGATATATCCCGTCTTCACGACGAACCGCCGTCGCCGCGTACAAAGGCCCCAGGCCTGTATCCTGTACCAGAATCACGCCATCGCCGGATACATTTGACAGGATCATTTTGCCATCCATGTTTTTGGCATTTGGGATTTTAACAATTGTTTCGCCGACCAGTTCTATATTCGGTTCCGCCGTTGCGCGCAATGTCTTGGCGATCGGCGCCGGCGAAATAAATATGGATGCACCGTCCAAGACTATCCGATCCGCACCGACAGATATCCCGATAATGTCGGACAGTTTTAGCGGCTCTTTATTCTGCACCAATATTGAAAAACCGGAATCAGGCGCATTAAGCTGTGTAATGTCGTTCTGTGTTTTTATCACCTGGACCAGATGCGAATTTTCACCGGTATGCACAGCCCCGGAAATCATACCGCTGTTGCGCAGTGTCAGCATATATCCGTCCCGGATAAAAATATCGCCATAAATATTGCCACGGTTATCCAAATATACGGTGTCTATAATATTTACACGATCCACATCAACTATTGATTGTTTTGTTATAACGGTGTTATCGAATATATCCAGATTTTTTCCGACGATAATCGAATCGATATAAACCGGCTGATTGGCCGGCGCGCCAAAGCCCACGGTCATCATTAATAAAAATACGACTAAATTTCTCATCTCTCCGGATAACAGGTTAGCAAATGGGAATTAATTCTCAAATTAAATTTTAAAGATATTTCAGTGAGATAATGTATATACAAGTCTGGCTTCTTGAAAAAGAAACTGTATGCCTTACATTGGTATCGGATCACAAAAGCAAGGAGAAAAATATGAATTTTTTGAAAAAAGCCGGCAGAAAAATGGCCGCAGGCAAGGATATGAATTTGGTAATATCATATATCCGGGCGGATCTTAAAACCAAGCTGGACAGCGCCAGACACACCCAGACCACAGGCGCGCAAATCAATCTTGGCAGCGACCCTGTTTTATCCGGCGCCCAACGTTTAATCGGCGACGTAATACTTGATTTTGCCGAGATAAACAAACGCACCGAACAGTTGAAAACCCAGTCCAGAAAAATGAAAAATGCGACACTGACCGCGGATGAAATTTATCAAATCGACATGGACGCAATCAAGGATATTAAAAAAGCCGGATTAAACCGGGAACTGACCAAGGACGAACGAACCATGTTAAAAAACGCGGCGCGACGTTTCAACACACTGTATTCGGAACAAATCAAGGCGTATAAATTGCGCGAAAAACAAATCAGATAAAAACCGGCCGAACGGCCGGTTTTTTATTTTGCTTTAGAACATCATTCCTTCTTTCAACATCCCCCAGCCGACGTGAACCTCTTCGCCGCTGTCGTTTTCACGGCTCAACACGATTTTCTTGTTATCCAGATCAGCCGCAGTTATACCGCGAATCATGTATGTGGTGGCAATCTTTCCATTCATGTCACCTTTCAGCATAGGCAGATCAATATCCTGCTTTGTTTTTTCGCACATACCGCGCATGTCTTTCTTTTCCTTTTTCATGTCGCAGCCTTTCAGTTCATACACGTAAACATTGTATTCCGTGTTCGGTCTGACGTCTTTCAGATCGACTGTCATTTTCAGCCCGCTGTCGGTCTCGGCAAATTTGATCTCGCCCATTCTATCTTTGTTGCCGTACTTTTGGTACATCTTGGCCTTGATATTTGTTACATCGTCATTCTGGTGTGTCTGGGTGTATTCTACATCTTTGGATGTGTCAGATGACGAGCACCCACCCATAATCGCGACAACGCCCAGTACGGACGCAAACATACATAAGTTTCTTAATAGTTGTTTCATCAGGTTCTCCTTTGTTCCTTTTGTTACAACGAACAGAATACCATATATTCCATAGTTTCTCGTCAGGTATCAATCCCCAGGAATCCCGTCAAACAGTGCACATACGGCTGTTTTTGACATACATTAAATTCGCGCTGGGGCCGAGGGCGCCTGTCCGATCATCCGGCGTCCCCGCCCAGTATGGCAAAAATACTTGCATTTGGCGGAAAACTATATATAATCTGCTGGTCTTTTGTCACCCCGTCCAGCGGACGTGATTTTCAGAAAAGACGTTTTTAGTTTGTGGATGAGTAGCTCAGTTGGTAGAGCAACTGACTCTTAATCAGTGGGTCCAGGGTTCGAGTCCCTGCTCGTCCACCATGAAACACTGACCGCCCGCAAAGGGCGGTTTTCTTTGGATTTACATGCTCTTGGGTGAGTTCGATTATGTGTTTTTCCAAAAACACCAAAAATCATCCATTATCGAACTAATGTTCGCCATGCCATAGCCAAGCTGGACCAAGGTGCGCGTGCCAAGTATTATCCACAAGCCCTTGATTAATATCTATAAAATCGGGTCGATTCAAGCGAACCGCAGCAATATAAAAAGAATTTCGTTTCTTAAACTCTTCCGTCATTTGTGGATACGGCCATGGTTTGCCCATCAAAAATTGCCCCAGAAAATCAAATGAATTTTCTATGTTCTTTTTCGTTGGCGAAAAATAGTGCCAAAGATCAATACCTTGATTGTATGCTGCCTCGGCCGCAACGGCCATAGCGTCAAGAAAAAATAGGTTATAGTGTAATGATCTTGTTCTATCTAATTCACTAACAAAGCACCCTTGTTCATCAGTCTTTGATTCTAATATATCTTTAAATTCATCATAACATTTATTAACAATTTTATCCCGATTACCAGCAAATAATGCAAATACAAGCGTTGCCGTATTTCTCCACGCGTTAATATTATTTCCGATTTCACGGACATTATTGGCATTATCACTGGTATGCAACCAATCCGCAAATTTACCAAACCACTCTTTCATTTCTGTCAGAAATTTATTATCTGTTATTACAAGTTCAATTAAATCAATCGCCGTTATAATATTTATCCAGTGATGAGCATCAATAATTCCAGCAGGACGTCCAATATCATTGCCCGGTATGGCCTGGGCATAGATTAAGTTTGGATTCATGCCGTTTGGGCTCAAAAACCAAGCAGAAAGGCGTTCTGCGGCACGTGCGGAATATTTTTTATCAATAAAGTACCCAGCCAAAGCAAGAATCAATACATCATCCGTTAATCGCGACATAACATCCTTGGGGCCATTACGTGATTCTTGGTTATATATACCATCATGCTTAATGTATTTTCCGTCTGGTGATTTATGATAATACGCAGCCAGGCTATAATAATCTTTTTTATCTTTCGGAAAGCCTGGAAAATCTAAAATCGTTTCATTTTTAGCATATAGTGCTTCATCCGCTTTCTTTTGTAATTTTTTGAACACTTTTTTATCCAAAGTGTTTTTCTTTTGTTCAAGAATATTATAGTCTAGAAGAATCATGATTGAATTGTAACATATTAATTTTTATTTATAAAGTTTTATATCTTTCTTACTAATTCAACAAACTCACCCGGGAAATTAGTTCGATAATTGTGTAATATCCCCCACCATAAAACACACGCACCTGTTACGGGTGCGTTTTTCTTTGTATTCGCACGCTCTTTGACCGGTTAGATGATGTGTTTTAATAAAAATATTGTCTTTTATCAATTATCGAACTATTATTCAAAAAACAGGTGCAAAATGAAAAATATTCCATCTTATTTAAAAGAGCGTTCAATTGAAAACAATGTTTGCGCTTCTGTGAATATGTGGGACAATGATGATAACATAGGCGTTAGCAGTTGCTCGTCCTGTTGTTTCAGAAATTGGCGTAAAATGTGTGATAAGATGCCATGTTATGACAATAAACGACATACATCTGTATTTTGGTATGCGCTTCATGTTCCAGAAAATGATGTTATGATATTGTTGAATCATTTCGTAGATAATGGTGGAAATAGTCAAGAATTGGCTGAAAAGAAAAAATATGAAATGTTTAATTTTTTAGAAGCAGGAAACACTGTTGAAGAATGGAAAAATAAAAAATATGCCGATGCGTGGAAAGGTATGGGGCGGGGTTAATTTTTTTTAAATTATCTGATTTTATGAACCAAACCAAGAAATTTTCTTGGGAAATTAGTTCGACTTGTCGTACGAAGCCTTTTGGCGAAGTTCGATAATTGTGTAATATCCCCCACCACCATAAATCAAATGCCCCTTGCGGGCATTTTATTTCTGATATACTGGGGGTTATAAAGAAGGAATCATTATGAAACAGACAAAACGCTGTGGATGGTGCGGGAATGATCCGCTGTATATCAAATATCACGATACCGAATGGGGCAAACTGGTCACTGACGACAAAACAATGTTTGAATTTCTTACACTGGAATCGGCCCAAGCCGGACTGTCCTGGATCACAATATTGCGCAAGCGTGAAAACTATCGGCGCGCATTCGCGAATTTTGACGTGGACAAAGTCGCCAAGTTCACTGATTCCGATGTCGCGCGCCTGATGAACGACGACGGCATTGTTCGCAACCGTCTGAAAATCATGGCCACGATCAATAATGCAAAACTCTTTATCAAAGTGCAAAAAGAATTCGGCAGTTTCTGTAATTATATAAAATCGTTTTTGCCGAACGGAAAGCCGATTATAAACAATATCAAGACACTGGCCGACATCCCTGCACGTTCTGAATTGTCAGATACGATCGCGCACGACATGAAAAAGCGCGGGTTTAAGTTTTTTGGCACTGTCATATGCTATTCCCACCTGCAGGCGACCGGATATGTGAATGATCATCTGATTGACTGTGACTTTCGCAACTGATATCTGCTTTTGTTCCTATGGATTTTTTTAAATATGCGGGCTATTCTTTCCATGCCGCCACACCGGCGCAGGAGAGAGAGGAATGACGGGGCCCGCAATGCTTGTGATACACGCTATTACAATGGGCCCTGTCGTTTTATAATCGAAACATAACGACTAGGCCCGGCAAATGAAAAACATACTTTTGATCATGTCAATTATCGCATGCATTGGCGTTATGCTGGGGTGCGAAAAACAGGATACTACCCTGCGTGCTACAATGCATCGGTTGTCGGATACAGGCATGGCAGAACCGCTGGGGGACATTGCCTTGCGCGGTGTACCAAACGGAATAGAAATAGCGGTTTCAATGACCGATGTTCCCACAGGGTTGCACGGGATGCACATTCATGTCGGCACGTCATGTGGGCCGAACGGGCCGGATGGCACGATTGGCCGCGGTCTGGCCGCGGGGGCACACTATGACCCCAGGAATACCGGAACGCACAAGGGCCCTGGTGGCGGCGGACACGCCGGCGATTTGCCTGTGGTATATGCAGACGAACGCGGAAATATTGACGAGCTGTTCATAGTATCAAAGTTCAACCTGAACAAAGTCCGCGGTCGTGCGATCATAATCCATGACGGTGGCGATAATTACAGCGACACCCCACAACCGTTGGGCGGTGGTGGCGGACGGTATGCCTGCGGAATATTGGAATAATTACAGAAAAAAAATTTAAACTCTGCTGTTTAAAATTAAAAAGAATGGTGCAGATGATGGCGAGGCCGATGGCGTTGTGTATTAAACATACATAAGCCACCGGCCCCGTCACCAGATGTGCCATTGTCTTTAATTTTATTTCTTTAAATATGCATTCGGATCGTACGCCTTGGTTCCCTTGCGGATTTCAAAGTGCAGTTGCGGACGGTCAACCTTGCCGGTCTTGCCGACAGTTCCGATTTTCTGACCCACGGTAACCTTGACGCCGCGTCGCACGGACATCTGGTCCATATGCGCATAGACTGTCATCCAGCCGTCTGAATGCTGGACGATTACCAGGTTACCCATACCTTTCAGTTCATTGCCCGCATATGCGACGACGCCGTTTTCAGCCGCACCGACCTTGGTGCCGGCACTGGCCGCGATATTGATTCCGTCGTTGAACAAGCCTGTCGATTTTGCGCCATATCCGGACAATATCGTTCCGCGCACCGGCCAGGAAAACTTTGACGATGACCGCGATGTTATTTTAGGCAATGGCGCGGTCGGCGCGCTGGATACCTTTGCCGGCGCCGGCGTTGCAATCGGTCTGACCGGTATCGGTGTTACCGTTTTCGGCACCGGTGTCGGCGATGCCGCGACAATTGGCGATGTCGGCACAGTCGTGGTTCGCACCGGCACGATTGTCTTGTCCGGCATTGCAACATCCGTTATTTTTGGCACTTTTAATTTCTGACCAACAGACAGCGTAAACGGTGGTTTTAATTTATTCATAACCGCCAGATCATTGACCGGCAAAGCATATTTGCGCGACATGGAATACAATGTGTCGCCCTTGGTAACGGTCACTTCTACTACTTCTGCCTTGACCGGTGTCGCCATGATCGGCGCGGCGGTGACGATCGGTGCCGGCTCTATCACCGGGACAGTCTTCAGCACCGGAACTTTTATCTTTTGGCCAACCGACAACGCGTATGGCGCGGACAATTTATTCATCGTCGCCAATTCGCCAACCGTGGTCGAATATTTCTTGGATATGGAATACAGAGTGTCGCCTTTGGATACAATTACCTCGACCGTGTCGTGAACAACATGCTCGTACGCGGGCACCATCAGATAATCGTCCATTGGGCTGGGGGTGCTGACAATAACCGTCTGACCGGATTTTGTTTCGATAATCGGAACCCGGACAACCTGGGTCTGTTGCGGCCGCAATGTGTAATCGTCCACACTGGCGTACATCAGATAATCATCCATGCTGGATTCACCGGATGTGCCGTACAGTTCCGGAGACGCATAAACGCCGTAATCGGTCGCAGCGGAATCGTATATTTCTGGCTGGGTTGTCGGATCCGCCAGCAATGCCGGATACCGCGTGGATATAAAGTCACCGACCGTATCCGGCAGTGCGGTAATCTTTGGCTGCAGGTCACATGCGGACAAATTTAATAAGATAGAAACAGCAATAAAAAATCGCCGAATATTTTTTTTCATAAGGGTAATTATATCACAAAACAGAAATTGGATAAAGCCGCGATTAATTATCTTTCTTCATAAACAAAATGCTTAGCTCGAACAATCCCCACATCGGTATGGCCAGCAGGCATTGCGACACAATATCCGGTGGGGTCAGAATCGCCGCCACGACAAATATGCCGATAATCGCATATCTGCGCGATTTTACAACCGTCGCACGTGACAGTATGCCCAACCGGTTCAACAAAACCATAACCAACGGCAATTGGAACGCGATCCCGAATACTTTTAACAATCCGATCGCGAACGACAGATAATCTTTCATCGCTGGCAACAGGACGCTGGGAACTGGCGAAGCCTGGTTCATTTCAACAAAGAATTTGAACGCCAGCGGGAACAAAATGTAAAATGCGAACGCCGCGCCGGTTATAAACAGCACCGGCGACAGTATTAATATCGGCATGATCAATCGTTTTTCGTTTTTATGCAAACCCGGCGCAACGAATCCCCATACATGCCACAACAGCGCTGGCAACGATATCAGTATCGCGACCAGTGTCGCCAATGAAAACTGGATCAGCAATCCGTCGGCCAGTCCCGTATACAGCATTGTTCCGTTCGGCCATACGGACATCAGCGGTTCTGTCAAAAACTCCTGCAGATATGGCGCAACAAACCAACCGATTCCGAATGCTGCGCAGAATATTATCAACAGCCACAAAACACGTCGGCGCATTTCGGCAAAATGCTGCATCAATGTCATACGCGCCGTTGGCGATTCGTGATTCGAAACTGTTTTCTTTTTTTTCATTTTACAGCCTTCGGTTTATGCGGCGCTGTTAACGGTTTACGTATTGTTTTTTTCCCTTGTATGCCACTGTGCGCCCTATCCACAGGTTTTATGGCTGTTGAAAAAGTATCCATGACGTCGCGCGTCGTCGATTGGATCAGATCGTTGATCGGCTTTTCCAATTCGATCTGTTCTTTTATGCTTTCTGTCGCATCCGATATCTTCCAAATCAGGTTTCGGATAAATTTCACGCACCCGGCCAGAAACTTTGCGACATCGGGCCAGTTCTTGGCCGGCACGACCAGAACGCCGACCAGCATTATCACTAAAAATTCCGCCCAGCTAATTCCGAACATTCTGTGCGCCCCCTTTTACAATAAACAATGCCGGATCGATCGCGGTCTGGCCATGATACAGCCCCAGGTGCAAATGCGCACCAGACGAACGCCCCGTTGATCCGACGCGTCCCAAGATCGTTTTGTCGTTCACCATGTCACCGACATGAACATCAATCTTGGACATATGCAGATAAGCCGACACGATCCCGTGTCCGTGCGACACCATGACGATATTGCCGTTATAAAAGTGTTCGCCTTCGGCCATAATGACAACACCGTCCGCAATCGGATACAGCGGCGCACCGGCCGGCATGGAAAAATCAACACCCTTGTGCGGCGATTTCGGCACATTGTTGAACACGCGCCGCGACCCGAACAGGCTGCCCATTTTATATTTCTTTAAATCATCCGGCATGCGCATATTCATAAAATACAGTGTGGTATCGTCCAATGCGGCGGCGCGGACGGATTGGACGCGCGCAGCCTCGGCCACGATGCGTTTCTTTAATTCCGGCGATTGTTTGTCTTCGTCAAATCTTTCGGCGACCTTTACGTGCTGTTCAATATATTTACGCTGTTTTATCGGATACGAATAAGTCTGGCATGCACCGCCGGACTGTTTGCAGAATTTTAATTTCAAAGTATCCGCCGCATCACGGTCCAGTCCGATCACAAACACACCGCGGTTTGAAATTTTAACATCGCCCGCATACACGTCCCAGCCCCGGACTTCACCATACAGCATACCGCCCTGGGCCGCAACGCCACAAATCGTCGGCGCGGCCGGCGTTACGCCGACAATATCGCATTTTCCGTCATCGATTGCGCGCAGCGGCGACATCAACAACATCGCCAGCGATATGCCGAAAACAATATGTCTGGAATAATTCGATATCCGCTTAATCATAATAGCTGTCGCCGCCGGATGTAGTCGCAGTCTTGTGACGCTGTATCTGGAAATAGTTTTTTGCAAAATCGGTTTTTGTTTTCAGATCGTTGAATACCACATCCGTCTTGGTCCCTGTGGCGTCCGACACCGTCCATGAATTCAGCTTTATCGGCGCATTGTCGAATACGACAGTCATTTTGCCGACACCTTCATTATCGCGCATATGCATGGTCAGCGCGAAAGTCTTGGCATTCTGTTTTGTTTCGGTTACCTTGATATCCGCATTGCGTAAATTGATGTTCTTGCGTACCAATATCCCGGCCGGCGTACTGGTCAGCGGCACGGTCGTGATCTGGTCCAGCGACTTGTCAAAGAAATACAAATCCTGACCGTCCGATATCAACTGTACCGGCATGTCTTTGTAATCCAGGCGAACTTTGCCCGGGCGCAGCATGTCGAATGTCCCATTGCTTTTCTTGCCGTTCGCATTCTGTGTAAATTTTCCGTTCAGCCCGGTGATAGAATTCAGATAAGTTTCAGCCGAATCCACCAAAGCCTTGTCAACCGACGCATACGCAAATGTCGGAATAAAAAATGAAAAACTAACAATGAATAATGACTTTAAAAAAAATTTCATATCTGTTCCTTTTTTTATTTTGAAAAACCATTAAGTCAAAATGAATTTAATTTTTCATTTTTCACTTTTCATTCTTCATTAAATTGCCAAGTCTTCCAAAATGAACTGTGCCGATACGCGGCCTTGGTATTCGTTTTCCTTTAACTTTCCCAACATCATCATTTTAGTATTTGTATGCGCATCGTCCAGCAAAAAATCACCGACCGGCGTCCCGACCATATTAAATCCCACAAACGCCAGGCGCGATCCGTTGCCTGTATTGATATATCCGCGCAAGTGCGTTCCGCCCTTGCCCATTATCGTCGCGTGGGCCAATGTCCCGCCACGCAGTACCAGTGTCGGTTCCGGATTGGCCTGGCCGAACGGTTCCAGTTCCGCCAGTTGTTCCACCAGCTTCATCGTTGCGCCACCGGCATCCATTTCGGCATCAACAACCGTTTCGTTTTCCGGAATTTTCCCATCCAACTGCGCCAAGACGGATTTTTCCAAAAATTCGCAGAATTTCTGTTCATTCTCTGCCGGCAAAGTAAACCCGGCCGCCGCCGCATGGCCGCCGCCGCCGCTGATTATTCCCAATGCCGCCGCATCATGGACAATGCGCCCCAGATCGACGCCCGGTATAGAACGGCCGGACCCGTCAATCACGCCGTCGCATTTCGTCGCAACACATGTCGGCAGGTTATATTTGTCTTTCAGCCGCCCGGCGATGATCCCCATAACCCCAGTGCGCCAGTTATCGCCACATACGAACAGGCTGCATTTTCCCAAAGCGCAACATTTCTGGGCCATTTCGGTCGCACTTATCATGATTGCATTTTGAACATCTATGCGTTCCTGGTTCATGCGGTTTAATTTTGCCGCCAGATCGTTCGCGACCAGTATATTGTCCGTCAACAACAGTTCCAGCGCCGGCGCCGCAGAATCCAGACGGCCCGCCGCATTCAACCGCGGCCCCAGCGCGAACATCACGCTGTATTTGGTCTGCTATTTAATTACTGCAATATCCATCAACGCGCGCAGGCCGACATTGTTTCGCTTGGCCAGAACTTTCAGGCCGGTCGCAGCAAACGCACGATTCAGTCCCACCAACGGCATTGTGTCGCATATCGTCCCCAGCGCGACCAAATCCATCAGATCGATCAAAAATAAAGAATGCGGAATTTGGAATTTATCGTCATTTCTGGACTTCAGTTCTCTATTCACGGCGACCAGTGTCATAAAAGCCACGCCGACACCCGCCAGATAAGACATCCCGGACGTATCGTCCAGGCGTTTGGGATTCACGACCGCGTCGGCCGCCGGCAGATTCCCGTCAGGCGAATGATGATCGGTAACAACGACATCCAGCCCCAGTTTTTTAGCCAGCGCAATTTCTTCCACGCCGCTGATTCCGCAATCGACGGTCACGATCAGATTGACCCCGTCCGCGGCGATCGCACTGACGGCATCACAGTTCAGACCATACCCTTCGCCTTCGCGCGTTGGCAGGTGCCATACGACGTTTGCGCCAACCGCACGCAGATATTTCACCATGATCGCACTGGACGTTATTCCGTCCACGTCATAGTCGCCGTATATGGCAATTTTCCGCCCGGCGACAATATTGTCGACAATTATACGCGCCGCCGAATCCATATCGGCCAGCACGCTGGGGTCGGGCATGTATTCTTTTATGCTGGGATTTAAAAACTTGCTGGTATCGACCCCGCTACGAACGCCGCGCGATTCCAATATTTTCTTTAACAAGTCTTCTTTTAAAATCGTACTGCTGGGCGTGTTTTCTTCATACTCTGTCGCGCAAACCCACGCTTTGCCCAGCATGGATCTTTCTACTATCTTTCTCAACGTAATCTCTTTTTTTCTTATCGGAATTATTATAGCAATTAAATGATCAATAGCAAATAGTTAATAGTCATTAACCATTAGCGCATAGCAAATAGCGTATAGCGATTAGCGCATAGCATCTTCTATGGAATAAGCCTCTTTTATTACAAAAGAAACGTTTCCTATTTATTATATTCTGTTCCAAAATTTGTGTTTTAAATAACCCGAATTCGGTATTTTGTAAAAAATAAAAATATTTCACACTGGTCGTTATACAGGCGCTCCGACCTTCGCCAAGGCTTCGGTGGACAAGTCGCCGGTATGACGACAAAATGTTCGCACCTGTAACTATTTGCTAATCGCTATACGCTATTTGTTATGCGCTAATGGTTAATCAAACAGCATTGGCAACACGCTGTCCAGTATCTTGCCGGCGGTCGGAACCGCATTCCACGCAGCCGTGCGCAGACCGTATGATTCCTGGGTTCCCTTTGGTTCGTCCAGAACAATCAGTATGGTGTATTGTGGCGCCTCTATCGGAAATGCCCCAACGAATGCTGTCAGATTCTTTTTATGATCGATCACGCCGTTTATTCTTTTTTCCGCAGTCGATGTTTTCCCACCAATGTTAATGCCGGCGATTCTGGCCTGTTTCGCGGTCGTTTCTTCTGCGACGCGGAACATTATCCCGCGCAATGTCGCAGATATGTCCGGTGACACCACACGTTCGCCGCGGACGGCACCAATGCTGCGCTTTTGCAACGTCGGATATATGAATATCCCGCCGTTTGTCATAGCGTTCACCCCCAGCATCACGTGCATCGGCGTTACAGATACACCGTGACCAAAAGATACTGTCGCCCTTTCCACCGGTCCCCATTTGATCGGCAACAATGTACGCTCGGTCCGGCCAAATTCCAAATCCAACGCATCGTCCAAATGAATTCGTGAAAAGAATTCGCGCTGGGCCCCGTCCGGCAAATCCAACGCAATCTGGGCAGACCCCGCGTTGCATGAATACAGCATAATTTCCGGAACAGACATATTCGGTGTCACGTCGGTGACTTTTTTCAAACTGCTGACATCGCCGATGATCGCAGCCGTGCGTCCGAATTTGTCCGGTATCTTGTACGGCGTACCAACAAAGTATTTTTTATTTATCCCGTTTTCGAACGCCATGGCAGTGTTGAATATCTTGAATATGGACCCCATTTCGAATACGCCGCGCAATGGCATGAACATACGGCTGGCTGTTGTCGACGACGCAATATTTTCCGGATCAAAGTCCGGCAAAGATACAATCGCCAACATTTCCCCCGTGCGTGAGTTCATCAGCATGCCCATTGCGGCATTCGCCTGGTATTTGTGCATTGCCGCGGACAGCTGTTCGTAAAACACGGACTGTATACGCGAATCCAGCGACAGCCGCAACGGGTCTTTATTTTCAGACAGATAGCTATCGTATATTCTTTCCGCGCCTTCCAACCCATGTCCGTCATTTCCGACAAATCCGACAATGTGCGAGAACAGCCGGCGCTTTGGATAACGACGCATTTGAACCTGCTCTATGTCCAATCCCGCCAGTTTTGCGTTTGCCACGGCGTTGCGTGCGGAATCATCGGCCAGCTTTTTAACATAAATGAATCGTCTGGACGAATTCATCATCCCCAGCGCGTCCGACAGACTGTATTCCATTGGCATAGTCTGATGTATCAATCTTGCGACAGCATCGCGATCCTTGACCAGTTGTGGACGTAGCGTAATATGCCCGGACATTATGTTTTTGGCCAGAATATCGCCGTTTCGGTCAACGATGTCGGCGCGCGTAACCACCCAGTCGCCCGCCCCGGTGCCGCGGCGTGCGCGGTCTGTGCCCTGGACCCCCAACCACAATGTTTTCACAATAAAAATGGAAAATGCGATGACAAACAAAGAATATACAATGCGCAGTCGACCACGTGACGCAACATCCGCGCCCGCGGATTTAAAGCCACCTTTTAAAATATCCCTTCCTACTTCAAACATTGCTCTCTATACGACTATTCTTTTATTTCACGCGCCGGCAATTCGTCAATTGATATTGATTTTTTAAAACTGATAACTTCGGCGTTCGGATACAGTCCGGTCACCGCATTGCGCAGTATTTCCGGCCGGACATAGGCCGCAAAATTCGACGCAGCGATCGCAGTTTCCTGTTGTGTTTTCACGATTTCAGCCCTGGTCCGCGCGCGTGTCTTGTCCTGGACGCGATAGCACACCTGCAGACCCGCCGTCAGCATCAGCACCGCCATCGCCAGCCCGATACCCCACTGAAACATTCTTTCGTCTTCGTTCATAATTTATCCGGATTTTCGTTGACGTAATTGTATCATAAATTTTCTAAAAAACTAATCATAGAATTGACACCGTTCAAGCGCCCAGCCCCCAGGTTCAGACCCAGGCCGGAAAACTCTGCGCGCAGATTGATTTTTCTGATTTCATCCGGCGTTTTGCCGTCTACCATGGACAAAATCACCGCGACAATCCCACGCACCAAGGCAGAGTCCGCAGCACCGTAAAAATTATTCCCGACACGACATATCTGCACGCGCGATGCGCAACCATAAATCTCTGTGCATGCTGCATCCGATGGGATTGACGGTAATTGTCCTCCCATGTCCATGACGACTTCCAGTTTCATAACCGGATCGTCAATATTTGATAATAATTTTTTTATTTCCGAATAATTATTCATTTTTCATTCTTCATTTTTCATTTCAAAATTCGTAATACGAATTATTGATCTACCAACCCGCTTCGGTCAAATCCAATTCCAAACGCGCCGCGTCCGACATGCGCGAAATATCCCATGGCGGATTCCACACCAGTTCTATTTTCACCTGGGCAACTCCGGCGACCGCTTCGACTTTCTCTTTAACCTCTGCCAACAGCTCTTCCATCATGGGGCATGTTGGGCTGGTAAAAGTCATGGTTATAACAACCATATCGTTTTTGATATCGATATCATAAATCAGCCCCAAATCCCATATATTAACAGGGATTTCCGGATCATACACGGTCTTTATCGCATTTATGATTTGATCTTTGGTAAAACTCATTTCAATATCTTTTTTATTATATCAATAACATCGTTTGCTTCATCCATTGTGTTCCAGAATCCACAAGATATCCGTATCGTGCCGTCTTGTCCCAATAAACGATGTATCCATGACGCACACATGTTTCCAACGCGGATACATACGCCCGACGCACCCACCAAAGCCCCAAAATCCAGCACATGCATACCGTCGACCACGAATGTCAAAACCGCCGCATCTGGTTTGGTAATTATTTTTATACGATCAATTTTTGACAACTCATCATGCAGATACCTCACAATTCTCGATCCCTGATCCCTGACTTGTCCGCCGAAGCATCTGCGGAGGCGGATTCCTGATTCCTGATTCCTTATCGCCGAAACCAACCCCGCGATCTGGGTCAGCGGCAATGTGCCCGCTTCGAATTTTTCTGGTGCGGACATAAAAATCCATCGGCTGTCGTTTGATCCGTCCGATCCTGTTATTCGCGACACCATGCCCCCACCAAGTTCCGCCGGGAACCATTTTTTCGGCTCTTTTATATACATTATACCAACACCTGTATCCGCGCCGATCTTGTGCCCGGAAAAACATAAAAAGTCACAATCCCAATCGGCAACGTCAATTGGCAAATACGCAACATATTGTGCGGCGTCGACAACCGTTATAACGTCTGGATTTTTTGCACGGGCCGCAGATATAATTTTTTTTACATCCTGGGGCGCCCCCAGCACGTTTGACATAGCGGTAATAACGAATACGTCGGCGGCCGGGATATTTTCAGTATCAATGTTAAATTCTTTGTCCAATGGACATACAGCAAAATTACGTCCGGCACCATGGCGCATTTCTTCAAACGGCATGCGCGCGCTGTGATGATCCAGATCGGACACCATAACCAAAGAATTGTCGTCAAACGATAACGAAGTTTTTAACATTTTGGCGATTTTATTCATCCCGTCCGTGGTGCCGGATGTAAAAATAATTTGGTCGGATTTTGACGCGCCAATAAAATCACGGACCGCGTCACGGGTATTCGCCACCATATTGTCAACCGCGGATGCACGCGCGCATATTCCACGCCCGGCGTTTGCATAACGATTTTGTAAAAAATCCATTTCCGCATCAATCACAGACTGTGGTTTCAGGCTGCTGGCGGCGGCGTCCATATATATGTTTTTTGTCATTTTTAAAACCTAAATGTAATTACACCAGATTATTTAACATTATATATTATTTTCCAGGAAAATCTTGTTATAAACTATCGGAATTTTTGCCGATTTTCCCATTGCAAAAACCTGATTTCGACCTATATAAATTCTGGTGATTTCCCTTGCATTTCGCAATGGTTGTAATACACTCTGCCGAAACAGCTAACTTTAAGGAGAAAAAGATGGCTCTTGACCATATAAATGATGCGAATTTTGCCGATAAAACCGCGACCGGGATCAGTTTGGTTGATTTCTGGGCGTCCTGGTGCGGCCCATGCATGATGTTCGGCCCAATATTCGAAGCCACAGCGACAAAAATCCCGGACGTAAATTTTCTTAAATTTGAAGTTGATGAAGCAAACAGACGAACACCCGCCAAATATGGCATCCGCAGCATCCCCAGCGTACTGGCATTTAAAAACGGCGAACTGGTCGAAGCGCGCACCGGCGTCATGGACCAGGATACCCTGATTGACTGGGTATCCGAACTGAAAGGAAACTAAAATGACTGGCAACAAAAATTATAAAAATCTGGAATTGGACCCGAAATACGTTCCAAAAAAATCCGAAAAATATATGTCTTTGGAACAAAAAGCATATTTTTACCAGCTGTTGACTGTGCAAAAGGAAGAACTGATCCAGGATTCAGAATCGGTTTTAAACGCGGTTAAAATGGCCGAAAAGAATGATACTGCCGGCGTTGGTGATGACTTGGATAATTCCACGGCCGAAACAGAAATCCAGATGAACTTGAAACTGTCCGAACGCCAGAACAATTTGTTGAAAAAGATTAATTTCGCACTGGACCAGCTGGACAAAGGCACATATGGTTACAGCGTTATTTCCGGCGAAGAAATCGGTATCGCCCGCATGCTGGCGCGACCATTGGCCAATATGACCGTCGAAGAACAGGAAGAATTGGAAAAGCGTAAATAAAAAACCGGCAATCGCCGGCTTTTTTATTATAGTAGGGGCGCATATTTGCGCCCTGTTTTTCATTGGCCATGAACCGTAAACCGAAACCGTAGGGGCGGATATGATCCGCCCCTATATACATTCGCTATTACAAGATAGTAAATGACAAAACAGTGCATAAATAAAAAATCCCGCGAATACGGGATTTTTTTGTTTTTTGCACAATTTATTTTTTCTTTGCTGTGGCCTTTTTTGCAACAGCTTTTTTGGTTGGCGCTTTTTTAACCATGACTTTTTTAGCCGACGTTGGTTTTGCCGCAACAGTCTTAGCGGTCGATTTTGCGATCATTGGCCTTTCTGCCTCTGGCTTTTTCTCGGCCTTTTCTTCTTTTTTATCTTCGCCTTTCAATTCTTTTTTAAAGATATTGATTCCATTGGCCAGATTTTTCATCAGGTCCGGAATTTTCGAATGTCCGAACAGAATCAGAACCAAGATAACTATTAATAATATTTCCCAAAAACCAGCTTTCATAATACGCTCCCTATGGTCGCTTTGTAACTCGTGATTTGTAATTCGTGATTCGCGGTTATCGTGACGAGTTACGATTCACGAGTCACGAATCACGTTTTTTTATCTTGCTACATAACAATCCAATCCGTCGGATTTGGCATTGCGGCAGAATCCATTTGCATCATTCGATGTCGCAAACGCAATGCGCAGTCTGTACGTGGTCGTCCCATTCGGCAGAACCGCGGCCAGAATTACAAATTGTTTGCCCGCGAACAGGCCACTGTGTCCAGCATGTATCTTTTTCTGGGCGGATTCAGCCAATGCACGCGTGCTGTACGATCCGAATTGAACATACCATGATCCGGCCGCGCTTGCCTTTGGTTTGACAGTCGGTTTCGGTTTTACTGTCTGGACCGGTTTGGTCGCCACAGGCTTTGCCGGGTCAAATGTTGTCGCCGGACGGTCTTTTACTTCGCGCACAGGAACACCAGGCGTTGCCTGCACAGGTGCCGGCTGGGGCTGGGATACCACGGGCTGGGGCTGAACCGGTTGCGGCGGAACGACGATAGTGTCGGTTACTGTTCCCGCTTCGCCGTCAATTGTTACAACAGCCGGCGCATCCAGATCGATTTCAACCGATGATTCCGAATCAGACCCGACAACACGGATTATTATATACGTCGCCAGGGCGATGACCAGCAAACCAACCCCCAGCAACAGCCAAGGCTTTTTCGGGCGCGGTTGTGTAAATGGGCTGGATTCCGGCAGATTGTCCAAACCAGCGTCATCTTCCAAGTCCAACAAGTCCAAGCTTTCGTCATTATTGTTCATAACATCTCTCCATTACTTCATGGATTAATTATAACATAAAAACTAGCACATAGCAAATAGCATATAGTGTATAGTGAATAGTGATTAGCACATAGATTCAATCAAAAAAACAGCTAAGCGATACACACTATTCGCTATTTGCTATACGCTAGTATTTACTTTGGTTGGTTGCCAAAGTTCGGCGGAACGATCAGCTTGTGATTTTGTTCCACAATCGGCTCTTTTTCACAGTTACAGCAACCCGCAACAGTCAATACCGCAAACAATGCGAACAATAAAGTTAATTTATTCATTTTCATTTCCTTTTCTTTATCTGATCAAGAAATTGATTTATGTGTCACAGAAATCAATTTATTCTGGCATTTGGACTGCGGACTTCATCATGTCGATGAATTTATCCAGCGACATTGTGTCTTGCTGATCAGACCCCAGCCAGCGCAAAGTTACGGTTTTATCCGCCTGCTCTTTCTCGCCTACGACTGCGATGATCGGCGTCTTGGCCAGCGACAGTTCGCGAATCTTGTAATTGACTTTTTCGTCGCGCAAATCGCGGCCCGCATAAACGCCCGCATGACGCAGCATGTCGTACACTTCGACCGCATAGTCTTTGTACTTTTCGGAAATCGGGGTTACGACCACCGGTTCCGGCGACAGCCACAGCGGCAGGTTTCCACCGGTCTCTTCCAGCAATATCCCCATAAAACGTTCAATCGACCCCAGCATTGCACGATGCAACATAATCGGACGGTGCTTTTCACCATCTTCGCCGATATAGGACAAGTCAAAGCGTTCCGGCAGATTCATATCCAGCTGGACTGTTCCGCACTGCCATACGCGGCCGATCGAATCGCGCAGATAGTTGTCAATCTTGGGCCCATAAAAAGCGGCGTCACCAACGGCGATTTCGTATTCAATACCGTTTTTATCCAGCGCGTTTCTAAGCGCGGCTTCGGCGCGATCCCATATTTCATCCGATCCGATACGGAATTCCGATTCTTTGCGCGTCGCCAGTTTCATGGTGACGTTTTTGAACCCGAATTTGCCATAAATATCTTTGATAAAGCGCAGAATCTTTACAACTTCATCTTCCAGCTGGTTTTCCGTACAGAATATATGCGCATCATCTTGGGTGAATTCGCGCACACGCATGATACCGTGCAAGCCACCGGCGGCTTCGTACCGATGAACTTTTCCGAATTCGGCGACATACATCGGCAGGTCTTTATAAGAAGTCAGACCATGCCCAAACACCAGCATACCGCCCGGACAAGACATCGGCTTTATACAGAACTGCTTACCGTCCTCGGTCTTGCCGGAATAATTATGTTCGCCATATTTCGCCCAGTGGCCTGACGTTTCCCACAAAGAACGGTCCATCAGCCCCGGGGTTGAAATTTCCAAATAGCCGGCTTTTTCCTGGCGCATACGCACATATTCGATCAGACGGCGATATATCTTATAACCTTTATCGTGCCAGAACACGGCGCCCGGCGCGTATTCCGGTTCGAAATGGAACAAGTCCATATCACGGCCAATCTTGCGATGATCGCGCTTGGCGGCCTCTTCCATCATTTTCAGATGCGCGTCCAGTTCATCGGCGGACGCAAATGCATCGACATAGATACGCTGTAACATTTTGTTTTTGGAATCACCTTTCCAGTATGCACCGGCAACGCTGCGGATTTTAAATCCGTCGCGTGGCAAATCTTTGGATGATTCTACGTGCGGCCCACGGCACAAGTCCACGAATCCACGGAATTCATAGATCGACAATTTTTCACCTGCCGCGTCATATTCGTTCAGCCATTCCATTTTAAACGGTTGGGCCGCAAATATTTCTTTTGCTTCCTGTAACGAGACTTCACGGCGAACGAACATTCCATCCGATTTGATCAACGCCTTCATTTCTTTTTCGATTGCCGGAAAGTCACTTTCCGAAAAACGATGATCGGTATCAAAATCGTAATAGAATCCGTTTTCAATATCGGGCCCGCCCGCGAATTTTACATCCGGCCACAGTTTCTGAACCGCCGCCGCCAATACGTGCGCCAGACTGTGACGCACCAGTTCGATTGGATATTTTTTATCTTTATCTGACATTTTAAAACCTTCGTGTTCGTGTCTGTGATTCGCGTTGGTATGGCGGATGCCTTCACCTGCACTTTCACTTACACTTTTTCATTTTTATTTTGATTAATTATAAAGTTTATGCGAAAAACCGCAATAGAATTCTAGCACCCCAAAGGGGTTGTAGTTGTTGT
Source organism: Alphaproteobacteria bacterium (assembly GCA_031555055.1). Lineage (GTDB taxonomy): Bacteria > Pseudomonadota > Alphaproteobacteria > Rs-D84 > Rs-D84 > JAFGMC01. The sequence goes on along the minus strand of JAVBUT010000002.1, from coordinate 215,219 downwards.
AAAGATAACAAACAATTTTTTCATAACACACGAATTATACCTGTGATGAATTTAAAAATCAAGTGCTGTATATAATATTATTGACAAATACAACTAATGTATTATATTACCAAAACCAAAAACAGAGAATAATCATGAAAATACACTTAACAGAAATCGGGCACAAAAGTATCGAAGCAAAGATAAATTTGCACAATATCCCTGTCGTCTTTCACAAGTACGATGAAAAAAAAGATGCCGAATTTACCGAATACCAAACATTCAAGAGCGCGAACGCTCTGTTCGATAAAATAAAATCCGACAAATCCATATTCATGTACAGAATAGACACCGCGCAAGCCATCAAGTTTGATGTCCTTGTTGACAAGAAAGACACATATTTGGGGCCATTGTGCAAGATTAACGAAAAATCCACGCTTAACATTGTGTTCGATAATTTTGGGATACATTCGCTGTACTATCCGTGCTTTCCAATGGGACCATTATATCTGAACGGTGCGGGATCAAAAATCGCCACCTATGTAAACAGACACGAAAAACCATATATTATTGTACCGACAGAACAAAACGATGACGCCATGCACCAAGGCTGTTATACACATCAAAATCGAATTATCGCATTGGACGATGAATGGCATGGAAAACCAATTAGAACCAAAGGCGACTTCTTTTCAACCATTGGAAACTTGACCGAAGCGTGCGCAGACATTCACAAACAATGTGTTATATCCATATTCAAAGAACAAATGGAAAAGCACGTTTTTAAATTTGGTTCTGGTGTCGCACGTGTTGGGCAAGCAGGACGTTAAAACATAAAAAAATAAAACCGCTGTTTCAGCGGTTTTATTTTTTATCCGACATAATCAATTATTGATCCAAACAGGACCGCGAAAAAGAAGCATACCGATCCACCTATCACAAACAGATGCCAGATCGCGTGCGAATACTTCATCTTGCGCCACATATAGAATATAACACCCAATGAATACGACAGGCCACCCGCCAATATCCACCACATGCCGCGCACAGGGATATATTTGATCATCGCGGGCAGAATAAACACCATTGTCCAGCCCATGACCAGATACAGCACGACCATCCATTTCGGCTGGCGGCGTGGTGACTTTATTTTCATAACGGCGCCGAATATCACGATCGCCCACAGTATGCCGAACACTGTCCAGCCCAGCGGCCCGCGCAGATTAACCAACAGGAACGGCGTGTATGTTCCCGCGATCAGCGCATATATCGCGACCGAATCCCAGACTTCGAAAAAGCATTCAGATTTTTGCCCAATCGACACATGGCACATCGTCGATCCGAAATATAATGTGAACATGGTAAGACCAAAAATCGCACAGCTTGTCACCGCCCAAGGATCGCCTTTTAGAACCGCGAACACCACCAACAGTGTCAGACCCGCGATCGCCAGACCGATTCCGATCCCATGCGTCAGAACATCCAATACCCATTCCGATTTGGTCGATTCGCGTTCCCAGCGGAACAACCCGGTCGCGCGCAGAACCTTCAACAGGCCCCAAGCACGATCGTCTTTTTTCACTTCTTTTAATTTTTGTCTTGCGACTTTTTTATTTTTAACCATTTCTCCTTCCCTTTTTGTTTGCACCGGCATGATGTATAAATTTAACCATTGATAATTTTGCCTATGCGTTTTATCACCCTTTCACCGCCCATGACCTGCATGATCGAATAAAGATCGGGTGTGTTTGTGCGCCCGGTTAACGCGACGCGCAAACTCATCGCGACATCGCCGTTTTTAGTACCAATGTCGGACGCTATTTTTACAATTTTATTCCACCATGTGTCTTTGTCGTCAGTCCATTCAAACCCGCGCAGGAATGCATCCAGCGCATTTTTATTAATTTCTGATTTTTGATTTCCGATTTCTGATTTTTCAAAAATATCATCAAAGAAATATGCAACTTCTTCCAATGTCTGCTTCCATGTGACAAAGTCCTTGCGGACACGTTTCGGATTATCGCGTTCGATCGCCAAAATTTTGGTCAGATAATCAATCTTGTCCCCGATTCGTTCATGCCACTGGGGCGAATATTCGTGCACCCATTCCATTACGCGATTGACCAGATCATACACCGGCAGTGTCGCAATAAATTCTTTTCCCCACCATTCCAGCTTTTTCCAGTCAAACAAAGCACCGCTGGTCGATAATTTTTTTAACTTTAAATCATAATCCCAAATGGTCATCAACGGATTTTTAACTTTTTCTTCTTCATACCCGCTGGCCACCAGATTGAACAGGTATTCCAATACGGCCTCTATCGGCCAGCCTTCGGTTATAAAGTTCGCGACGCTGGATTCGGGGTCTTTGCGCTTGGATAATTTGCGCTGTTTGCCTGTCTCATCATCTATTTTGTCAATTGTCGCCGTATGCGAATACGCCGGCGCGGCCCAGCCCATCATATTGAACATCTGAATATGCAGCGGCAGCGAGGCCAACCATTCCCCACCGCGAACAACGTTCGTCGTACGCATAAAATGATCATCAACCAAGTGCGCAAAATGATATGTCGGCAATCCGTCATTTGATTTTATTAAAACCACGTCGTCGTTGTTTTCCGGGAATGCGATTGAGCCGCGCGCAACATCCTTGCAAAAAATCTTTTTGGATGGATCACCTGTCGAATACAGACGAACCGACGGCACCACGCCCGCATCAATTTTTGCAATAATTTCATCCGGCATCATATCCCGGTCACGTGCGAATTCGCCATAAATTCCGGTCGGCATGCCGGCCTTGGTTTGTGTTTCACGAATTTCATTCATTTCATCCGATGTCAAAAAGCACGGATACGCGCGGCCTGTCGCCAACAGTTCGGCGGCCACAGAATGATAAATTTCCTTGCGTTGTGATTGCGTGTACGGCCCATACGCGCCTTTTTCCAATCCGGTTTTTAAAACACCTTCGTCTATATCCAGCCTAAACTTTTCAACAATGTCCAAAATCGTATCGACCGCACCGGGGATTTCACGATCCGTATCGGTATCTTCGATACGCAGCATAAAAACGCCGTGCGATTGCTGGGCCAGCTTTTTATCAATCAGCATGCTGTACAAATTCCCTAAATGCATAAATCCAGTTGGGCTGGGCGCCGCACGGGTCACCATGGCGCCGTCCGGCAGATTGCGCGGCGGGAATTTTTGTTCCAGTTCCGCAATCGTGTACTTTGGCGCCACGCCCAATATGCGCGCAATTAAATCTGATGATAAGCCATTACGCATTTTTTATCTTTCCTTTGCATTATCAATCAATGGAACACAACCTGGCTTCATTATATTTGCAATTCTACGACCAACCAAAGATGTACATCTCTCTGTTCCAAAATTCTTTTTACATATCGCATTTTTGTTACCCATAATTCCAGATACACCATATTTTGCTGCATCTGGATCGCCCTTTTCGCACCATTTATCACAGTGAAAAAATATCCCGGCGACATTATGAATACTTTCGTTTAATTTTTTTTGATAATCATCGCCATATTGTTTAAGTTTACATTCCGCAGCGTTCACACACAGGCTGGAATGCACGACCTGAATAAAATGTATGTCTCTATTTTCATATTCTTTCGGCTCTTCGTCCAGTTTTATTGCACCAATCTGTTGATTCAGTTGTTCAATCGTCATATCTGTTTTCGCACTAAAACCACCGGTATCAATCCGTTCCCATCCGTCCCAGCAAACATCAATAATTTTTACTAACATCATTTTCTCTTTTTCTATTGTATCCCACAATATCTCTTGTCCTCTATGGTTTTGCATTTTATACTAATTCTATGCAAAAACAAGAAATAAGAACTTTCGGGCGGAGGCATGGAAAACGGATTTCCGCGCGTCAGCAATTTTTGACCGATAACATTTTACCGGCCGTTTCGCCAAAAATGATCAAAAAGGCCGGGAAAAATATTTTGGAAATCGGTTTTGGCGCGGGCGAACATGTGCGCAGCCTGGCATTGTCCAACCCCGATTCGATTATCATCGGTGCCGAACCGTTTATGAACGGTGTGGCATCTTTATTGTCTGCGATAACAAACGAATCGGACAATACGGTTAAGCCTGAATATAAAAGCCTGTATATCTGGCCGGACGATGTGCGAAAAATCCTTCAATCCGAATCGCCGGATTTTATCGATATGCGATTCGATAAAATATGGATTCTGCACCCTGACCCATGGCCCAAGGCACGACATGAAAAGCGCCGACTGTTAAATACAGAATTTTTAAACCTGTTGGCGACGCGTCTGACGGATGACGGCGTCATTATAATTGGCACAGATCATCATGAATACTATGACTGGATCATGGATCAGGTTAAAAACAGTAAGCTAGGAATCAGAAATCAGGAATCAGAAATTATAAAAACCCGGTATCAGAAAAAAAATATGGCTGGTACCGCCACACCAAAATACTTGGTTTTATCAAAATAAAAATTGTTTGAAAATCGGACTATAAAAATTAAATATAATCGTATATCTAAAGCCGTTTGGCGATGGGAGTGTATTGGACATACATGACCAGAGCCAAACGGTTTTAGATATACGATTATATTTAATTTTTAACACAGGACATCTGGTCCGGACGTCCTGGCATTAATACCAGTCCCGGCGGCAACGGCCCCAGCACCGGCGGATTGATTTTTGTGCAATACTGGTCCACATCAAACGGTTTATTATTTAACGAATCCGCAATGTCTTTTGCCTGGGGCGCGGCTTCCGCTGGTTGCGGCTCTGGCTTTATTGTCGGTTTTACAACTATTGGGGCCGGCATTTCCGATTGTTTTTGATCCGGCTGAATTACGGGGGTTTCAGATAGTTTTACCGGCTTTTTCATGACTTTTTTTGCCAGCACCGGATGTTTGGCATCACCGGCCTTTGGTTTCGGTGCAGCCGCGCGAATCGGCGTGGGCTTTATTTTTTCAACATCACTGTCCGTGGCATACTTTCCGTACATTCCGGAATACTTGGCAACCGGATTTTCCACAACAATCTCTTCATATTCGCCATACATCGATGGGACACCGTACAAGTGCGAAACATCAGCATACAAATCCCTTGTATATGCATGAAACAATGCACATAGCGGGATTATTACTGTTATGATTTTATATCTTGTTTTCATGTCAAAGCCACCTATGCCTTGTTGCCGACAAAGAATCGTAACATACCTGTCAGTTCCGGGCGCATTTTTTCCACCAGACGCCAGACTTGTTCTATCCTATTAAAATCATTGCCGGTTTCGAAATACAAATTATCGCCAATTTCAGGTGCGATAACTGTCATCAGGCCGTATATCCGACCGACAAAATCATCTGCGCGTTTCGCAGGCTTGTTATAATTCAAAATTATCGCATTCGCCCTGATCTTGTTTAACTGTTCGCATATCTGCGGCCATTCGTCCGGACCGATTTCACACATATCCAGATCGATCATCAGGTCTTTGTTGAAAAACAGATCCTCGCGAATCGGGGCCAGCGCAGAAACAAAATCCGGCAAGTCACAGACGTTTACAAATATCCGCGCGCCGTGTGCGCCTTTTTTGAATACCGCATTTATCTGTTCCGACAGACTGGATATGTCAGACGCACAGCCCCCAGCGTCAAAACGCGCGATGATTTTTATCATCGATTTTTCCAGCCATGTCCACATTGTCGCGACATCCGCCGGCGATACGGATATGACCGGGATATTTCTTTCGATCATGGTGCCGGCGATACGGATCAGATCATTGGTATCCATGCCCGCCGGGCAATCCAGCGCCAAATTGTTTTGTATTTCCGAAAATAGCGTTTCTTGGTCAATCATCACTTCTCAGTCTATCATAAATATGATAGAATTGAAAACGAATGAAGAAACAAATTGACCATTTTTTATTGGGACTGCTGTGGTTGCTGGCCATAACATTGGGGGCTAGTTTCTGGTTCAATATACGATTTGGGTTCAATATTTTTTATCTGGGGCATTGGGAATATTTGGGCCAGTTACAGGCGGCACGCCAAACGGTCAGCGTATCTTTTTACATGTCGATCATTGTTGTCGTATTCGTAATGATATTCGGGCTGTATATTATCGTGCGGCCACGTTTCAGAAAAATACCTGTTTTCAAGCCGACCGTTCAAGCCACGCACACGCCACCCGCGCCACCAGTTGCCGTCATTGAAAAAACAGAACCGGTCGCCCAAGCCATCCAGGCCGTGCGGCCACCGCGAATTGTCGTCCCCAGCAATGGCCACGCCGTCAGGCCGGCCGTGACCACAGAGCCTGCACCGATGGTTGCCCCCATGTCGCCAATGCGAATGATGGAACCTGTGATCACACCGATACCCACAATGCCACCCGTGACGACATCAGATTTCGAAGATATTGAAAACATATTTAAATCGGCTGGATACACTGTGAAAAAGCCACCGCGAATCGGGAACTTGCGCCCGGCGTTGTTCGCGGTCGGCCCGGATGAAAATCTGTGGATCGGCGCCGTCGGGATTGAACCGGCACGGCTGGCCGACGCTGTGGACAAACTGCGAACGATATTCACCGACACGCTGGAAGACATCCAGATACATATTCATCCGTTTATAATCGCCCCGACAGCGCCCGGGACAGACATGGAAACATTTGACACTGTGGCCAATCTGCGCGATTATATAAGTACAAACCCGGCGCGCAAGCTGTCGGATGACGATACCGAAGATTTTGACGCTTATTCGGAATATGTGGACACAGTGGCTGATTACTTTAACAAGGTATAAAAAATGCAACTGCGCAAGGCATCTGCTGAAAAAAGACTGGCCGATCTTTTTATGGACGATCTGCCGGTTATGGAATTCAAGGCGACCGATTCCGCTGTCGCCTCTGACTGGTTCGTAAAATACAAGTCGCTGCGCCGCGAATTCATGCGATCGTTAACTGATTCAGTTGAAGAGTTGGCTTTTCTTAATTTAACCCAAGACGAATTCATGGGCCTGATTATGGGGCGCGCCATGCCGGACAATCTGTCGATCAGATTCCGTGTTCCGTTGGTATGGGGTGGCAAGTTGGAAATCGAAAATATGTTCATGTGCCGCACATTCCCACACAGCCACAATATGGACCGCTTTATAATTGAACAAGCCGGATCGGACACGATATGGCTGCCGAACCCCACGCGCAAGGTTTATGTGCCCGCGCATACGGCCGGCGGTGGTGACGGCGGCAATGCGACCGAAGACAGGCTGTCCCAGCTGGCCGCCCAGCTGGCGTCATCACGGGGGATGGAATAATACTAGTCATTAGTCTTTGGTCGTTAATGACTAATGACTATTGACTATTGACTAATGACTAATGACTATTGACTAATGACTATGAATGAGTTTTTATCTTCTATGAAATCAAACGGTGCGATATTTGCGCCTGGCACGGACGATCGCGCGATAACACTGGTGTCGCAATCGTTACAGCAAATGCGCGCCGCGACACTGCCGCTGTTTATAATCGAATTATACAAGTCTGTCGGTGGGATTATTTTGGGCGACGCATACATATTCGGCCCGGCAGAAATTGCCATGACGCGCAAATTTCCCGTTCCGAACATCGTTCAAATAAACAATGAAATATCCGGAATCGAAAGCATGCGCGGCAAAACCGTGTTCGGACGCAATGACCTGTTTTGGTTCGCGTTTGATGCATTCGGCACGTGCTTTATGCTGGATAACCTGACCTTAAAGCCTTTGCGAAAATACGACGATCCGTGGCGCGCGCTGGCGGATTGTCTGATTGTCGGAAAAATGTAAAAATGAAAAAGCTATCCGTATCTTTGGCAGGACACCAGACCAGCATAACGCTGGAACCGGAATTTATCGACACATTGAAAAAAATCGCGACTGCCGACAAGACGTCGATCGCCGCGATAATCAATTCAATTGACGCCGTGCGCGGCGCCGATTCTAATCTTTCTTCCGAAATCCGCCGGTACATAATACGCCGGCTGTTGCAAACAGCAAAATTATAAACATCCACAAATCACGCCCAACGTGTCTGTAAATGGTCATGTGATTTCCGCCGACGATTCCGTCCAAGCCGCCTGCCACACCTATTGGCAACGATCCTGTGACTTCACCGTCCGGATTGATAAACGCGCTGATACCGGAATAATTCGCACGCACAATCGGCAATCCGCTTTCGATCGCATACCGGCGCACCATATCCAGATGCTGATACGTTCCGGGCGTTTTTCCAAACCATGTGTCGTTCGTTATATTGATAATCATCTGCGGCAAGTGGTTGTCATTGCCGCGTACCAGCGAATCGGAAAATATGATTTCATAGCATATCGCAGGTGCGAAAAATAATTCACGTCCCCCCAGATTCATTTTTATCACAGTTGGACCATTCCCAGATGTTAATTGTCCCGGCGTTGGGATGATGTCGCCAAACGGCCGGTACTCGCCGAATGGCACCAGGTGAGATTTGCTGTATATAGTTTCTAACCGACCGGAATTGTCCGTCGTCAACAGAGAATTATACATTCGGCCCGTATCATAAGATGTTGCGCCGATTATCACAGGCACGTTCAGTTTTTTCACAAACGCCAGATCATCGCGAACAACAACATATGGATAAGAAGTTTCCGGGAACACGATCAAATCGACTTTTTCTGAATCGGCAGTCGCCAGATTAACCAGGTTTTGAATATTCGCATCCGCCTTGGCAATCGCCTGCTCGCGCGAATGGGTTGCCTTGTCGCTGGCGGATTTTGCCGGTTGGACCAGGCGAATCACCGGCAGATTATCATAGTTTTTGATCTCAGATTGCCCTATGTTGCGATATCCAAACACAGAACCAATTATCATTAAAACAATAAAAACCAATACCGCGAGATAATCGCACTTTGCACCTTGCACTTTGCACTTTATTAATTCCACAACACCCGCAACCAATCCGATAATCACAAAAGTCAACCCCAGTGCCCCCCATAAAGACATAGAGTTCGCAATAACCGGATAATCAATTGCAATATTCGCAATCGGATTCCACGGAAAGCCTGTAAACAGCCACTCGCGCAGCCACAAGATCAGCGTCCATGCACCCGCAAACATAAATGGCCGTGCCGCAGGCTTTATGTATATACATCGCGTCAATACAAATGGGATTGCAAAGACAATCCCGCCGACCAGTGCGATTCCGATAATTGCCGGCATTGTCCATATCGCAAACTGCGACGCTAGTTCCGGCACCACATATATCGAATTGGTAACCCACCAGAACATGGACGCTGCATAACCCGCCCCGAATGGCCAAATATGCAAAAGCGTTTTCCAAAAACCGGCTTTCTTATCCGAACCAATGTTTCGCACAGTCAGATAGTATGCCGCGCCGATTCCCAACACCGTTGCCCACCAAAGATTGAACGGCGCAAACCCCAACGACGCCAATCCGCCCAGAACAAGATACAGCGCCCATTGCATGCACCCGCCATCTTTGATCTTTATTTTTTCTGATATTTTTTTTGATTTCAGCATTTTCCCCTCTTCTGACCGGTACGGATTCCCTATCCCTATTTTTTTTAAAATTGCAACTTCCCGCTTTTCCATCTTATCAGCGTCATTATCATTCAAATGATCATACCCAATCAGATGCAACACACCGTGCACAACCATATGCGCCACATGATCTTTGAATGGGATGCCCTGCTCTTTACTCTCGCGCAGGACGGTATCGAACGAAATATAAATATCCCCCAATAATTCGTCGTCACCTGTTTCAAAAGACAATACGTTTGTCGGTTTATCAAATCCGCGATATTGTTTGTTCAGTGTATGGATTTCTTTATCGTTTGTCAGAACAACCGACACTTCGGAATCCTTGTGCACAGATGTGGCTGCGGCATTGGCGATTTTGCTAAAATCGATTTTATATTTTTCCCACCGCAGATCGCTATAGTTTACGATTGTTTTCATCTTTCAGTCCGTCCCTGTCTATTATTTTTCAAAGAACTTTTTTTAACCGCCTGTTTCTTATCGACTTTTTTTACCGCATTATTAAATGTACTTTTTTTATTTTCTTGTTCTTTGATTTTTTTTGATACACTTTCTATTGATATTTTATATATCTGGTTGTCCGGACTGCGCAGAGATGCCGTCTTATAGTTTTTTAACGCAACTTCAAACTCCCCCAACGCTTCACGTGAAATTCCAGCATTATAATATGCCATTGCATAAACATCGTCATCGACGACACCTGTTTTTTCAAATTTATGAGCGAGATTTATGCACTTTTGTGCCGCAACGATTGCGTCCTTGTATCGCTTAGCTTTGTACAGCGTGAATGATAGACTGTTATAGGCATCATAATTTTCATCATCCAATGACAGTGCGTCCATAAATTTTAGTTCCGCAACATCATAGTCACCTTGTTTATGCGCGAGCTCGCCATCAGATATCAATTTTTTTATCTGATCCGCCAAAACATATTGCTTTGGTGATTTTTTCGTTTTTTCTATCTTTTCTTGGCGAACCTTGTCCTCTGCAACTTCCAGCGTTATTGTGCGCGGCATTGTTTCTATTTTTTTAATATATTCACGACCGGCTTTGCTTTTCATAAACTCTTCACGGATCGATATTCCGCCAGCAACCGTTTTATTATAAAACATCTCTATCAAACTTTCTGAAAAATCATATTTGTAGTACGGCTTACTTTTGTCATTAGTATCGTCAGTGTAAAAGTTCGTGTAATTGATACTGGTTAATCCAGATATATGACAATCAAGCAACCTGGTATAATTGCATGCGCCACCGGCAACAAAAGCCTCTATCCAGCGTCGCTTTAGTAATCCACGACGAACCGTGGGCGCATTGTCGCCACCACGATAATGAGAAAACATTTTCAATACGTCTTCTTCTGACTTACCATCGTTCAAGGCACGTATCATTTGATTGTCAAAATTATACGGATCCTTGTTATTGTATGCAAAATCCGCCAATGCAATATACATATCTGTTGATACTTGTACTTTCAAATTATTATTCAATATCGGATATATGAATTTATCAAAAAAGGCACCCATCCATATTATCGCCTCATCTGGGGTACATGTATCACCTTCTTTGACCGGACGCCATTTACCCATCAAGTTGTTTTTATCAACTGGAATAACCGTTATGCACCCTGCTAGATTCCACATACCATCGGCAGATGTATACAGCGCTTTATACAGCATTCCTTCGGGAATAATCGCCAGACCGACATTGGCGGGCTTCACCACTATTGACATTTGTTTATAATATGCCGGTAATTGGTCTGCTGTTATGGTCACAACTTTTTCCACTGGGCTTTTGATTTTATCAAGTGTGGCTTTACCACCAAAAAACACACCAGCCATAAACATGGCATTGACGATATAAGCCGGTATAAAGGGATGTTTTCTTATAAACGCGGCAAGTTTTTTATTCGATTTTATTTTTGAAAATTCTATTTCCGCAGTGCGCAGAACAAGATTATCGACCCCAATTATTTTTATGCTTTTAGTAATCGCCTGGGCCGCGATTAACAATGACGCCCCGGTCAATTTTCCGGTTTTTCCGTACCAGGTTTCTATTTTTTTTGACACCAGTTTTTTACCAGCTTTACCCAAGCCACTTGGAATTTTTTCAAACCCGGCGCCCAATTTTTTTACCGTTTTTGATTGATCAAAATATTTTTTTGCACGACCAAATATGCTTAATTTTTTTACCATTACTTATTTTCTCCCCAGGCCGGTTTTTTTTGCGATTTTCGAACGTGTTTTGGAATAGTTCGGCGCGACAAACGGATAATCGTCCGGCAGACCCCATTTCGCGCGGTACTGGGCGGGTGTCATGTTCCATTTGCGCTTGATATACCGGCGCAGCATTATGTGCCACGTTCCGTCTTCCAGACACTGTATCTGATCCGGTTCGACCGAATCGGCAATCTGCTTTTTGGACACAGATGTCGGGGCCAGGGATTCGGTTGCCTGCCGCACTGCATCAGCCATGCTCAGCCGTGGATTTGCGGCGATCGCCGCCGCAGCCAGATTTGCCACCGCCAGCGTGAACTCATTGGTTTTCGTATCGTTTATAGCCACTTGAATTTCCCTATATTTTGTACTATCTTGATTATATCACAAATAAACGATAAGTAAAATTACAGTAAAAGATAAATAATGGCGTCAACCACCCGCCCCTTGGCCGATATAATGCGCCCCAATACGATTGATGAAGTATTGGGCCAGACTTCGTTATTGGGCGAAAACGGGCTGATTCGCCGCATGGTGGATAATAAAAAGCTGTCCAACCTGTTGTTATGGGGACCGCCTGGTTGCGGCAAGACGACGATCGCGCGGGCCCTTGCAAAATCCATCGATATGGACTTTGTCGCGATGTCCGCGGTTTTTTCCGGCACGGCCGATATTAAAAAAGCGATGGAAGCCGCCAGGATGAACACTGCGATCGGCCGAAACACTTTGCTGTTCATTGATGAAATCCACCGGTTTAACAAAACGCAACAGGATACACTGTTGCCGTATCTCGAAGACGGTACGGTCGTGTTTATTGGCGCGACGACTGAAAACCCCAGCTTTAATTTGAATAACGCGTTGCTGTCACGGTGCCATATCGGGGTACTGCAACCGCTGTCTACGGCGGATTTAATGGCATTGGCGGATCGGGCCGAAAAATATCTGAATGACGATTCTGGGAAAAAGAAATCAAAAAAACTGCCCCTGACCATGGACGCGCGCATACATTTGGCACAAATGGCCGACGGCGATGCGCGTTTCTTGCTGAACACGATCGAGTATCTGTGGACTGCGAATTTTAAAAACGATCTGTCGCCTTCCGGCCTGGATAGTGCAATACAAAAGCGCGCGCCATTGTCGGACAAGTCCGGCGACGAACATTACAACCTGATATCGGCGGTGCATAAATCATTACGTGCCAGTGACACGGACGCCGCGCTGTATTGGACGGCGCGCATGATGACATCGGGCCAAGACCCGATGTATCTGTTCCGGCGGCTGACCCGATTCGCGATGGAAGATATCGGCCTGGCCGATCCAAATGCGATGCAGATTGCCCTAAGCGCTTGGCAAATTTACGAACGCATGGGTTCGCCCGAAGGCGATCTGGCCCTGACCGAACTGGTGATTTATCTTGGCACTGCGCCGAAAAGCACTGCAAATTATCGCGCCCAAGGCGCCGCATACGCAGCCGCACAAAGTTCCGGCAGTCTGATGCCGCCCAAAAACATTTTGAACGCCCCGACCAAGATGATGAAAAATTTAGGGTACGGATCGGGTTATGTGTATGAGCCGAATACAGAATCGGGATTCAGTGGCCAGAATTGTTTCCCCGAAGGTATGCACCGCCAGACATTTTACCGCCCGATTGAACGCGGGTTCGAACGCGAAATCAAAAAGCGCCTGGATTATTGGGAATCACTGCGAAAAAAGTAATCAGGAATTAGTCAATAGTAGGGGGCGCAGTCCGAAACGCGCCCTTAGTTATAACCATTAAAAAACAAATCCGTCATTGCGAGCGAATGCGAAGCAATCCAGTCAAATATGATAGCGTGTTTCCACGCGCCCCTGCTAACAAAAAACCGGCCGAACGGCCGGTTTTTATGCACATACAGATGTTATTAGAACTGATAACGCAGACCAAATGTGACTTCGTGCATATCAATCGACTGCTTTTCAGCGCCATCATGAATATGACCAAAGTCCGAGAAACGATACGCCAATTCGCCTTTCAGTGTTTCCGAGAAATCCCACGACATACCGGCCCCTGCGGACAATGCAGTATTGTTTTCACGCCCAGCAGTGGCGCCCGGAACAGCGCTTGTTTCACGGATGCGGACATAGCCAGCACCAACGTTTACAAACGGTGTGACGGATGTGCCCAAGTCAATATCATAGAATATATTTCCCATAACCGTGTTGATCTGGGTTTCCAGACGTGTGCCATTAACGTCAAATGCGGCACCCGGCATATAGCCGTATTCAGCCTCGACACGGATCGGATCAAAGTTCCAACCGATCGCGGCGCGCATTAATACATCCACGCCGTCCAGATGCATATCCGGTGACGAAACGCGATTATCCAACAGGCCGGCGCCGACGCGACCAGCAACATAGAATCCGGTGTTGTTTTCAGATTCGGATTTTGCAGTTGATGTTTCTTCGGATGTTTTTTTGTCAGTAGATTTTGTGTCAGCTGTCTTGTCCTGGGACGTGGCAGCGGCGGCCGCAGTAGCAGCGCCAGCCGTTGTCGCAGCCACAGCGGATTTCGCACCACCATTGTCATCCAAGTTCAGGTATTTGCCGGTATAGATCAGATTTTTGTCTTTGACCTGGGGATTGATTTCCATCAGGCGCGATACAGTATGATTATGATCGCGGCCGATTTCGGACAGCGTGTCGCCCTTTTTAATCAAGTATTGCGATGCGAACGCCGGAACGACGAACGCCGCAGCAACCAGTGCCGATATAAAGAAAGTTTTTTTCATCAGTTTTGCCTTTTTATTTTTGTGTTTTGATTCCTACACGCCAGAATATAGAATAAAAAACATAATTCAGTCAACAGGATATTCAAGAATCCCCCGTGTTTTAGAACACTATGTTTACGCGCGCGCCGAACTGCCATTCGTCAGATTCGATTTCATAGTCGACATGCCCGACATACTGCGTGCGCCCATACTGGCGCAGGAATTTAAAGTTCACCCATTCCTGGTCGAAATTAGGATTGGTTGCGACACGGAAATCCATTCCGATTCCCATTTTCCATTTTTCATCGAATCTGAAATAAGCCTCTGGTATAAAGTCTATATAGGCCATTCCGCGGGTTTCATCGAAAATCCAGCTGGTCTTGACAGTACCGGCCAGCGTTATTCCGGACCACTGGCGTCCGACGCGCAATCCCGCATACCATACAGTGTCGGCAAATTCCGGATCGCGGACACGGTCATTTCCATTGATCTTTACGCCGAATAGCGCGTCAGATATTATACGCGAATCTTCGCTGCCGGCGGACAGACGGTACGTTCCGGACAGATCGATATTTGAAAATCCGTCTTCGGGCCCGTCAAAATCCTGTTGGTAATGGAACGATGCGCCAACTGATAATCTGTTGTTCAGACCGTATGCAAATTTTTGCGAAATCTTTAAAATGCTTTCGGTGTCCATTGACAATCCCGTGCGTGACAGGAAATCCGTCGCAGACAGTATAAACATCGGGTCTTCGACGTCGTACCCCGTGTCCGCGCGCGCAGAACAGATGAAAAATGAAAAATTAAAAATGAAAAATATAGTTAATAGTTTCTTCATATCAAAATCTTATATTTGTATATATGATCCGTGAAAAACCACCAATGATATATGAAAAATTATTTTTCATATATCATTTTTAATTTTTCATTATTTCTAATCGGCTTTGCCGATTAGAAATACAATATCGCCTGGGCGCCAATCGTCCATTCGGCATAGTTGCTGATGTGGGCGGTTCCGCGGTGTTCCCAATCCGGCAATGACGGGTCAAGCCACCAAAAGCCCAAATCCTGGCCGTCGGCGCTGTCGTATATCGCTGTTTTAGCATACAGGTTCAGTGCGAACGATTCGCCTGGCTGCCATCCGATCGCGCCTTTTAGCGACGCCTGGTTATGCCAGTCATAGTTGCCGAACACTGCTTCTAGATTCAATGTCCAATCTTCGCCCAAGACAGTGAATACCCCCAGACCGCCTTCGACATAGAATGCTGTGCTGACATCGGTATCGTATGCAATAAATATCGCCGTGCCGTTGCCGTCATCGATTCCGTTTCCATATGAATTACCTTCGAAATCAACCAGCCATCCGCGCAGCAAGCCATAGAATGTCGACGTGTTGACCTTGTACCCTGCTTTCAGGTCCGCGATAAATGTGTTCGCGATATCCGTTTGGTGTTGGAAATATCCGGACAGTGTCGCGATCCATTCCGCACTGTCGGTAAAGCGCCACTGCAGACCCAAACCATACAGGTTGATCCCGGAATCCTTCATCGTGTCATCCGGCGCGGTGGACCAGTCCATTGTGTATGTAGAGCTGTCATACTGCAGCATTCCGACAACCGCCAAGCGATCCGTAATACCGTACGACAAATCTTCTTTTACAGAAAAGCGCTTCATGTCCCACTTTGCGTCATCATCGCTGATTGTAAATCCCGCCAGCGGTGTCAACGCCACATTATAAGAACTGGACGCATAGGAAAGGTCCGTCACAGACCCTACCTTACCTTCCAGCGGTTGGAAAAACGGGTGCGCCAGATAGTATTTGCGTTTTGCCGATGTGCGTGACGATTCGCTGCGCGTTGTGCGCGAAGATTCTGTGCGTGTCGTGCCCATATTGTTGTATGCGCTGCTGCGCGATGAAGGTTGGCTGTAATACAGATTTTTATCGGAATCTTTGGTTGTGTATGTCTTGCTGGAACTGCGCGTTTCATACTTTTCATAGTTCACAGACGTGCGTGCGCGCGTGGCCGGCGCACCGGTCAAATCCGCGCTGGATGCGCCATACGTGCCGGAATTCGTTGCGGCAACGGCCGGCGCAACACCGAATATCGCGGCCGCCAGAAAGAATAAAGATACTTGCTTTTTCATGTTATAAAACTCCTTTTTATGACTAAATTATATCATAAAAAAGCCTTTTATACAAAAGGCTTTTTTAGTAAATAGTCATTAGTAGGGGCGTATTGCATACGCCCAGATATAAGGGGCGCAAATATGCACTCCTACTATCGACTATTGACTAATGACTAGTGATTAATAAAAACGCCCCGTGGGGCGTTTTTACAATATCTGTCGTTTGTTATTCGCATCCGGGGCCGATACAACGCCTTCGGTTTCCATCCGTTCCATAAATCCGGCGGCCTTGTTATAACCGACGCCAAGTCTGCGCTGGATGTATGAAATCGTGGGTTTCTTGTCACGGACAACGTATTGCTTTGCCTGTTCGTACAGGTCGGAATCCTTGTCGCCCTTACTCACCGGCATGCCCGGTATCGGCGTCGCACCCGCGCCGCCAAAATCGCCGCCATCGCCGTCCGCAACACCTTCGGCGTATTCCGGTTCGCCCTGTGCACGCAAGAAATCCGCCACGCGGTTGATTTCAACATTTTCGATCAGCGCGCCGTGAATTCGGACCGGCACCCTGCCCGCCTCGCTGAACAGCATATCGCCGAACGCCGATAATTGTTCCGCGCCCTTTTCGCCAAGCGTCGTCATAGAATCGATATTTGACCGCGCCTGGAATGATATGCGTGTCGGGAAATTCGCCTTGATAACACCGGTAATGACGGTTGTGTCCGGGCGCTGGGTCGCCGCGACCAAGTGTATGCCCGCCGCGCGCGCCTTTTGCGCCAGACGCTGGACGCATGCCTCGACTTCTTTACGTGCAACAGACATCAGGTCGGCCCCCTCGTCAATAATAATGACCATGTACGGCATGTCGGACAAGTCGACTTCTTGTTCTTCGAATTCCAACGCGCCCGTTTCCGGATCGGTGCCGACGGCGACCTGTTTGGTTATTTTTTTGCCGGCCGCGCGCAGCTTTGCAACCGCGTCGTTATATCCTTCGATATTCTGAACGCCCAGGTCTTTCAGTTTTTTGTATCTTTCTTCCATATCGCGCACAGACCATTTCAGCGCATTCACAGACGAATTTGCGTCCGTCAGAACCGGCGTGATCAAGTGCGGGATATTATCCCATAATGTAAAGTCCACAGCCTTGGGGTCCACAACCATCAGCTTGCACCGATCAGGCGTAAAGTGATACATGATCGACATTATAATGGACTGGACAAATACGGACTTACCCGATCCGGTGCGCCCCGCGATCAGCAAATGCGGCATCTTGGCCAGATCGAAATACATCGGGTGTCCGCCGATATCAACCCCCAGCGCCAGCGGTATCTTGTATTTTGACTCCACAAACGCAGAGTTTGTAATCAATGATTGGAACCGCACTGGCTGGCGATTCAAATTAACCATTTCAACACCGATATAGTTTGTGCGCGGAATATGCGCAATACGGATGTTTTCCGCCGCCATGGCGCGGGTCATATCCTTGACGGTATCGGTAACCTTGGCAATGCGCACACCGGAATCAGGTTCGAATTCATACAATGTGACAACCGGCCCCGGCTTGATCCCGACGACATGGCCGTATACGCCGAATTCTTCAAAGTGCGCCTCCATTGCGGAACCGTTGCGCTTCAACTCCGGCGTGATCACATGTTTGCCAAATACGGATTTTTCCAAAAATTCCGGATCAGGCAATTCGTATTCGTGTTCGTGTTCGGATGTTTTGGATTTTTTCGATTTTATTTTTGTGACAGGCACGGCTTTTTTTCGCGCCGCGCGGGCTGGCTTTTCTTTTTCGTTTGATTCTTCGTCTTCGTATTCTTCTTCGTCGGAATTATCCTCTTCTGGCTCTGCCATTTTTACCAGATGGAACACCGATAGTATCCAGCGGACCGACCTGTATATAGCGCGCGCCAAGGCCTGCAGGTCGCGCCAGCTGATATTTAATAACTTTCCGGCCATTAAAAAGAATATTAATAAAAATGCAATTCCGAATACAAACGTCCACGGACCTGCGAACGATCCGATGTCAGACGCAACAATGCTGCCCGCCATTCCGCCCAGCGTGTTTCCCGGCCATATCGCGCCGAAACCGGCGGCGCCCGCACATATCGCGATAAACCCGCGCAATGCGTTGTATTCCGGCGCGCGTTCATCAGACCAGTTCATCATGAACGACAATCCTGTGCGCGCAATGCATAAAAACAAGAATAGTGCCGGCACAAAGCCGATACCGTACCGGACAAATCCGACGATATTATCAATCAGATTCTGGTTGCCGAAATTGCTGGATGCGGCGAAACCGTTCAAATATGGATTTTGAAAAAACAGCGCGAACGTAAACCACACCCCCAGCGCCAGCAACACCAGCCCCAGCGTACGCAGGGCAAGACTTTTCAAGGCACCGGACACACGTTCCGGCAGAAACTTTGCATTATTTGCCATGCGCGAATTATATCATAAAAACATGTAAAGGTGTAGGTGAAAGTGAATTAACAATTAGCGCATAGCAAATAGCGAGATAGCGCTTAGCGCATAGTGTCAGAGCAGAACCGCTAATCGCTATACGCTATGCGCTATGCGCTAATGGTTAATCACCGCCAACAGTTCCGGGAATTCTTTGCCTATTCTGCTTTGTATAAAATGTCCTTTGTTTTCAAATTTATGAACTGTAAAATTTTTTGCAACGTCAAAGAACTTTATAATTTGTTTCACGCTGTTTATTATTTCTTTATTATCATCCACCGAATATAAGATATCTATATGCCCAATGCGATCGGCCAGTTTCGTATCACCATTCCACCCCTTCATAAAATCACCACACTTTTCGGTATTAATAGATGGCGCAACCAAAACCAATTGATCTATCCTTATTTCCGGATACTGGGATAAATATTTTAATAAAAAGCCCCCACCCCACGAATGTCCTATTAATACACTATATTGATTGATTGGGAATTGTTCGAACACCATCGCCCATTCATCATAGTTTACCTGATCATCCCATGGATTTGGCATTTCCGGCGTTTGGGTTAAAATGCCCTGTTTTATCAATTCCCATTGCAGCCATGGGAACCAATGCATATTAGACAAGCTGTTCGGTGCAGCAAACACATCCTCGCGTGTATCATCCGTACCATGTAAAATTATCGCGTTTTTCATATTATGCCTTTATTTGTAGGGGCGCATATTTGCGCCCAGATATTTACTTCTTATAAAACCAACTCTTTACCAAGTCAGCCGTGACCATACCGATAAATGCCCCAAGTATTACATCCGACGGCCAATGCGCGCCATAGCACACACGTGACAGCGCGATTATAATGGCACCCGTCCATGTAGCCCACTTGATCTTTGGAAACAGCATACCGATCATTACCAGACCCGCAAACGACGCAGTCGCATGCCCCGACGGCATCGAATTAAATGCCCATTCCGGTGTAAATGGATAAAAACCCGTATGCCCCAGCGCCTCGTAAAATATCGGACGGGCGCGCCCCAGGCCGTACTTTAATATTCCGCCGACAATGCTGGCACACAGGACGGACGCGAACACCAAAAATCCTGGATTGGATTTTGCACGCGCTTTGAATTCTGCAATAAAATTTTTCAGAATCAGTTGAAACCGGCGCTCCTTGTTTATGGCCGCGATACGGCCGGCGATCAATACCGCCGCGACCGCGGATACAAACAGCCATACCTTGGTCGCGAACAACTGGTCCAGCAGACCCCATACATGCCAATCGAATTCGCGCATAAACATAAACATCGGTTTATCAAACCACAATGCGCCCGCCACACACAGCGCAACAGTTATCGTGGCCGCGATGCCAATTTCCTTCCATTTGATCGTATTATCTTTGCGTAAAAACATAACCATTCTCCACTAACCGCTAACACTAATCACTCATTAATCAACTTGCTGTAAACCTTTTCATCGGTCAGGATTTTTACTGCGACCGCCGCCGATAAATTGTCTTCGTCCGTGCCGCTGGTGATAACAGGACAACCCTTGCGGATAGATTCCACCGGGGTTTCCATGTCATTGTTGAAATCGCGCGCGCGAAAATCGTTATTTATAACATTCAAGAAAAATGCGTTCTGTTGCGAATCCGAACGTATGTTGGACAAACATACCAGCGGAAATATCCCGCGCCCGTCAATTTGATTTCCGTTACCCGTCTTTAATGATTTGTTCAACAGTTCCAGCGCGCCGCCATTTTCCAAATCAATTGTCGTCGCAATACGCGCCGATCCGGCTGTCGGTGTTCCGACCAATATTCCGCGTTTATTTTCATACATGGCGCCAACGATCGCTTCGGCCGTTCCGCGCGTGGTATTTGACATCAGCACGACCATAGGCGCGTCCGTGACGGCCCGGCCGCCGGGCACGATTTCTGTTTCCGCGCGCGCCGTTTCAACAATCCGCATAACCGGCACCGCACCGACAAACAGCCCGGCCAGCTTTGCCGCCGCGCGCTCGTCATTTCCGGTCGCCGCGCGCAGGTCCAGAATTATCCCGGACGCAGACGCGTGCTTTGCCAGGGCTTCATTGACAATAGCCACAGCGTTGTCGGAAACGCGATGAACGACGATTTCCAAAATACCGGTGCTTTCACCGGAACGATATATTATATCCGCATCCGCCAGCACAACTGTCGCGCGGCGCAGAACGATTTGCTTTTCACCGCCAGGCGTCAAGACCGTCAGTTTCAATGTTCCGGAATTAAATCCCGACAGCACGCCGCCGATCTGGTCGTCGGACATTTCCGCGATTCGTTTTCCATTGATTTTGGTTATTATGTCGCCCGCGCGCACACCGGAAGTATCGGCCGGCGAATCTTTGTAAACCCCCATGACGCGAAAGTTTTCCCGTTCATCACGACCACCGTCAAGACCCACCGAAGTCAGTATGCGGCCGTCTTCCAAAATTTCGGCCTGTTTTGAATATATATACCGTCCATTCTCATCAACGCCACGCATCAGCGCATCCACAACGGTTTGGTACATTTCGCTGGCCGACATTTGGTTCAGCGCCGGGTCCAGCCCGCGCAACTTCAGAACCAGCGCAGTCGTAATCTGGCCGTATGCGTCCCAGTCGCGGTTCGCAGGTTTCGGATAGTTAGCGACAATCGCATCATGCCATACCAGAACCACGCGTTCGTCGGTCGCCGCAATATGGGCGTTCGAATTTATTTTTTCCAAAGATTCGATCGCGACGCTGATGTCTTTGCCACCCCACGCGATCTTGTCCAGTTTGGTATAAATATCAGAAAATACCGCAGATGTTTCGAATACGTTGATCCCATCCTGGACCGGTTCTTTTGGATCGAACAGCTCTGCGGCATTTGCAATACAAATGAAAAATGAAAAATGAATAATGAAAAATGATTTCAATATCGCTCTCATGATTTACCTTCCTTGCTTTTTTCTAAGTAATGATAAAATGAAGACAAAATATTTTTTCATTCTTCATTTTTCATTTTTCATTTTAATGGTCCAATTCGCGCAGGTTAAAGTGATACAGCACGACGTTAGAAATATAAATGCTGGTCAGTGTTCCCATAATGACCGCAAACGTCATCGCGATCGAAAAATCGCGCAGCATCACGCCACCAAAGAAGAACAAAGCAATCATCGCCAAAATGGTGGAAATGCTGGTCATGATCGTTCTGCGCATCATTTCGTTTATCGACAGATCGATCAGATCGGTCATGGGCATTTTGTGATATTTTTTGATATTTTCTTCTATGCGGTCATAGTTCACAACCTTGTCGTTGATCGAATATCCGATACCCATCAGGATCACCGCGATTGACGTCTGATTGAATTCCAGTCCCGCAATCGAAAAGAATCCGAACATCAGAACAAAGTCCAACAACAGCGACACAAACGATCCAACCGCGTATCCGCCGCGATAACGTATCCAGATATAAACCGACATAAGAACAAACGACAGCAATACCGCCATGATACCGCCACGCACCAGTTCGCCACCGATTTTCGGTCCAACGATCTGAACTTGGGAATAACTAACCTTTTCACCCAGAATATCTTTGATTTCGCGAACGCGGTTGTTCTGCTGTTCGTCGGTCGCGCCCTTGGGCAAGCCAACGCGCACCAAGATAGAATGATTATCGACCGCCTGTAATTCCGGACCGAATTCTTTCAAATCCGAACGCATTTTATCGATTGTGTATTCGGCAGATTTCGGCGTAACCTCCATCGATATGCCGCCCGCAAAGTCAATCCCGTAATTTAATCCCTTGGTCATCAGTGACACAACAGACAGCGCCACCAAGATACCGGAAATCCAGTACGATAATTTGCGATATTTCATAAAACTTAATTTCATCTTTAAAACCTTTTTTACTGACACTGTCACCGACACTGTCACTTATTTTATAAATCCAATCTTTTTATTCTTGCCGTTCATGTACATATCAATGATCACCTTACCCAGAACCATACATGTAAACAGCGTAGTGATAACACCGATCGACAGCGTCACCGCAAATCCGCGTATAGGACCCGCGCCGAATTGGAACAGTATCAGTGAACAAATCAGCGTGGTCAGATACGAATCCAAAACAGTTTTCAGCGAACGGTGAAAACCGTGATCGACCGCGCGCAGCGTCGGCATACCTTCTTTTACTTCATCGCGTATGCGTTCAAACGGCAGAATATTCGCATCCACCGCCATCCCCAGGGTCAGAACGATACCGGCAATCCCCGGCAGTGTCAGTGTCGCGCCGAACAGCGCGGAAATCCCGATGATCATCGCCAAATTGACCAACAGCACCAGATTCGCGACCATTCCGAACCCGCGATAGAACAACACCATGAACAGCATGATGAATATCAGCCCGACCAGCGATCCGACCTTGCCTGCGGCGATTGTGTCCGCCCCCAGGCCCGCGCCAACTGTGCGTTCTTCGATAACCTGCAATGGTGCCGGCAATGCGCCAGAACGTAATAATACCGCAAGGTCTTTCGCACCCTGCAATGTGAATCCGCCGGATATTTGGCCACGACCGCCCGGAATCGGTTCACGGATTGTCGGCGCGCTTAGTACCTTGCCGTCCAACACGATCGCGAATCGTTCGTTGACGTGTTCTGTCGTCAGTTTTGCGAATCGTCTTGCGCCGGATGCGTCAAATACAGTCGTAACAACCGGCATGTTGTTCTGGTCAAAATCGGCCTGGGAATCTTTCAGGCTTTCACCGGATACTTCGATATGGGTGTATACCGGAACCATTTGGCCACCATCCATATACGGCAAAAATTCCGTTCCACTTGGGGCGCGCCCAGACGCAATCTGTTCATTAGTCACGCTTTCGTTAACCAGATGGAATGTCATCTTTGCGGTCTGGCCGATCAAGTCCTTGATACGTTCAGGATTGTCAACGCCCGGCAACTGAACCAGGATATACTTTCCGCCCTGTGATTGGATCGACGGTTCTTTCGTCCCCAGCGCGTCAATACGACGGCGTACGATTTCAATACTGCGTGACAGTGCGTCATTGACCATTTCCGATTTCTGCTTGTCCGAATAAGACAGCGTGATTGTGTTACCGCTGCTTTCGATATCGACAGTATCCCCCAGCTCGCTCTTTAAACGCCCCTTGGCCTTGGACACGTCCGAATCATCGCGGATAACCATCGACACCCTGCCGTCCACATTGCGCAGGTTTGAAAAACGAATCACGCCTTTGTCGCGGTTGATCATGGCCGTACGCGCGCCTTCGTACAACTGGTTCGACTTTTCCCGCATCATCGTGTCGGTATCAACCTCCAGTAATAATTGCGCCCCGCCCTTTAGGTCCAGTCCCAACGGAATCGGTTCGATCCAGTGCGGAAAATATTTCGTCGATTCCGGCATCATTGTCGGCACCGCCAACAAACAGCAGAAAATCGCTGTAAAAATAATGATAAACTTTTTGAACATTTATAAACTCCGTGACTCGTGATTCGTGACGCGTGATCCGAATTACGAATCACGATTCACGAATTACGTTCTTATCCTTCTATTCCCGCGATTGCGTTCTTGTTTACTTCGATAACGACGCCTTTGGCGATTTCCAATTCTATGGATTTGTCCGTGATTTTTTTGATTGTACCGTAAATTCCGGCGGCCATGACGCGATTTCCAACCTTTAACGAATCCAGCATTTTCTGATATTCGTTCATACGTTTTTTATTTGGACGGACCATCAGGAAATAAATGATTCCCAATACCACGGCGCAGTATATCACCAGCGTCCATATATCGTTTTTCGGTGCGGCATCCGCGACAGGCGTTACAACTTCAACTATTGTGTTTTCCATACAGGATTCTCCTTTGTTTCTGGTGAACAGACTAGTAAAAAAACTGGACGGAGTCCAGAAAAATAGTTGATTTTCAGGGGAAAGTTCAAACCCGTTCAAACAACGCGTCCAGGGCGTCAATTTTAATCATCTTATAGACCGGGCGACCGTGATTGCATTGACTGGCGCGCTCGGTCTTTTCAATATCGCGCAATAATGCGTCCATTTGCGAAAAATCCAGTTTCTGGCCCGCCCGTACCGAATGGTGACAAGCATAGTTCGCCAATTTCAGGTGCAGCTTTTCATGCAGCGCCGACGAATGGCCGTTCGCCATAACTTCGTCCGCAACGTCATGCAATAATTTCTCCCAATCCATGTCCCAATCGGCCGGTTTTTCAAAAATGGCAATCGCATCGTCGCCGAATTGATCCAGGCTAAGGCCGCATTTTCTCATCTCGTCCGATACTTCTAAAACCGCATTTACTTCTTCTGGCTTCAGATTTATTACAATCGGGCTCAACAGTGGTTGAACCTTGATCTCGTGATTACGCAAGCGCTCATACGTTATACGTTCATGCGCGGCGTGCTGATCTATTATAACCAGACCGGATTCGTTTTCAGCGATGATGTACTTGTTGCCAATCTGACCGATTACACGCCCCAGCGGCCGCGCATCCAAAATCGATGTATGTGCATGATTTACTGGATCGCAAGGAATTTTACTTTCGTTTTCAAATACAATTTTTCTATCTTCGCTGTGCACGGATTTTACATTGTCGCGCCATTCCATGATGAACGAAGTCTGATTCGGTTGTGACGCAACTTCGCCGGTCGAAATATTGTCGACGACGTTATCTATCATCGTGCGCCCCAGCGCGTCGCGCAGTGTCCGGATTATAAATCCGCGAACCCGGCCGGGTTCCAGAAAATGAACCTCGGTCTTGGCGGGCGACACGTTTACGTCGACCGACCGCGGGTCCAGTTCCAGATACAGCGCCGCAATCGGAAATTCGCGCGACGACATAACGTCCATGTATGCGGCGCGCAGTGCCCCGACCAGCACCTTGTCTTTTACCGGACGGCCATTGACGAACAGATACTGGTCTATTCCGGACGCGCGACGCAATGTCGGTTCCGATATAAATCCGCGCAGTGACAATTCGCCGGTGGAGTTTGCAATCTCATTAATTTCCAGCATACGGTCGCGCACATCATCCCCCATGACCGATATTATGCGTTCAGACAATGTCTGGCCCCGGGGAAATCGCCAGCGGTTATTTAATGTAAATCCGACATCCGGGCGCGCCATGGCAAGGCGTTTGATCACTTCGACAACGGACATCATTTCTGCCCGGTCGCCGCGTAAAAACTTTAACCGTGCCGGCGTATTCGCGAACAGATTAGCAACACGTATCCGTGTGCCGGATTCCCACGGGGACGGTTTGACTTCCCGGGTCGTACAGTTCAGACACCAACCTGATTCCTTTCTGGTATCAATCGTCATGTCTGATACCGACGCGATCGACGGCAAGGCTTCGCCCCTAAAACCCATAAAGTTTATATCCAGCAGATCGTCACCGGGCAATTTTGATGTCGCATGGCGCGTAATTGACTTGACCAGATCGTCCCTGTCCATTCCGCAACCGTTGTCAATCACGCTGATCATTGTGCGTCCGCCGTCGGCGACGTCAACCAGTATTTGGTCCGCACCCGCATCCAGCGCGTTTTCGACCAGTTCTTTGACAACAGACGCGGGACGTTCGACAACCTCGCCGGCAGCGATTTGATTTACAAGAAAATCAGGCAGTTCGCGTATGGCCATTATTCTTTAAACTTTACTTCCAGTATTTCGTATTCTTTTTCACCCGACGGCAGTTTTACGATACAGGTGTCCCCGACGCATTTCCCGATCAGCGCCCGTCCCACCGGCGATGTACATGAAATCACTTGTTTCCCATCCGATTCGACGTCGGACAAAATTCGGCACTGCATTTTGTTTCCGTCCTGGTCTTCGGCGATAACGCGTGCGCCAAAGACGATACGGTTTCCCGTCAGGCTGTCCACGTCGATAATCGCAGCATTCGCCACAATGTCTTCGATCACGCGGATGCGTTTGTCGATTATGCGCTGTTTTTCCTTGGCCGCGCTGTAATCCGCATTTTCAGACAGGTCGCCCAGCGACCGCGCCCATTGGACGACGTTTAAAATTTCCGGTCTTTCGACTTCTTGCAGATGTTTCAGCTCTGCCACCAGCGCGTCGAACCCCGCCCGTGAAATCGGTCTTTTATCCATATCATTTCACATCCGCGACGGCGGATGTCCCTTGTATTATTAATATTTTACATTTTGTCTTTTAAAGATTATAATACGCGAAATGTAAATATACAAGGGATTCCCGCCGCCGCGGGAACGTAACAAGGGACACCCGCCGCGGGTGTGAAATATGCGAATTCTTACAAAATTTTTAATGGGCCGCTTTTTCAAGGGCTTTGGCACTGTAATGCTGGTCGTTTGCGGCATAATTTTCGCAATCACGTTTGTTGAACGTCTGCCGTCGAACCCGACGGTCGGAATGGCGATCACTGACGCGTGGGTGCGCCTGTTGGAATATATGCCGCTGTTCTTGCCACTGGCCGTGTTTATGGGAACCTTGCTGGCGTCGTATAATCTGACCAAATCAACCGAGAGTGTAATCGTATCCAGCGCAGGTATGTCACCGTATCAATCGGCCCGCCCTTTTCTGATCGGCGCGGCGCTGATCGGCATCATTGCAACCGCGGTTGTAAATCCGTATTCCGTCAATTTGTCATCAAAAAACATAACCGCGGACAAGCTGACGCTGGTGGATGACATCATATGGCTGCGCGAGAGTTCCGCGACCGGCATAATAACATTGCGCGCGGAAAATGTCCGTGTAGAAGATGATGCACTTTATTTCCAAAACACAACCATATTCAAACAGAATCCAGACTTTAGGCTGGCCGCACGCATAGAAGCGCCAGAGGTTAAACTGTCCGACAATGGCCTTGGCGCGACGCGCGCGAAAATATGGTCGCCCGACGGGTCTGGAAAAACAGCCGCATGGCACGCGGATACCCTGCTGAATCCGAAAACCGTGCTGGACAGATATCTGCAGCCGGCGCAAATATCGTTCTATGAGCTGCCGTCGTTTATCAAAAAAATGGAACGGATCGGCGTACCGGTACGCGGACACATGGTCCAGTTTTGGACACTGTTGTTCATGCCGCTGACCATGATTGCGATGACCGTGCTGGGGGTGGCGTTTTCCCAAACGCGCCAGCGCAGAAACTATAGTTTCGGGATAAAGTTCGGCACCGGAATCATCACGTGCTTTGCGTTATATTTTTTAATAAACATATTCAACGCGTTCGGGGCAACCGGCGCCTTGCCGGCGCTGTTGGCGATCATCGCGCCGCCACTGATCATCATCGCCGCCAGCGGCGTGTTCATATCAAGCTTTGATACTGTCTAGGGATCGGACGCTGTACGCATAAAAAGGATTTAGTATGCCAATAAGAAAAAAACACACCGCACGCAATCAAATAATCATATGGGCCATTGTGGCGATACTGGTCGTTCTGATGATCATATCGTTTCCCCCGGTCCAGCATATGACCGAAGTCGTACTGGGTTAATCTGTTAAATGAACTATATCGAAATATTTTTAGAAGCATTATCCGCCGAAAAAGGCCGGTCGCGAACAACACTGGAAAGTTACGGCAGCGATCTGGCGCATGCGGCGGACTCGCTGGGCGACCTGGTGTCGGCATCGGCAGCGGATGTTCAAAAATACTTATCAAACCTGCCGGACAAGGCGTCCAGCATTGCCCGCAAGGCCAGCGCCCTGCGCGGGTTTTATAAATTTCTAATGCTGGAAAAAATCATTCGCGTAAATCCGGCGGCGACGCTGGAACTGCCAAAGCGTCAAAAGACACTGCCGAAATTCCTAAGCGCCGATGAAATCGAACTGCTGATCTCGTCCGCCGGCGACATCAGGACATCCGTGCGCCTGCGCGCCATGATCGAACTGTTGTATGCATCCGGATTGCGCGTATCGGAACTGTGCGAATTGCCGATGACCGCGATACTTGGCGATAAATTATTGATCCATGGCAAAGGCGCGAAAGAACGCATGGTTCCGATGCACGCCGGCGCGATAGATGCATTGAATAAATGGTTGGAAATCCGGGAACCAGAAAACGAAAAACATAAACCGAATCACGAATCACGAATCACGAATCACGGTTTTGTTTTTCCTGGAACTGGAAAAACAAAACACATCACCCGCGACGGATTTTTCAAGATACTGAAAAAGTGCGCTGTGCTGGCCGGGATTGAACCAAATCGCGTCAGTCCGCACGTACTGCGCCATTCGTTTGCATCACATCTGTTGGCGGGCGGTGCGAATCTGCGCGCGATCCAGACCATGCTGGGGCACGAAGACATATCGACAACACAAATCTATACCCATGTCCTGCCAGACAAGCTGCGTGACACGGTCGAACAATATCATCCGCTGGCAAAATCATGATCAAAAAATGCGACCACAAAAATTGTACCAAAGCCGGAACATGCCGTGCGCCGAAATCGCGCGATTTGTGCGAATATTGGTATTTCTGTCCGGAACACGCGGCCGAGTATAATAAAAACTGGAATTTTTATGCCGATATGACGCCAGATGAAATCGAAGCCGACTGGGAACGCGGCGTGTTCGGCACATCCATGAAAGATAAAAAGCAAGCCGCGTCGGATAATGCGGACTATGTAAATTTCATCAATGATTTCATAACAGGACGTTCAAAATTCGATCAAACTGCCAGTGCAAAACCGGCCGCACCATCACGCGTTGTCGGCGCATTGAAAACCTTGGGGCTCAGTATTTCCGCCACATGGCGCGAAATTGGTGTCGCGTACCGCGCATTGGCAAAACAGCACCATCCGGACACGGCCAAGAATAAAAAAACATCGCACGACGAATTCGCAAAAATCACCGCCGCATATTCGGTACTGAAAGAATACTATAAAAAATAGCGCATATTCATTTTTTTATGCCGAGCGCTTGATCTTGCGGTTCCCCTCCTGTGGAGGGGTGGATTTTTTACGGAACTGGTATCGTGAGTAAAAAAGACGGGGTGGTCTTTCCCGGATTTTAAATTTATAAGACCACCCCGGCTCGCGATAACAGCTCCACCACCCCTCCACAGGAGGGGAACCGCAAGATCAAATTAAACGTAATAAATAAAGGGCGCGTTTCGGACTGCGCCCCTACTATATACTAACGACTATTGACTATTAATTATGCGTGTTGATGTGCGCAATCGCGTCCATGGCTGCACTGCACCCGGTGCCGACTGCGGTTGCAATCTGCATCTTGATGTCAGAATGAACGTCGCCTGCGACAAACATACCGTGCGGCAACGCGCTTGGGATCAAACGACCCATGCTGTCGCGCTTGATATCTTCGGACAAATAATCTGTGTTCGCTTCATGCCCGATCGCAACAAACACGCCATGACAAACAATTTCCTTATCGTCCAATGTTGTCGCGACCAGTTCGTTTTCTTCGCTGTCTGGTTTCAGCGCCAATGCTTTCAAATCCGTATTGAACAGGCATTCGATATTCTCACGCGCGGATACACGGTCAATCAGAACCTGCTCTGCCCTGGTGAATGCCGGCTTGCGGTAAATGATTTTTACGGTTTCTGCGATGTCCGCCAGATACAGCGCGTCGTTCAGCGCGGAATTTCCGCCGCCGATGACCAATACTGTTTTTTCATTATAAAAGAATCCGTCGCATGTCGCACAGTATGAAACGCCTTTGCCGAACAGTTCGCGCGCACCGGCGACTTCCAGTTTGCGTGGGGACGCCCCGGTTGCAATGATAACCGTTTTGGATTTGTATTCCTTGCCGGCGGTGTTTGTCACAATAAAGCCGTCATCATGATTGCCGGATACGGATTTGACCAGTTCGAACACTATTTCCGCGCCAAAGGATTCGGCCTGGGCTTTCATAAATTCGGACAGCGCCTGACCTGTTCCGTTAAATCCCGGATAATTTTCCAGCACCGCGATCCCAGCCGTCTGGCCACCCAATTTGTCACCACCCAAAACCAGAGTCTTTTTTCCGGCACGCGCGCCGTACAGTGCGGCCGTTAATCCTGCGGGTCCCGAACCCAGTATAATAATGTCGTACATAATATGTTCCTTGTTTTCTTATTTGATCGCGCCAGCATAACACAATCAATATGTATATAAAAGCATATTTTTATCAAGCTTTTCGAATCAAAGAACACTATATTTGGGATCATATTCGCAACAAAATATGTCTTTTAACGATTCGATTCCTAAAATTATTAATACAAAGCGGTTTTTTGTGCAAAATTTCATTGATTCGCACCCCGGTCAAATACCCGGAAAACGGCCCTATTTTTAAGTCAAGCAGAAATAATTAATTTTAATATAATTTTTTTTACCTTATATGGTCAAAATACTATATATTGTGTCATAACGGTAAAAAAGACCACTATCTGTTGATTTGACGTGTTCGGAGAGGGGGCGCAAAAAAACAGGAAAAACAACACTTTAAACCACAGGTTATATCCAAAGGGCGCCCACATCATGAACGAATCACTGAAACTTTTATCTGATTTGACATATTATATGAAATATTCCAAGTATATGCCGGATTTAAAACGCCGCGAAACTTGGGACGAAACAGTGATGCGGAACAAGAATATGCATATTTCCAGATTCCCGCATATCCGTGATTTGATTGAAAAAACATACACATTCATGGCCGACCGCAAGATTCTCCCGTCTGGCCGCTCTATGCAGTTTGGTGGTGACGGCATTCTGCGAAACCACAATCGTATTTACAACTGTTCCGCCATCGGGATCAGCGAATTGCGCGACTTTTCCGATCTGTTCTATTTATTATTATGCGGATGCGGCGTCGGATTTTCTATTCGCCACATATTTATCGACAAATTGCCGGAAATGGTCGCCAGAACCGGCAAGACCGTCACATTCCAACCAGAAGATTCTATCGAAGGCTGGGCAGACTGTATCAAAGTATTAATGGACGCATATTTCGTGACCGGCGATGATATTGAGTTTGACCTGTCGCTGATCAGACCAAAAGGTGCGCTGATCAGATCGTCCATGGCACCGGCGCCTGGTCCGGAACCTTTACGCGAAGCCTTAACCAGTGTCAAAAAATTGTTGGACCGCAAAATCACAGACGGCGAAAAAAGATTAACATCCGTCGATTGTTTCGACATATGTTGCTTTATCTCTGACGCAGTGCTGTCCGGTGGTGTGCGCCGGTCCGCCATGATCTGTCTGTTCGACAAAGACGACAACGAAATGCTGACCGCCAAGCAAGGCGAATGGTGGAAAGAAAACCCACAACGCGCGCTGGCCAACATTTCCGTACAATTCGACCGTGCGACAACAACCAAGGAAGAATTCGACGCGGTGTATGCGGCCTGCAAAAAGAGCGAGGCCGGCGAACCAGGCTTTATCTGGACAAACAATCCGGAATGGGTGATCAATCCGTGCGCGGAAATTTCTATGCCATCACGGTCTTTCTGCAACCTGACATCTGTGAATGTCGGCGACGTCGCAGACCAGGCCGATCTGGAAGAACGCGTATATTATGCTTCTGTCTTGGGCACGTTGCAGGCGTCATATACCGATCTGAAATATATCCACCCACAGTGGCGTGAAAACGCAGAAAGACAATCGCTGGTCGGCGTATCGGTGACGGGTCTGGCATCACACCCGGATTTATCCAAACTGGATTTTAAAAAAGCGGCCGAGATCGCAAAGAAAGCAAACATTGAAACCGCAAAGCTGATCGGGATCAATCCGGCGGACCGTATCACGAATATTAAACCGGATGGCACGGGCGCATTGGTCTTGGGCACATCCAGCGGCGTTCATCCGTGGCATGCCAAGCATTACATCCGTCGTCTGCGCATAAACAAGATGGAACCGATCTATACATATCTGTCGGAAAATTTCCCGGACCTGATCGAAGACGATGTTATGAAACCGGAAAAGAATGGTGTACTGTCGCTGGTCATGCGCGCACCCGAAGGGGCCGTGACACGCCGGTCTGAAACCGCGATCGAATTCCTGGACCGTGTGAAATACATGTTTGAAAACTGGGTAAAGCCGGGACATGTTCGTGGTGACAACTATAACAACGTGTCTTGCACATGCAACGTCAAGAATCACGAATGGGACGAAGTGCGCGAATGGATGTGGGAAAACCGCGAACATTACACCGGCATTTCATTGCTGCCCTATTCCGACGCGTCATACCAACAGGCGCCGTTCGAAGACACAAATGAAGATGTATACAAGGAGTTCGCCGGCAAACACCGCGAATTCAATCTGGACAATATCCGCGAAGAACAAAACTTTGTGAATTTCGGCCAGGACGCCGCATGCGCGGCCGGGGGATGCGAACTGATATAATGGCTTTGCCGTTATATCAATGTGTAATGTTCAAAGTGCAATTAAATAAAGTCGCGCGGAACGCGCACAATAATTGCACATTTAAAAAAAAATACGGAGTATTTTTACCATGGCACAGATTACAACCAAGGCAGGCGATACAGGAATGACCCAGCTGAATCCTAACCGGATCGCCAGCAAGACGCATCCTGTAATCGAAATCCAGGGCACATTGGACGAACTTTCGTGCGCGCTGGGTCTGGCCGCGGACAAGTTTGACGGTGTCCAGACATTCTTGTCGGAACTGATGGGATATTTTTATTTCAAAACTGTCGACGAACGCCGTATCGCGCAACAAATCTGGCAATTGGAAGATTATATTTCCACACATAACAACTCTATCCCCCCGTTTTTTGTTAATCCCAAAGGCTATGTTTCACTGGCGCGTGCGATATGCCGCCGCGCGGAACGTCGGGTCGTCGAAATGATGGAGGCCGAACGCGAACTGCCTGAAATCGAACGCTATGGCATGGCATTGGCCCCGATTATCCAGTATTTGAACCGTTTGTCGGATTATCTGTTTGTAAAAAGCTTTGAACGCGTCATGGCCCAGCCTGCCTTGTTTGACGACGAAATGGCGGTCGAAGAAAAAGCCGTCGCCGCTTAAAATGCGCAATGTTCAATGAAATAATTGATTTTTAAATTATAAATGTTTATAATCCATTTACTATGAAAAACAATTGCACTTTGAACTTTGCGCATTGCACATTTTCCTCATCCCCGCAGGGGATATAACTTTCATTTGCGATTTACGTCGCACACATCTATAATTAACAAAGTAATATACTGACACTAACACTGTCACTGACACTATAAAGGTACAAATTATGCTGGATATAAAATTTATTCGCGAAAATCCTGATGTTATAAAAAACGCGTGCGCGGTCAAAGGTTTTGACGATCACGTTGACGCCATATTGGCACTGGACGCGCGTGTTCGCGAACTGAAAACACTTACACAAACTAAGACTGCGGAAAAAAATAAAATAAGTGCCAGTGTAAGTAGCAGTGACAGTGACGCACGACCGGCGCTGATCGCAAAATCAAAAGAAATCGCCACGGAAATCGCCAGCGATATGGCGGAACTGGCCACCAAAGAAGCCCAACTGAACGATCTGCTGCATCGCGTGCCCCAGATACCGTCAGCCAGCGCCCCGGTCGGTCCGGACGATTCGTTTAACGTTGTGGTTAGCGAACGCGGTAAAATCCGCGAATTCGATTTCACGCCGCGACCGCATTGGGAAATTCTGGATATGAACAACTGGTGGATGAACGACAAGGTTGCCGAAATCAGTGGTGCGCGCGTTTATCATCTGATGGGCGAAGCCGCCGAATTGGATTACGCGATCCAGTCCTATGTCACAGCCAGACTGATCGACAAGGGATTCACATTTATGCGCGTGTCTGCCGTGACCAAGCCGCAGACAATTATGGATGCCGGACATTTCATCGGCACTGATCCTGCTGTTATGGATAATGATGTATTCATGCTGGCGGGCACGGACCGCTGTCTGGCCGGGACATCTGAAATCCTGATGAATTCGCTGCATTCTGGGGAAATACTGCCAGAATCTGTTTTGCCGATAAAATACTTTGGCCTGTCGCATTGCTTTCGCAAAGAAGCCGGCGCCGCCGGACGCGACACCCGCGGCCTGTACCGCATACACGAATTCCACAAGGTTGAACAATACGTATTCTGCAAACCGGAACAGAGTGACGAAATGTACGATCTGATTCTGAACAATTTGCGCGACGCGGTTGAAGCCTTAGAATTACCGCAACGCACAATTGATCTGGCAACCGGCGACATGGGATTTAACAAGGTAAAAACTTGCGATGTCGAAGTATGGATGCCAGGACAAAGCAGATGGGGCGAAGCCGGCAGCTGCTCGTCAATCGGCGAATTCCAGGCACGTCGTACCAATACCCGCTATCGCGAAAACGGCACTAATGATGTAAAGTTCGTCGCGACACTGAACAATACCGCGATCGCCCTGCCGCGCGCATTGGCGTTTGTCTTGGAAAACCACCAGAATGCTGACGGGTCGGTAAATATCCCGGCGGCACTGCAACCATTAATGGGCGGCCGCACCAAGATCGGCGGAAAACGATAAAGCGCGATACCAGTTCCCCTCCTGTGGAGGGGTGCCGGCGCTATTTTGCGCGGCGGGGTGGTCTTTTCAAGTTTTATTTTTTAAAAGACCACCTCGTCTTTTTTGCTTCGCGATACCAGCGATCGCAAAAAATCAACTCCTCCACAGGAGGAGAACTTAGTCCTAGCCAAGCAAACAAAACTCCCGGTCAATGGCCGGGATTTTTTATTATCTACCGCCTTTTTCCCCATACAATTCTAATGGAATATAAGTTTTATTATTGCTGGATAATACCTGTTCCGGCAGGAAATCCTTCATAATTTTAATTTCTGTTTTTAAACCAGCTTTTTTAAACTTGTTTTCTATTTCCTGTATTTCATTTTTAATTCTATCGCCAAAAAGTTCTAAACTAGCTTCATCCGCCCATTCTTTATCTTCAGATACCAAGGGATATATTTCAATAATTTTTGGAAACTTAAAACCTTCTGTATTATATCTCTTAACAAATCTTACCCCTTTTAATGTTCCATAACCGTATCCTATCTCATGTTTTGGAAAGTATTTACCTGTTTGGGCATTTATTAATATATATTCTAAACCTACCAAAGTATTTGATGTAAGTTTCAAAGTGTCCAAATCTGATTTTATTATAACTTCAACAACCCCATTGTTATTATCAGGAAAAGTGCCAAGAGCTTGTGAAATTAAAGAATCTGCAATATTTTGGTTCTGTTTTACCAAAGAAATTTCAATCTTTTTATAATTTGAATAATTTGTAGAATCTCCTTCACCGTCATTATAATATGTTCGCATATACCCCTGTGCGGTACCCTGTTTTGTTTCAATGTTTTGGCCCTCACCTTTGATAGGCAAAAAAGACATTACACCCAGTGCGGCAATACCACCAGCCAGTTTAAAATTTTTAGTTACTTTTTTTCCAACTTTTTTAATTGTCGTGACCATTTTAAACCCTTTTTATTTAATTATATTATACCATATCCCTGGACAAAACAAAAATATTTCAATATTCCTTGAAAACCTGTCTTTTATAGTATATTCTGTGCCCCATGCCCGTTTTTAGGGGCTAAAACCGGATTCAGTATTTTGTGCCGACTGCCGTCGAAAACAGACCCGACGTGTACAAGCGCTACACGAGGGTCTGTTTTCGACGGCACCGCGGACCGAAAGATGAAAAGGAATTAAAATGAAAATTAGAAATATCGCAATCATCGCACACGTTGACCATGGCAAGACTACACTGGTTGACAATATGTTAAAACAGGCCGGAACTTTCCGCGAAAACGAACGCGTGGCTGAACGCGTAATGGACAGCGGCGATATCGAAAAAGAACGCGGTATTACGATTTCCGCAAAGCCTACATCCGTTGTATGGGGCGATTATAAAATCAATATCGTGGATACTCCGGGCCACGCGGACTTTGGCGGCGAAGTTGAACGTATTTTAAGCATGGTTGACGGTGTGGTATTACTGGTGGACAGTGCCGAAGGCCCCATGCCACAAACCAAATTCGTATTGGGCAAGGCTTTAAAACTGGGCCTGAGGCCCATCGTATGCATCAACAAGATTGACCGCGGCGATCAGCGCGCAGACGAAGTTTTGACCGAAACATTCGATCTGTTTGACAAACTGGGCGCAACCGATTCGCAATTGGATTTCCCATACTTGTATTCTGTCGGGCGCGACGGCTGGGCAATCCGCAATTTAAACGACGAACATAAAGATTTAACCCCCCTGTTCCAGCTGATCGTAGATCACGTTCCGGCGCCGGACTGTGGCGGCACGCGCTGTGCGATTGATGCGCCATTTAAAATGCTGGCGACCACACTGGAAGCCGATCCGTACGTTGGTCGAATCCTGACCGGCAAAGTCGAATCCGGAACTGTCCGCGTCGGCCAGGCCGTGCGCGCACTGAATATGAAGGGTGACGTCATCGAACAAGCCAAAGTTACAAAAATCATCGAATGGCGCGGAATTGAAAAAGTGTCATTAGAATCCGCCAACGCCGGCGATATTGTCATCATCGCTGGATTCTCCAAGGCAACCGTGGCAGATACACTATGCGACCTGAGTGTGACGGAACCGATCCCGGCAATGCCGATCGATCCGCCGACACTGACCATGACGTTCTTTGTTAACACTTCGCCATTGGCGGGACGTTCGGGTGGTAAAAAATTAACATCACGCATGATCGGCGAAAGATTATTCAAAGAAGCTGAAACCAATATCGCCCTGCGCGTATCACAATCCGAAAACAACGAAGCATTCGAGGTATCAGGCCGCGGCGAACTGCAACTGGGGATTCTGATCGAAACCATGCGCCGCGAAGGGTTCGAGCTGAGCGTATCACGCCCGCGCGTCGTTATGCGTCACGATGAAGATGGCAATATGCTGGAACCGATCGAAGACCTGGTTATCGACGTTGACGACGAATTCACCGGTATTGTTATCGACAAAATGACCACGCGCAAGGCAATCATAACAGAAATGAAACCGTCCGGCGTCGGCAAAACGCGAATCGTATTTTCTGCGCCGTCACGCGGACTGATCGGATACTTGTCGGAATTCCGCACCGACACGCGCGGCACAGGAATCATGAACCGTATGTTCGCCGGATACGAATCGTATCGCGGCCCGATATCGCAATACCGTCCGGGTGTTCTGGTATCCATGGAATCTGGGGCCGCCGCCACATACGCGTTGTTTAACCTGCAGCCGCGCGGAACATTGTTCATCGATCCGCAGACACAGGTTTATAACGGCATGATCATCGGCGAACATTCCAAGGAAAACGATCTGGAAGTAAATCCGATCAAAGGCAAAGAACTGACCAATATGCGGGCGGCGGGCGCGGATGAAAAACAATTCCTGGCGCCGCCACGCCGCTTGTCGCTGGAAGACGCGCTGTCGTATATCCAGGATGACGAATTAGTCGAAGTTACACCGGAGACAATACGTCTGCGCAAAAAGGAATTGGACGCCAATTCCCGCAAGCGCGCAAAACGCGCCGTTGGCGAATAATTAAAAATCCGGCGTTTGCCGGATTTTTTATTTAATATTTGCTTCTTTTACTATTTTGCGAATTATCTGTTTAAATTCTGGCTGATTCTGCGATGCAAAAGTCAACACTTCTTGGGCTGGCTTTCCAGAGCCAAAAGATTTTTTATCTTCCTTTAAAAATATATTCAATTCCTGTGCGGCTTTTTTTAGCTCTTCTTTTTTACCAGGCTTTGGCAATATCGCCATAAATTCAACCATTTCAGACGAACGCCCTACAGCCTTATCCGGATCCAACCAACCATTAAAATATCCATAATCTTGAACCAAGTTCACCAATTTCTGTTCATATACCATTTTTGCCTCTTTATTATGTCCCGTGTATTGTATCAAAATACCAAACAAAAAACAATAATTCATTAGACATCCACTGGACGCCGTACTAGAATTACAACATGACAAAAAACAACACTCTAAATACACCTAGACGTTTATTTATATTCGCAGCATATGATCCCGCCAATAATCATAACGGTGTTATCGACGAATCGTTGATCATGTATGTACGGGCTTTGGCGGCATTGGGTGACATTGTGTTTTATATGGATAACGACACGACATCCGAACAATTAAGCAAAATCAGATCATACACCATGTACGCCGGCGCAAACCGCCATGGCGAATATGACTTTGGTTCGTACAAGCGCGGATATATCTGGGCACGCGATAATAATATAATTCAAAATTACGACTGGGTTTATATGGTCAATGATTCCGTCTATGGCCCGTTGCGCCCTATCCTGGCGATTTTAACCGATCTGGAATCGCGTGGCGCGGATGCGACCGGAATGGTACTGAACGCACATAAAACCAAGCCGCATATCCAGTCTTGGTTTATCGGCATTGCGCCACGCGTATTTTTATCAGAACAATTCGACGCATTTATCCGCGGTGTTACGCACCAGGACAAAGGCATGGTCACATGGCTGTACGAAAACGGCTTTACGCGGATGATGATCGAACATGGTGGCACATATTCTTGCAAATTTAACGTCCGCGGACATGCGGTATATAACAAGATAAAACATCTGTTCAATCATGGCTTTCCTTTTTTCAAAAAGACATCATTTATCCGCAAACACGGCGCCCTGGGGCGTCAGGTTCTTTATGTTTTGAATCATATTGATCCCGCTATGCGCACGGCGATTATTGAAAACGCGAAACATGTATACGGCGCCGCGCATGTAAAAAGATTTTTAACAAATAATCCGATCAAGATTATTTGGCGTAACATCAAACATACATTGGTTAAAATATTCAAAGAAGGAATCTAAGGCATGATGAAAAAAATCGCCGCCATAACCATGGCATATAATGACGAATTCTTTTTGAACCGCTGGATCGCATATTACGGACGCGAACTGGGCGAACGGAATCTGTATATCTATCTGGACGGCGTCGATCAGAAAATCCCCAGCGGCGCCGGCAGCGCGAACATCACCAGAATTCCAAAGCCCGCCCTGGGGCGTACCAAGGGCGATAAATATCGTATTGGATTGATGAATAAGCTGGCCGCGGAATTATTCGCCCAGGGATACGATCTGGTTATCGGGTGCGACTGTGACGAATTTCTGATCGTCGACCCGAATACGAACAAATCGCTGGCGCAATATCTATCCGATCTGAACATAAAAAATACCGTATCAGGCTTGGGGCTGGACGTGGGCCAGGATATGAATCTGGAATACGAACTGGATACGTCAAAACCGTTTTTGGCGCAACGTTCATATGCATTATTATCGACAAGATACACAAAGCCAGTAGTTATTGCAAAAAATCAGAAATCAGAAATCAGAAATCAGAAATTCCCACGCTGGGGCTCTGGATTTCATTCTGTAAAGCGCACAAATTTCCATATTGATAAAAACCTGTATCTGCTGCACTTTGGATTCGCCGATTAC
The DNA here is from genome assembly GCA_031555055.1 of Alphaproteobacteria bacterium. Taxonomy (GTDB): domain Bacteria; phylum Pseudomonadota; class Alphaproteobacteria; order Rs-D84; family Rs-D84; genus JAFGMC01. Next base: position 174,658 of record JAVBUT010000002.1, on the reverse strand, counting down.
AACACATTATTGGCCAAGGCCGCTGGCCGCGACCCGACATGGCAAAAGCATTTGAAACGCCAGATCGCACGTACGATATTGATGATCACAAATAAAAAACGCAGACGTGAATCGTATATAAAATTGGCCCGCACCCTGCAGACCATATTCCGCCCTATATACACATGGACGAAACCCGCAATGTTCGGCCTGAAACTGGTCACAAAAATCCCAGAACGGTTTAGAAAAAGTAACGTATAGCAAATAGCGCATAGTGTATGGCGATTAACAAACATGCTATACGTTATGCGCTATTTGCTATTTCGCTATACGCTAGTTGTTAATAAATCCCAATATCCGTTTTTGATATTTGACGGCGCGCGGGAACGGCGGATTATCAAACATCCCCAATTTTTTCATCTCTATAAATTTTGCGCGAACCGTTTTTTTATCATTCTCGTCCAGTTGGCCTATTTCACGAAAAGAATGAATATAGAACTGCCACAGGAACTCGCGCTGGACTATCTCCATTTCGCGAGGTGATGCTTTTTTCTTGTATAAATTAAATATCGACACCAGTCCGGTCAGACGATCCATCTGCTTGCGCATGGCTTTGTACGACAGCAGAATCGATGTGCCAAAGTTCGGGAAATAATAATACAGTGGCAACTGTGTGATCGTCGTACGCGGATGTTTTAAAACGACTTCCAGCCACCATGGCAGATCTTCATAAACGATCCCCGGGATAAATTCTATACCTTTTAACAAAGACCGTTTGACCATGAATTTCCATACTTGGCAATGCTTGATCGGGCATTTTATCTTTGTGTGTGACTGTTCGGTTATGTGTGCGAATATATCATCCGTGACACAACTGTCTATTTTTGAAATATCGTATTTTTTTCTGATCCCGCGCGGCATGGCATGATCTATATCAAACCCCAGCTTGTACCGCACCATCAGCTGGGGGCGATACTTACGATCATAGGTGTATGAAATAATGTCCGATTTATCGCGCTTGGCCAACATCAGTGCGATTTCCATGGTCTGGGGATGAATAAAGTCATCGGAATCAATATACATGACATAGTCACCGGTTGCGTGTTTCAAACCGGTATTACGCGCCACCGACAATCCGCCGTTTTTCGTATGATTTACAACCATAATACGTTTGTCACGTGCCGCATATTCGGCCAATATCGCGCCAGAATTATCCGGACTGCAATCGTTGACACATATCGCCTGCCAATCGTCAAACGTTTGGTTCAACAGCGAATCCAGACAACGACGCAAATACTTTTCAACTTTGAATACTGGTATGATTACTGAAATTTTTGGCATGATAAATTTATCCTTTGATTAGTTTTCCAATAATGGGCAGTTTTTGCAATTTGCGCATCCGCCACAGCGACATTAGTTTATTATCCCGCGCGAATTGTCTGCGAAATTTTTTTCCCAAGACGTATTGTTCCTTGATCTTTTTGCGTTTGACCGGATCGCGCGAATTTAATGCAGAATCAGGATTTAGTATAACATAATGATAATTTGTCCCCGACACGATCGCGACAGAATTTGCCTGTTTCAATGCATCCAGCAGGAATATTGTGTCTTCTTGGGAAATCAAATCTGTCCTAAATTTGAATTTATTTCTGGTGATAAATTCGCGACGGAACAAATACCGCCAGATATACGAATCAACCAATGCGTTTGTTTTCTGGAATTTTGCGCGCAGACCCGTAACGATCAGATTCTTTTTATATTTGATCCCGGTTGTATATTTGCTGTCGCTGACGAATCCGCTGGCCGCCATATCGCTGTCATTGCGTGTGGCCGCCGCATACATACGATCGTAATAGTTCGGATCGATAAAATCATCCGCATCCAGGAAATGAATATATTCGCCGCGCGCGGCCGCCAGACCGTCGTTGCGCGCTGCGGACGCGCCGGCATTCTTTTTTGTTATGATTTTTATGCGCGGATCACGATCAGCATATTCGGCAAGAATTTCTCCGGAATCATCCACACTGCCGTCATTGATACAGATCACTTCTACTGCGTCGAACGATTGTGCGATCACGCTGTCCAAACACTTGCGCAGAAAATTCCCCGCATTATAAACAGGAATTATGACGGATATTTTTGGCATTTTTTATTCCTATGCTTTAACCATATGATCTGCAAAACTGCCGGGAGTCAGATTTTCCGTATTACGATATGTTGTCTTTTGGACCCATGTTTTGCCAGTAATTTCATCATATATTTTCTGATCAAACGGCTTGTCCTTGTATTCCCACCACAGGGCATGCGTCGTATTCTGATATACATGCGGCATCTTGGCGAATTCAGCTATCGCCCGCGGATCATTCATAACAAGTGTTTTAAACATCAATTGATGAATCATATAGTCCAGCCGGGTGTTTTCATGTTTCCAAAATTCATGAATCATATAACGCCATGCAGCCAAAATATAGGAACCCTTGCGCGCGCGAAAGAAACAGTTCTGCATAAAGCTGTACCGCCAACCAAATCCCACAGATTCCGGATTAACCAGATATGCAAAAAAATCCTGCTCTATCATCCATGCTGGCGGCGGGGACGTAACATAACCGGACGCATCCATCCATATACCACCATAGTTATTCAGCAACTCAACACGTGCAATATCCGCAAAATGCGCATGACTGATTTTTCCATACTTGCGTTTTTCCATTATATATTCCGGCAGTTCTATATAATCAAAAACCGTCTTTTCATCCAGCACAACATGTTCCTGGGGACAATTACGTTCAACACTGCGAAAACATGCCTTGACCCATTTGGGCGCGCTGTCTTTTCCTTGAAACCATATTGAATAAATCTTCTCGGTGGCATCATCATGAACGACTGTTGGCGCTTTGAAATTTTTCGGTGGTAAATAGCGTTTCAGATATTTCGGCAGAACAGTCCCCAGCACATCGTTACGTATTTTTCTGCGCAGCATTCTGTCGCGCCATGGCCAATTCAGCACATGCGCCTTTAGCCCGATTTCCAATCTGATCATACTGCTTGCAAAACTCATATCTGGCCTCTCGTGTTTATTACATATTTCGAATTACATCTGCGAACGATCCCGGTATCGGGTTTATTGTGTCGCGATAGGTTGTCTTATGAAAGAATGCACCTGTTGTTATTTTATCAAACACTTTCTGATCGAATTTTTCGTTTCGGTAATCAGCCCATAATATATGCGTCGGATCCTGATCCACATGCGGCATTCTGGCAAAATATTCTTTTGCCCGCTGGTCGTTTTGAACAACAGCTTTGAACATCAGCTGGTGCATAAAGTAATCGAATTCGCGCGGTTCATGCATCCAGAACGCGTGAATCATTGCACGCCATGCTTCTAATAAATAAGCACCCTTGCGCGATCGTATAAAACAGTTTTGCATAAAGCTGTACGGACTGCCGTATTTTTTACCTGCCATAAACACAAAAAAATCTTGTTCTGTAATAAATTTCGGAATTTTTGCTGTTACAAATCCCGTTGAATCTAACCAAAATCCACCATGATTATGCAGCAATTCGACGCGGCATATATCCAAGAAATGCGCAATCTCAATCTGGCCGTTTTTCTGCTTATCCATGATTATGTCTGGCAAATCGATATAGTCATACAGCGTTTTTTCATTTAACAATACAACATCTTGCGATAAATGTTGACGAGCGTGGCGCATGCATGTTTCCACCAGCGGCGGTATCGGCTTAAAGCCCCAGAACATAAATATTTTTTCATTTTTATCATTATGAATTGCCGGCGTTTCAACAATGGCCGCTGCGGCCGGTAAATAGCGTTTGAAATATCTGGGCACTTCCTGGGATACGACATCACGACGAACTGTGCGACGAACGTTTCTGTCACGCCAGAACCAGTTCAGGATATGTCCCCGAAAACCGATTCGCATCATCGCCCAAATTCTTAAAGCATCCATGGTAAAATTCTTTTTTAATCACAGGGGCGGATATAATCCGCCCCCATATATTACATTAATATTATTCTTCCGAAGCTTCGTCCGTATCGTCATCTGCGGCGGGACCTGTGGTCATTTCTTCAGCGATGCCAGATGATTTTGCCATGATTTTATTCAGCAATTCGGTCTGGACATCCGGATGATCTTTCAGCCATGCGCGCGCGTTCGCTTCGCCCTGGCCTATGCGTTCTGAATTATAAGAATAGAACGATCCGGACTTTTCGATTATGTCATACTTGACGCCCATGTCCAAGATTTCCGATATGCGCGAAATCCCTTCACCGTACATGATTTTAAAATCAACGACGCGGAAAGGTGGCGCGACTTTATTTTTAACAACTTTGACGCGCGTTTCGTTTCCGACGACGGTCTCCTTGTCCTTGATCTGGCCGATACGGCGGATATCCAGGCGTACAGAGGCATAGAATTTCAAAGCGTTTCCGCCGGATGTCGTTTCCGGACTTCCGAACATAACGCCGATTTTCATACGAATCTGGTTGATGAATATCATCAGCGTATTGCTGCGCGAAATTGATCCGGACAGTTTTTTCAAGCTCTGTGACATCAGTCGCGCGGTCGTACCGACGAATGAATCACCGATGTTTCCTTCCAGTTCCGCTTTGGGGATCAATGCCGCGACAGAATCGACTACAACGACATCAACCGCACCGGATGAAATCAAAGTGTTTGCAATTTCCAACGCTTCTTCACCGGACGACGGCTGGGATATGATCAGATTCGCAACATCCACACCCAGTTTTTTTGCGTATGACGGGTCCAGTGCATTTTCCGCGTCGATATACGCGCATGTTCCGCCTTTCTTTTGCGCTTCGGCGACCGCATGCAGCGCCAATGTTGTTTTGCCGGACGATTCCGGGCCATAGATTTCAACAATGCGACCGCGCGGATAACCGCCGATCCCCAGCGCAATATCCAGCCCCAGCGATCCAGAAGAAATCGCTTCTATATTCTGCTGGGACCCGTCGCCCATTTTCATGATTGCGTCTTTGCCGAACTGCTTTTGAATTTGCGCCAATGCTGATTCCAGCGCGGGATTTTTTGCCGGCGTCGCGGCCGGTTTTACTTCCACTTTTTTTGCCATACCAAAGTCTCCTTTTCTTATGACTTTAACTTAGTCCTTTTGCGTCCGGAAAGCAATACAAATAATCCAGTTATCACGCCTATTATGGCCGTCAGCAGCCATACCGACGACGTCGTTCCAAAGAACCATATAAAGCCGGCGCCGATGATCGGCACGATAAAGCGCGGCAAACGGTTTACAGTTTTAAATACGCCGAAAAATCGTTCCCGATCCGGGCCTTTGGCCGCCTTGAAAAAATATATGTCCGTCAGCGGCTCTATCATTGCGCCTGAAATCTGCCACAGTATGAATATCGCCAACAGCGTCACGCCGGTCGCCATTGACGCGGCGATCGAAAACGCCGCAAAGCTTAGGAATCCCAGCGCGACCCATATTTTTATCCCGGTCCGTCTGGCCAGGCGCGCGATCGGTTCGGACAGAATCACATACGGCAATATCCCGGCGGTCAAGACCCAGCCCAGAACATCCTTGGAAAATCCGGCCTGCACCACCATGATCGGCACATACAGGACGCGCAGAGAATATATCGCGTACTGGCCAAAATTTATAAGATACGCATTTACCAGATCGCGCCGTTTGAAATATGCAACCGTTGTTCGCCATGTTTGCCGGATTGTTTTTTTTGCGCTTATTTTCGGTATTTTTTTATCAGGCTGGATAATTCCAAACCATCTAAAATAAATCAGCCCCAGCAGATTGACCGCGGCCACCGCAAAGAACGGTGCGCGGATTCCGAACATGCTGGCGATATACATGGCGATCACCGGTGCCATCAGCGCGCCGACGTTCGCCCACAGCACATAACGGCCGTTCAATTTTTCCATTCCTATATTTTTTGAAAAATCTGCCATAAACAGCGACAACAAGGAACTGATCAGCATAAGCGGTATCGCCGACACAAAGTCCAGCGCAATGAACGTGCCGGCCTTGATCGAAAATCCCATCATGAAATACATCACAGCCACGGCCAGCAGACTGAAATACAACAGTTTTGCTTTGCTGGATATTTTTAACATTTCACCGGAAAACAAGGTGATGATCATATAAAACGCATAATATATGGATGAATATATACCGACCGTTGCAGGATTATTAAATATATCCAACAGCACCAGCGCCCACACAGCACCGATTATACCGTCGGAAAACCCTTTGAAAATTCCAAGATTCGCGAATGAAAACCCGCTGACAGATTCTTTGATAGAGATGTAATTTTCTTTTGACATGTTCCCCATTCCCCTGATACGGGAACATTTTATCATAAAAAATAGTGAAAGTGTAGGTGAAGTGAAGGTGGAGGTGTAGGGGCGCATACTTGCGCCCTACTTGGGCGCGTTTCCACGCGCCACTACTAATGACTGGTGACTAAAAAACGCCCCAACGGGGCGCTTTTTTATTTTGCATTCTTTTGATTATACAGCTCTTCAAAATCAACTGGCTGCATCGTGAATGTCGGGAATCCCGATTCGGATGTCAGACGTGTGATCAGGGCGCGAACCGCCGGGAACAGCAATGTCGGAACATTGATCAGCAATGTGCGTTTTTTTGCTTCCTCGTCCTTTTCTTCTTCCATCTGGACCAGTCCGGAATATGTGGATTCGATCAAGAATATGGATTTTGAATCCGCTTCCAGTTTGGAATGAACCTTGGTGATCAGGTCAACCATGAACAGGTTGTTTTCGGCGCCTTTGATCTGGATGTCGATATTGATTTCCAGTTTCGCCTGGCCGTTGTCCTGTTTAAAGAACAATTCCGGAACATTCGGACTTTCGAATGAAATGTCTTTTAAGAATTGGGATATGATATTGAACTTTGGCATATGTCTTGCTCCTTTTTTTGCGCGCCATTTTATGATATTATAGGGTATAGGATTTATTTTTCAAGGGAAACGCTTGAAAAATAAATCAAATGAAAAATGAAGAATGAAAAATTCAACCTGCATTTTTCAGAATATTAATAAAAGAGAGAGATAAATGCGACAAAAACTACTTTTCATTCTTAATTTTTCATTTTTCATTTTAATCGCCTTGTCAATTACTGGTTGCGACCTGGGGTCGCCGACAACATCCGGTGGCGGATATTCGCAGACCGGAAACAATGCGACAATTCCCGGAAACATGCGGCGGACATCGTATTCCGAACTGCCGGGGTGGCGCGATGACGATGTTCGATACGCACTCCAGTCATTCCGAAATTCATGCAAGGCCAAGATACAGTACGTCGGCCGCGTAATCCCGGACAAGGCGCTGTTCGATGAAAAATGCCGCATGCTGCCGTCGGCAAGCGCCGACAATGCGACCGTCCGCGCTTGGTTCGAATCAAATTTCCAGCCGTACAAGATATATAACGAAGACCTGGGGACCAAGGGGACATACACTGGCTATTATTCCCCGATCATACCGGCGTGCAAGACAAAAACCGCCGAATGCAACGAACCGCTGATGGGCATTCCGACCGACGGCCGCAATTACAAGGGCGTGGAAAAAAGAACGATCGTAAACCAGCAGATTGGCAAAGTCCTGTACTGGGCGAATATCGTCGATGTCCAGAATATCCAGATTCAGGGGTCGGGTATGCTGAAACTGAAAGAAGACGGGTCATTGGTAAAACTGAACTTTGCGGCGGTCAACGACCTGCCCTTTAAATCGATCGGCGAACAGCTAAAAACCAAAGGCATCCGCCCCGCCGACGGATATTCAAGCGAGGCAGTCTGGTCGCACCTAAAGAAAAACCCGGCGCTGGCCAATGAAGTTATTTACGGAAATCCGCGATATGTTTATTTCTATGTTTCCGTGCCGCCGGATGTTGTCGGAAAACTGGGGACACCGTTGTCAAAAATACGCAGTATCGCGATGGACGATTCCCTGTATACCTTGGGATTGCCTGTATACGTCGACACAAACCTGTCCGACGGGCGCAAGTTCCGCAGACTGATGATTGCCCAAGACACCGGGTCCGCCATACGCGGATGGGTGCGTGCGGACATATTCTTTGGCACCGGCGATGAAGCGTATAAATACGCCCAAGGCCAGCACGCCCAAGGCGAGATGTACATATTCATGCCGAAAGAATATACGTATGTGAAACCAAATTAACAATTAGCGCATAGCATATAGCGCATAGCGATTAGCGGATTAGCAATATCACTATAAACTATATGCTATGCGCTATATGCTATGCGCTAATGTTTAAGAAACCTAATCTTGATCGTCGAATATCCCGTCCGCATACAATGGGCTCTGCGTTTGGCGGACTGATGAAAATATTCGGCCGCGTCGCATCCGATGCCGATCTGGCCGCGCGGTGGGATGAAATCATGGGCAGTGATATCGCATCAATCGCAAAGCTGGCCGCGATCACAAAAACAAAAAACAAACGGTTCAACATTGCCGTTCGCGCCGCGAATCCGGCATTCGCATTACAACTGTCTTATCAGCGCGAAGAGATTTCACAACGAATAAACAAATATTTCGGATTTGACGCGGTCGAAAAAATCACCATTCGAAAATGACGATTTTTCTGGCCCAGCCAAAAATCCGTTGTATAGTTAATATATGTAGGACGCAACTTTTAAAACCAAAAGAGGCAGTCATGAGAAAAACAAATCTTACAAACCTGTTCCGCGCCGGAAATCTGGCCGCGATTACGACTCTGGTCGGTCTGGCTTCGCTTTTGCCGGTTCGGACAAATGCACAAGGTTTCGAACAAAAATCAAAGCCCAAGGCCACAACCGCCAAACTGGACACGATTTACGAATCAAACGTCGTAAATATCAAGAATGTGTCTTCGGCAAACAAGCAATTGTTTGTACGTGTCACGAATCTTTATAAAAACGGTGATTCTTTCTGGTATGACAAGTTCGAAGATCAAAAATCCCAACAGGCATGGCGCCAGGACCGCAAAGGCAAAAAATATTTCCTGGTCCAATCGGATTTGTTAAAAAAACACCCGAATGGGACGCAAACATTTACAACCGACGGCAGATATGACGCGTACATAAAAACCATGGGCGCGGCATTTGATCCCGCAGAATTAAAAGGCGCCGTGATCGACGTCGCATACGATGATGTTTACACATACATCAATGCCGCCGTTCCTGGGAAAGACAATTATGTCGTACTGACCAATACCAAAACCGGAAACATCGTTTTTGCAAAAAAATTCCAGGCACCAAAAGAACAATTCATGTTCAGCGGCGACATGGGACAGCCGCGCGCACTTACAGTTATCACGACATCAGCCGGACAAAAAGATATGTCCAAAACATATCGTCTGAATCCGAACGGCACCGGATTTATGGATAAAAATCACAGTCTGGGCGAATATGTGCCCCAGGCGATGCATCCGCAAAAAACACGATAAAAAACCGGCGAATGCCGGTTTTTTTATTTCATATACTTTTTCATTGAACAGCGTTCCCACCACATCGCCAACGCCGGTATCAGGAACAATACCGCGCCAGCAATCTTCCAGATCGCCAGCCATGTGATCATATTGATGTACAGCAATGCCGGCGGCATTTGGGTCAGACCGGCTGCCCATTCTATAAAGCCCGGCATCATCATCGCCAGCCAGTAAATCAATATCAATACGTAATTGATCAGGAACGCGCGGAACAACGTCGCCTGTTTGTGATACATTTTGTGATCGATGTATTCCATCTGATCTTTTGGCATTTTTACCATTTTGGACTCCTTAATGTTAAAAGATATTATATGGGGAATTTTGACCCCTCTTATCCTAATTATCAGGATATCATGATTGTACTATTATATTAATAGGAAGTAAATCAAAAGAAACATTAGCGTATAGCCAATATTGGCTAAGCTAATTGCTAAGCGCTATTTGCTATACGCTAGTATTTTATTAATATTGCTGTGTGCCAGCGCGATCGCAATCGCATCAGATTCGTCCGCGGTCTTTGGATTCGCCACAGGCAGGAATATTTTTACCATTTTCGCAACCGCATCTTTGTCCGCGTGACCGGCGGCGCTGATTGCTTTTTTTATTTTGTTCGGTTCATACTCAAATATTGGAATATCGCGATTCCCGACTGCAACCATTGCCGCTGCGCGCGCATGCCCCAACAGCAATGTTGTCTTTGCATTCGTGTTTGAAAAAGTAATTTCGATCGCGCATTCGTCCGGCGCGAACATTTCACAAATTTTTGTGATTTCTTTAAAAATAAACGCCAGTCGCACAGCCAGCCCGTCTTTGACAGGCGGCAGGATTACGCCCGACGCGATATATTTACGTGATGATCCCTGCGATTCAATTATCGCCCAGCCAGTGTGTACAAGCCCGGGATCAATCCCAAGAATGCGCGTCATTATTTTCCGGCCACTTTATTTTGTTGGAATTTATTTTGATATGCGCCCTGCGCCATTTTGAATGTTCTGTTTGGAAATGCCTGCGATACATTATATGACACATCCATTCCGTTCAATAAAATATGACCGGGACTTAACGAATAGAACGGCGATATATATAAACGTTTGCCTTCCTGCTTGATAACTGATGAATAAACAATATAACAACCACCAAAATCTTTCTTGTCTATATTGTCCGGATTTGCTTCCAAGATGTTTTTAATATCCTGATAATACTGATCTTCGTACATTTCTTGGCGCGCGCGTTTTCCGCGTCCGATAAAATACGAAACTTTTTCTATAATTTTCATACCTGTCTCCTGTTTTTTTTACTATGCTGCTGCCGTGATAACCTTTTGCACGTCGTCATTTTCGGACAACAGATCAGTCAGCTTTTCCAAGCGCGCATATGTATCGTCATCAAGATCGACCGGATTATTTGGAATCCATGTTATTTCTGCTTTTTCCGGTTCACCCAGCTTGTCCGATAATACTTTTTGCACGGCTATGAAATCATCCGGCTTGGTTGTTACGATAAAACCGTCTTCTGACGTCTCGACATCGTCGCCACCGGCCTCCATAACAGCCATTGTTATATCGTCGTCAGACTTTCCGGCAATCGGCGCATAGAAAATCTGGCCCATGCGCGTAAACAGGAACGATACGGAATTTTCTTCGCCCATGTTTCCGCCATTTTTGGCGAATATGCTGCGGATTTCCGGCACGGTGCGACGCGGATTGTCGGTCAAGGCCTCTACAATAATCGGCACCGATCCCGGCCCGTATCCTTCGTATCGGACGTATTCGTAATTTTCGGTATTTTTGTCCGCGCCCTTGTCTATTGCGCGTTTGATATTATCGTTCGGCATGGATGCCTTGCGCGCGTTCAGAATCGCCAGACGTAGGCGCGGATTGTTTTCCGGACTTTTATCGCCCAGTTTCGCCGCCATAGTGATTTCACGCGCCAGCTTTGTAAATTCGCCGGAACGCTGGGCGTCCAATGCCGCCTTTTTATGCTTGATCGTGCTCCATTTTGAATGTCCTGACATTGTAAAAAACTCCGTTTATATTAAGATTGATCCATTATAATCAAATAATTTGATTATGCAATTATTTGCTTTATACTGAATACAAAGGACGGTCGGATAACGACCACAAGCAAAAGTGGACAAAAAATGATCGGAAAACTGAACGGAATTATTGACCATATTGGCGACGGATATGTGATTGTTATGGTGTCTAGTGTGGGGTACAAGGTTTTTTGCCCAGAATATCTGTCACAAAAATCAACTGTCGCACTGTGGATTGAAACCGTCGTGCGCGAAGATTCAATCCGTCTGTTCGGATTTACATCACTGGCGCAACAGGACCTGTTCAACCAGTTGACGACTGTGTCCGGCGTCGGGCCAAAGGTTGCGATGGCGATTCTGTCCACCATAAAGCCAGATGTATTGATGAGTGCGATCGCAACCGGCGACGCCAAGACGATTTCATCGGCGCCGGGCGTTGGTAAAAAAGTCGCTGAAAAAATCATCGTGGAATTAAAGGGTAAAACAGGAATAAGTTTTCAGGAATCAGGAACCAGTTCACCATTGCCCGACCTGCTCTCTGCGCTGGAATCATTGGGTTACAGACGCATTGACATTGTCGAAATGGCCCAGAAACTGGTTAATGAAAACCCTGACACAGACGTAACAAAACTGGTGCCACTGGCATTAAAGGCGATAAGTAAATGAAAATAAATAAAATGATATTTAAAGATATTCGCGCATGGTTTATGGGTTATGCTGATTTTGAACATATGCAGATGGAAACTGTTTTAATCCCCGAATTGATTACAAAGATTAAAATAAAGTTAAATGAATATGAAAAGCTTTTGGACAAACAAGAACAAAATATTTTATTGAATATTCAGACAAAAATATCATTAACAAATGCATTACTTGGATTTTATACGAAACAAGACAACAAATGGAATGAGGCTGATAAAGAACTGGCCAGGGTAAATGCGCAGTATCGTGATATAATGTTTATGAATGAACTAATAAGACTATATTCTTAAAAATGACAAACACTGACACGATTTTTGCATTATCATCGGGCGCGGGGAAATCCGGCGTTGCGGTGATTCGCATATCGGGCGACGAACTGGAATCTGTGTTTTCAAACCTGGTCCGTCTGGCCGGATTTATCCAGCCACGACACGCATACCTGACCAATCTGATTGATGATGCCGGCGCGACTATCGACCAATGCGTCGCGATTTATTTCCAAGGCCCAAGCAGCTTTACCGGACAAGACGTAATCGAAATACATTCGCACGGATCACCGGCGGTCATACAAAAGATTTTTGAAACACTGCGCCGGCACGGAATGCGCATGGCAACACCCGGCGAATTTTCAAAACGCGCATTTTATAATAATAAAATGGATCTGGTGGAAATCGACGCACTGGCCGCATTGCTGGATGCACGCACAGATCGCCAGCGCACGCACGCACTAAAATCCATGATGGGCGCCGATTCTGAAAAGTACCAAGCCTGGCGCAGCGCGATGATCGAAATATCTGCCTATGCGGCGGCGATCCTGGATTACCCAAGTGACGAATTGCCGGCAAACATCGGCGATAAACTGATCGCGTCAACCCAAAAATTATACAATGAAATAAATACGGCGCTTTCCCGCTATTTCTCGTCACGCGCCGTGCGCAGCGGATTTAATATTGTTCTGACCGGTGAAACAAACGTCGGCAAATCATCGCTGTTCAATTGTCTGGTCGGCGAATCTCGCGCAATTGTAACCGATATTCCGGGCACCACCCGTGACGTGGTAAGCCACCAATTAGACATCGACGGATACCTGATCAATTTATCCGATACGGCTGGAATTCGCGATTCGATTGATCCGGTTGAAAAAATCGGGATAGAGAAAACACACGCCGAAATCCTTAACGCCGACTTGATTATTAAAGTATTTAGCAATCAGGAATCAGGAACCAGTAATAAAAACAATGAAATCGTCATTATCAATAAATGCGACTTATTGGACACCTCTGGCCTCAAACCTCAAACCTCGAACCTTTACGTATCTGCCCTTACCGGCGCCGGCATTGATGAACTGATGGAACTGATCAAACAAAAAATCCACGAAAAATTGGACGGCACTGAAAGCGACATCGCAATTAACGAACGTACACGCGTATTATTAATTGACGCGGCGAATGAATTAAAGTCTGCAATCGCGGCCGACAATCACGACATTTTTGCAGAACACGTGCGGGCCGCCGCCGACGGCATCGGCATGATTCTGGGCGCGATCAACGCGACCGAAGTCATGGACGCCACATTCGGCCAACTGTGTCTGGGGAAATAAAGAATAGTCATTAGTCGATACTAGGGGCGCATATTTGCGCCCTTAATTAATAGCTATTAAAAACAAGTCCGTCATTGCGAACGAATGCGAAGCAATCCAGTTGATAAAGAGGGCGCAAATATGCGCCCCTACATTTAAAAAGAAACCGGCCAAACGGCCGGTTTCTTATTCTTTACGTAATGGATATTTTCCATCAATCAGATTCTGACGAACCGCATGATGTTTTACCTTTTGCGTAGATGTCAGTGGCAGATCGTCCGTCGTCATCGCAAAATGTGTCACCCATTTATAGCTGGCGACTTTTTTGTTCGCCACTGCTACGGCTGCGGACAATTCTTCCATTGTCATTTTGTCATCGACGCTGAACACCGCATAGGATACTGTTTTGCCTTTGACCTTATGCTCGAACACTGCGACGTTTTTGACACCTGGGATTGTTATGAACATACCTTCCAGTTCGTCCGGATAAACGTTTTTGCCGGAATCCAAAACAATGACCTGCTTTTTACGGCCCGCAAAGTGCAGCTCGCCATTTTTATCCATCGTGACCAAGTCGCCGGTATTAAAGAACCCGCGATCGTCGATCACTTCGGCATTGACGGCCGGATTGTTCAGGTATCCGCCGAACACGTTGTGTCCGCGCACCCACAGAACACCGACACCGTCTTCGTTCTTGTCGCGGATTTCGCATTCGTTGTTTGTGATCGGCCCGCCGAACGAGAACGGGAATCTGTGCTTGTTCGGTTTCGATATACAGATTGGTCCAACTGTTTCGGTCAATCCGTAACCCTGGATAAAGGTCAAGCCCAAACGTTCATAGAATGTTTCAACCTCTGGCTTGGTCGCGGCGCCACCGGCAACCAGCAGACGTGCGCGCCCACCGAATGCGGCCAGAACCGGTGTTTGTACTTTCTTGACCAATCCGCCCAACCCGATTTTCTTTAAAACGTTTCCATATTTCAGAACAAACGACGCCAGCCACCATTTTTTCTGGGCCTTGATATTATCGATGATCTTGTTGCGGAATACTTCCCACAGGCGCGGCACGGCCGGGATTATCTGGGGACGGAAATTCTTAAAGTCATCCATGATGTCTTTCGGATTGATCGTCGCTTGCAGCAATACGCCCGCGCCGAAATGCAGCGATGCCAATATTTCGATTGCAAAACCGAACACATGATACATCGGCAGGAATCCATACAGAATGTCACCGGTGTGTATCCACTGGGCCATGTCTTCCAGCGAATTCGCGCATTCCGTCAGATTAAAGTGCGTCAGCGGTACGATCTTTGGTACGCCGGTCGATCCGGATGTAAACGACAAAGTCGCGACTTCCGTTGATTCGACAACGGCCGGTTTCAGATCAGGATTGACCGCGCCGTCTTTGGCGGTTATGTCCATAAACTTGAACTTGTCGGTTTTGAAAAAGAATGACTTTTCTGCAAAAACCATTTTGCATTCGGTCAATTCGGCCATATTGTTGTATTCAAAAGGCGTCAGATTAGTGTCCAGCAACAGGCATTTCGCCCCCAGATACCATATCGCGAACAGGCTGATTGGAAATTCCGGGATATTGTGCGCCAGAATACCGATCACGTCGCCCTTTTTAACACCGGCGGCATTCATGGTCGCGGCACGTTTTTTAACCAGTTCGACGAATTTGGTGTAATCAACACCTTCGCGAACCAGGAAAAGATTCTTCGGATGATTTCCGGCGGTCTTTTCTAATAACTGATACATATTCATTTTATCATCACCCGCGCATACGGGTGTCCCTTGCGTTTTTGCCCGTTTAACACGGGATCGGTTATATTTTGATGAGTATCATAAACACCCACAAAAAATTAATTGTGTTTATATTGGACAGAATTATTATAAACCACTAGAATGTCATATGCAACTCAAATATATACAAGGGACGCCGGCCTTCGCGGGTGATGGAAACTATGAAAATCTTAACGCTTAATATCAATTCTATTCGCGCACACGTGGAAAGTTTTATAAACATCCTGCGCGCCGGCGAATACGACACCATACTGGTCCAGGAACTGAAATGTGAAAATTCGTGCTTTCCGCATAATCTGTTCGACGAATACGGATATAACGTCAAAATCTTTGGCCAGAAAAGCTGGAACGGGGTCGCGGTATTTTCCAAGCATTCAATTGAAGACGTCACAATGGGTCTGCCAAACTATCCAGACCCCAGCGCGCGCTATATCGAATGCCTGATTGACGGACGCGTTCGCATTATAAATGCATACATGCCAAACGGCGAAAACGAACAGTCGCCAAAGTTCCCATACAAACTGGAATGGATGGAACACTTTGGCCGACATATTAATCAATATTTGAACAGCGAGGAAATCGTTATCCTGGGCGGCGACTTTAACGTTGCGATTTCGGACCGCGACGTATGGAATCCGACGGCATACCGCGGCAGCAGCATTTCAGCACCCGCCGCGCGTGCGATCATGCAAAAGTGGCTGGATGCTGGTTGGTTGGACGCGTTCCGCAAATTCGATCCGGACGGAATCGGATACACATGGTACGGATACCGTGGTGGCGCAGGCGGCGGCGGAAAAGCGCCCGGCGGGTCTGTTGAAAAGAACCACGGATTGCGCCTGGATTATTTCCTGCTTAATCATACCGCCCAACAGCATGTAAAAAATTGCGCGGTTGATATGAATCCGCGCCTGGCGGACAAGCCGACCGACCACGCAGGACTTTCATTAACCATTAGTTAATAGCGAATAGTGAATAGCGTATAATATATAGCATAATTGTTAAACACCAAACGATATGCGCTAATGTTTTTTAGTCATCCACCCGCGCAAAATCGTCGTAAACTTGATACTTTGGATCGGACGTTTCATAATATTCGTACGGTTCGTAATCTTTGGAATACCGTCCGAACAACTGCGACACTTTATCCAGCGACGCATTGATCATGCTTTGCGCCAGTTCGCCGGAATATTCGATTAATTTCACATTATTGTTTTGCAATTGCAGAAACTGTATGACGGTTGCGCCAATCATATGCGCCTCTAATGGTAATTGCGGCATATTGCCCTGCTCTAACTGGGACTTGTTCGGCGCGGCGCCGGTTTTGATATCCAGAACGACAGGTATCGTTTTACAAGAATCAGAAATCAGTTTGTCATAAACCATATCCGCGCGCGCCCTGGCCTTGCGCCCTGCGATTATTGTATCCAATCCTATTTCTATTCTCTGATTCCTGATTCCTGATTCTTGGAATAATGATACGATCGCCGGCGCGATTTCCACAAAACGCTTGTGCCAGAAATGAAAGATGACACTGCCCGGCTCTAAAATCGTTTTCGCCTTTTCGTCCAATTGTTCGACCAGACCGTCAATTGATAGTTTCTGATTCCCGATTCCTGATTCCTCTATTACTTTATGCACCAGGTTTCCGAAATCGCGCGCATCCGGTTCGGCCCAATAATCATTCTTTGGGCGCAGACGCAAAATATGCCGGCAATAAAATGCATACGGATTATGGATCAGCAATTCCAGTTCGGTAACATAGACATCCGACTGGTCCGCCGGCGGCGCAGGTGGCGAATAATCCATGCGATCATACTGAACATTGTCGCGCGCGCGAACATTGTCTAAAATTTTTGATCTTTGATTGCTGGCTGTTGACTGATTGGCAACGGCGACACGGGATAAAAACCTGCTCTCTGTCGTCTGGCTTGATCCGGCGGTGCGCGATCGCAACCAATACACATTTTGTGCGCATGACAAATTCATAAAGTCCATCGCCATCAGCGATACTTTGCGATCCGCCGGCGGCAGTCCGATTTTTTCCGCAACCATTCGCGGCAACCATGCATTCTCGTACCCGCGTGACGGAAACATCCCTTCATTCAATCCGGTCAATATCACGACATCCGCCGTCTGCATGCGTGATTCGATCGTGCCTAAGACGGATATTTTCGCATTGTCGTTCATCGGCGGACGCACCGATACGCCCGATATCGCATTTGCAATTACAGCACGCGCATCCGCCAGGTTCAGCACGATACCATTGCGCGAAATCACATCGGACGCCTGTTTTATCGCATCCAGAACACTTCCGGCGATATCGTCGATTTCAAATTTCGGCGACATCAGATCAAAGTTTGTTTCAATCGCGGATACAATCGTTTCAAACAAATTGTCAATCTCTGGCTTCTTGTCCTTTGCTTCCAGCAAATCATCAATCCAATTCAGTATCGCGCGACCGATCGGCGTCATTGCGCCGGACACGCCGCCGGAAAAATCCGCAGACAGATTGCGCCGCGCAAACGCCGCCGCTATGCGTTGGTTTCCGGCCGCGTCCGGGGTTATGACCAGAACGGATTTGTTATCATCAACCGCACGCGCCGCGATTTCGGCGACGCATTCCGCTTCTTCGCTTTCGCGATTGCACTCGATTAGCTGGGAATTTGGAACTGGTAATTTTGGATCAAAATTGCCACTGTTCGAAAACGCCGCATTCAGAAATTCAGTCGCAGACGTACCTGTATCGATAATCCGAATATCGCCCGGCATCGCACCGATCTTTTCCAAGAATTTTAATTCCGATGCATACGGGTCACAATCGCCGGTCACGTTCTCATGCCCTGGAATTTTCCCCGGCAAGATTATATATCCGTTCGGCATATTCGCGACATGCGCCATCAGATCGGCCGACGCCGGAACACTGGCGGTCGATCCGCATACAATTACTTTGGATTTATGATTTTTTAAATAATCAATCCAGTCGCGAATATCCGCGTTTCTCTTTTGCGTGACCGTGATTTTATTCGGAAATATTTTTGGCAATACAGAATCCGCCAGCGTCAGAAATTCGGCTTTTTTCTGGAAATGCGCCGCATATTTTTCATCGACCAGCGATGTCCAGTCGACATGTCCGGCGCCTTCGTTCTCTATATAATCCTGCATGCGCACCATATCCGACGCCAGCGGCAATGCATTGGATATTGTTCGTACATTCGGGTCCCCAGACAGCATTTTCGCCAGAACGATTACGCGTTCAAAATTAGAAACAATGTCATCGCCGGAAATATCCGGTTCCATATCCGGATCGTCAACCCCTTCGCCCAGCGCCACCAGTTTGGGCAAAACAGCCGCATTGCCGATTTTATCAACAATCATCTTTTCGACCGTACGCACAGCGCGACGACTGGGCAGGAATATAATCAGATCGGATAATGCGCCGATATCGTCGCGAATAACTTCCCACAAGGCGTCCGGCAATTTTGCCGGATTCGAAGCGCAAAAGATACTTTTGTTTTTTTTCATTTTGCACCGCTGCCTAAAGACCGATGATTTCGCGCAGCCTGTCGATCCCCTGCTTTTTTTCCGCCGACGTTTCCAGAATTTCATCAATCATCGCAGGATGTTCGTCTGCACATAATTCGCATTGGGTTTTCTCGCGAACTTTTTTATCTTTTTTTGTAAACACCAGTTGATAGGAAATCCCGTTCGCGTCACAGAAATACATTATATCCAGATCGGATTCCTTGACCCCGACGCGCGAATCGACCAGCACGAACAGCCGCGTCAGCTGGCGCCGCGTCATCAGATACTCTTCCAATCTTTCTAGCCACCTTGCCGTGTCCGCCTTGGACACCTTGGCATAGCCGTATCCCGGCAGATCGACAATCATGATACGGTCGCCGAAATTGAACAGGTTCAGCGACTGGGTCCGGCCCGGCGTGTTTGATGTGCGCGCGATTTTTTGACCTGCGATCGCATTGATCAGCGATGATTTTCCAACGTTGCTGCGCCCGATAAAGGCGTATTCCGCGAACTGCGTTTTCGGCAGCGATTTTACGGTTTCAAAAGACCCGACGAATTTTATCATTTGTTCAACAGCCTTTTATAGGCCTCCTTCTTTGATATTCCGGTGCGCGCCGCAATATCCGCGGCGCCGGATTTTGTAGACCCAGACACAATGTCGTTTACGATTTCGGATATTTCACTGTCGGACATTTTGATATCCGGCGCCGGTTCGATTACGATCACAATCTCGCCACGAAAACCGTCTATGTGCATTAATTCCGCCGGATACCCGATTATTGTTTCCTCGTACATTTTTGTGATTTCGCGAACAATCGCGATGCGCCGCTCTGGCATTATGCGCGCCAGCAGCTTTATCGTGTCAATGATTCGCATTGGCGATTCGTAATATATTATTGTATGCCGAATTTTATTGTCGTTTTGAATTTTCTTGTCGTCAAAAAATCCGCAGAATGTAAACCGGTCCGTCGGAAAGCCAGACAGCACCAGCGCCGACATCGCGGCGGTCGGCCCCGGCACAACAAACACCGGCAATTTTTGCATACGGCATTCGCGCACAGCGCGAAAACCCGGATCCGAAATCCCCGGCATGCCCGCGTCCGACACCAGCGCAACAGCCGCACCATTGCGGATTTTTTCCACAATATCGCCCGCCGCGTCGGTTTCGTTATGTTCATGAAACGACATCTTTTTTGTCTTGATGTCGAAATGCGCCGCCAGTTTTCCGAATACGCGCGTATCCTCGCACGCGATCAGGTCGACATTCTTTAAAGTATCAACCGCGCGCGGCGACATATCGGAAAGATTTCCGATCGGCGTCCCGACTATGTACAGCCCGCTTGGTTTGCGGTTTTCAATCAATGATTCATGGTTCGTCGTTTTCATTTTATTTTTGCTATTTGGCTTATATGTATTATAATGTGATGATACTATTAAAATGTGGGATTTTCAATGTTTATGAAAAAATTATCTTATATGTTGTCTTTGATCTCTTGTCTATTGGTTGCGGCATGCACAACGGGGGGCGATGGCTGGCACTCCGAATACGGCGATGTTCCGGTATCCGGCCGGCCGTCTGATATGCAAAGCACCTTTTATTATCCGGAATACGATATTTATGGAAACACCGACGGCCTGTACACATACACGCCGGTATCGGATCAAAAGAACGTGTCGGTATTGCTGCCGATGTCGGGGCCGAATTCGTCATTGGGAACTGGCATTGCAACATCGGTAGAGATGGCGTTCCTGCAACGCAATTATAAAAACGTGTCCGTAACATTCCACGACCTGACCGGCAACCGCAATCAAAAGCAGGATGTAATAACAAATGTCTTGGCGTCCCAGCCTGATATTATCATCGGCCCGGTATTTGCCGAAGACGCACGTATGTTGCGCGATATGAAGCCTGACAACCTGCCCGTCCTGTCATTCACGTCGGATGCAAACGCAGTTGGAAACGGCGTTATGACAATGGCGCTGATGCCCATGCAAAGCGTAGAGGCCATTGTTCGCGAAATCGCAAATGACCGCGCGACCAGTTTTGTTATTATGGCACCGGAAACATCATCCGGCCAGATGATGGCGGGCGGCGCTGTGCAAAGTGCAAACCTGTACGACGTTCCGCTGTCCGGACTGTTCTATTATACCGAAGGCAATTCTGATTCTATAAAATCCGCCGCCGAAAAAGCGTCCATGTTCAGCGCACGCAGCGCCGCGAACACGCGCGCGCGGGAAATCCTGTCGGACATATTGGTCCAGGAAACACTGACCGCGGAACAAAAATCATCAATCAATACCCAACTGGATAAAATATCAAAATCCGACACAATCGGACACGCGCCGTTTGACGCGGTGCTGTTCCTGGGCAATGCCAATGATTCCAAGGCTTTGGCGTCATTCCTGCGCTATTACGACGTGGCCGCGCGCGATGCGACATTTTACGGCACGGCTTTGTGGGATTCGCCGGAATTGTTGAACGATCTGACGATGTCCGGTGCGAAATTCGCGGCACTGCCGCCCCAGTCGGCTGATTTTGCAAAGCTGTATGAAACGGTATCCGGCGGCGCCCCGTCGCGCCTGGACAGCTTTGGTTTCGACGCGGCGAATCTGGCAATCGGCATGATACATTCTAAAAAGACCTATGCGTCGTATTTGCTGGACCCTTCGGGATACCGCGGTTTGGACGGATTGTTCAGACTGCGTCCGAACGGAACCAATGAACGCGCGTTGCAGATGGTCGCATTGGGCGGAAATGGCGAAACCAGATTGGTCCGGGGCGCCGCAAAAGATTTTCTGACCCCGATGTACGGCGTACAACCGAACGACATATCGCGCCCGTCGGAAATTTCACTGGTATCGGACGGAATAAACCCGATGGATTATATAAAGATTCCAGAACATCTGAAATCAAAGTACCGTTCGAAAACATTCGGCGCGAACATGGCGCGCGCGACATCGGCCCAGGCTTATGACGAAGTTATCATACTGCCCGAAGACGACAGCGAGGTTTTCGAATCCCCCGACTTTCAACCGGTATCATTGGATTCGATCGATCGCCGATTGATCGACAGCATAGAGATTAATTAAAAAATCGATATATAATCCGTTGGGGCGAATCATATTCACCCAACAAAAAACCGGCATATTGGCCGGTTTTTATTATTTTTTATTTCGTTTTATTATTGTGTACAACCAATATAAAACCGACATCACAGAATAAAAAAACAAAAACAGCATTAACAATATGCCCAGGTTAGAATCCCTTGTGCTTATGACCAGATAGCCATGCACCGCCAGCGCCATTATCATCGCCACAATGCCGAGCCGAAAATACGGAAACCCATTCTTTGATTTTTTTGTAATTTTATCCACCTTTATCATTTGGTTATTATTATATTCTAATTTAAATTATTAGATCAATAAAAATACCGGTAAAAACCGGTATTTTGTATTTTTGCCCGACCTTCGCCCTGCGTGCTTCGGTGGGCACTCAATTTTCTTAAATGACTTCGTCATTAACGAAAATTGGTGGTGAGAGTGGCTGGATTCGCTCGCCTGCGGCGGCGCGCAAATTCATTCTCGTTCGCTATGCTCACTGCGCTCGGACTTCGCATTGCTCGTCCTTGCTGACGAATTTTCGAACCAGTGGTTCTTTCTCCAACCCAAACCACCAAATAAAAACCCGCACAAGGCGGGTTTATATTTGGTGGGAGTGGCTGGATTCGAACCAGCTCAGGCATAAGCCAACAGATTTACAGTCTGCCCCGGCTCTCCAACTCCGGCGCACGCCCAATCTTTTTGCCACCCAAGTGGCTGTTTCCGCCCAACCTTCGCCATGCGGGCTTCGGTGGGCACTCGATTTTCTTAAATGACCTTGTCATTAACGAAAATCAGTGGTGCGAGTAGCGGGACTCGAACCCGCATTTCCAGCTTGGAAGGCTGGCATTCTAGCCTTTGAACTATACTCGCCAATTCCATAAAGGCTGATTGATTATATATTAAACATCGTCAAAATCAAGTATTTATTGCACGGCCAAAAAACCGGCCATTCTTGTCGCGATACGGCGCAGTTTGGCGATAAAGCAAGAAAAAAGCCCGGGGATACCGGGCTGTTTATTTTGACTAAAATCTGTATTTTTCAACTATCACAGCCGTTGGTGCGGTGTGACACGGCTGATAAGTTTCGGTTATTTCTTCTATAACATATGTCACTGGCTTTACAACTGGCTTTGGTGCCGGTGCGGCATGCTTTTTTACATTACTGTATGTTTTGCGTACGCTGGGGGTCGGCTTTACGATCGGTTTGGACACCACCGGTGCTGGCACCGGCGCTGGCGCGACCTTGGCCGGCGCAACGACAACTGGCTTTTCGATCGGCGCGACCATATCGGCGCGATTATGATAGCTGTACAGAATACGTTCCGACGGCGTCATCACCTGTTTTTTTACACACTTGCACGATGTGCACCAGTTTCCGACCAATACACCGATAAAAAATATGATTAATATGGTCAGTATTGTCCAGAACCATTTCCAGCATGATGAAGTTTTTGGTTGCGCTGTTTTTGCTTTGTTATTTTCCGCCATCTTGATTTCCTTTGTGTCCATCTCTCTGCGCTCCCCCTTATATCTCTGGGGTCATCATAGCAAGCATTCTGCAAAAATCAAGGGCGCAAATATGCGCCCCAAAAAGAAAAAAGTATTTAGGATTATTCAACGATCCCGTCTTTTATCGTTATAGTCCGATCCGCGCGCGCCGCCAGATTCATATCGTGCGTAACAAACAGCATTGCCATTTTATTTTTGCGCACCAAATCAAGAAGCAAATCGAACACTGCGCCGGCATGCGCCGGGTCCAGTGAACCGGTCGGCTCGTCCGCCAACAGTATATCCGGATCATTGGCCAGCGCGCGCGCAACAGCGGTACGTTGTTGTTCACCACCGGACATCTCGGCCGGCCTGTGTGTGGCGCGGTGCGCGACATTGGCGGATTTTAACAGTGCGCGTGCACGTGCGGTTGCAATGTCTTCATCCATATTGTTCGCCAGCATAGGCAGCGTGACATTTTCAATCGCCGTAAAGTCCGACAACAGATTATGTCGCTGATATACAAATCCGATTTTATGACGACGCATATATGTACGCATTTCGTCATCCATTTTCTGGACGGATGTGCCGGACACGATAATACTGCCAGAGCTGGGGCGATCCAATAATCCCACGCATTGCAGCAACGTTGATTTGCCGCAACCCGACGGCCCGACCAGTGCGATGATTTCCCCGCGTTTCAGATCAAACCCGCCACCACGCAAGATATGCAACGGTTGCCCGCCCTCTATAAATGTCTTTTTGATATCCCGCACCGACAGCACAACGTCGCCCTTGCGTTCAACCTTGGATAATGATTTTAGTATGTTTGTCATCTCGATTCTTTTTGTAATTGATTTGCAAAATTAATAATTTGTTGTTGCCCTAAAACCCGTAGTGCACAGTCTTCTTTATAGCACAAAACGTCCACTGCATGGCGCCCTCTTGCCTCAGTCGCCCAGAACGGCACATATATTTTATATGATTGAATGATATTGCCGCACAGACTGCTTCTTTCTTTTAAACATTTTAAACATCTTTCTTCCATACAGCATATCCTTTTCAATATTATAACCCGCCCCGTCTTTTTTGCCCGCATACAGGCGCTGCAAAAAATCCACCCCGCCCCAGGCGGGGAATTATCACTCGTTCCGCAGCACTTCAACCGGATCGGTCTTGGCGGCCTTCCACGCCGGATACAGCGTCGCCAGGAACGCCAGCAATATCGCTATCAACGCAATTCCGATCACATCTGTGACAACCAGTTTGGACGGCAATTCCGACAGATAATACAGTTCCGCCGGAAACAGATCGCGGCCTGTTATCCACTGGAAAAACTCTCGTATTGGCTGAATATAAATCGCAATAATTACACCCAGAATCGTTCCAAAGAACGCGCCGATCGCACCGATCGATGTGCCCGACAAAACAAATATTTTCATCATTGATCTGCGCGATACGCCAAATGTGCGCAGTACTGCAATGTCTTTATTTTTATCTTTGACCAGCATGACCAATGATGACACGATATTAAACGCCGCAACGATAACGATCAGCATTAATATCAGAAACATAACGTTGCTTTCCACCTGAAGCGCGCCGACAAATCCGCGATTCAGATCGCGCCAATCGCGCACGACAAAACCATCCGGCAACAAAGTTACCAATGCTTCACGCACGGCGTTTGTTTTCTCTGGATCCTTTAAGAACAAATCGATGTGTGTGACGGAATTTCCGATGTTCAGGTATTTCTGGGCCGTTGCCAGCGGCATGAATATATATCCGGAATCATATTCGTACATACCCATAAAGAACGAAGACATGACCGGATAAGACATAACGCGCGGCATCATGCCGAATGCCGTCGGCGTGCCACCGTTTGCCGACATCAGCGATACACTCTCGCCCATTGTAACATGCAGATTGCGCGCCAGAGAGTTTCCGATAACCAGCTGGCCGTCCTTGATCTCTGATAATTTTTTGCCGTATATTTTCGTGCCGGTTACTGTTTTCGCTTCCAAATCACCCATGCGGATTCCGCGGATCATCGCGCCGGAATTATTTCCGTTGGCGGACACCATAACCTGGCCTTCGGCGATCGGAACGATGCCTGTGATCGTGCCGGCCACAACTTTATTCTGCTTCATCTTGTCGATCAAATAATCATAGTCTGTGATCGCGCCATCTTGGTGATAAACAACAACATGTCCGTTCATTCCGACAATACGCGACAGCAATGTGTCATGAAATCCGCCCATGACCGACATCACAACTATCAGCGTCGCCACCCCCAGCATGATCCCCAGCAGTGACACCCATGAAATCACACTGCCGAATCCCTTGCCTTTGGCGCGCATATAACGAAACGCAACTTTTCTTTCCAGCTTATTGAACATAAAAATATCCTTGTATTAATCTTCTAGATAGCTTCGCAGATCATCACCCATCAGCGGCATCATTTGTGGCGCCGGCGAATAGTTTTGCGCGTCCGTAATCGCGATCATGCGCGGCGACATGAATACGACCAGTTCCGCGAACGGTGATATTAATGTGACCGGATCGGTTACGAACGAATGTGTCGGAATTCCGACAATCACATAGTTGTCACCAACGCTGCTTGGGATTTTAAACGAAGACAATTCGCCCGATCCCGTGCGCAGCACGATTTTGGAATCGATCTTTTTATTTCCCGCGTAATCCAGATATTTCGCCGTCGCCCCAATTGTCAGATCAGTTTCCAGGCGGTCTTCCTTGCCGCATTGGCCGATGTCAAACCGCGACTGCCACCCGTTCGGAATCACAAAACGCCCCTGGGACACCAGAACAACGTTTGACTGTTGACCTAAAAATTCCTGAAGCGTTTTTGTATTGATTTCCGGGCTTACCACCAGCGCGCGCCCGACAACGCCCGGTATCGACATGCGGACATTCTTGTCGCCGAACGCCGGCAATATGTTCATCCAGATGATCGGATTGTCCGTGCGCGGATATACGCGGTATACGTCGATATCCCACGCGATCATGTATTTCTTTGATCCGACGTCGCTGACGATTTTCGCGACTTCGCGTTCTGTCTGGTAATTACCTTCGAATATAACTGTCTTGTCCTGCCAGTCCACCAACAGGTTGCGCATATCCGCGCCGTGCATAGCATCCAGCAGCGCCATGATTATATTCTCGTCCTTTGGCATTTTCATCAGCCACTTTGCGCGATGCGACAGATGTATTTCGCGCGCATCATCGTCATAGGAATAATACGCCTTGCCCATTTTCGCGATCAGTTCGACAGAATCAGAAAGCGATCCGGATTGAATCGATCCTGTGATTTTCTCGACCAGTTTTTCATCTTCGACGACCGCGATGTTCGTGCCGTCCAATAATTTGTCCAGCGCGTCGGTCACCGTCATTTTGGTAAATTCGTAATCGGACACATTAAAATCCGGCAATGGATCGCCGACATCCAGCCGAACTATTTCGATTTTTTCTTCGGGTACAACGCTCAAGACTGTCTGGTTATTCCAATCGACTGTGCATCGCTTTGGCAATTCGATTGAAAACCGGCGCGCTGTATCCGTAGTCAGCGCCGCTTTTTTCGGAAAGATCGGCACAGAGTTTTCATCGATCACCAGTTGGTCTATGACCTGGACGGTGTCGTACTGTGACATATCGTTCTGATTCATCTTGGCGCAACCACAAATGAAAAATAAAAAATTAAAAATGAAAAATGCCTTTAATATTGTTTTCATTCTTTTCCCTTTTATATCTGCGAAAAATTTACAATGACGAATGAGCTGCTTTTCATTTTTCATTTTTCATTTTTAATTTTTCATTTATTATATGTTCATAACCTTTTCGAATTCTTCCAGTGTCATTTCGTGTATCGGCTTTTGCGTCGGCGTGGTCAGGCTTTTGACCTTTTCGAATTCCGCGTCCAGACGCGCCACCATTGCACCGATTTCCGATCCGGCCGGCGCGCGCAATCTTTTGCCGTATTCTACGACGAATTCCAAAACGTCCGCCGCAAAAAAGCGCCCGACATAATTTTCGATCGCAATACCGCCCTTTTGGACGCATATCGCCGCCATTGTCGTGACCAGCTGGTTGTAAAAGTTCGCCAGCATTATGAAATTCTGAGCACTGTCCGCCATATTCTCTTCCTTTATATAACTGATTATAAAAGTTATTGCCCTGTTAAAGCAATTAAATTATAATAAACCGCATGAGAATACCGTTTTTCATTTTTCATTTTTCATTTTTCATACTCCTTGCCGCCTGTTCGTCGCCGAACAGCGGACTTATCGACAATGCGACCGTGCTGAATTGGGAAAACGAAGCGGTTACCACCGAACAGTTTGTACGCGATCACAAGGCGTGTCTGGGAATAACCAAGCCTGCGCACATGCCGCGTTCAAGACTGGCAAAGCTGATTTCTCCGAACCAAAGCGGTCAGATGCCTGACTGGGACGGTCTGTGGGTTACGTTCCAATCGAACGAGTATCAGGATGTAGGCCAGCGCACGCTGATGTCGATTCCACCAAATTCCAGCTCTAAATCCGTCGGATCGTACCGCAAGTGCATGTTTCGCCGTGGTTATTTGTTAAGAGCCAGCTAATAGCGTATAGCGACTAGCAATTTTGCTATACACTATGCGCTAAGCGCTATGGACTATGCGCTATTTTTATGATACAATTGTCCTTATGAAAAAAACTTTCTGGTTTTGGTTGTGTTTTGTTTTCGCCGTTATACTGGCGGTGTATTTCAGTGTCCGGATTATCATGACCACCATGGGACATGGCGCGAATGCAACAATCCGTTCGGTTTCATTGTCTGCGGACTATAATAATAAAAACCTGGGCGCAATCGCATCCAACATCGGCGTCGCACCGGGAACAAAAACATATTCTGCAAACCTGGATGAAATCCAGGCGCACGTCATGCAATCCCCCAGTGTGCGCGCCGCCGCCGTGCGCAGGTTACCGAATGGAAATCTGGCGGTACGGGTAAAGCTGCACCGCGCGGTCGCATTATGGACCGACGGGACGAACTATTTCCCGGTGTCCGCCAACGGTACGGTTATAAACACCCCAACCGCTGACCGCCCAGGCGGAACCGTCGTGTTTCGCGGCACATTACCTGACGACATTTCCGAAATTGCCCGGCTGGCCCAGGGTTTTGCGAACCAACTTGGGTATTTGGAATGGATTGAAAACCGGCGCTGGAACATACACACAAATGAAAACATCACGATCATGTTGCCCGAAGATAATCCTGGCGGCGCAATCAGCACATTGGTCACATTGGATAAAAATCACGGAATCATGTCAAAGAATATCCAGATTCTGGATATGCGCGACACAGCGAGAATACTGGTAAAATAGTCTTTAGTGATTAATGACTATTGACTAAAGACTAATGACTAACATGAACTTGTTCGATTCATCTTTTCTGTGCCTGGATATCGGCAGTCATGCCGTACGCGCGGTTGCGCACCGCGTCAAATCCGGGCGCATCACAAAATCCGCGATCACATCGGCGCAAAGCGCGGACCCGGTGTTCGCGATAAAGTCCGTTGTAGACGAACTGGAACGCCAGATCGGCGGACGCTTTGATTCCGCGTACATTACTGGAAACTTTGGCCGCGCCGAATTCGAGATGAGCGCGAAAAGCACCCAATGGTCATCCGAACACAGAATTACCGCCCCGGACGTCCGCAACCAGATTACACAGATATCGCCCCCAGACGGATTTTATCCGATGCACATCATTCCATTGCGTTACGACACGTCGGTCGCACGCAACCTGTTGACACCGGTCGGATATGTCGACCGTCACTTGGCGTCGGTGTTCGGAACGATATTTTACGAAGACGCAAAAATGCGGGACATATTCGAATGGCTGCGCGCGGCGCATATCCAGGCCGACGCCTTTTTCGATCCGTCGTATCTGATGGACACCGTGTTCCGCGACAAAAAGCAGAACGCCATGTTCATCGACATGGGCGGCGAATTCACAACGGTTTCAATATGGTCCGGACGCGGCCCGGTATTTTTCAAAAAGATACCGTTGGGGCAAATTGCGATTACAAAATCCGTGTCGGTCACACTGGGGATATGCGTATCCGATGCGGAACGGATCAAGTGTTCGGTCACAAACGCCGACACTGGCGACATGGACCGGTTTACCCCTGCGGATTCGGCTTATGATTTTTCACGCGCGGACATGAATGATGTCGTGATGCCCATGCTGATGGAAATAATATCTGAAATCAAGGAATCAGCCACGACAGACATTGCGAAATACAGCCCGTCGAAAATATTTCTATGTGGCGGCGGCAGTGGCATCAAAGGGATCGACGATCTGATTGAAATCACATTCGGGATACCTGTTCAGAACCTGGGGGCGGACGCAGCGGCGCGCGCGCTGTCCGCGCACGTGTGGGCGGAACAGTCGGGCCGCGTCAAAACATATCTGGCGCGCCGCGAACGGTTTGGGCGCCTTGCGTCAAAAATCACAACCATATTCCAAAGAAAGGAAAAAAAGACAACGCGTTTTATACCGATAATGCCGACCACCCTGTCGTTCAACATGAAAAGTCCCGCCACGTACGAACTATTCAAATCCGGCGGAATTTCGATGATACATGTCGACGTGATGGACGGATTTTTTGTCGATCGCGTTGTCGGCGGCATCGAAGAATTAAAACAAATACGCGAACACACCGACGCACACCTGCATGTGCATCTGATGACGGAAAGCCCAGCAGTCTGGGCCGCGGCGGCCGCGAACGCTGGCGCGGACACGATCATCGTGTCGACCAACACGGCCGGTGTTCGCTCGGCACTGCGCAAGATTCGCGAAATGGGCAAGCGCAGCGGCATCGCGCTGAATCCGGAAAGCGGCGTCGATATACTAAAACCGGTCTTAAAGGAAATAGACGAAGTTCTGGTCATGTCGGTAAAGCCCGGCGCCGGCGGACAAAAATTCGACGAAGGCGCGCTGAACAAAATATCTGTATTGGCCAATACACGCAAACGTTACGGACTGAAATTCAAAATATCCGTTGATGGTGGAATCAATCCTGAAACCGCACAGATGTGCTGGGCCGCGGGCGCGGACTTTCTGGCCAGCGGATCATATCTTGCGCACAGCGCCGATTTCCCGATCGCCGTGCAAAGCCTGATGCCCCAAGAATAACTTTACTCGGTCGGACAAATGTTTTAAAATATACCAGTATATGAGATTTAAAATCGCGCATTTTCTAATGATTGCCTGCATTGCGTTTCTGCATACCGACCTTTACGCGCCAATATATCCGCCGGAACAGCCACCTGTCAGCTGCGACACGCCTACCTCGACTTTGCCTCTTATTTGTGGCGGACATATCTGCGGCGAACGCGTGCAACATTATTTACCGTCATGCGACGATGTCGGCTATATGTGTCCATGCAATCCGACCGGGTCCTATTATTACAGCACATGTTACTGTGATCCTGGATTCGTGGCCTTTGACCAGAATGAGCCTTTTTGCAGATGCACGTCATGCACCGGCAATACATATAACAAATATACGTCTTTTACGGGATCAACATGCACATCCTGTCCGCCGAACACGCAGATAATTGGGACGTCTTATACCGATCACGATAGCCCCGACGATTGTCAACCCATGCTGGAAGATTGCCCCACAGGACAATATTCCACAGGCCCCGGAAATTGCACACCATGCCCGGTCGGCGCGAAAGATTCCGGCGATAACGATGTCCGCGGACAAACCGTTTCTCTTGGAAAACATACGTTGTCTGATTGTTTTATGCCCAGCAAGGACATCGGAAACAACGCCATAGTGTATAAAAATGCCGCCGGCAAATTTACCGTGCCGGTTAATTGCCGCGCTACCTTTGGCTATGTTGAAATCATTCCGTAATTTTTAATTTACGCCCAGAACCAAATTCCTGGATAAAAATATGAACAGTGTTTTTTGACAGCATATGGTCCGCGATTTCCGGCCATTCGATCAAAGTGATGTCATTTTCGATTGCGTGCGATAGACCAATCTCGGTCAATTCGGACACATCGTTAATACGATACAGATCAAAGTGGGATATACGTGATTCGTGCCGGTGATTCGTGCCGTCGACTTTTGGTTCATATGTTTGCACGATTGTAAACGTCGGTGACGGCACAACAGTTTCCGCCCCACACAGCGTTTGAATTATCGTACGTGCAATTTCCGATTTTCCCATACCTAAATCACCGTGCAATGC
The DNA here is from genome assembly GCA_031555055.1 of Alphaproteobacteria bacterium. GTDB lineage: Bacteria > Pseudomonadota > Alphaproteobacteria > Rs-D84 > Rs-D84 > JAFGMC01. The sequence continues at coordinate 142,668 of JAVBUT010000002.1, read as the reverse complement.
AACGGTTACCGGCGCATGCAAGGTTTTTGCAAATTCTGCTGCGAACGCACGCGTTTCATCAATATTTTCTAAAATTATTTCTTTCATTATCAATTACCCAGTGTCAATTATCAATTAATAACAAATCGTCTTCCATTTTTCTTATCGCGTCGCGCAGTTCGCTGGCGCGTTCGAATTCCAGATTCTCGGCATGGCGTTTCATTTTAATCGTCATTGCTTTAATTTCTTTGCGCAGAGATTCCGCATCATAAACGCCTTCTTTGCTGTAAACAAATTTCCGTTTCTTATCGGTCTTGTCATGCGCGTCGGTAACTTCGGCAAATACCGCCTTGACCACGGATTTTGGTGTGATTCCATGTTCCGTATTGTACGCCATTTGTTTTGCGCGACGACGTTCGGTTTCCCCCAGCGCAGCCTGCATGGAATCCGTGATCTTGTCGGCATATAAAATGACGCGACCGCTTGCGTTGCGCGCAGCGCGGCCGATTGTCTGGATCAGTGATCGCGTTGATCGCAGGAATCCTTCCTTGTCTGCATCCATGATCGCGACCAATTCGCATTCCGGCACGTCCAGCCCTTCACGCAATAAATTAATCCCGACCAAGACGTCGAATTTCCCCATGCGCAGATCGCGCAGCAATTCTATGCGTTCCAATGTTTCAATATCGCTGTGCAGATACTTTGCGCGCACGCCGTTTTCGGTAAGATAGTCCGTAAGTTGCTCTGCCATTTTTTTGGTCAGTGTTGTGATCAGCACGCGACCTGGAACAACTTTTTTAACTTCGTGCAACAGATCATCAACCTGATGCTGGGTCGGGCGAACTTCACATATCGGGTCCAACAATCCTGTTGGACGGATAACCTGCTCTGCCACTATTCCGCCGGACTGGTTCATTTCCCAATCTGCGGGTGTTGCCGACACGAATATTGTCTGCGGGCGCAATGCGTCCCATTCGTCAAATGTCAAAGGACGGTTGTCGACGGCGGCGGGCAATCTGAATCCATATTGGACCAGCGTATCCTTGCGCGCACGGTCGCCTTTGCTCATCGCGCCGATCTGGGGAATTGTAACGTGGCTTTCGTCGATAAATAAAATTGCGTCTTTTGGCAAATACTCAAACAATGTGGGCGGTGGCTGGCCAGGACTGCGTCCGGACAGATACCGCGAATAATTTTCAATTCCGCGACACGATCCGGTTGTCTCCATCATTTCTATGTCAAACGTAACGCGTTCGCGCAGACGCTGTTCTTCCACATACTTCATATTTTCGTGAAAATAATCCAGGCGGTCTTTTAAATCCGCCTTCATCTGGCCGATCGCCTGCAAGACGCTGGGCATTGGCGTCGCATAGTGAGTGTTTGGATAAACCGCAACGCGGTCCATTTGCTGAATCCTTTGCCCGGTCAGCGTATCGAATTCCCATATCTCTTCTATTTCATCGCCAAAGAAAGAAATTTTCCATGCGCGATCCTGGGTATGTGACGGAAACACATCGACTGTATCACCGCGCACGCGAAATTCCCCGCGATCAAATCCGATATCGTTTCGTTTGTACTGTATGTCAACCAGCGCACGTATCAGCCCCTTGGCCCCGATCTGATCTTTAACGTTTAAAACCAGCTTCATCCCGCCGTATTGTTCCGGCGATCCCATACCATAAATAGACGATACCGACGACACGACGATGACATCGCGTTCTTCCAGCATTGCGCGCGTAGCACTGTGGCGCATACGGTCCAGTTGCTCGTTTATCGACGCGTCCTTGTCGATGTATGTGTCGGTGGTCGGCATATACGCCTCGGGCTGGTAATAATCATAGTACGACACAAAGTATTCGACATGATTGTTTGGAAAAAACTGTTTCATTTCCGTATATAATTGCGCCGCCAGGATTTTATTCGGCGCCATGATCAATGCGGGCCGTCCAGAATCCGCGATAACATTAGCCATTGTGAATGTCTTGCCAGACCCTGTAACCCCCAGCAGAACCTGGGACCGGCGCCCACTGCGCAATCCGGATTCCAAGTCGCGAATCGCAGCCGGCTGGTCGCCGGTCGGTTTATAGTCGCTGATAAGATCAAACACGTTTTTTTTCATGCATCCGCATAATTTCAATTGTCTTGCACCAATATAATCCTTTATAATCAAAATACAAGGAAAGAGAATGTCTTTGAAACCGCGTCACAAACGCCGTATTTTTTGGGGTGCTTTGTCATTGTTCGCCGCCGTCGCATTGGCGGTGGTCTTGGTGCCGCCGTTTATTACCCTGAACAATCTGAAACCAAAAATCGAAAACGTAATTTTATCCCAGACCGGAATCGACGCCAGAATACGCGGTAACGTGCACTTCAGCTTGATCGGCCGTGCGACAATTGTCGCGCACGATATCGAAACTGCGCGCGGCACGATGGATTCCGTATCGTTCACGATACCGATGTCCAAAATATTCGATCTGTCGTCCGCACCGCTGACCGGCAAGATATCCGTATATGGCGCAAGCATGACCATAGATTCCCTGACCCCGCCAAATGTCGGGAATGCGTTGGAAATCCACAATTCTGTCATAAATTTTAAAAACAAAAACTATTACATATTATCCGCAAGACTGGACGGCGGACTGATGAACGGCACTGTGCGCACCAATCAGCACAAGTATGACATCACATCCAACGGCGACGAATTCCAAATTAAAAACCACAAGAATGATTTGAACATATCGGGCCACCTGTATTCGGACGGGTCCGCACGCGGAACCATGACGATCGATACTGACGACATCAACGAATGGTTCGAATTCAGTGAACCAAAAATTTCCCAGCGCGTTCGATTGACCATGGACTTTGATTGGAACGGCGATTATGACTTCCTGTTTTCAAACATCCGTGGCGATAATTTCAGTGGCGACGTACAGTTGTTTGGCGATGGGCGACGCGTGATTAACCTGACGGCTAATGATGTACGGATTGATCTGACATTTTTATTGAATGGAACCGACCTGTTTCATAACACGGTATTGAATATCGACTTGAATGGCGATCTGCGGTTTGCAAACAGAAATTATAAACACATCAAGATCGACGCGGTCGGCGCACAGGATGAAATAAGGATAAACAAAATTGTCGCGGACGACATGTCGATCAATGGCGGCCTGATAAATAAAGACGGCGTGATTGCAATGCCGATATCGACGATTTTTGATAAAAAGCCGGCCTTTTGCCTGTTTTATGGAAACCCGACTGCATGGAAATGCTCTGACTTTGTGTATGACGAAATGTTCGGAAGTTTGTCGGTCACCGGCGACACGTTCGAAATATTTATTCAGTCAGATAAAGAAATGCCAAACAACGCAAGCGCATTTGATACTGCGAAACTGTTGGGCGCGCGCGGCAAAATAAACTTTCAGTTCAGCGATGTCGGCGGAACAATCGATATTGTCAAAGACCGGCTGACACCGTCCTATACATTTGCAAAAAACAAGACGTTAAAATGGCTGGGCACGGACATCGGATTTGTTCCAGAATCAATGCAGAACGCACTTGGCGATTTTGTGTGGGACAGCGGCGGATTGACCTTTACGCCGGATTCAGGCCGGTGGAAGCTGTCATTCAATCGCGGAACATTTTATCTGAACGGTGAAAACGCTAAAGAATGGTTTCCTAATATTGATCTGCGTTCAATGAACGATTTGGAATACATTGTTTCCGGCAACTATAAGAACGGCAACGTTTCTAATTTGGAAATCAGAATCGCCGGGCATACATTTCATGGATCGTATGCGGACGGCACGCTGACGTTAAAGACAGACCTGTTGAACATGGATGCGTTCGTCAGCCAGACTTTCATAGACAATTACGAAGAATTCCAGTTTCTGGCCCAGGACCCTATGATTTTGCCATTTTATCTGGGCACAAATGTGTCTGTGTCCGCGGATCGTCTGATCCACAATGGAAACGAATTCGCAAACTTTGTATATTCTCTAAAAGACGAACGCCAGACGTTTTCTATCACAGACAGCAAACGTGGCAACCTGTTGGCGACAATATCCAAAGACCAGAACAAATACAACCTTGTGCTGCAGCTGAACAAATTCGTCATACCTGGAAAATTATTGAATACCGCATTGCCGATCAATATTTCCGACACATCGATCACCGGCGAAGCCAAACTGTCGACATCCGGACAGATCGCATATGACATTTGGCGCAATTTGAACGGAACATTAGATATGTCTTTTGACGGTGGAATTCTGCATGGTCTGGGGGTTGATGACTTTTATGCAAATGTTGGAAATATCACAACGCTGAACGCGGAATACATTTTATCCGCCGCATTGGACAGTGGCGCCAGCCGTATAAAAAAACTGCGCTTGACCGGATATTACAATGGTGGAAACTTTACATCGACCGAACCGTTTTCATTGGCACTGCACCACGCGGACGCGGCTGGAATGTTAAGCATTATGGACGGCCAGGTCGAAATGAAAGTCAATATGATTATGCGCGGAACATCACCGGATCCATCGCCGATCGCAATCACGATCATGCCCGATGGTACGCGAAATTATTCTCTGTCCCAGATAATGATGAATTTCGATCCTGATTTTCTGCGTGGTTTTGTCGCCACCCATGATAAATTCTGATTATTTTATACGGTTGCCGAATGCGTCCGCATGGTATCTGATCCCGTTTTTATATGCTGAAAAAGTGCCACCGGTATGAACTTTGACACCACGCTGGTCGGCCACCAGCATTTTGTCGGACCCGATGACATCCGCACGCGGCCCGACCAGAACACGCGCAACGTATTCTTTCAATTCATACGTGTGCGCATGCGGCGCATACAGTATCCCGCCGCGCTTTATCAGTTTTTCCAGATCGTATTTCTTGGCATTGTTTTCCAGAATATACGATTGGTATGGCGACAACTGCAATTGGTTGCACAATGCTGAAACGCGTGATTGGTCCATTGCTGTATCCTCTCTTGGTCCCCAGCATAAACCAGAAAAACACTGATTAAAATAGGCTTGTTTTCTTGCAAAGAAAAAGGCCGTTTTACCGGCCTTTTTGATGTTTTTTAGTTCTTTTTTCTAAATTGTATATGCACATCACGCAACTGCTGTTCCGTCGGTGTGTTCGGAGACCCCATCATCAGGTCCTGTCCACGCTGGTTAGTAGGGAATACTGTGATTTCACGCAAATTAGGTTCGCCCAACAATATGCATACGATACGGTCTACCCCCATAGCCAAGCCACCATGCGGAGGTGTGCCGTATTGAAATGCTGTGTACAATCCACCGAATTTTTGTTTAACAGTTTCTTCGTCATATCCGGTAATATCAAACAATTTTAACATTGTTTTCTGATCATAGTTACGCAATCCGCCACCGCCAACCTCTTCACCATTTAGAACAAAATCATATTGATAGGCCGGTATTTTCAGCGGGTCTGATAAATCCGCATTTTCTAAATCTATCTGGGGCATGCCGAACGGATTATGCCCAAATCCAATCCCTGTCGGTGAATTTTCATCCTCTTCAAAGAATGGGAAATCTACAACCCAACACAAACGAAAATCACGCTGATTGATTAAATTCAATTCTTCACCAACACGAGTACGCAATTTTCCGGCGGCTTTGGCGGCAACTTTCTCTTTTTCACAGACAAAAAATAATGTCGTTCCAGATTCCGCACCAGTTATGGTTTTTAACTGTTCTATTTCTGTTGATTTTAGTTTCTTTGCAACAGGTCCTTTGACTTCTTCGGCAAACACTATGTATCCAAGGCCTGCCAATCCCAACTCTTCCTTGGCAAACACTTCCGTCTTGTCAAACCAAGAACGCGGCTGGTCTGCCGTATTTGGAGCCGGTATTGCACGAACAACACTACCGTTTTTAACCGCATCGGCAAATATTCCAAAATCAGAGTTACGAAAAACTTCAGAAACATCACTAATTATTATAGGATTACGCAAATCAGGTTTATCAACACCGTATTTCAACATAGCCTCGGCATATGTGAACTGTGGGATTTCCGGATACAATCTACCATCGGGTGCAAATTGTTTTATCAGCGATACTAACAACGATTCGCATACATCTTGAACATCGCGTTGGGACACAAAAGACATTTCTATGTCCAGCTGATAGAATTCCAACATGCGGTCCGCACGCAAATCTTCATCTCGGAAACATGGTGCGATCTGGAAATACCGATCAAATCCTGAGATTTGAGTCAACTGTTTCCATTGCTGTGGTGATTGTGGCAATGCATATACAGCCCCATGGTGCAGACGGCTTGGAACTATAAAGTCGCGAGCGCCTTCGGGTGATGTCGCACCCAAGATAGGTGTCTGGAATTCAGAGAATCCCATATCCCACATTTTATCACGTATGCCTTTGATTACACGATTACGAAATAATATCTTATTATGCATCTTTTCACGGCGCAAATCCAAGTATCGATACTTCAGGCGCAAATCTTCGCCGACATCTTCATCACCAAAAACTTGGAACGGCAAAACTTCTGATTCGCACAAAACCTTCCATTCTGTCGCTTTGATTTCGATTGCACCGGTCGGAATCTTGTCGTTGACGGCCGATCCGTCGCGCGCGATCACTGTTCCGGAAATCATGACAACGGATTCCGGACGAACTTTTTCCAGTTCCGCCAAACCACTGTCGAACACGCATTGCGTGATTCCGTAATTGTCGCGAATATCGATGAACATCAGTTGGCCGTGATCGCGCTTGCGATGAACCCAACCCGACAAAGTCACGGTTTGCCCCACATGCGCGGAATTCAGTTCCCCGCAAGTATGTGTTCTGTATTTTGATTTTAAGCTTAACATTTCGACACCTTTTGTTATTTTTGATTTCGGATTGCCGGTTTGTTTTCTTGCAATCCACAGGGGCGGTTATCAACCGCGGTGCCACCCTGCTTTGCCGTGCTCCCTTGGGACATCGGCCTTTGGAATAATGAGATTCCTGTTCACCGGTCGTTAATCGGATCGCCACAGAAACCACATACAATACATCATATATGTTTAACTAAAAATTACCGAATTTCAACCTAATTTTTATTTGGAATACATTTTACGATACGCCGTTATAAAATCGCACATGCGACCATGGCTAAGCGGCCGGTTCAGCCATGATTGCCTATCTGCCGGCGCGACGACTGTTTTCTTCTTGGACGGGATCAGACTAATATCATCAGAACATGATCTGGCGCCCCAGCCCGTCAGAAAAAATAATGCACATATTATGACAGTGGTTGTGCATCCATATCCGCCACAGTCGTTAAAAGGAAATCTGCCGACTTTGTCTTTCAGGCACTTGTTTTCAGAAATAATTTTTTCAATATCCACGGTCGAGTACTGTTTTTTATCCATAATCGCACCTCTTTTACAACTTATTCTAAAACAAAATTTGTCAATAGCAAGCAAAAATAATAAAAAACGCGCCCAATGGACGCGCCATCATAATCAGACTACGCCAAGGCTTCGTCTGGCAAGCCGGCCCAGCCTTCGTTAAAACTCCGGCGGGCACTCAAAAATTTTAAACGGCCGCGAATGCGGCCATCAACAATTTTTGGTGGTGCGCCTTGCCGCTGTGCCCGCCGAAGCCTCGGCGAAGGCTGGGTGGCATCATCGGACCACACTTCGCCCTTTGGGCTTCGTGCGGCACGCTAATCACAGCAACCTTTACACAACATTACACTCGAAAATCCAGACCTTCAAATCCAATTTATCTGTATGAAATCTTATGGTTAACCATTTCAACATTGCCTAAATGATTTTCGTCATTCACATCCAGGTTATCCATACTTTCTTTGCCTACGGCAATCCCCAGCAAGAAATAGTGATGGCGGAACGATGGCCCAAAAATATCATACAGGTTTTCATATGTATCAAACATTACATCAAACTCGTCCTCGTGAGATTTTTGTGCCATACTATTCAGTTTTATAAAAAATGTTTTTATTTTTGCCAATCGGTTTACTTTCTTATGTGCAGCATAGAAAACATTATCCATTTCAAGCGGCAATTTTTCAATACTTGCAATATCATAAAAACCTGTCTCTTCTTCTAATTCACGGACTGCCGAAATAAAAGAATTTTCATTGTCTTCGATACCACCCTGGACCAATACGTTCCAGCCAAAATTTTTATAATGAATGTATAAATATTTATCTTCTGTTGGATGCTTTACAACAATCATAATAACATCCCGTTCAGTCATCTTTGCATCTGGATTTAATTTGTTTTCATCAATACTTTCAATAATTGGAATCATTATAAAACCTCTTGTCTTGGCATTATAATAATCAATATATTACAAAAACGCTAGCGATAATCGAATGTTATACAGATCGGCAAATCTGAGGCTTTTTCATAAATAGTCCGATATTTTGCCAAATCGGACTGGTTTTTGGAACCGCATTATCGGACTGGGTCTGGACCAAGGTGACAATGAAAAAACGCGCCATTACGACGCGTCATCACAACCTGGTGCGCCTTGCTGTGGCGATATCGGACTGATTTGGCTAAATTATTATCTTCGTTTACCAATAGTTCTTACAGGAAATCCTGAAATATACTGATTACCAATATCAGAAAACGATTGCTCTATTGCTTGATTGGTTGCAGTATCAATATTTTTACATTTGGACAGTACGCCATCTCCTTTAAGAATTACTAAATTGTTTTTGAAGATTATTTTTAACGGACTGTAAAAAATATTTGCAACAAGCTTACCATCATGTCTTGCTTGCTCTAATAACAGGTTATACTGCTCTTCATCTTTTTCTAAAATCACATACGATACCAGTTGGGAATTAGGGTCATTTTTAGGTAAATTATATATCGGTTTTACCTGTGCAAATTTATATTTTACAGTATTGAAAAACATTTTATTATTCCACCCAAACTACAATCTTCTCTCTCAAATTGATTTGTGAGATAATTATAATCAAAAAATTCTGATTTGCATTAAAAATTTGCACGGGGCAAGGCATCTAAGGCTTTTCGCAAAATAGTCCGATAATTATCAAAATCTGACCATTTTTTAAACCAAGATATCGGACTTGCCGAACTCTTGGTGACCTTGGTCTACGTCAAGTTTTCGTGACTTCATCACAACCAAACTTCGCGGAACGCTTCGTCTGGCAAGCCGGCCCAGCCTTCGTTAAAACTCCGGCGGGCACTCAAAAATTCTAAATGGCCGCAAATGCGGCCATCAACAATTTTTGGTGGTGCCCGCAGCAAGAATCGGACTTGCGCCTCGTCCTTACCAAGGACGTGTTCTACCACTATACTATGCGGGCGTGTGCGGTGTATTATAACGGCCCCGCAATAAATTGCAATAATTTTTGTTATCACCCGCCCGCCCCGGGCGGGCCGAAAAATGCAAGCCGCTCATGCGCTGCATTTTTCGGGGTGTGGTTATAAAAACTATACATTATTCCACATTCCTGCCCCACCCCGAAATGCTGACGCATTTCGACCCGCCCATTTGGGGCGGGTAATAACGTCTTGACCAGGGCGGCGCCCTGTCCTAAAATCCATAAAAAGGCAGAAAATATGAAAGATAAGGTTGTATTAATTACAGGCGCATCTCGTGGAATTGGACGCGCAACTGCAATTGAATTCGCAAAACGCGGCGCAAATATTATTATAAATTATAAAGAAAATACAAAAGCCACAGAAGAGTTGAAAAAACATCTTATTTCCGAATATGGCGCACGCGCAATAACAATCCGCACAGATATAAGCATCGAAGCCGAAGTCGAATCAATGATTGATATTGTAATGGCCGAATTCGGGCATATAGACTTTTTGATCAATAATGCCGGAATAGCAAATGATAAAGAATTTTCAGATCGTACAATCGCAGATTGGCAAAAGACATTTTCAACAAATTTATTTGGTGCCTTTATTGTTTCTAAATATGTCGGTGAAATTATGATGGATAATAAATTTGGAAAAATCGTCAATTTATCCAGCACCAGCGGCATGCGCGATTTTTCACCATATGCAATTGATTATAATGCTAGCAAGGCCGGTATGATATCATTAACAAAAAGCCTGGCCATTCAATTCTCACCATATATAAATGTGAATGCCGTGGCGCCAGGCTGGGTTGACACAGATATGAACAAAGGCTTGCCTGCAGACTATATGGCTGATGAAGTAGAGAAAATCGCGTTGGGGCGCATCGCAAAACCAGACGAAATCGCAAAAGCAATTGTATTTCTATGCAGCGATGACGCCAGTTATGTAAACGGAACAGTACTAGAGGTTCATGGCGGACATTTATAAAAACAACCCGTCATCCCGGCGTCGCGTCCGCCGTAGCCTTGGCGCAGGCTGGAAGGCTGGCACCCAGGACTATGAAAATACAAAAGGGCAGATGATCTCTGCCCCTACTATTTTGGTGCTGTTTCTAAGTTTTAAATATTTTAGAGCATAAAGCACAAATCCGTCATTGCGAGCAAAGCGTGGCAATCCAGTTAATAAATTATAAACTACATTACTCAAAAAAACCGGCCTTTTCGCCGGTTTTTTGTTACTTTTTCGGTTTTACATTATCGTTTGCGACCTTTTGGATCGTTTTGACATCTACGCTGGTATCACTGAACCAGTCTTTGTCCGTTTCGCCGATAATCAATACCGTGTCATTGGGCGTCACATCAATTCCGCGCCATTCGTCGCCGTCGATTTCGACAACTATCTTGCCGGTTTGATCAACAAATTGATATTTATCTTTCTTCAGGTGTTTTTCAATACTGCCCCGCATAACGACAGCCTTGTCGTCGCCCATATTCGAAACTTCGGCCACGGTAATCACGGCCTGTTCGCTGGTGCCGACAAAGCCCGCGTTCGCGCCAAAAGGCGCCGCAATAACGGTTAGCATGATCAGAAACTGTTTCATCTTGTTCATGATATTCTCCTTTGATTCTTTTCCATGCGATCTATATAGGTATGCAATGGCGAAATTCAATCGCGATTTAGTAAAATTCATGATTGATTTTTAATTTTTGACTGTTATAATTGGGCGCACTGGCGGCGTAGCTCAGGGGTAGAGCACAGGAATCATAATCCTTTGGTCGGGGGTTCAAATCCCTCCGCCGCTACCAAAAATTAAACCGGGGTTATCCCGGTTTTGTTTTTATACAAAAATATTATTGAAAGGACTGTTTGTATGCTATAATATGGTCCACATGCGTAAAATAACTGTATTTTTTCTAACCATGCTGCTGATCGCGAACGCGGGTGCGGCTGACATGCCTAAAAACCCGATATTTGGCGAACGCCAAAATCAAATCATACTGAACATTGGCCAAGGGGTCAATAATTTCGGTCTGATCCCGGTTCCGGAAATGTTCGTGCCTTTTAATATGATCCAGCTGACCTATTCCCAGCCGGTCACCGTATTCCGTCTGCCGGCGCGCCAGAATTTCAGTGCGATCCAGACGATCGGATACGGATCAAAGTACCAGTATACCGACTATAACGGCACGTTCGAATGGAACTGGTCCGATTATGCGACCCAGATCGCCATGATATCATGGGATGTGATTTTCCTGCATACAGAGCGATGGTATTTCGGGGTCGGCGCGGGCGTCGCGATCCAGGGACAGCAAAACGACCGCGAAGGAACGAAATTTCTGCTGCCGTTCAAATTATTTACCGGATACAGAATAACAGACGGCTGGAATATTGAACTGTTCACCCAGCATTTTTCCAACGGTGATACCGGCGGATCGGCGAACTATTCTTATAATTTTATCGGGCTGGGGGTTGGATACAACTTTTAACAGTTGATTAGTATCCCATTGTATTTTCAGCAGAATTATTTATATTTATAATATGAAAAAAAATGCATTATGTTTGCTGGCACTGTTTGTCGGCGCCGCGCCAGCCGTGGCTGGCGACAATCCTTTCTTTGGCAAGTATTCTAACCAGATCACATTTAATTTCGGCCAAGGTGTAAATTCCGGTTTTCTAATCCCGCCACCGACACAATGGGTCCCGTTCAGTATGTTGCATTTGCAGTATTCGCGCCCGAATACGTTCTTTACATTGCCTGCGCGCGCATCACTGAATATATTCCAGACGATCGGATACGCTGACAAATATGGTTGGGACTGGGCGGACTATTCGATTCCTATGTTTTTAATATCCGAAGATGTGTCGCTGTATAATACGAACAAATGGTATTTCGGAACCGGCCTGGGCGCCGGATTCCAGGCAAAGGAAAACGACCGTATCGGATCAAAACTGATATTCGGATTTAAATTATTCGCAGGATATAAAATCGCGCCCCAGACAAACCTGGAAATATTTATGCAGCATTTTTCCAACGGAAATACCGGCTATGCGAACAATTCGTACGCGTTTTACGGACTGGGGATTGGTTATAATTTTTAAATCACCACTGGATCGGCGTTTTGCCATGCGCGGTTAAATATTCGTTTGCGCGCGAAAAATGATGATTGCCAAAGAATCCGCGATGCGCAGACAATGGCGACGGGTGCACACTTTTTAAAATCAAATTTTCATCCGCGTTTACACATTCGGCCTTGCGCCCGGCGTATGATCCCCACAGCATATAGACAATATTTTTGCGCCGGTTTGCCAATGCATGGATCACGGCATCTGTAAATTGCTCCCACCCCTTGCCGGCGTGACTGGCTGCGGCATGCGCCATAACCGTCAATGTAGAATTTAACAGCAAAACACCCTGTGACGCCCAGTGGGTCAGATCGCCATGCGTTATTGATTTGCGCCCCAGGTCCGCTTCTATTTCTTTATAAATATTTTGCAAAGACGGTGGCAGCGCGACACCGTCTTGCACCGAAAAGCACAGGCCGTGCGCCTGGCCCGGTTCGTGATACGGGTCCTGACCGATGATAACTACTTTGACCGCGTCCAGCGGACACAGGTTGAACGCATTGAAAATATTAGCGGGCGCGGGATAAATTTTCTTGCCCGCCATATATTCACCGCGCACAAAATCGGTCAGCTTGATCCAATAATCTTTATCAAATTCTGCCGACAGCGCGTCTTTCCAAGAGGTTTCTATTTTTACGTTCATGAACCCTCCCCGTCGCGCAAAACAGCGCCGACACCACTCCGCAGGAGTGGAATTAAATTATTCTGGCTTGCCTTCCATAACACGACGTCAATATATCCGATTGGCAGATTTGTCTCGCGCGACAAATGCGCAAACATTTCATCGCATGCGGATTTAATTTCCGGACAAAGTTTACCATTATCTATATTTGAACTTTGAACATTGCAATTTGAGAATTTGTTTGCAAAGCAAACACCAAGTCGCTGAATCCAAATATCGTATTTCACAACGTTTTCACCCAGATTCCGCGCCAGATGATTCGCGGTTATTTTTCCAATGTGTGGCAACGTGGATAAAAAAGTCAATTTCTGATTTATGATTTCTGATTTATGATTTTTTTTAATTGAATAATAGTCGTTTTGATACCGTTCACGATTGTTCCAAATTTTAATAATCGCATTCATTTTGTTTTTGTTGTTAAAAATTTTTAACAATTCTTCCAAAATTGGATTTTTACCGGCCTTTTTGATATATTCCATAATCTCGGTATGTTTTCGTTTGGCGGTTTTTTGTGAAAACCCGGACGCCAGGATTACGTAAATACACTCGTGTGCGAATTCATCAGGTGTCAAAAGCCGGCTTTCTTTGCCCGCCATAGCCTTGGCGGCGGCGGGTTGAAGATTTTTTAATATTTCATCAAACGTCGAACGGTCTGAATCCAAGCCGGCATCACGCAGACGCCGATCCAGATCAAAAAACCATTCGCGTGTGAACATTATTTTTCCCGATCATTGAAATTATGTCGGATTATCGTACCGTCTTCTGCGATTGTAAAATCTTGGACAGAATCAGAAACAGATTTCATTTTTTGTTTTGCCTTATCCAATAAAATCGTTTTCTTTTTAAAATCATCAACTACCATAATTAAATCATTTATAAAATCAGAAGTCGTCATGTAATGTTGGCGATTGTTTAAAACTCTTTCTAAATTCGCTTTTAATGTACGTTGTGGTATCGCAACCTCTGGGCGTTGCAGATGTTCTTTTAAACGGACAACCAGCGCAAGTCTCTTGCTGTCGTTTATACCGCTTGATCCTGTGGTTATAATTTGATTTACCAAGTTTATTGTTTCTTCATATAAAGTCATATCTTTGTATCCTTTTATTAAATATCAATATTTGCACTCAGCGCGTTTTCCACAATAAAGTCGCGGCGCGGTTCGACGATGTCGCCCATCAGCATGGATACAACTTCGTCCGCCTTGGTGGCGTCTGCGATCTTGACCTGGAACAACGAACGGTGGTTCGGGTCCATTGTCGTTTCCCACAGCTGTTCCGCGTTCATTTCCCCCAGACCCTTGTATCGTTGGATTTTCAAACCAGTTTTTGCATATTCGAACGCTGTTTCCAAAACAGTCAATGCGCCCCATATCTTTTGCGATTTGTTTTTCACGCGCAGTTCGACCGGTGTTGCGAATGTGGATTCCAATTCGTCACGACCCGCCATGCGTTCCCACGCGCGCACTTCTGGCGATTCCAGCGCGCTGCGCGGCAGTGTGTATGATTCCGTCACGCTGCGCAGTGTACGCGTTATTGTAATTCCCAGCGCGTCGCCCGTGATTTTCCATCCGCGTTCGAATTCCAGTTCCGCCGCATTCAGCATGTTTGCCGCCGCACTCAGGTTTTCCGCCGATTGGCTTTCAAATACACTGTTCAATGCGAACGCTTCGACAAAGCGCAGCGGGATTGTGTTTTCCAACGGCTTTAGAGTATTTTTCATGTTCAGCACCAGACCCAACAGACGTTTTAAATCCGGTCCGGAAATCTGTGTGCCGCTGGCGGTTTCTAAAATCCCGTCGGTCGCCAGCTGGTCCATTAGATAGTCGTCCATTTCACGCTGGTTTTCCAAATATATCTGGGTTTTGCCGCGCGTCACGCCGTACAATGGCGGTTTTGCAACGTATACATACCCGCGCTCGATCGCTTGGGGCATATGGCGGTAAAAGAATGTCAACAGCAATATCTGGATATGCTGGCCGTCGACGTCCGCGTCGGTCATGATGATGATTTTATGATACCGCATTTTTTCAATATCGAAATCGTCGCGGCCGATCCCGGCGCCCATTGTCGTGATCAGCGCACCGATCGTGTCCGACCCCAACATCTTGTCAAAGCGCACGCGTTCGACGTTCAGAATTTTTCCGCGCAGCGGCAATATCGCCTGGGTCTTGCGGTCGCGCCCCTGCTTTGCCGTACCACCCGCACTGTCCCCTTCGACGATAAACAGTTCGCAGTTGGCAGGATTTTTGTCGGAACAGTTCGCCAATTTTCCAGGCAGACCGCCCAAATCCGGACCCGTCTTTTTGCGCGACAGTTCACGCGCCTTGCGCGCGGCCTCGCGTGCGGTGGCGGCTTCGATTATCTTATCGACAATCTGTTTTGCGATCGCCGGATTTTCGTCCATGAATTCGTACAGTATTTCCGATACGGAATTTTCAACGATCGGACGGATTTCTGATGACACCAGTTTGTCTTTGGTTTGCGAGCTGAATTTCGGGTCAGGCATTTTTACGGACACAATGCTGGTCAGACCTTCGCGGAAATCTTCACCGGAAAAATTCGCATCCTTGCTTTTTGGGAATTTGTCGTTGATGTATTTGTTGATCGCGCGCGTCAGGCCGGCACGAAATCCCGCCAAGTGCACACCGCCGTCGCGGTTCGGAATATTGTTTGTAAAACACAATGATGTTTCGGAATACGCGGTCGTCCATTGCAAGACCACTTCGACATACATTCCGTCATCCGTGTTTTTGATGATCTGGATCGGGTCTTTGTTCAACAGTTCTTTGGAACGATCCAGGTATGTCGCAAAGCCTTTTAGCCCGTCGGTCGAATGAAATTCCTGGGTCTTTTTTTCACCACCACGCAGGTCTTCCAAAAGAATCTTTACGTTCGCGTTCAAATATGATTGTTCGCGCAGCCATGTTTCCAGCGTATCAAAATCGAATGTCGTGCTGGCGAATGTCGTAGGACTGGGCAGGAATGTGACTTCGGTTCCTTTCTCGTGTCCATTGTTCTTTGTAATCTGGACGTCGGATGTCGGAACGCCGTCGGCAAAGGACATAAACGCTTCCTGGTCGCCGCGCCATACGCGCACTTCCAGCCATGTCGACAGCGCGTTAACCACAGACACACCCACGCCATGTAGACCGCCGGACACCTTGTACGCACCGTCTTTTTCGTTGTCGAACTTTCCGCCCGCGTGCAATTCGCACATGATCAGTTCCAGACCGGAACGGCCAGTTTCATGATTAATGTCAAACGGCATTCCGCGACCGTTATCGCGGATTGTGACGGAACCGTCCGCGTTCAGCGACACATAAACCGTATCGGCGTGGCCGGCCATCGCTTCGTCGATTGAATTATTTACCACTTCATAAATCATGTGGTGCAGACCGGCACCGCCTTCACCAACGTCGCCGATATACATTCCGGGGCGTTTTTTTACTGCTTCCAGCCCTTTGAGAACCTTGATCGAATCACCGGTGTACGCATTATCAATTGCCATTATTTTTCCTTTCTACTTTCTGTATTTTCTTATTGTGTTTTTTGCCCTTGAAACATAGCAATTTTATAGCAACTAGTCAATAGTCGATCATTGGATTTATCGCATATTTTCGCACTATTGACTATTGACTAATGACTAGTGACTAATGACTAAAAATATGGTATAATTTACAAAAACAAAGGTGATTTTTTATGAAGTTCAAACTATTGTATTTCGGGGATATTTTAACCAATCCAAAAAAACGGGCCCAGCATATCGCGGATATACGCATGCAGTTTCACCCCCAGCTGAAAAAGCTGTTGGAACACAGCCCTTGGAACAACCTGACAAAATACATGATGCCGGGTGCTACAAAAAGCCCGATCTCTACACGCCACATCGGCGGAATCGACTGGAATCCGATAATCACGCCGAATTTGAAACTGTTGGCGGAAATTGAAATCCAGCTGTTTCATCCGGAAATCGTCGGCGTCGCGCGATCCGATATCGATAATCGCGTCAAGACGATTTTGGATGGTCTGCGCTGTCCCCAGAATGAACACGAGATCGGCGAAAACACACCAAAGAATATTGGCCCGATTTACACACTGTTGGACGACGATCATTTGGTAACAAAGCTGACTGTCAACACCAGCCACCTTTTATCGACACATCTATTTGCAGAAACTGCGTCGCGCAACGGCGACACCGTGTTCATGATGCTGGACATTAACGTAAGGGTCGAAGAAGGAACATTGGAAAATCTTCCATTCATGGTCTGACGACCATGAATGGAAGATTTTCTAGTGAATAGTTAACAAGTGAAAAGTGATAAGTTATGAAACCTAGCGTATTAAGGGACAAAAGCGAACTTTTCGCAGATCGGATTGTAAAACTGTCTAAATATTTATTATCCGAAAAGAAAGAATTCACATTATCAAATCAAATATTACGCTCTGGCACAAGCATTGGTGCAAATATTGCAGAGGCCGCATTGGCAGCGTCCAAAAAAGATTTTATAAACAAGTTACAAATCGCGGCCAAAGAATGTGCAGAAACTTTGTTCTGGCTAAAAAGATTAAAAGCTGGTGGATTTATAACAGAAATCAGTTTTAATTCTATATATTCGGATAATCTGGAATTAGAAAAGATGCTAGCTTCGTCAATAAAAACTTTGAAAGACAAGCAAAACCAAGGGTAAGTATTATGATACAAAACTATGGCGCCGGAGTAACATATACCCAGGCAAAAAAAATTGATATCGGAAATTGTTATTTAATATTTGTATCCGGCATACAACCGCCCGTTAATGAAAACAAAATTGTTACAACTGACGATATTGCCGAACAAACAAAAATGGTCTTTGAAGAAATTCAAAAAAGTCTAGATTTTGCCGGCGCATCAATGGGCGATATTGTCAAAGCTGTGATATATCTGACAAACATGACAGATTTTGACATAGTTTCAAAAATCCGGGCAGAATATTTTCAAAATTCCAAACCAGTTTCAACACTTATTGAAGTTAATAAATTTACACGCTGTGGCGCAAAAATCGAAATTGAAGTCACGGCGATTTTACCAAAACAATAACTCATCACTTTTCACTTGATAACTATTCACTAATCACCGCCGCTTTGACTATGTCAAAGCGGCGGTGATTTGATCCTGCATCTGGAATGTCCCCAGAACAACCCAGCCGATAATGATAGACACCAGCATTATGCCAATGCTGTTCAGCGTTTCTGAAATTGATTCCATTTTACGGACGGATTCATCCAAATAATCGTTCGCAATCTGCGCCAGATTCTGATCAAACCCATTCATGTCGGCATAGATTGTCAGATCGCCGATTATCTCTTCGTTTGGAAAATTACGCCCTGTATTCGCCAGCGCAGCGCCCAGATTGTCACCGTTCGCGATATACCGCAGCGCCGATTCCAAAATGTTTTTCAGATACGGATTCGCGTTGTCCGCCAGCATTTTCATCGCGACCGGAACCGCACCACCGGCGCCGACCATAGACGACAATGACATCAGCCATCCGACGGATATCTGGATTTTATACAGACCCCACGGTGGGATATTGTCAAACAATGTGCGCAGACGTCCCGACCATATTGGCATACTGATCCATACTGCCAAAACCACGGAAAAAAATCCGGTCGCAAAAACATACCAATAGTGTTTTGAAAAATCAGCCACCCAAACCAGCGACGCAGCGGTGCCGGTCCACACTATGTCAGACCCCGCGGCCGCGGCCAGAGGCGGCACCAGGTACAACCCGACCATTATGATAATCCCCAGTGTCAGCACCAGCAGAAACAGCGGATATGCGACCGCGGATGTCATCGCGCGCTTTATCCGTGTTGCGCCGGTCCCGACGCGCACAACATTTTCGATCGCGACCGACAGCTTGGACACATCCCCCAGTGTCATCATCAGCGTTTCATTCACCGGAACCCATCCGCGCGTAGCGTCGGAAAAAGACTGTCCGCGTTCCAGACTTTTCTGCCATTCGCGCATAACGATTGCAAAGGGCTCGTCCGGTTTTGCGCCACCTTTGGATTCGACACGCTCGATCCGACCCAGCGCATCCATCAGCGTAAAGTTATTACGCAACAGCGACGCCAGCTTGCGATACAGCGCCATCCGCTTAGCTGTATTCAAGCGGAAAGACCATTTTGCGTAAAATAATTCAAGTTTGTTCATAATCAGTGTCAGTGTCAGTGTCAGTGTCAGCGACCACTTTTGTCACTGTCACTGTCACTGTCACTAATAAACCCCCGGCTGGTCCAGCAATCCGACCCAGCGTTCCAATTCATCCACGCCGATCACACCCTGCAACATCAGTTCCATCGCAGATTCTTTCAGCGTGCGTCCGTCCAACTCTTCCAGCCAATAGCGTGTCGCGCCAATAGTGTCGCCGGCCAGTGCGCGGCGCAAGAATTCGCTGTCCGCGATAATTATCTCACCCGCCTTGATACGGCCGATTGTACCGGCACCTTTGCATTCTTCGCACCCGGCGCCGCGGATATAAACCTGTTGCAGGCCGATTTCGCCGAACGCGTCATACACGCGCTTGTACGCGGGATGGTTCGGATGATCCGCCAGACGTTCGCGGCAAAACGGGCACAGTTTTTTAAACAAGCGCATAGATACCAATCCGCGCATCATCGTTTCGTCTTTTAGTTTGAATCCTTCGACACCCATGTCCAGCAGACGCGTCAGCGCGGCCATAGCGGAATTGGCGTGCACCGTCGTCCAGACATTATGCCCGGACAACGCGCCGCGCACGGTCAATTGCGCCGCCGACAGCGTTCTTATTTCGCCGACCATCAGCGTGTCCGGATCACTGCGCAATGCGGCCGCCAGAGCTTCGTTGAATTTCTCTTCGCGCTGTTCTTCGTTATAAGTATTCACGACGGGCATCTGGTGCGCACCGAATATTTTTTGTTCCGCCGGGTCTTCGACGGTGATCAGATTGATTTCATAGTTGCGCTCTTTCAGCATCATCGACATATTGCGGAACAGCGTCGTAGATTTACCGGAACCCGTAGGACCCGCGACCAGCACCATCCCCGTCGGAAAGGAACGCAGGCGCATTAATAATTTTTGTTCATATTCGCCGAATTCCTGTTCGGTCTTTATCCCTTCACTGGGGTTGTCGTACAGCAGGCGCATAGCGACATAGCGCGATCCGAACGCAATCGGATTAAACTGCATACGAATACCGATTACCCCGCCCGGCAAATACAAATCCTTGGTCCCGCGCAGCGGCGTGCGCCCATCTTTTTGCGCGGACTGGTATTCATTCTGGGCATAGTTTGAATTGGAAATATCCGCGGACGCAAATGCGGCGCGAACGAATGATTCGCCCCACCCGGAATTGTATTCCAGTACCGGTTGCAAACTGCCGTCCAGTCTGAAATAAATCGTCGTCTGGTCGGCAACTTCGATATGTATGTCGGAAACCTTTTGCGACGCGGCGCGCGCGATTATATCGACAAAATCCTTTTGCATCTGGTTGTCGTAATCCAGACGTGATCTGGACTCTAGACCGCCCAGCCTGCCTTCGTACGTTTTATAAATATTCGACAACAGCCCCAAGTCGGAATAATACGGCGCCAGCATCGGGCGTTTTTCTTTGCCCAACAGTTCCAGAAAAGCCAGCACACGGCCGTCATATCTGTGCGTGCGGGAAATTATGATTTCGCCATGGTCAAAATATGCGACCAGATTTTGGGTGTCCTTGGACAATTCCAGTTCCGCGGCGGTCGCCGTCAACAGCCGGTTGTTATTAGAAAACAAAAAATCCAGAATGTCTTTTTGCGTCGCGTTTTCCAGACCGGCCGGAATGGATGCCTGGCCTGCTTCGCGCTTTTTATTCAAGACTTGGTCTAATGCGTTTTCCATTGCTTTATTTTACTTCTTTGCCGATATTCAGCGTTTCGATAATATCGTCTTTGGCAAACGTCACGCCGTCGTCCAAAGATATAGATTTGACAGTGTATCCGTCGATAGTTTTTCCGACGGTGATTTTTTTACGCTGGCCGTTCGCGGTGTCCTGGACGGTCGCCTGCAATTGCCGGCCCGCGCCGATAATATCCACCAGCGCATATTTTTTTGCGATCAAATTCTCAACCGGTTCTTCTTTCTGCACCTTGGCCGCTACTGCTGGCGCGGACTTTTCACCAGACGATGTCATGGATTGTTTTTCCCGCTCCAGCTTTGCCATTTCGGCTTCCAGCTTCGCGCGTTCCGCATCCAGCGCGGCCTGTTGTTCTTCGGCGCGTCCCGACAGCGTGTCGATTTCCATATGCAGCTTGATCTTTTCAGCCGCCAGACGATCCAGTTCCAGATCCAATTGTGCTTTTTCTTTTTCCAATTGCATCAGGACTTTTTCCTGTTCCAGATCGGTGATACGCTGAAACACGGTTCCGGTCGTATCATATACCGCGATTGCGTCAGCCGATACATCTTCCATTTCGGAATCCAAAGCATCTGCGAACACGGGTGTCGCAAGAAAAATTGCCGCCAGTGCGAAAAGAAAACATTTTTCATTTTTCATTTTTCGTTTTTTATTATTTTGCATAGATTATCACCTCATAGTTCCAGGTTCTGCTTTTTACATCCCACGCGGCCAGTGTCATATAGACGCCGTACAGATCGCCGAATATTTTCATAAATTCCATCGGGATCAGTTTTGATTTTGCACCAACTTCGACGACATTCAGGTTTCTCACGCCATTCACGTCATTAACCGGATCGACCGCAATGTTTGTGTCGACGGTCATATCCAGACGTTGGAATGCAGTGTTTACTTCGCGCGCAATCGTGTCCGGGTCTTTTTCTTCCAGTGACGAATAAGTCACCAACCCCGGCAGTTTCGCCGTGACACGAATTTCAGATTCTGATTTTTCTTCGACAAAAACACCAGGCATCAGTCCGGATGCCACTTCGTAAAAATCGGCCAGATTTCCAAATCCGCGTTGAAACACGGCTATGGCATGCGTCTCGTTGCATTCGATACTTGTCTGGACCCAGCCGGGGATCGGCTGCATCAAAAATCCGGTCGCCGCATAGCATATTCGCGCACGCGCCTGGGGATCGGGCAACAGGTCATATGGCATAAGCACAGGTTCCGGCGCGGAAACATCACCGCGCGGACCGTATTTCTGATCCAACTCCTTATTTTTTTCTTCGATTTGTCTTTTGTATTTTTCAGCCAGCACCGGGTCTATTTCTGACACTTGCGGCTTTGGCGCAAAAACCTTGACGATCGGTTCATGAAACAAATACCCCAATCCCAAGACAAGCGCCCCCAGCAACAGCAGCGCCAAAAAGTTCGCCTTGAATCGGCTGATCGTGTGCAGTGTCGCCTTGACATTTCCGGTCACCACATCTTCGACCCGTTTTTCAACCGCGCGCGGCATGGACCAAGACCCCGGCGCAAAAACAGACCCCCAATCTGGCATCCCTGACAGGCGCAAATATTCGTTACGTGCTGCAGATTCTGTTTCAAACAGCGCGTCCTGTAAAATTATCCCATTGCGTACAGCGACGATCCAAAAATTATTTTCCACCTTGAATGCCGCCAAAAACGATGAAAATTCTGCGAAAGATTCCATAACCTCGGCGGCGGCGGACGGCATACCGGACCGATGACCAAATCGGCGCGCACCCAGACCGACCATAGCACGATACTCTGAAAAAAGATTTAACTTTCGATCGACTGAACGTGACAGGCTGCGCGCGTAATTGCGCGCGACAAAGCCGCTGGCGACAGGCTGCCAGAATAAACTGACGGCATATTTTTTTCTGTCAATGGAAATAACTTGCTGTACCAATTCGCTTCTCTCTCTGCGTACGTATGATTATAACACAAATATGAAATATTTAGCAATTAGTTATTAGTCGTTAGTCGATAGTATTTAGTGATTAAGAACAAATCCGTCATTGCGAGCGAACGCGAAGCAACCCAGTTAAATCAGATGGCGCGTTTCGGACTGCGCCCCTACAAACCCGCGCGTACGAGAAACAAAGGGCGCAAGTATGCGCCCCTACGCTCTGTCGCGTCTCACCCCGCTTGCGGGGGGAGTGGTCGCAAAGCGACCGAGGGGGGTGACATACTTTTTTTTATGTAGGGGGCGCGTTTCGGACTGCGCCCCTACTAATGACTATCGACTAAAAAACCGGCCGGTCGGCCGGTTTTTTTAATACATTATTCCGTACATGTCTGCCGGTTGCGACGGTGATGTCTTGGCTGATTTTGCAGTCTTGATATTTTTAGGATTCGGACAATCGTAAACGTTCGCGTTCAAAACAAACGCGCGTTCCGGACCAAACACGACCCATTCGTTCGGGCGCGTGCGTTGGCTGGTGATCCAATAGGCGTTACCCGGGCGCGACTGGTCCGCGATCCTGTTTTCCAAATATCTGCGCGCATCGTCTGTGTCATATACGGACACTTCGGATTCCAGCTTGTACAGATATACGCAACCGATCGGTTCGGAATCCAGCTGTACCAGATATTCGCTGCCGTTTTCATTTTTTACCATGTTTCCGCAACCAACCAGCACAAGCGCAAGCACCAGAATAAATATTTTTTTCATTTCGAATCTCCTGATTCACTAGTGACCAAATACTGATCATACTATATCATAATTTGCCCGATCGCTGAACAGTTTTTTCAGCGCGATGTTGTTCATCGCGTGCCCACCCTTGTACAACTCTATGTTTCCGACGATCATTCCGCCGGACGTGAACATATCGCCCAGCACGTCGATTATCTGGTGCCGCACGAATTCGTCCGGCCATTTAAGCCCGTTCAAGGTTCCGTCGCCCTTGTCATTCAGCGCGATCACATTTTTTTCCGACGCGCCGCGCGCCATGCCGCGCGACTTCAGGTATTCCCATTCGGAATATCTTCCGAACGTGCGCGCAGGTGCAATTTCTGAAACAAACTTATCTATGGATTTTTTATCCGCTGCAAACAGATATTCGAATGTCTGGCGCCCGATTATCTTGTCCGGATAATCCATGGTCGCCTTGATGTTCAAACCCGCCGGATTAGGCGACAGCCGCATAAACCCGTTGTTGCGTCGCCCCAGAACCCAGTCGTGAACAACAACCATTATCCGCGTAACCAGCGGCAAATGTTTTAGTATCTCGCTTTTTTTAACAACTATTTCTTTTTTTATAATGATTTTTTTTATGGACTTTCCGATTGTTTTAACAGACGAAAACATATTGTAAAATTCCATCGCGCTGCCGTCCAGAATCGGGGTCTCTGGGCCGTCAATCTCAATCACCGCGCTATCCACGCCGACCAGGAACAGTGCCGCCATCATATGTTCTATTGTTTGTACATGCGCGCCGCGAACATCGCCGACGGTTGTGTTGCGCAGGTTGCTTTCGCCGACATTGTCGTATTTTGCCGGAATTAATTTCGTGCCCGGCATGTCCGTGCGCCTAAAGAATATTCCCGGCCGCTTTGACGGCTTTACCGTCACATGCACCGGCGCACCGGAATGGATTCCGATACCAGAGAATTTTATTTGCTTTTCAAATGTTCTCATTTCAATTTATCCCCCAGCCATGTCCAGAACGCCGGCTCTATCACTGTTTCTAATTTTGCGACACGTACCCTGTTCTGTATATCTTCGGGCAAACGCACCCAGTCCTTTGCAGTCGTGACAAGCGACGCATTATGTTTTTTCGCAATCCTTAACAACTTTCTTATATCTGTTTTTTTGTATTCATAATGATCCGGGAATGCATATGTGTCAATAACACTATCATCCAGTGCTTCAAAGAATTTCTGCGGATATCCGATACCGGCGAATGCAATCGTACGCTTTGCACCCTTGGGCATAATATTTCTATTTGTTGCAAAAAACACCGGCTTCTCATAACGCGTAATTTTGCCCATAAATTCCTGATTCCTGATTTCTGATTTCTGATTCCTGATAACTATCACCGCATCCGCGCGACGGATCGCGCACATCGGTTCGCGCAACGGTCCCGCCGGCAGAATAAATCCATTTCCAACACCGATCTTTTCATCAAACACCAGAACCGATACGTCCTTTTTAACCGTCGGATTTTGAAAGCCATCGTCCATGACGATCGGGGATTTGTGATTTGTGATTTTTGATTTTTGATTTAAAATCGCAATATTTTTTGCCCGATTTCCAACATATACATCGATACCATAATTTTTCATCATCGTTGCTTCATCGCCAAGTTTCTGATTTCTGATTTCTGATTCCTTTTTCCTTTTATACCCACGCATAACAACCGGCGCAGACAGACGTTTTGCCACCTGCATGACTATCGGTGTTTTGCCGACCCCGCCGGCCAGAATGTTTCCAATGCAAATTACCGGCCTTTTTGATGTTTTTTGACCAAAAGACCGGCAAATATACACAGTTTTGGAAATCAAATAATACAAAACCGCAATCGGCAGCAAAGCGTATGCCGCAAAATTCTTTTTAAGAAACCACGACGGTGTTTTCATAATGGAAATTATTTCTTTTTCTGTGCGCGTTGTTTGTCTTTAAAGCTTGTTGCGTCCTGATCTTGTTCGACTTGGAACTTGGTAAATTGCGCGTCCATGCTGCGCGTCTGCCATACCATAAAGTCTTCCAGGTCTTTTCTTATTTTTTCGAATTCTTCCTTGCCGGCCTTGGCGTCGACAAACACAGGCTTGCCAACATTACATCTGATCTGGCACAGCGGCTTTGCAATCAGATACCGGTCCCAACGGTTTTGAAACCAAGGGCGCGAACATGAAAAGCATACTGGAATAATCGGTGCGCCGGACATTTTCGCAAAATACAGCGCGCCGTCCTGAACGCGCAAGCTGGGCCCAGACGGGCCGTCCGGCGACAGACAGACGACATTCTTGCCGTCGCGCAGAATGCGCACACCCTGGCGCAGAACGGACACGCCGCCTTCGGACGTACTGCCATAGATCGGCTTTAATCCGAACAACCGCTGCAGTTTCGCCATCATGCGGCCGTCGCGGTGACGGGATGACACCGCGTATCCACGAATTCCGTATCGGCGTACAATTGGCGACAACATCATTGATCGCCCGTGCCAGAATACGAATACTGCGGCTTTTTTGCGATACGCGCGGAATATTTGGCGACCTTCCCTGTTTATCTTGCGCCAGCTGGTGTAATAAACCAGCCATATCGCCAGCGACATCAGTATCGCCACAACCCATTGCATAACCGGCAGACGTAAAATCGGTTCCCAAAAACCTTTCCAAACTTTTCTAAATGTCTTTTTCATGCTAATCCTCAAATTATTGCTGATACTAGCAAGATAAAACAAAAATTTCAACAATTTAGGAATTTCATGAAAATTATATAAAAACACCGGTGTTTTTATATGTTTTTGGAATTTATCGCAATATCTGCAATCGATCGCGAATTGCGCCGGCCGCAATATCACAAACCGCATTAACTGGTATTTTACTGGTATCAATTTCTATTGCATTCTGATTATATCCGTCACGTTTGGCATCACCCGCGTCACGCGATTCAACAGATTTAATAACTGACGACAACGATACATCTGGATCTTTTAATTTATAATCATTCCATTTTCTGATCGCCCGGATGCCTGGTTCCGCAATCAAACGAAAAGCGACGACACTATTTCTACCTACGGGTCCGTATTCCAAATGAGAATCAAAGAACACTGCACTGCAATCCACACGCTGCCATGCGATATTGGCATAATAATCAATAAACAATTTTTGAATCTGCGGATTTGACATCAGTTTGCCAGACAGCTGTGCATAACCTTCGCCACCCAGATTCATATCAGACAAAACCAGCGACGGATCGTTATCCAAAAAGTATTTTATCAAACCGACATTCGGCGAATTTAAATTATCTTTTGCTTCGATCAGCCTGTGCACAATCGCGCGCAGAATCCCGCCGCCTGATATCGCCAGCGCACTGGGGAATTCGCTTTTCAACGCATTCAACAGCGTCGTTTTTCCTGACCCGGATTTACCGGCAATCGCAACCATCGGTTTGTATTGAATAATTGAGTTTTGTGAATGGGTCATATATTCGACTCTTAGAGTTTTCGGATTTTAGACTATAATTATTCAAAAGCAATCTTAAATTAAAACAAATATAAAAAATCCCCGTGATTAGCGGGGATTTCAGGTTTAGAACCCTCTAGCACTCTGACCCTTGGTTGGTATTAAGAATGCATCACACTTAGTCGTCCAGAGCGGGGACGAAAAATATACGCTCTACTTGGAATATAGCACAGTTTTCCCACACTCAACATAAAATATCACACCTGTTAAAAAAATTTTATTTTTGCTGACTTTCTGTTTTTTTATAGTAAAATTGTGCAGAATGAAAAACACTATTTGACTAAAAGCCGTTAATTCAACCTATGGTTGACGACACGTGAACAGCATTATATTTTGTCTTTAACTCTATTCTTGTTTTTATAAGTTTACAATATTTTTGCTGGTTCCAGTTTCAAAAAAATCAACAATATTTTGAAATGCTGCCATATCTGTTTTGTTCCATGCGTCAATTGTGCGCGCAGCGATATGAGGTGTTGCAATAAATTTATCTGCGCCCAATTTTATAAATTCCTGATCCTCATAATATCCATCCTGCGCCACTGATGAAACCTTGCCAGATTTCAAGGCCGCCAGCAAAGCTTCATGGTTTATCAGACTTGGACTGGCAGGATTTATCAAAATAACACCATCCTTCATTCTTGCTATTTTGTCCGCATCAATAA
This sequence comes from Alphaproteobacteria bacterium, assembly GCA_031555055.1. Lineage (GTDB taxonomy): Bacteria > Pseudomonadota > Alphaproteobacteria > Rs-D84 > Rs-D84 > JAFGMC01. Next base: position 114,757 of record JAVBUT010000002.1, on the reverse strand, counting down.
AATCTTTAGTTTCTTTGTTTGACGTAATCGCGATAAAGATAATATCACTTTCCGAAAGAATAACATCCAATGACGTTGCGTTACTATGTCTATTCCAATAGCGAACATCCGCACCGAAACCTTCTTTCAGAATTCTATATACCGATTTGTTTATATTCCCAAATCCAATAAGTCCTATTTTCAACTTGCCGAGCTCACGCGATACAGGTCTTACTTGTGTTTTATTTGTAAATGTTATTTTTCGTAAAGCGTCTAAACATAATCCTATCGCCATTTCCGCAACGGATTGTGAGTTAGCGCCCGGTGTATTTGTTATGGTGATTCCTAATTTTTTTGCTGCCTCGGAATCTATAAATACATCATATCCGGTTCCGCCAAACGAAAGTAATCTTAAATTTTTTGTAGCACACAAAACTCTTTCTGAAAAGAAATCATCCCCGCCAAGATACACCGCATCCTTGTCAGAAATCAGATCGATTAATTCTTCTTCATTTGATGCCATTTTTTCTTGAAAAGATAATTCATATTTATCATTTTGCACCAAATCCAATGCGTCTTTTGACACCGGAGACAAGCAGGAAATATGTAATTTAATTTTTGTCATTTTATCGCCTCTACAACTTTTGGAATAATCGTATCATGCGGATAATCATGGCCATTGTCACGACATTCGGTTTCCATGTATTCAACCGGGACACCAGCGTCACGATACACAATCCAACAGTTCCGATATTCTTGTGGCAAAATTATATCACCAATTCCGGCAACCCAAATGATTGGTGTTGTTTTAAATTTAATATTTTTCTGGATTGTATATTCTGGATCTGCACCACAAAAAGACAGTGCGTACTTTACCGGCTGATGCTGCAGAATAAACCGCACCGCCATATCCGCACCCTGGGAATGTCCGGCCACAATAACATCACCCCAGGACAGGCCCAACCGCTCCAGTTCTGCCTCTACAGTTTTTCTTATATGATCCGCACTAACTTTTAATTGTCTTGTGCATTCCGAAACAAATTCGCGTGTTATGCCGGCCCGGTGCTTTATTGGCACATCATGCCACATATAACCTCCACGCGGTCTGGAACCTATATGCGGCGCGTCAATATTCAATAAATTCGCACCCAGTGCATCGCGCAGTTTATTTACAAATTCCGTGTCGCGATTATGATCAAAACAAAACCCATGCAACCAGACTAATAAAGGCTTATTCATTTTTGTCGTCCTTTTACCCGCCAGATTATAAACACTAGATTTGGAAAATAAAGATAATAAAAAAATATTATTTCCAAATAGTTAAGAATTGTAAATTCAATAACCCGTTGAAGATACATCTAAAACACAAATATTTTTACATTAACAAAAAACATTGATTCAACCTGAGATTGAATACTATCCAGCGAAACAGGCAATATTATCAAATTAAAAACTTTTTGTTTTTTATATAAACCGACTCAACTTATGGTTGTTTTGCAACATAAAACAACAAGCCACACCCCATTACGCAACAAACGAACTACATATCATTCAGAACATACTGATACCCACCCAAGACAGGAAAGTTATACTGAACGCCTTGGCATTTTTTATTTGACATTTGGCTGCATATCTATATAATACGACCTATTCGACGCATTTATATTGCCATGTCGTTGATTACGTTTTTGTTTTTTGTTTGTTATAAAACATCCATCGGGATATAAAGATAACAAGACAAAATTAAAGAGAACCATATCAAATAAACACGATATTTTGGCATTGCTCGAACAATTTCGACGCGGAGTAGAGCAGCCCGGTAGCTCGTCAGGCTCATAACCTGAAGGTCTGTGGTTCAAATCCACACTCCGCAACCAAATTCCCCCAGTTTATGGGGATTTTTTATTTCTATAATTCTATTTTGGTGAGTTTTGTGTTTTTTTGGATATGTATTATTAGGCGATAAAATTTAAAGAAAAACATTATTTAATTATTTTACTCTGTTCAATAATTTGTCTCTTTTATAAGAACAACTTTGTTATTTTTGTCATTCCCGCGCAGGCGGGAATACGGATTGGCACTTTATACTTCTGGACCCCGTCGTCCGACGGGGTGACGGTAAATGTGAAATACTTTTATTTATTACAAAATACAGAGAGCGGATTATTCAAGATACAAACTCTGGAGCAGAATGAAACATAAAGTTAAATACTGTTTAATTATTTCATACACTGTTTCAGTGTATTGCCATGGTCGTGTTGGTCGACACGTTTGTTACGGATTTCTTGTTCTGCTTGGATTTTTTGCTTTATCAATATTACTTCCGGATGTTGTTGCAGCTTGTCGTGCAATATGTCCAAAGCACCGTCTATTTCAGATATATCGCGCACAAACACCGGCATTATCGAATTAGACGCCGTCGACACGGCAGAGCGAATATCGTTTTTATAATCATCAATCACAGACAAGTATGCGCGAATATGTTCGTCTTCATGAGACAAAACCGCGTTGTATGTGCATGAATTTGGCATATGTCGCGAATCAACCTGGACAAGAAAATCGCTGTATCCGACCATGGCGGAAACATCGCGCAGACTGACACAGATACCGTCTTCGATATATGTTGTGTCACCTGTTATGTCATAGTTTTCAGACAGTGTGGCAACAACATTTCCATGCCATAAATCCATGTGTTTTATCGGCTGTACGATTTCTTTGCGCCATTCTGGGACAAGTATTTCGATATTCGGATTCAGCTTGTACGAAAGGCACTCGTCGGCAAAAACAGAAGGCGCGATAGAAAATACAAAAATAATGATGAACAAAAAATGTTTCATGATTGGATTATAGAATAATTATCCGATAAAACAATTCTTAAATTGCGCGCTATTCAGCGGCGCCCTGCTTTTTCAAATATTCATCCACAAAGGCGTTTCCGTATTGCTTGTACAAATCTTCGGCCAACAAGACGCTGGAACGTCCGGATTCAAACAGACGCAGCAGATTGCCAAGTCCGCCCAGCTCTGTATTCAATATCACAGATTCGCCGTTTACGGGCCGCGATAACAATACCGCGCGTTTAAGGTTTGGATACGCCTTGCCCTGGATAAAGGCCATTTCCAGCGGGTTAAGATTCCAGTGCGCATAGTCGTTCGCATCGGCCGCCGGATTGCGGAAAAACAGCACTGTTTGGGCCTGGCCGCGGACAACATCGCCAATCCCCAGCTTGTCCAGCACGTTTGCGCGCTGGAAAGAAACCATGTATGCCTGGCGGTTTTTTCTGCCTTCTTGCAAACCTACGATAAAGTTGTCGCGGAACATTTTGTTTTCCAACATCGGTGCCGTTTCGTCGATCATAATCAGCGACGGATTTCCGCCGGACACCGTAGTATTGTTTATTCTGTGCAGTATGTACGATATAACTGCCGGGGCCAGGTTTTCATCAGCCAGAATATCAGTAAAATCAAACGTTGTCAGTCGCGAATACAGGTCTAATGTATCCTTGTCCTCGTTAAATATTTCACCATATTGCAGCGGATCGACCCACTTTTTCAGCGCTGCGCGCATGGTGCCATTTGATGAAAAACAACTTTCCCACAGGTTTTTCAGCATTCTGTTATCATCGGACAAATAGTCGAAATTCACCGATACCGCGCGCGCAATTTCATCCGCAGATTTTGGATCGCTTTGTCCAGATATCATTGCGAACCAACGCCGCAAAAATGCGCGGTTTGCGACAGAATCTTCCATCTTCAGCGGGTTCAGGTGCGCTTCGAAATTCATACCGGCTGATTTTTCCTTGCCCTGCATGGTCACGTATTTTCCACCAACAGACAGGGTGAATATTTCCGCACCCTTGTTGCGATCGAAAAAGAAAGCTTTTAGTTTTGGGTGACGCAACGATTGCGCGATCAGGAAAGAGAATAGAGTTGTTTTACCACCACCTGTCGGGCCAATGGTCAACGTGTGTCCGACCGCCGCAGGCGCGCTGGATACATGAAATTGGAATTGATATGGTGTGCCCTGGGCGGTTGGGAATACAACCAGCGGACCCGGACCCCAGTCGGAATTCGGAACACCCTTTGGGGTGCTGGACATCGGTATGCTGACCGCGGCCGTTTTCGACAGCATTTTAAAGCTGCGCGGAAAAGTGTCGAATCCTGGCAACTGTGCAAACCATGATACTTTGGCTGCAAAGTTTTCAACAACCGGCGATACGCCAAACGACGCACAGATTTTTTTAAATTCGTTAACACTGTCGATCAGCGCAGATTCTGTCGCGCCGAACAGCACAAACAATGGATAATAATTTATCAGTGTCTGGGTGCCTGTGATATTCTCGTCCATGGCGGATTGTGCGGCTTCTATCTGCTGGTCTGATGATGTGTCTGTTTCCTCTACGGTGGCGCGGCGTTGGCGGATCACAGCCTCTACATCTGCACCGCCCATTATTCGAAATCCATTCATCGTGATCATTTCTGTCTGGATTGTGGATACCGAGTTAAAAAATTCCTCGTCCAGAAAATCCGGGGATACTTTGAATGACACCATTGCAGCGAAAGTCTGAACACCGCCGCTGATATATCGGACAGTTCCGTTTTTCATAAACTCTACATCGTCGACAGTTATTGTGTCGGCCATTTTTTGATCGCATTTTTGCGGGGTCGGTTTTGTAATCGGCGACAATATCCGTCCGAACAGTTTTGCCATATTTTCAGGCTTGTTATGGGCAAGCACGACCGGTTTGTATGCGGCCAGTATGGATTCCAGATAGTTTCCATATTGGTTCAGTTTTTCACGCGCACCGGTGCCGGACGCCGACAGCACAATGTAATAGTTATTGTTGAATATTTTCAGACCCTGGCTGTTCCATTTATCATAAATTCTTTGCAGTGTCTGCTGATCAAATTCATAATCTGTTTTGTCCGGCGCGGCATCGCGGATCATATAAAAACGCATAGTAACGCCCGGGTCGCGAATCTGATTGAACAACTGCGCGCGCAGTTCCAGGAATTTTTCACGTGTCTTGTCATCCTGCATGCTGGTTTGGACGCCGTCGACGCGATACGCGCGTATCAGTGATCCGTCGGTCAACTGTATGGTATTGTCTGTATAAATTGTCTTGAACGGCAGATATTCCGAATATTTTTTATACCCGAATTTTGGAAAAATCCACAGCGTCAATGTCGGCACATACAGCATAAGAATCACAAACACCAAAATCACCGCCATAACCAGAATTATCGATGTTATAGGAAAATCCATACCGACGAAAAAATTAAAAAAATCTTTCATTTTTATGCTGCCATTCGTTCTGGCACCCTGTGTTTATAAAGTTGTATTTTTGCAGATATTATTTGGGCTAATTGCGGTTCTGATTTTGAAAAACTGGCCAAAATAACATGCACAACTATAACCGAAATTAAAAATGTCAGTGGGTCCAAACTGGCCGAGCCACCCGTCGCAATCAGAGTCGCAACAAAAATTGCGATAAATACCAGAAATTGTATGGCGAAATTGGCCACAGCCAAAGAATAAGGCACGTAAAATATGCGCGATGGATTCGCCAAAGCTTTCAAAACCTGCTGACGCATTCTTTCTCCTGTGGTTAAATTATAACAATTTCAACAATTTTTAACAATAACAAAAGTGATTTGTGTCTTCGGTTTTTCAACCTTTTTTAACAATATTGTCTGAATTTGGAAAAATCATGTCAAAATATGTTAATAAAAGTCTTGTTTTAAACTGTTAATTATTTTTGTGTTTTTTTAACAATTTTTATAAAACTCGCAGAAACACTGGGAATTTTTGTTAAAAATTTGTTAAAAATCTTATAAAAACCAATTTCAACAAAACTAACAGCTACAACAAAAACAACAATATATATAAATAATCAAAGATTTATTTGATTTTTATTAAAAAGTCGTTATAATCGCATGGCAATAAAGGATATTATTATGAAGTTCTTAAGTTCTTTAAAGGCTTGGAAGAAGCGCGGTAACATAAAACAAATTCGCCGTGGTAAGCAAGTCATTCTTATCGACCCGGATAAGCCTAAATTCAAGGCTAAGCAGGGCTTTAAGAAATAAAAATCAATTTCTATGGCCGCCTGCTTGTTTTAATGGCCGGTTATGTACTTGTTTGTACACTCCCTTGATTAAAACACCGCATTCGTCACATATAAATTGATTTTTAAAGAAAACCCGCCGTATGGCGGTTTTTTATTAGTCATTAAATTAATTATTAATAAACGCTTCTTCCAGAATTTTTTTAATTTCCAACGTGCCCATGCCTGTGGTGCGTAAGTATTCAATCTGTGGCGCAGTACCTTTATATAAGGATGCAGAGTGTTCAGCTGATTCCGGTGCGGCGGATATCAGTTGTTTTGGTTCAAACATTATTTTTGCGGATGGATCGGCCAGAACAGAAAATTCAATATCAGATTTACAATTTTTACAAACAGGTTCAATTATTGCAGCGCCGGTTAATTTGGTGTCTGTGGATTTGTGCGCGACAACTTTTGTTTTTATAAATATATTTGTATCTGGTGCCATATGCAGACCGGTTGTTTCAACCAAGAGTTCAGAATAATTTTGTGCCAATATGTTCCCATTAAATTCCGAATTTTTACCGGTGTTTTTAACAAAAATGTTTAAAAAAGCCGGCTTTTTATTTTGAATTTTTACGGTTAAAAACACCGGTTGTTCCGGCGCAGATAAATTAATTTTAATATTATGTTGTCCATCAATTTCACCAATATAAATTATATGGATCGGCAGATCATGAACTTTGTTTATAATAATATCTGATTCTGGATTATTAAAATCTGATTCGCGGACAGTTGATAATTCGGGTTGAAACACCCCGTCACGAAACACAATCGTTTCGGATGGAAAGGTTTTTATATTGAATTCTTGCCACAAGTAGTTCATAGTAACCAAAGTATAAATCATAAATCATAAATCAGCAATCATAAATAAAAAACGGAGTTTTTAATGGGATTCAACTGTGGAATTGTAGGACTGCCGAATGTTGGTAAATCAACATTGTTTAACGCATTGACGATGAGTGCCACAGCCGATGCCCAAAACTATCCTTTTTGCACCATAGAGCCGAACACAGGCCGCGTGGTTGTTCCGGACGAGACGTTGCACAAACTGGCCACGGTTGCCGGTTCGCAAAAAATAATCCCGACCCAACTGGAAATTGTCGATATAGCGGGCCTGGTCAAAGGGGCGTCATCTGGCGAAGGTTTGGGGAATAAATTCTTGGGCAATATTTTGGCGACAGACGCGATCATACATGTCGTACGTTGTTTTCAAAACGATGATATTGTGCATGTTGCCGGCCGCATAGACCCATTGGCCGATATTGATATTATTGAAACAGAACTGATGCTGGCTGACTTGGAATCTTTGGATAAACAGATTGCGAATTTAACCAAAAAGGCCCGCGGCCAGGACAAGGAAGCGATAAAACAATTGGACCTGGCGAATGAAATTAAAAAAGGGCTAGAGGACGGAACACCGGCCAGGGATCAAATCAGAAATCAGAAATCAGAAATCGGAAATCTTTTCAATTTATTAACCGAAAAGCCGGTAATTTACGTGTGTAATGTCGAAGAATCAGCCGCCGCCACTGGCAACGAATATTCGCGCGCTGTGACTGAAAAGTTTGGAAATACATCACCGGTTCTGGTAATTTCATCAAAAATAGAAATGGAAATTTCACAAATTGTCGATCCGGCCGAGCGTAAAATGTTTTTGGATGAACTGGGCCTGACCGAATCCGGCCTGTCACAGATTATCCGCACAGGATATGAAACATTGGGTCTGCAGACGTTTTATACGATCGGCCCTAAGGAAGCGCACGCATGGACAATCAGTCGCGGGATGACCGCGCCCCAAGCCGCCGGCAAGATACATACTGATTTTGAAAAAGGTTTTATCCGCGCGGAAATCATATCGCCTAGCGATTATATCACACTTGGGTCCGAGGTTGCTGTCAAGGATGCCGGCAAAATGCGTCTGGTCGGCCGGGATTATGTTATGAACGACGGCGACATTTGTCACTTTTTGTTTAATAATTAAAGCACGATAACGTAAGGGCGCATATTTGCGCCCTTTTCTATATATCGCTCAATTTTTGCAAACGTTCGTTTGATTTTGCAATCTCGGCGTCGATAGCGGAAATCCTGTCTTTGCTGGCGTTGTCGCCGGTCAGTATTTTTACGGTCAGCGCTTTACGTTCCGCGTTTAATTTTTCCAGATACTTTTTTAACTTTAACGACACGATGAATTTTTCAGCATCTGCGACAGTCATATTTGTTTTATCCGGACCGCCGTCAAACGATATATTTAAGGTTGCCAAGAATTCGCCGTGACGTTCGGCCAGGTCCGGAAAATGTTCAACAATCTCGCGCAATGTTTTTGTTGTGATTGCGTCAACGTTTGGCACGGGCGAATTTATATTCGCCCCTACATCCTTTTTCCAGCTGTGCCAGTGTTTGAATTTTCGTGAATCGTATTCTTTGGAAAATTCTTTTTTTAAATCCGGATCGGTGATTTTTTCCAATTCTTTTTTCAAAAATTTTTCGGACTGGGTGCGTCCGCCCGGTGTCGATACCAGAAATCCGGTATTTGCCAGGTTCCACAAAAAATCAACCAAAGGTATTGCACAATCAATGATTGATTTCATTTTTTCATTACCAGCAGACTGATTCCTTAATATCTCGTCCGGGTCAGAGCCCTTTGGCATAAACGCAAATTTGATTTCAGAATTATCCCGTATAAATGCCAGAATTATGCCACATGCGCGCGCCGCAGCCTTTTGTCCTGCATTGTCGCCGTCAAAGCAAAACGTGATGTTGCGATTCAGTTTGCATAGTATCGCGATATGATCTTCGGTCAGTGCGGTCCCCAGTGGCGCGACAGTTTCGCCGAATCCATGACATTGCATTTGGATTGCGTCGATCTGTCCTTCGACCACGATTGCGCGGTTGCTGCGATGTATCGAATCGCGCGCAAAGTTCAGGCCGAATACAGTTTTTCTTTTATGAAACAATTCCGTGTCGGATGTGTTGATATATTTTGGTTCCGATCCGTCCAACGAACGTCCGGAAAAAGCAATCACCTGGCCGTTTGGGTTCATAATCGGGAACATTAATTTGTCGCGGAAAAAGTCATACATTCCGTAATCGCCGCGCCGACACAGGCCGGTCGCAATCAAAGTATCCTGTTTGGTGTTTGCGAATTTGTTTGCGATCGTGTTGTTTTTAGGCGCATACCCCAGGCGGTATTTTTTTATCATATCGTCGGTGAATCCGCGCTTGCGCACGTATGCCAATGCCACCGCGCCGTCGGGCTCAAACAACTTTTGCTGATATAATCTGGTGGCGGATTCCGTGATGTCGATATAGGTTTCTTCGCGCTTTACCTGCTCTGCGCTTTTTGGTTTGTATTCCGGCATTTTCAGGCCGGCCATTTGGGCCAGCTCCGCGATCGCGGACTTAAAGTCCATATTATTTGACTTCATCACGAATGAGATTATATCGCCGTGTTCGCCACACCCGAAACAGTGGTAAAAACCTTTTTCTTCATTAACGGAAAAACTGGGGGTCTTTTCATTATGAAACGGACAGCATCCCCAAAAATTCTGGCCTTTTTTATTCAGCGGCACGCGCCGCCCAACAACGTCGACGATTGATAATCTTTCGCGTAGCTCGTCTGTGAAATTGCGCCCGGTGTTTGCCATGCGCCAATTATAGACCGGGAAACTCCAAGAATCAAATTTATTGTTTTACCGGCCGGAATTAAAATGTTCGTATAGTTTTCGTGCGCGCCGACCGCGGAATACAAACAAAGATTCGTCATATTCGTATGCTTCGGCATAATAGGCTTTTGGTTTATTATCCATAAGGCGGCACAATGTTATTCTGATGTTTCCATAAAAAACATCTGTTCTATGAAACATCAGGTTATCAAGTGTTTTTTGATGTATCTCAAAATCAAACGGTTTGGCGTTCAACAGGGTTTTATAAAAATTTCGTTTTGCGAATATGCTCATTACTTTTTGCGTCCCCAACCCTTTTTCGCACTTGGTTTTTTGTTGTTGATCAATTCAATTGCTTCGTCCAGTGTCGGTTGTTCCTTGACGGAAACGTTTACTTTGTTACTGGAAATATACGCGCCATATCGGCCGTCGGCATAGTATAAAATCGGTTTGCCACTGGCGGGATTGGCACCAAGTTCTTCGCCCACAGCTTTCTTTTTTTCACCCGACAAAAGTTCGTTTGCAATTTCCAGCGTGATCGTGTCTGCGTTGTATTTCTTGGCACTGGCGTTTTTTTCGCCATTTGTAACATAGGGGCCAAACCGTCCGATTTTGAATAATACACCGTTGCCCAGATCGATTGATTCTTGGCCTTTGGCACCTGGTTTGCCTTCTTCGACAGAGTGCACAACACCATCAGCGACAGTATCCAGTTTCTGTGTATATTTGCATTCCGGATAATTTGAACACCCGATAAACGCGCCGTATTTAGACAGTTTTAATCCTAATGTTCCGTTCGCGCACTGTGGACACTTATTGCCGTTGTCTTGGAACAGATGATACGCCATACTGTCATTCAGGTCGTTTATAATTTCAGTGGTTTTTATATCTTTTGCCGCGTCGATCATCTTTTGCGTCGGTGTCCAGAATCCGGTCAGCACAGGAATTTTTTGTGCATCGCCGTTTGAAACGTCGTCCAGTTTATCTTCGGTTTTCGCGGTAAAGTTCACATCGACCAAATCCGGGAAGTATTTCGTCAAATACCCGGAAATCACCCATCCGCCGGCCGTCGGGTTAAAGCGGCGCGACTTGTCCTGTTCGACGTAATTACGATCGACAATCGTTGACATGATCGCCGCGTATGTGGACGGGCGCCCGATCCCCAGCTCTTCCAATTTTTTAACCAATGACGCTTCGGTATATCTGGCGGGCGGTTGTGTAAAGTGCTGATCCGGGGTCAGTTTTTCAATACTGATCGCATCGCCGACATTTAATACCGGCAGTTTAGATTCGCCCTCGTTGTCATCGGAATCATCTTTGTCTTCGATATAAACTTTCATAAATCCGTCAAATGTGCGTGTCTGGCCGGTGGCGTGGAATACGGCGGATTTTGTTTCAATGTCAACGGCCACACTGTCGAATTCCGCATTGGTCATCTGGCATGCAACGGTACGCTTCCATATCAGATCATAAAGTTTTGCTTCGTCACCACTGATTCCCGATTCCTTTAAACTGATTCCTGTTGGACGTATTGCTTCGTGCGCTTCTTGGGCATTTTTGGATTTTGTGACATATATGTTCGGTGATTTTGGCAAGAACGCATCACCATATTCGCGACCAATAAATTCGCGTATTTCAGTAACCGCGTCATTGGACAGGTTGGTCGCGTCTGTACGCATGTATGTGATCAAGCCCTGCTCGTACAGTTTTTGTGCGGCGGACATTGTGCGTTTGGACGAAAAGTATAGTTTGCGCGCGGCTTCCTGTTGCAGTGTCGATGTGGTAAAAGGTGCATATGGCTTGCGCGATACTTTTTTCCGCTCAACATTAGACACTGATGCATCCAGCGGTGTTTTCAAGACATCCAGAATGCGATCCATTTGTTCTTTGTTTTCAATGGTCATCTTGTCAATTTTTTTGCCATTGAATTGTGACAGGCGCGCATTGAATTTATTTTTATCTTTATTACATTCCGCATCCAGTGACCAGTATTCCACCGGTTTGAATGCTTCGATTTCGCGTTCACGATCAACGACCAGTTTTACGGCAACCGATTGTACGCGGCCAGCAGATTTCCCAAGGTTGCGGCGCCACAATAATGGCGACACGCCAAACCCGATCAGATAGTCCAAAGCGCGGCGAACCAAATATGCATCAACCAGATTTTGGTCGATTTCGCGCGGGTTTGAGATTGCTTCGTTCACGGCTTTTTTTGTAATTTCATGGAATGCGACGCGGTATACTTTTTTCCCACTCAGCGCTTTTTTAGCATTCAGTATATCAAGTATGTGCCAGCTGATCGCTTCTCCTTCGCGGTCCGGGTCGCTTGCCAGATATACAGCATCCGCCTTTTTGACTTCGTCCAGAATCAGTTTCATTTGTTTTTCCTTGCCGGGCATAATCTGCCACTTCATCGCGAAATCATGATCGACATCGACACTGCCGTTTTCCGGCACCAGATCGCGCACATGGCCAACCGACGCTACAACGCGCCAATCACGACCAAGATATTTCTCGATTGTTTTTGCTTTGGACGGTGATTCAACTATAACTAAGTTCATTATATACTCTTTTTAGGTTTGAGGTAGAAGGTTTGTGGCAGGAGGTCTCAAACCTCAAACCTTAAACCTCTAAAAGCCCTTGGCGCTTAATTGCTGGTCTTTGTTTATATGCGCATTCTGGCACAGGCCGAACCCAAACATCAGGGATAACAGCGAACTGCCGCCGAATGACATCAACGGCAACGGTACCCCGACCGTCGGCATCAATCCCAAGACCATGGCGATATTTATAAAGTAATAAATGAAAAAGTTCAACATAAAACCAAAACAGACCAATTGGCCGAATCTGTTCCTGCACGTTTTCGCCATCCAGAACAGTATCGCCGTGATCGCGGAATAGATGATCAATAATGCGAACGCGCCCGCGAATCCGAATTCCTCGCCCAGCATGGTAAAGATGAAATCGGTTTGTTTTTCCGGCAGAAACTGCTGTTGGGACTGGGTGCCGGACATATATCCCTTGCCGACAAAACCGCCGGACCCGAATGCGATCTTTGCCTGGTTTATCTGGTATCCGGACCCTTGGGAATCATGGTCGGAATCCACAAAAGTAATGATTCTTTCGCGCTGGTAATCATGCATTCCGCCAAACCACACAACCGGCGCGGCCAGCGCGGCCAATATCGCGCCGACCAAAAACCATTTCTTGTTCGCGCCGACGATATAGAACATTCCGATCGTGATCAGCGCCAATGATACCGCCGTGCCCAAATCCGGCTGTAATACAATCAATAAAAACGGCACCAGCAGCATGCCGAACGGGATCAGATATTTTTTCAATTGGGACAATTCGACAGAATTCATCCATGCAAAGTATCGCGCCAATGCCAAAACCAGCGCAATTTTGATCAATTCGGACGGTTGGACATGCATGATCCCCAGGTCCAGCCACCGCTGGGCGCCCATGCCGGTATGCCCGACGAATGTCACCAGTATTATCAGTATTAACGCGATCGCATATATCCAGTATGCGGATTTCACCCACAGCTTTATGTTTGAAAAGGCCGCGAAAAAGAACACGGCGAACCCCAGTGCCATTTTGCTTAACTGGGACAATGCGAACGGATGCCAAGACCCGCCGCCGGCCGAATAAAGAACAATGATCGACAGTGTCAGAACCAAACACATCGGCACAAACAATGCCCAGGAAAAGCGCTTTAGCTTTTCGGACAGTGTCATCATGTTTGCATTAGAAACTCTTGTCTGTCGTGCCACAAAAAACTCCATTTTTTAGATACTAGATATTAGATATTTGCATAAGATCAATTTTATCTACTATTTCATATCTCCTTTAATAATTCCTTCATTGCATCCGCGGCGGCGCGCGCGGCGGGACCGCTGCTGCCGGAATGTTCCGTTATAGTGCATATGACATATTTCGGATTGTTTGTCGGCGCATATCCCACAAACAATCCGTGGTTTCGCATGTTCCACTTTAACTGTTCGTTGGTCAGGACGCCCGTTTCGCGCTCTGCGCGTGATATGCTGCGCACTTGGGATGTGCCGGTTTTGCCACCCATTTTCTTGCCGCCTACGTTGATCGCGCTGCCCGATGCGGTACCGCCGGCCTGCAAAACGCCTTCGAGTCCTTTGAGCACCGCATCAATGTTTTTTTTCTGCAGACCCAAAGCCTTGAAGCCTGATTCCTGATTCCCGTTAATAAGTCGCGGCAATATGATTTTATTGCTGGCCACGCGCGCCATCATTATGGCCAATTCCAGACAGTTGGACAGTATGAATCCCTGGCCGATGCCGGATATAACCGTGTCGCCGTGCATCCAGCGCGATCCGATATTTTTTTCTTTCCACTGGCGGTCCGGGATTATTCCGGCCATTTCGCGTGGCAGAATGTCGTGCATGTATTTGTCGGTCAGCCCCAGCCGTATCCCCATCGCCTTGATCGCGTCGATACCAATGCGCAGTGCGATCTGATAGAAATACGTGTCGCACGAATGTTTTAACGCGTCTTCCAGGTCAACGTATCCGTGGCCCTTTGGTTCCCAACAGTTAAACCGCCGGTCGCCGTAATCCCAGTGGCCCGGACAGAATATCTTTTCAGACGGCAACAGCGCGCCGGATTCCAGCGCGGCCAACGCCACCACGATTTTAAATGTCGATCCCGGCGGGTATAATCCTTCTAGTGCCTTGTTCATGAACGGCTTGGCCGGATCATCGCGCAATGACGCTATGTATTCGTCGCCGTCGTCGTTTCTGAAATTATTAGGGTCAAAGCTGGGGGCGGATACCATCGCCAGAATATTTCCGGTCTTTATTTCAATCGCGACGCCGCACCCGGAACGGTTCATAGTCAGCGAGTCCTGGAGTCTGCGCTGGATATTCTCATTGATTGTGGTTTTTAAATTTGTTCCGACTTCGCCTGGGATATACTGTGATTTGTCTTCGCCGGTTATGCGTCCGACCGCGTTTGCAATCATCACTGTCTGGCCGGGTTTTCCGATCAGGGAATCATTGAATGTTTTTTCCAGGCCCGTTATGCCTGTGGCATAGAACGGCGCGTTTGGAACCGGGCGGTCCGGCACGCCGACATATCCGAAAATCTGCGCCCCGGCGGGCCCCAGTTCGTATATGCGCGCAAATCCGCTGCGTATGTGTAGTCCCGCCAGGTTTTGCGCCTGCAGTCCCGCCAGCGTATTCCAGTCGGAATTTTCACTGATCAGTACAGGCTGGAACCGTGCCTGTTTTTTTATTCGTGCGAATATCTTGTCGATACGCTTTTGTCGCAGTTTTAATTCTGATGCCACCGTCGCGACCAGTTTTTCCACGTCATCGGATTCTTCGGGGATGATGTATATGCGGTAAATCGGGGCGTCGCGCGATATCGGCATGCCGCGCGCGGATAAGATTTTTCCGCGTTCGGGCATATTTATCTGGATGCGAAATGAATTGTTTTCCGATTTCTTTTTATAATCGCCGTAATTGAATACCTGCATCTGCAGCATGCGCATGACCAGCACGGACGTCAGCACGGCGCCCGCCGTCAGAAACAGCGCGCTGCGTCGGTCAAAAAGCCGTGCTACTTCGGTATCAATCATCAAGCAACCTTTTTGATAATGATGTAAAAGGCATATACCATATTCCAGCCCACAGAAACAGCCATATAGCGCGCGCCAGTCCGGTCCAGTTCCATCCCATCAGCGCCAGTATCAGCAATGCGGCGCCAAAGTATCCCAGGAACACCAGTGCGCCGTCGTACTTTTGCCGTGTCAGATCGACAAAGTTCTGCAATCCGTTCACCGCGTAAAACAAACAGTACAATGATGTCCAAAACAACAGTGTATCAAACCGATAGTCGATCAAAAAACAAAAAATTCCTGCGAATGGCGCAAACCATGGCGTTGGGCGAATAAAAGAATAATAGAATATCGGAATCATGGCCAGAATACCGGCCGGATTCCAAAACGGCACCGATAACCGCCACAATAAAATCGTGACCAGAAACGGAAAGATGAGACGTATGTATTTCATGTCGGTGTCAGTGTCAGTGTCAGTGTCAGTAACCTTTTCTGTAACTGACACTGACACTGTCACTTATATCTGTCCTTGTTATTAAACTGCAGCACCATTACATCGCTGACGCGCGACATTGGCAGAATGTTAACGTCTTTGTCGTTTGTCATTTCGCCGACATAAATTCCGTCCGGCAATACGCCGCGAATGCTGCTGGTGATCAGTTTTAGCCCTGGTGTCGCCTGGAATTCCGGATCACTCAAAAATCCGATTGATGCCCCGTCAGAACCGTTGCCGGCCAAAAATCCATATACTTCTGATCCGGCGATGCGGACCGGAATATTTGACTTGGAATCGGCCAGCGCGCGCACCCGTGCGAAATTCGCGCCAACATCGGATACTATGCCGACCAAGACGCGGTCAAACGACACGACCGCCATGCCGGCTTCTATCCCGGCGTTTACACCCTTGTTTATAAAGAACGTATTATGATGAAATGCGGAATTATCGTACGAAACGCCGGCGACGATCACCTTTTGCGGCATGGCGCGCGCAATGTCCAATTCCCGGCGCAGACGCTGGTTTTCCGATATTGCGACATCGTATTCGTGGCGGGCCTGCAGATTTTCGTCCAGTTTTGCACGCAGTTCTTCGTTCTCGTCGTGCAGATTCGACAGTTCGCGGATTCCGCCAACAGCATTGCCGATTGCGCGGATTGGCCACGAAACCACGTCACCGACCCAGTTCGCCACCGGCAGAACGACATGGGACGCGGCGTTCATTATCCTGTAATCGGGCTTATCAATCATAATATATATCAAAAACACCGGCAAAATTGCGGCCGCCAGGGCGGATTTAACTATCTGATAAACGCGTGAAGATATCTTTTTTTGGTTCATAACATTATGTCCGGGAATGTGTTTTACAGGGTCAGGGTAATATTTAAAATCATAACATTCAATAAAAACTTAAACGTGATTCGTGACTTGTGATTCGTAAATCGAATAAAAAACTTGCTTTTTTTATATTTTAAGCAATAATTGGCGGGCTTGAAATGGCACGGCGTTGCCATCAAAGCTTAATTTATGATTGGTAGTTTATGATTTATGGTTTTCGAATCATGAATCACTAATTACGAATCACGGCGACTAACAGGAGCTTAAAATGCCAAAAATGAAAACAAAATCGTACATGAAAAAACGTGCGAGCATTACTGCAACCGGCAAAATCCGCGTTGCCAGAAACAGCCACAAAAAACTGTTGCGCAAAAAGACCAAGCGTTCAAACAACCAGGGGTCCAAGGCGCAATATCTGAATGACAATATGATGGGACAGGCTAAAATCTTGACCCCTTATGGACTAAAGAAATAAAAGGGGCAGTAAAATGGCAAGAGTAAAACGCGGCACAACCGTCAAACAAAAACACAATAAAATTCTGCAACGCGCCAAAGGCTATCTGGGACGTCACAGCACGACATACCGTGCCGCCCGTGAAAAGACCGAAAAGGCAGGCCAGTATGCATACCGTGATCGTCGCACCAAAAAGCGCGACTTTAGATCATTGTGGATCGTCCGTATCAATGCGGCGGTTCGCGCGAACGGTCTGACATACAGCCAGTTCATGAACGGCATGAAAAAGGCCGGGATCGAACTGGATCGCAAAGTATTGGCCGAAATGGCGTACGCCGGCGACGCGAACTTCGCGACACTGTGCGACACTGCGAAACGATTTATCTCCAAAGATGCTAAATAAGCCTTGGCGGGGTGGTTTTGATTTGTAATAATAAACCTGCCAATCGGCAGGTTTGTTTTTCATATGGGCGAATTATATTCGCCCAAAGACAAAACGGATAGAATATGAACTGGTTAAAAAAATTATTTTCAAAAAAAGAAAAATCCGCACCGACACTGGTCGTCGCGAAAATCATCGCGGTTGAAAAACATCCGAATGCGGACCGGCTGCATGTGCTGCGCGTTGATTGCGGGTGCGGCGACATACAGCAGATCGTCTGTGGCGCACCGAACGTACGTGCGGGGTTTGTCGGCGTATTGGCCCGCCCTGGGGCGATCTTGCCTGGGGAAACGGACGCACTGGCGCCGATTGCCTTGCGCGGGGTGGAATCATTTGGCATGATGTGTTCGGCCAAGGAACTGGGTCTGTCGAACGACCACAGCGGGATATTGGAATTGCCAGAAAACGCAAAACCGGGTACGGAGTATAAATTATGATCAAAGAACTGCAAAAAGAATTAGCCGGCGCAAAGACGCCCCAGGACTTGGATAATATAAAATCCAAATACTTGGGCAAAAAAAGCGAGATCAAGGCGCAAATGGACGCCTTGCGCGATCTGACGCCGGATAAACGTGCCGCGGCGGGTGCTGAAATTAATAAACTGCGCATGGAAATTGAAGAACTGATCGAGAATGCCAAGAAAAATCAGCAATTGGCAATCATAAATCAGAAATTGCAAAATGATACCTTTGATATGACCCTGCCGGGTATTGGTACGGAATGCGGCGCGCGCCACCCGGTGTCGGTTATCGAAGAAAAGTGTATCGCCGCCATGGCGCGTCTGGGCTTTGTCGCGGTTACCGGACCAGAGGTAGAGGAGCCAAAGTACAATTTCGATCTGTTGGATATTGATGAAAACCACCCTGCCCGCGATATGCAGGACACTTTCTGGATCAAGAAAGATAAAATCGTCCTGCGTACGCACACCACATCCGTGCAAAGCCGTTATATGATGGATTTAAAAGGTGATGAATCCAAACTGCCGATACGTATTGTTTCCCCGGGCCGCGTTTATCGTAACGAAGCCGTCGATGCAACCCACCTGGCGATATTTCATCAATTCGAAGGTCTGATGGTTGGTCATGATATGAAAGTTTCAGAATTAAAGGGTACGCTGGAATATATCCTGCGCGAGATTTATGGTCCGGAAGTCCAAGTGCGATTCAAGCCAAAGTATTACCCATACACCGAACCGTCAATCGGCGCAGACATTAAAACCGCGTCCGGGAAATGGATTACAATTGTGGGCGCGGGAATGGTGTCGCCACGTGTTATGCGAAATTTCGGGTTTGATCCGGACCGCGTGACTGGCTTTGCATTCGGATTCGGCACATCGCGCCTGGCCGGCGAATTTACCGGCGCAAATATGCGGGAATTGTACGGAATGGATATGCGGGTGTTTAAACAGATAAAGTCGTAACTCTTAATTCGTGATTCGTAATTCGAGTCACGAATCACGAGTCACGAATTACGGAGTATAAAATGAAGTTCTTTTTAAAAACATTAAAAACATTTGTCGATCTGCCAAAAGACTGGATCGATCTGATGGAGGATGTCGGGTTAGAGGTTAAAACCGTCGATGGTGATATTATAAACTTGGAATTGCTGGCCAATCGTGGTGATCATTATTGCTATATGGGATTGGCGCGTGAAATTTCTGGACGCACGGGTGGAAAAATCACTATTCCGAAATCAACGCCCGTTATGCAGGATGATCACGAATATGATGCTGATTCGAAATATATCAAAACACCAGGTCAAAAACACCTGTTCGAATTGGAAACAGATAAGTGTATCGCGTTCTCGTTAACGCCTTATAAATTCAAAAAACATGTCAAAACACCGGCAAACTACACTGAAATGCTGACCGCCAGCGGTGTTAACGTGATTTTGCCGGCAATTGACGTGACAAATGTCGTCTTGTTGGAATACGGCCAGCCGGCGCACATATACGACGCAGACAAGATTGTTGGCAAAATCCATGTACGCGAAACAAAAAAGGGCGAAATGGCCGCCCTGTTATTTCACGAAGGCATGACCGAATTGCCGGCTGGCACTGTGGTAATCGCCGACGATGAAAAGATTTTATGCGTTGGTGGCGTTATCGGATGCCATGGCGCGGACGTTGATGAAAACACAACCAATATATTATTTGAAACCGCGCTGTTTGATCCTGTATCTATCCGCCGGACTGAACGTGCGTTGTTGGAAAAGCCGACAATTGCCGCCCAGATATTCGAACGTGGTGGCGATATTTCCGCGATATGTGCGGGGGCTGCGCGTGCGCATAAACTGTATTCGGACATGGGTTGGGAACCAAACGGCCAGTTCTGTTTTGCGCGGTCAAAACGCATTGAAAAACAATATATCGAAATGTCCGGCGACTATGTTCGCAATGCGCTGGAAATCAAGATCACGGACAAGGAAATTGATGAACGCCTGGCGCGGTACGGGTTTGAAAAAACGCCCGGCGGATACATGATTCCAACATGGCGCGTATGGGATATCAAGGGTACACGCGCCGATTTGATTGAAGAGTTGTGTCGTTCGATTGGCTATAACAATCTGTCGTCGCGTTTGCCACAGGTTACAATCGGCGCCGAACCAACATCCGCCCAGTTGCGTAAATCAGAAATCGATTCGTACATGGTTCATAATGGATTTTACGAGGTATTTACAGATAATCTGTATTCGCCGAAACACGCCAATATGTCGCCGGTTGCGGATCATATCGCGCTGGAAAACAGTGTGGACGGCGGGTATGCGTTTATGAAAAACAATGCGATTGTCCAGGCCGCAGAACTGGTTGCGAAAAATATCAATGTAAAAAATCGCGAAATTCGGTGCTATGAATGGGGCAAGGTTTTCCAAAAAGACGGCGAGCACAACGTCCTGTGGGGTGTTATGAATGGTGCGAAAATATCGCCACTGGATGTCAAAGGACTGCTGGAAAATCTGATGAAAGATTTAGGTATTGAATATTCGATTGAATATGGCAATGCAGCTGATTTTTGTGTAAAACCATGCATACACCCAACCCGTTGCGGCAAAATTGTATCAAAAGGCCGGGAAATTTGCATCTTTGGCGAAATACACCCGGTGTTATTGGCCGAATGGGATATAAAAAATGATCTGCCCGTGATTTTTGAATTCTTTGATTGTGAAGAATTGTTAAATCTGGCGCCGCGCAAAATCAAATACGAATCGCCGTCCGCAACAATTGCCAGTGTTCGCGATGTATCCGTTGCGGTACCGTATGGCAAGCATGCGGGAGACGTCGCCGAATTTATCTTGAAAAATTTCAAAGAGATTGCGGATGTCAAAATCGCCGACGTTTTTGAAAAGCCAAAAGAATCAGTTCGCAATGTTACATACACATTGGCATTTGTTCCGCGCGATTTCAAGACCGATGAAATAAACGCGCTGATCGTAAAAATCATGCAAGACGCGACGGATTTTATAAAATAAAAAACACCGGCCTTTTTGATGAAAAGGCCGGTGTTTTTGTTAAATAATTTTATCCTTGGATTCGCACCATTTTGCAACCGGACATTCACCGCATTTTGGGTGGCGGGCCTGGCATATATAACGCCCGTGCAAGACCATTACGTGATTCGCCATTGCGTGGTACTTTTTCGGAATAAATTTCATTAATTTTGCTTCAACTTTTTCAGGCGTATTGTCTGATTTATCAACCCATCCATAACGGTGTGCATTGCGGAATACGTGCGTGTCCACCCCCAGCAATGGTTCACCCCAGCAAACGTTCATTATGACATTCGCGGTTTTCTGACCAATCCCCGGCAATTTCATCAGCGCGTCGCGATTGTGGTATTCGGGTGAAAATTTCCAGTCGGAATTACCCCCCACCGACCCGCATGATGGCGCGGTCGACTCCCCCTCAGGGGGGGAGTAATTAGTCTGTGCCAGTTGTACTGATAATCCGATAATGTTTTTTGCCTTGTTATTAAAAAATGAAATTGTTTTGATATGGTTTTTCAAACCATTTTCGCCCAAAACCAACATCTTTTCCGGCGTGTCTGCAATCGCGAACAGCGTTGGCGTCACAGTGTTAACCTGTTTGTCGGTTGTCTGGGCCGACAAAATCACCGCCACCGCCAATGTGAATTCATTTGTCGTGTATAACTCTGTCCGGATATCCATGTCCAGAACCCGGGGCACTTCGCGAAAATAAATTTCCGGTGTTAATTTCATTACCTGTTTTTGCCTTGTTCGGCGGCGTACATTTGTTTTATCGATGAAAACATCAGGTCATTGTTTTTATGGGCCATGTCTTTGAATTCTTTTGCGATCATTTCGACCGCAATGCGTTGGAATCCAATATTGCTGGCCAGATATGGCAACAGAATCACTGTTTCCGTTTTCGGTGCCTTGACGGTTATTTCTTTTATTTTTTGAACACCTACCATCGCCAGCAGATTTGTAATTTGTCCGATCTGGTCCTTGTTGTTTGGGTATATGCAGAAACAATCTTCGGTATCTGTGTAATTTCCAAAGGCGTCGCATGAAGCGAATATTCGGGTCATACCGTACAATTGTTCCAGATACTTTTTTGTAATCGGGTGCATTTTGCCCACGAACTTTTTTTCTGCCGCGTTTATAATTTCTTTCTTTTTTGTCATTCCTTATGCCTTTTTGATCGTTATTGCAAAATTATATCCTTCGATTTCGGTCGAATGTTCGCCGGCCCCGCGGATCATATCAGTTGCCAATGTGTCGGCCATGATACGTGCGCGATGCGATTCCATCGCATCCGCCAATGCAGGATCAGCACTGTATTCCAGTGTTATGCGATCGGAAACATTTAACCCAACGGTCTTGCGCGTATCCTGGATAAAGCGCAATGCGTCGTTTGCCAAACCTTCGGCGATCAATTCCGAATTCAATTCGGTATCCAGAACAACCACCGCAGTATTATCCGGCAGCGCCGCGCCGGTGATGCCCGGCTTTATGGTTAAACGTGATTCGAATTCATCGTCGTGAATCGTGAACTGTGAATCGTGAATCGTATCGACAATAAGTTGCCCGTTGTCGATAGTGTAATTTCCATTCTTGACGGCCGGGATGATTTCTTTCAACGCGCCACCCAGACGCGCACCGATTTTCGGCGTGATCAGGTATACAAAACTGTCAGCAACTGATGAAATTTCATCAACGATGTTTACGTTTTTGACGTTCAGTTCGTCTGCGATAATTTCTTTGTACGCATTATCAAACGCGCCGATGTTTGTCGCAGCCAGCGTCATAGATGCCAACGGCAAGCGATTACGCATACCATACTTTTCACGCAACTGTTTCCCGACGGATACGATTGTTTGAATCTGGCGCATATTGGCCAGCAGACTATTAGCATCTGATTCTTGATTCTTGATTCCTGGGAACTTCTCTAGATGCACGGATTCTGCGCCTGTCAGATTTTTATAGATATAGTCTGATATAAACGGTGCGAATGGCGCCAGCAATTTACAAAGCTCGGTCAGAACAAAGTACAGTGTATCGAAT
The DNA here is from genome assembly GCA_031555055.1 of Alphaproteobacteria bacterium. Lineage (GTDB taxonomy): Bacteria > Pseudomonadota > Alphaproteobacteria > Rs-D84 > Rs-D84 > JAFGMC01. The sequence continues at coordinate 91,663 of JAVBUT010000002.1, read as the reverse complement.
GCGCCCTGCTCTTCGTCCCAGAAACGTTCCCGTGAACGACGTATGTACCAGTTGTTTAAAATGTCCAAGAACCTTGTGACACTGGCAAGTGCACGGTCTGGTGCATATGCGTCCAGTGCGTCGCGCGCGACGATGACCAAACTATCCAATTCTGCGACAATATATTGGTCAAGGATATTTCTGGTGACACTGTCACTGACACTGTCACTGACACTGACACTTATATCCCCAGCATTCGCATACAGCGTAAAGAAATGATACGCATTCCATAACGGAGTCAGGACCGATTTTATCGGCTCGGCAAATACTTTGCCTTCCTTGTCGACGGGGACAGGCTCGGCCTTCATGAAATTAGACCCCAGGATGAACAGGCGGATCGCGTCTGCGCCAAACTGTTCAATTTGTCCTTCGGGATTTACAAAGTTACCTAATGATTTTGAAAATTTCTTTTTGTTTTCATCAACGATCATACCGTTCGCAGATACGGTCATAAATGCAGGCTGATCAAACAATGCGGTCGCCAAAACCATCAGCGCATAGAACCATCCGCGGGTTTGATCTTGGCCTTCGATAATATAATCCGCCGGAAATGTTGCATTGAATTTGTCGGTGTTTTCGAACGGATAGTGCAGCGACGCCCATGGCATTGACCCGGATTCCACCCAACAATCCAGAACGTCCGGAATGCGTTTCCAGCCGTCTTTTTCCAATGCATCCAATGTCGGGCGATGCAGATCGTTTATCTTTACGCCAAAGAATTCTTCCAATTCTGCGATTGATCCGAATACTTTGAATTCGCCGCCACGTGTCCAGATCGGCAATGGTGTTCCCCAGAAACGGTTGCGCGAAATCGCCCAAGGACGCGCATTTTCAATCCATGCGCGGAAACGCTCGCCAGCCGAAGTCCAATTAACCTTTGCATTATTAGCCAGCAGTTTATCCTTGATTTTTGGCACATTGATATACCAGGAATCAGTCGCGCGCTGGATCAACTTTTCGTGCGACCGGTCGCCGTACGGATAGTTGTGCTTGTATTGTTCTTTTTTGACCAAATTACCGGCCTTTTTAAGGTTTTCGATAATCTGTGGCCCGGCCGCAAAGATATTCTGGCCTGCAAAATCAGTAACATCGGCCGTAAAGTTTCCATAGTTGTCGACGTTCAGGATGACCGGGAATTCCGGGTCGATGTTCTTTACCGCCCAAAAATCTTCGGCGCCATACGCCGGCGCAATGTGCACGATTCCGGTACCGTCGCCGTCGCTGACGTAATCGGCGGAAATTATGCGGTACAGCTTTTCATCGGTATAATAATTGAACAGTGGTGCATATTTTAAACCGACCAGGTCCGCGCCAGATATTGTGCCGACGCGTGTCGCATCTGCGAACTGTTTTTCATAGGCGGTCAATCTGGATTCTGCGATGATGTATTCCGCGCCGTCGTTGTCCCGCATAACGGCATATTGCATTTTTGGATTCACGGCCAAGGCAGAGTTTGCAGGCAGCGTCCATGGCGTCGTTGTCCATGCCAAAACCCGTCTGCCGTTCTCCAGCCCAAACCATACCGTTACTGCGTCGTCGACAACATCACGGTAATCCTGGGACGCTTCGGAATTGGAAACGATTGTGCCATTGACCCAGTCGAACCAGTTTACGGAATAATCCTTGTACAGCAGTCCGCGGTCATACAGTGTTTTCAAGGTCCACAGCATGGATTCCATATAATCGCGGTCCATTGTGCGATATCCGTATTCGTCGCCGATATCAACCCAGCGACCCATACGTTCGATAAATCTGCCCCATTCTTTGGTATATGTCATGACGTCAATGCGGCACATATCACAGAACACGTCCATGCCGTCATTTGCGACAATATCCTTGGCGCTGCGCTTTTGTTTTTTCTCGACCGAATTTTCCGCCGGCAATCCGTGACAGTCCCACCCCAGCTCGCGCTGGACATGGCGACCAGTCATCGTCTGGTATCTGCATACCATATCTTTTACCGCGGTTACGCCCAAGTGCCCCCAGTGCGGCAGACCGTTTCCAAACGGCGGTCCGTCATAAAAGCTGAACGGTTTTCCGGATTCGGTCTGTTTCAGCGATTTATGGAATATATTTCCACTGCGCCATGCGTTCAGCATTTCGTGTTCGATCGCCGTAAAATTCGCTTTTGCATCTGTCTTTTTATATGACATCGTGTTTAATACCTTTTTTATAAAAAAATAGGGACGCCGTGCGCCCCAGCCACCGCCAAAGCGCGTGTGCCAGTTATTTTATAATGATCTGTTTTTTGTTCATGGGTGTAATTTTAGTACATATATTTTGCGATTTCCACAAAAAAGTTAAAAAAACCGGCAATGCGCCGGTTTTTGTAAAGTCAAGCTGGTCGGTTAAAAACGTGCGCGCAGCATCAGCAGCCAGTGGTCGCCGTTAACATTGACGCCTGGGAAATCGGCTTCGACGCGCAAATATCGCGCTTCGATCCCCAGTGCCTTGATAACAGGCATTTCGATTTCGACACCCACGATGGCCTGGTATGCGACTTTGAAATCGCTGGTGTTTCCGATGTCGGCGTTCTTGTCATATCCGGTCGCCATCATGTATCCGATACCGGCACCGGCGTACAACTGGACCACGGGAATCGGTATCGGTATGTATGCGTTCAACATTCCGCCTTGGGTGCGCAACTGCATGGCGTCGCTGACCGGGTGGTTTTTAATATTGGCGCCAATAAACAGATATTCCGCTTCGGCGCGTATGTGCCACCATGACGGTATCTGGTATCCAACGGCCAATGATGCCGCGACGCCCGGGTCTGTCGACAAGTCCAAATCAACACCTTGGCCGGAAACGTTTATATCGCTGCTAAGGTTTGAACCAGCGCCGATTGCGCCATAGAATTCCGCGGACGCCGGCAGTATGGCAAATACCGACAGCACGGATGCTGCGGTCAGAATTTTTTTCATAGTTTCTCCTTTGTGTAAACTTGTACAGAATACTATAACAAAAGATTCCGACAATCATCAGGAAGCAATTCCGCAATAAAAAACCGGCAAAAAAGCCGGTGATGAAAAAGTTTTATGTGTTTTTGGATAGCCCGACATTCGTCGCGCCGTTGGCGGACTACGGTGGGCACTATAAAATTTTAAATGGACGCAAAAGTGCGTCCATTAACAATTTTATGTGGTGCCGATGACAGGATTTGAACTTGCGACCCCCTCATTACGAATGAGATGCTCTACCAGCTGAGCTACATCGGCATAATCGGCGTTAGTATAACCATGGGATTTAGATTTTTCAATAAAATTATGATGTATTAATTATTTGCCTGGATTGCCACCGAACAGCCTGGCAATATCATCACCGGAAAAATAATTGCACGGCCGTATGGCGCCTACAGTATCAATAACATAGTATTTGCCGTCTGCATTAATTGTTTTATATATCTTTGCGGCCCGGTTTGATTCCGTATCAATGAATATAGGTTTCGTATTGAATTTGCGCCCGTGCATGATGCCGGTGCTGGCGATTATTCGCCATTTGCCGTCGCCGGTACGTACCGTGGTCCAGTCGCCGAATAAGGCGTAATCTGTCCAGTCCAAAGGTTTGTGTCCGAAATTCTGCCCATCCATACGTATTTCAAAAAACTTGTTTTCAAGTGTTACAACTGCCAAACTGTTTCCATAAACCCAATGTGCTTTTATAGACGGGATATTTTCTTCCATATATTTACGATATGTTTGAAAATATTCTGTACGCAAAGATGTCTTGAATATTGCCATGTTAATTCCCTGTCCTTATTTTGCGCAGTACGACCATGATTCCCGCCGGGGTAATTCCCGGAATCCGCGCCAGCGACGCGATATTCGCGGGACGTGTTCTGGATAATTTTTCAACCAATTCATTGGTCAGGCCCGGTAATGATTTATAATCGAAATTTTCCGGGATTTTTAAATCTGCATCGCGTTTATAACTTTCGATTTCGCGCAAATTCCGTGCGATATATCCGGCATAAAATTTATCATTTTCGGTGATTTTACCGGCCTTTTGATCATGTTTTTGTTTTCGTTCGGGTTCCGTTATCAAATTTAATTTGACCGCCATATCACCCAGACGCGCAATTGCATTATCCGCGCGCAGCGACAATCGAAATTCCGCGCGTGATGTGAACATACGGTAAGGTTCGTCCACGCCCAGCGTTGTGATGTCGTCAATCATAACCCCGATCATGGAATTCGTGCGATCGATTTGTATGGGAGAATCATATTCGCCCATCGCACATCCGGCCGCATTCGCGCCTGCAACGATGCCTTGGGCGGCGGCTTCTTCGTATCCGGATGTGCCGTTGATCTGGCCGGCAAAAAACAGTCCCGGAATATCTTTGGATTCCAACGTCGGTTTCAGTGCACGTGCGTCAATCGCGTCATATTCGATCGCATATCCGTACCGTTCGATCCGCGCATTCTCCAGTCCTGGGATCATGCGTATCCATTTGTCCTGGGCGTCGGCACTCATACTGGTTGAAATTCCGTTGGGATAAATCAGATCACTGTCCGTGCCTTCGGGTTCCAGAAAAACATGGTGCGATTTGTGTTCCGGAAAACGCATGACCTTGTCTTCCAGACTTGGGCAATATCGCGGCCCGGTGCCTGTTATATCGCCGTTATACATCGGCGCGTCGGTAATATTATCGCGGATAAACTGATGAACAGATTCGTTTGTGTGTGTGATATAGCAATTCGTGATTTGTGGTTCGTGATTCGTGATTCGTGGCGTTCCGGAAAAATATTCGTGTTCCAGATCACTGGATTGCACTTCGCAGACGGAAAAATCAATCGAATCGCGCCATATGCGTGCGGGCGTTCCGGTTTTCAATCTTAATATCGAAAAGCCGGCCTTTTGCAGTATTTTTGATATATTTTTATCGTTTTCCTGGTATGTATTATCGTCGCGCAGACGACCTGATTCGATTTTTTCGGCCCCGCGTGTGACCAGTCCGCCCAGGAAAGTCCCCGTGGTTAAAACAATCGCGTGCGCCGAATAGTTTCCATTGACGATTTTATTTTCTAAATCCAATGTTTCAACATCGCCAAACTCGACAGTCAAATTCGGATAATCTGATAGTATTTCCACAATCGCGTTGTGATATTTTTTACGATCAATCTGCGCGCGCAAGGCCGTCGTTGCCGCGCCATGGGTCGCGTTCAGCGTTCGCCAATGAATTCCCGCGCGATCTGCCGCAATTGGCATAATCCCGCCCAGTGCGTCCATTTCTGCGACCATTTGTGATTTGCCGGGACCACCGATCGATGGATTGCATGACATCGCCCCCAGGTCGGATTTTGATTTTGTAATCAGCAGTGTGTTTGCGCCACGGCGCGCAGATGCGGTTGCGCTTTCCACGCCCGCATGCCCCCCACCGATGATGATTACGTCGTAATTTAACATTAGCATATAGTTCATAGCGCATAGCGTATAGTGATTAGTGATTTCGCTATAACGCTATGCGCTATTTGCTATCTCGCTATGCGCTAGTTTTTAAAACCTTCCCATTCCGCCGTTTACGTGGATTGTCTGGCCGGTGATATACGATGCCATATCAGACGCCAAGAATATACATGCATTCGCAATGTCGCTTGGTTCGCCGAATCTGCCGGCGGGGATTTGTTTCAGATACGCGTCTTTTAATTCGTCGGTCAAAACATCCGTCATCGGCGTTTTGATAAAGCCTGGTGCGACACAGTTCGCAGTAATCCCGCGCGACGCGTATTCCGCCGCAATGGATTTTGTCATCGCGATCATGCCGCCTTTGCTGGCCGCATAGTTCGCCTGGCCCGGCCCGCCGATCGCACCGATAATTGACGCCATATTTATAATCCGGCCACCCTTGTTTTTGATCATCGGCATAATTACCGCGCGGCACAGTTTAAAACAGCTGCGCAAGTTGGTGTTGATAACATCATCGAACTGTTCGTCCGTCATGCGCATTAACAATGTATCCTTGGTAATGCCGGCGTTATTGACCAAGATATCGATTTTTCCAGCTGACTCGATTGTGCTTTTGATTAATTCGTCGGCCGCACCGTCTTTGGAAATATCAACCGAGATTTTGATATAGCCGTCATCAAATTCCGCGTTTAATTTTTCCATAGAACGTCCGGTCACCACAACAGTCGCGCCGACATTCTTAAATTCGCGTGCGATTGCGCCGCCGATTCCGCCGGTCGCGCCGGTGATTAGCGCGACTTTATCTTTTAATATCATTTCTTTACCTTTTGCTTTTTGATTTTGTTTGTTTTTTTCTGAACCAGAAATTATATACGCCAACGATGTATGATACGGTGTATATGAACGTCAGCGCGAATATTCCCCAAGAACGGCTGTGGTATGCGGATACGAACCAGAACGGTTCCGAAAACAGCCCCAGCAATACGCCGTACTTGGAATATTTGTTATTCTGGTTTAACAGCCAAATTGCGCCTGTGCCACAGACGAATATAATAATCTCTGACAATATCAGCAACCATTCCGGCATTGGTTTATATCTCCAACTTTCTGGATGTCATGGAATCTACGATGCGCGGTGTCAGGCCCGTCAGCACGTTGCCCGGGCCGACTTCGATTGTTTCGGTAATCCCCAGTGCCGGCATTGCCAACACCGATTCGCGCCAGCGTACGCCATGCGTTATCTGATATACCAGCGCTTCTTTGATGTCGGCCGGCCCGTGCAGCGGTGTACATGTTTTGTTAGAGATCAATGGAACCTTTGGCATTTTCATATCAATGTCGGCCAAGGCGGCACGCATTTCGTCCGCGGCCCCCTCTTGCAACGAACAGTGAACCGGCGCAGACAATGGCAGTGGCATTGCACGTTTGGCGCCCTGCTCTTTCGCGATTTCCATTGCGCGTTCGACATTTTCTTTCAGACCGGATATTACAACCTGGCCGGGTGTGTTGTCATTTGCGACTTCGGCCCCGGTGTCACGACAAATGTCAGTGACCTTGTCTATATCCAATCCCATAATAACAGACACCATGCCGACGCCAACCGGAACCGCGCGCTGCATCGCGTCACCGCGCAGACGCAACAGACGCGCCGTATCCGTCAGTGATAATGATCCCGCCGCGCACAACGCGGAATATTCGCCCAGGCTGTGGCCCGCGACATAAGGCGTGATTTCAAGTCCAGACGCCCGAAACATTGCGATTGAAACCGCCATAATTGCAGGCTGAACATTTGCAGTCATGGTAAGTGTTTCCATTGGACCGTTGAATATAATATCGGACAGTTTCTGGTTCAGCGCGTCGTCAACTTCTTCGAATACGCGGCGCGCGATTTCATGGTTATCAAACAGTTCTTTGCCCATGCCGACGGTCTGGGACCCTTGGCCTGGGAATACGAAAATGGAAGACATGCGATACTCCTTATTATAATTATAAATAAATTATACTTTCCGGATAGAGAATTCGCAACCACAATAATTTTGCCTGTAAAAGCCGGCTTTTTTATTGATTTTTGATCTTAATTCGTCATCCCACTTAATCGGGATGTATTTAATGTCGGTCAAAACATTTATGGCAGCGGCATCGACTTGCGATTGATCTTTATGGCGTGATACACCAAGTACGCTGGCAATTGCATTATATCCGTTGGTGCGTGCGAATTCTGCGGCGTATTTAAAGCGATACTTGAAACATCTGGAACATCGTGCGCCGCGTTCCGGTTCGGATTCGGTACCTGCAATCTCGCGCAGCCACGCAGTATGATCATAATTGCCGACATGATATTTCACGCCAAGTGATTCGCAGTATCGAACCTGCTCGGCCAGTCTTTTTTGATATTCCGTATCGGGATAAATATTAGGGTTATAAAATAATACGATGAAGTCGGTTAAACTCCCCCCTTGTGGTGGAGTCGACACGTAGCGCCGGTGGGGGGTATCTGCATTGTTTGTTATACCCCCTACCGACCCGCATGACAGCGTGGTCGACTCCCCCGCAAGGGGGGAGTTTGACAAGGAGCATATATCCACTAATTGTTTGATTGCGCCCGCGCTGCACGGCGCACAGCATGATACTAATACAAGACGGATATCAGAGTTTCTCATTTCATTTTCGCAAAAAATTGCTGTTTTGCTGTATCGACGGCGTGCTGCAACGTTGTCAGTCGCGTTCGCGGTTCGCGGTATGACACGATCATGGTGCGTGCGCCTTCGTTATACCTGATGTTGCCGGGAACACGTTCCATAATAAAATTCGCAACCGCGCAATTCGGCATAAACAGATATCGATCTTTTTCGCAAATGCCCAGATTTGTGCAATCCGCGCATGACAATGTTTCGCCGTATATCGGCGCGTATGTGACGTTTGCGTGCGACAAGTAAATTTGCAAAATCTTCGGATTCATGTTGACCTAGGCGTTAAACTTTACGCCGATCATACTGTCGCCGGCCAGTTCCAAAATATTGTCACCGTCCTGGCCGACGCCCAGCTCTGCGGCGCTGCACATCATGCCATGGCTTTCGACGCCGGCGACAGCGCGTTTTGTGATCGGCTTTTTCTGGCCGGGCAAAATCGCGCCAACGTGTGCCAATACGCCGACAAAGCCCGGCCGTACATTCGGCGCGCCACAGACGATTGTCAGCGGTTTTTCATCGCCCGCGTCCACGGTCAGAACCGCCAGGCCTTCCTTGGTCGGGTGCGCGTCCACAGTCAATATTTTCGCGGTAACAATTTTCGGCGCGTCCAGTTTCTTTGACGCGTATTTTTCGGTTAACAATTTAATTTTATCATCATCGATTCTTTCGAAAAGATTTTCAGGTACGACAAATTCTGTGCCGGCCGCAATGCGGCGTTCGTACGCGCTTGGCCAACTGATTCCTGGTTCCTGATTCCTGAAAATGCGAAGCATTTTCCCCGCCGCGTCCGGAATAAACGGTGCGGATACGCGTGCATAAAAATCGATCAGCTGAAAACATTCGTTTAATGCGGCCCCAGCGCCATCCATATCACCATTTTTAACCATCGTCCATGGCGCTGTTTCCGTCATAAATTCGTTGCCGATCGCCCACAGTCCGCGCAGTGCGAATACGGCGTTTCGAAATTCGCACGCGTCCAGCGCAGCAGTCAATTCCGATAATTTTTCATTGATTGATTTTTGTAGGGGCGAATCACATTCGCCCTGATGATTTGGACGAATATTATTCGCCCCTGCGGGTACCTGATTCCCGAAATTCTTTTCGGTCAGTTTGCATACGCGCGAAACAAAGTTCCCCAGCATGCCGTTCAGGTCCTTGTTGACAATATCGGCAAAGCGCTGGATAGTAAAGTCCGTATCATCCGTTTCCGGCGCGGACGCCATTAATGCATAACGCCACGCGTCCGCCGGTGCGTCTTTTATTGCCTCGTTCAGGAAAATTCCATTGCCGGTCGATTTTGATATTTTTGCGCCTTCGAAATTTAGAAAATTCAAAGCCTTTAGCACATCGACCATTTTCCATCCGTCATTGATCGCCAATTGCTGCGATGGAAATGTTACGGCGTGGAATGCAACATTATCTTTGCCCATAAATTGTCTGTAGTGGCAGTCTGGATTTTTCCACCATGATTCCCAGTCTTTGGTGGCAGCCTGTGAAATTGAAACATATCCCCACGGCGCATCAAACCACACATAGAAAACCTTATTCTCGTACCCTGGCTTGTTTACCGGAATACCCCATTTGAGATCGCGTGTAATCGGCGTATCGCGCAGCCCTTCGTCCAGCCATTTGTTCGCAATAGTCAGCGCGGTTTTTGGCCAGCCGACGCGTGAGTCTATCCATGCGCGCAATTTGTCCTGCATAGCGGACAGTTTGATGTACAGATGTTTTGTTTCGCGCATTTCGACCGGAGAATCAGCGTTCACGGCACTGTGCGGACTGATCAGATCACCAGGGTCCAGTGTTGTGCCGCACTGGCCACATTCGTTGCCGTACGCATTGTCATACCCGCATTTCGGGCATGTGCCGATAACAAACCGATCGGCCAGAAACATTTTGTCTTTTACTGAATATGGTTGAATTGATGTACGTTCTTCAATCAACCCCTCTTCGTCCAGACGCGTGAATAATGATTGTACCAGTTTTGTATGTAGTTCTGTATGCGTGCGCCCGTACAGATCAAATGACAAATTAAAATCCCGAACAGATTTTTCGTGTTCTGTGCGATACTTGTCAACGTATTCTTCGACGGGCATGCCTTCTTTCAGTGCACCAATTTCGCTGGTGGTTCCATATTCGTCTGCGCCGCATATAAACAAGACATCGCGACCCATGCTGCGGCAAAAGCGCGCATATACGTCCGATGGCAGCCAGCAACCGATCAGATGTCCGATATGCAAGACGTTGTTAACGTACGGCAGTGCAGATGTGATTAAAAATTTGTTATTCATATTTCTGATTTATGATTGCTGATTTCTGATTTTTTTATTAAATCGTAAATCAGAAATCATAAATTAATCTGGTGGGTGTGATTGGACTCGAACCGACGACCTTTACGATGTCAACGTAACGCTCTAACCAACTGAGCTACACACCCATGTGCGCCGAATTATAACAAACCAAAAAACATTTGCAAATAAAATATGATAAACAATCCGGCAGTTGCCGGATTTTTTACTTTGCAGGTGCGATGATGATCGATTTTGTTCGTTCATCAGGCTTTGATTTGGATTCCAAGTTTCCATGATCGCCGATGATTTCAATAACCCGTGCAAACAGTTCGGGAACCGCGTCTTTGCCGCGCGCCAAAACCTTTTTCGATCCTTTGGTCATGACGGAAATCTTGACCTTGTCGCCTTCGCCCAGGAATTCGAAAACCTTTTTCATTTTGACGTTCAGATCGTTTTCTTCGATAAACGGCTTTATCCAGACTTCCTTCATTTCGGTGGTTTTCTGGTTCTTGCGCGCTTCATTCGCGCGTTTTTTCTGATCGTATTTGAACTTGCCGTAATCCATGATCTTGACGATCGGCGGCACGTTGGTTGCATTGATTTCAACCAGGTCCAAGCCCGCATCCATCGCCATAGACAGCGCCTGGGGCGTTGGCATAATGCCCAGATTTGCGCCGGTATCAGAAATCACCTGGACGCTTTTGGCGAAAATTTTATTGTTCATGCGGGGACCTAAATCCCTGCGGTTATCACGTTGTACTGGCGGTCTAATTGTATGCTCCTTTATAAGCTTATGTGCAGATTATTAAACATTTTTATGGGTTTTTCAAGAAATTTTGCATGCTTTGCAGTGCGTTCCAAACATCGCGCTTTGCGTCCGGTTTCAGCAACAGGTAATTCGGATGATAAATCGGAACAACTGGCGCCATTCCGCTGCGTTCAACAAATTCACCGTGCTGCTTTGGTAATTTTGCACCGGCAATCTCCAGTGCGGCCAGCGTCCCCAGTGTCAGTATCGCACGCGGCGCCAGTAATTCGATCGCGCGCGCAACGAATGGTCGCGCCAGGTCCAGTTCTTCACGCGTGGCGCCGCGTCCGCCCGGCGTCCGCCAGAATATCATCGGTATGATCGAGACATTATCGCGTGACAATCCGATGGCATTCAACATCTTGTCCAACAGATCGCCGCCCGCCCCGCACAGAATATTACCGCATTCATCATCATCGCCGGACGGTGCGTCGGTTATAATCAGCAATTTCGAATCACTGGAGAATGTGGGTCGCACGGTGTTTTTTGCAAATTGTTTTAACGGATGCTTGAAATCAATTATGGCGTTGGTCAGCGCCGACAGGTCCGCGGCGTGCGCGGCAGAATCTTGGGCCATTGCGATCGTCATTGGTGCGATCGCCGGAATTATGGACGATTCTGAAATTGACGGAATGCCCAACGACGGTGTTCCGGGCGCCGTTTTTTCCGAATGTTTTGTGGCGTCGCAAACATGCGGATTTTCAGCCAGTTCCCACTTTACGCCAGCCAAATGCAAGTCGTGTAACGAATTTAATCCCATTTCCCGATTTCTCTTGATTCTTATGATATTTTGGTATACACTAGTACCTGAGCAACAAAAATACAAGGGAGTATTTCCATGAAAATTAAAAACTATGCAATGTTGGCTGGCGTATTGGCTCTGGCTGCTTGCGGTGGTTCAAACATCGTTGAACCGGCCGATATGAACAATCAGAAAGTATATTTTGCTTTTGATTCTTCCGAAATCCACAGCGAAGCTCGCGATAATCTGTTGGGCCAGTCTTTGTACATGAAAAATCATGCGGACACCAAAATCCAGATCGCTGGTAACTGTGACGAACGTGGTTCCACAGAATACAACTTGGCACTGGGCGCACGTCGTGCAAACGCAGCCAAGGCCGTTATGGTTAACGACGGTGTCGAAGCTAAACGTATCTCTACCATTTCTTATGGCAAAGAACGTCCGGCCGTCAAAGGCACAGGCGAAGAAGTCTGGGCACAGAACCGTAACGCGACAACAACTGTTAAATAATAGTTTATTGTTCGATATCGAAAACGGCGTACAATCGTACGCCGTTTTTTCTTGCGTTGGGCTTGCGGATAATACTATCATTAATTGAATGTTATGGGGGTGATTGTGAAGAAAGTTTTTACAATTGTATCATTTGTGCTTTTTGTGATTGTGTTTTCACGACCAGGATTTGCGTCGACCGGTCATTATGAATGTCCCCTGGGCCAGTCGGTTATGCCGGGCGAGGAAAACTGTGAATATCCATATTGCGCCACAGAAGATTGTCATCAGGATACCAAAGGTACCATATGTACGCTTGTTTGTTATGGGCTGGCGACATGGGTATGCGATGATGGTGGCCATAATTGCGAGGAGCCGGCGCAGTGCTAAAAAAACTGTCTGTTTTTTTACTGATTTTCACAATGCCTGTGATCGCGTATGGTGCATCGTTGTGCGGCCAAAGTTATTACAAAAACTGTAACGCCGGATATTACCTGTCGAATCGTAATTGTCTGGCCTGTACTGGATGCACTGATTGCACCAGTACGTCATGGGCGAATCTGGGCGCGGGATACCAATCCAGGACAGCGCGAACATGCAATTGTAACATATGTAATTCAAGCACAGAGTACAGGTGCGCCCCTGGGTATTATGGTACCACAACAAATGGTGTGACCGGATGTGCGGCGTGTCCATCCGGTGGCATGTCTGCCGGTGGTAACGGTACGCAAATAACCAGTTGTTATACATTGACGATAACCGGATCAGATGGGAATGGGGCTTGGGAATATGCAACACCCCCTTGTTATTATTCATTATAAAAAACGATCAAAACACCGGTAATTTTATAAAACGGGCCCAAAATGGGCCCGTTTTATAGGCGATTTATAGTATTGTTATGCAAAATACCACAAAAAGGCCGGTAAAATAAACAATTTCATATGAAATGGCCGGTATTTTATTGAATTGATTTATTTTTCCAAAGCCGGCTTTTTTGCGTATTTTTGATTTTTATACTTTTAAACGATTTAACATCTCGGTCAAAATTGGTGTTTTGATTTTTTTCTTGGCCGCGCGATGTGTCAGACCGATTAATGCGTTTATTCCTTCGACTGTGCCGACGATTTTCGTTTTCTGGGCTATTGCGACACCGGCGGAATAATTGCGGCTGGTTGGTGATGTTGCCGACAGGAACAAGTCCCCTATTCCGCACAGGTCCAAAAACGTTTCGGTTTTCGCACCACCGGACAATCCGAATTTTACGACTTCGTTCCATGCGCGCGTGAATATCATCGCTTTTTCGTTTTCGCCGCGTCCCGCAATGCTGCAGTATCCGGATATCAACGCGACCGCGTTCTTGCCAACGCCGCATATTTCGGCGCCGATAACATCGTCGGAATCATGCAGATGCAATTCGGACAATGCCGTATGCCCTGCCCGGCGCGCGCGTTTCGTTCCGGCCAACGTGCTGCCGGTTGGGACACCGGACGCGACTTCGCCCGCGAATTGTGGGCCCGACAGGACGCCATAGTTTAGGCATTCCGGCAATTCGTCCATCAGCACTTCGGACATCAGTTTGTTGGTTACAGATTCGATCCCTTTGGTGCATATTATTACCGGTTGTTTTTTATAAAAAAGCCGGCTTTTTTGAACTGTTTCGCGAAAATATGCCGCTGGGGTGACAATCAGCCAAACATCTGTGTTTTTCAAATCGGCCATATCGCGGGTCACAGTAATATTTTTCGGTATTTTTACACCGTCAAAACTGGCCATCTGGCCGTCAAATGACCACAACGTCACAATGTTTTTTGCGCGCGCCGATGATATTGCAAGCGCCGTCCCCCATGCGCCAGTCCCGATTATTCCAACGCGCATACTCATTTCAACCTCTTTAATTTACGTTCCAGAACCGGTACTATGCTCAGGCCGTCGTCGGACAGATCGATCGCGCGCAAATATGCGTCGCGCGCCTGTTTTTCATTGCCGATTTCCGCATACAGATCGCCCAAATGTTCGAACAAAGACGAACATGTGTATGATATTTGGCCGACGCGTTCTATGATATCCAGTCCGGCCTGGGGGCCTTCGCGCGCGGCGACAGCCAATCCCAAAACATCCCACAGCTCTACATCTGCAGGGTTTTTATGCACCAGTGCGATTGCGTATTCGTATGCAGTGTCCAGTTCGCGTCCCTGGCCCGACCATATGCGCGACTGGATCGCCAGAATGCCGGCATCCATCGGCAGAATGTCTGCGGCGGCACGGATGTCGTCCTGGGCCGCGTCAAGATCGCCGAACGTCATATGAATCTGGGCGCGTGTTTTCAGGAAAAACGACCGGCCTGCTTCGGTTAAATTTTTGTTATCCAGCGCGCGATTAACGACGCGTATAGCCTTGTTCTGGTCGCCGGACTGGATATATTTCGCAACCAGTTTTGTTATTGCAGGAACGAACAGCGGGTTCGCGCGTGTCGCGCGTTCCAGCTCGCTGATTTTGCCGCTTTTTTCGGCGGTTTTCATAACGCTGAACGGATAAAACGGGCTTAACGGATCGATCGCGTCAAAGAATTTTTTATAATCGCCGCCGTTGTTAAAGAAATACTGGCCCAGATAATAATTGATCGCATCATTCTGGGCGGTTTTATCGCCCTGCACTATTTCCGCAAAGCGCAACAGCAGCAGCGACAGGTCTGAAAACAGCATTACCTGGGTGTGCGACACGCTTTGGACCAAACTGAACGTCAGTGCGTGGTTATATCCGGAATAATCGGACCATTTTGGCGCGATGATCGAATCCAGCATGAACATTCCGCCCGGTTTTTCGGTAAATTCCGTCAGCAGTTTGGTCGATTTTTCAACCATGTCATGCTCGTTATAAAACGCGATAAGATACAGATAGTCGTTGATATTTAAAAAATCGGTTTTAACCTGGGCGAATTCTTTCGCGGCCGCGGCCGGCTTAGCAGTTTCGGCATAAATCATCCCGCGAACAAAGTGTTTCCAAGAATCGTTTGTCGCCATAGAATCCACGAATTTCAACACATCGGCCGATTTGCCGGTGGCAACACCGGACCATATGCGCAGTGGTGCGGCCAGTGTGGATTCGTCTTTCTTGTGGCGCGCGTATACCGCCGCCCAATCGTTTTCCAGGATAGAATAGGCATCGTTTATCAGCTGCATTGGTGCCGAACTGTCAGCCTTGGCCAGTGCGGGATCATCAGGCAACCGACCGGTCAGAAAATCGGACAGCACTAGGGTGTTTTTTATAATTGGCAGATCGCGGTCCTGGAACGATTTTGCAAACTTGGACGCGCTGTCGAAATCGTTTACATATATTGCATGCTGGGCCGCCAGGAATGCACCGTATTTGTTCGCAGGATACACATGGCCGTCTTTGTGCGACGACGATGTGGATTGCCATATCGCGGCGCCTGTGATGCAAATAACCGAGAATAGGCCAATACCGATAAATAATTTTTCTATATGTTTCATGGTTTATTATCGCTTGGTAATTTTTTTGCTAATTCGTATTTGCTATGTTACAATAAAGACCATGAATAATAAAGAGAAATTTGCCAGATATGCTGATCTGTTGCGCGAATGGTCGGTGCGCATGAACCTGGTCGCGCCCAGTACGCTGGATGATATCCAGGCGCGGCATATTGATGATTCCGCGCAATTGGCGGATATTTTGCCACGTGACGTCCAGATTGTCGATATGGGCAGCGGGGCAGGATTCCCAGCGGTGGTTTTGGCGATACTGGGTTGGAACGTGATCGCAATTGAATCGATTGGTAAAAAAGCGAACTTTCTTAATATGCTGAAACAAGAATTGGATTTGCCGAATTTTGATGTTTATCATGGTCGTGTCGAAGATTTTATAAAAACATACAAAAAGGCCGGCAAAGAAATTATTTTCACTGCGCGCGCATTCGCGCCGTTGATTAGGATTATGGATTATGTGGCGCCGATAAAAAGCCAGCTTTTTCTATTAAAAGGCCGGGAAATAGAGAGTGAAATCGCGACCGCAAAAACAAAATATAAGTTTGATTACAAATTAATCCCATCAAAAACAGGCGATGGCTTTATTCTGGTCATTAATCGTTAGTCAATAGTTGTTAGTGTTTCATGTGAAACAGTTAATATTTTACTGAATAATCTGTATTTTTTATTTTGATTTTTGTCTTTTCGATTCGGTTTGTTTTAATGAACATGCCAGGGCAGGGTGTATTTCATATGAAATATAATTTATTTATTTGTTTTTACTCTATAAAATATTTTATATTTTTATCCACTTGACTGGATGTGCCGGATTTTTTATCTTGGTTTTGATTAGAAGGATATCGATGACGAAAATTATCGCATTTGCAAATCAAAAGGGCGGGGTGGGTAAAACCACGACCGCTATTAATATCGGGGCAAGCTTGGCCGCGATCAAAAAACGTGTTTTATTAATTGATCTGGATCCCCAGGGGAACGCCGGAACGGGGCTGGGGTTTGTTCGCGCCGCGCACCGTCAAAGTGTCTACGGTGTAATTATGGGAATGGCGAATGCCGCAGATAATATATTATCAACCGCAGTGCCGGGGATGCATATATTGCCTTCGTCGCCATCGCTTGCGGGTGCCGAAGCAGACCTGTTGGATATGGATAATCGCGAATATCGTCTGCGTGACGCCTTGGAATCTGTACGTGACCATTATGATTATATATTGTTGGATTGCCCGCCGGCGCTGGGGTATTTGACGCTAAACGCGCTGACCACTGCGGATTCGGTTATTGTGCCGCTGCAATGTGAATTCTTTGCGCTGGAAGGTGTCCAACATCTTGTCAATACAATCGACGAAGTGCAAAAAAAGTGGAATCAGAATCTGGAAATTATGGGGGTTTTGCTGACTATGTATGACAAGCGTTATGGCTTGACGCGCGCCGTTGAAGAAGATGTTCGCACGACATTCGGCGATCGCGTATTTAAAACGGTTGTGCCGCGCAATGTCCGTGTCAGCGAAGCGCCCTCGCATGGAAAACCAGCGCTGTTTTATGATTTTAATTCCACGGGCGCGCAAGCGTATTTGCGCGTCGCAAGTGAAATCGTGAACCGTTAGCCGTAAACCGTGAACCGTGAACCGAGGAAAGAGGAATGCAAATTATCGAAGATCTTGATGTGTACAAGGTTGCATACGATACAGTTCTTAGAATATACAAGGTTACTGAAAGTATTCCGACCGTAGAAAAGTTCGGTTTGGTTTCGCAGATGCGTCGTGCTGCAGTTTCTATAATATCAAACATGTCAGAGGGTGGGGCCAGAAATGGTGATAAAGAGCAAAATTTGTTTTTAGGTTATGCGCGTGGCTCGGTCGCTGAGTTGCGGTGTCAAGCACGATTGGCCAAAGATTTGGAGTTTATTTCACTAGAATCTTTTAAGGAAATTGATGCTAACTTGGAAAGAGTAAAACAAATGTTAACAAAACTGTTGAAGTAAGTGATCGGTTCACGGTTCACGGTTTACGGTTTACGAAAAAACGGAGTTTTTTATGAGCAAATTTGGATTAGGTAAAGGCCTGGCGGATTTAAAAGCAGAAATGGGCAATATACCGGATATTTCGGTACTGACGGGTTCCGAACGTGTCGCAGTTCGCCAGGTGCCGCTGATCCAAATTGGCGCGAACCCGGATCAGCCGCGTAAGACATTCACGGAAAGCGACCTGGCCGATCTGGCGGCGTCAATAAAAGAAAAGGGTGTGTTACAGCCGATATTGTTGCGCAGTGTAAAGGGCGGGGCGCATCAGTATGAAATCGTTGCGGGCGAACGTCGCTTTCGCGCCAGCAAGATGGCCGGACTGAACGAAATCCCGGCATTGGTCAAAACGATTGATGATGACAGCGCGATGGAAATTGCACTGATTGAAAACGTCCAGCGCGAGAATTTGAATCCGATCGAAGAAGCGGCGGCATATAAAAACCTGATGGATAAATGCGGATATGGGCTGGACGATGTGTCAAAGCTGATCGGCAAATCAGCCAGCTATATCAGAAATATAATGCGTCTGTCATCTTTGCCGGAATCAGTGCGCCGCATGGTTGAAAACGGTGAAATTTCCGCATCGCATGCGCGCACGATTGCGGTTGCGGAAAACCCAACTGAATTGGCGGCGGAAATTGTGTCGAAAAAGATGTCCGTTGCGGACACTGAAAAAAAGGTCAAAGAAGCGGCCAGATCATCAAAAAGCCGGCCTTTTGTATCAAATTTGATTGATCCGGCAATGGTCAAGGACATCGAATCCAGAATAAAAAAGGCATTGGATGTGCCGGTAAAATTGCGTGAAAAGCGCGGCGGGGCAGGGGAAATAGTCCTGTCGTTCGCCACACGCGGTCAAATGCAGGATTTAATTGACCGTCTGACCGAAAAAAAATAATTACACCGACCGGGATTTGTCCCGGTCTTTTTTATTATTGGGTATATTGACAAACTGATTGTATGTGCTAACCTTTGGTAGGTGTTAAAGTGGGGAATTTACCAATGAAAAACGCGCCGTCGCAAGAAGAATTTTTTAATTGGTTGGCCGATATACCGGCCCAGCAAATCATTGGGCAAAGGGATTTCTGGCTGGAATTTCAACTGACCAAAGTATGTCTGAAAAACTGTGATTATTGCGCCAAGGGTTGTGGGCCTTCGATGCCGCACAGCTTTATGCAGGCAAGCTTGCCGATGTTTTATATCGATCAGGCTAAAAAAGACCCGTTGTTTACAAGGGAAGTAACCTATTCCGGCGGTGATATTTTTTTATCATATGATTTAACGTCCCAGGAATACTTGCCCGGCCTGTTGCAGCATGCTGATCCGGCCAATAACAGAATTGTGATAAAAACGAACAGTCACTGGGTTAATTCCAAACATTCGGACAAGATTCTGCACGACTTGACCGATTGCACGATTGCGCCGGTAAAAAAAGACGAATTTGGATTTATGCGCGGCTATCTGCGTATTGATGTCGGTGTGAACAAGCATAACCGTAACAGCGAAACTGATACCGCCAGAATGATATACAAAATCGCGCGATCAAAAAGCAATGCTGTATTTTACGTGACGTATCTGAACAGCGATGAAAAATGCCAGCCAGACAGTGTTTATAAGTTGGATGAAAAGTACGAACTGACCAATGCCCCAATTATCAGAATGATAAATAATCTGCGGAATTTTGGCGCAAAGATTGCCCCGGCCAATATTGATGGCCTGCCTGCGCTGATGATCAACGATCGTACGGTTGTGTTCGTGGGTGGCAAGGACCTGTATGCGGTTTGTCGCGGTGCAAAGATGTCCGGCGCGATCAAACCGGGCGAAACAAGACTGCGGTTTAAAAGAGGATTGGCATACCCGATTGTGTTTGATCATGTCAATGCAGGGCTGGGTGGCATAGGGGATGGATTTATCAATACACCGATCCGTGCCGATAATGACGAATTAAAAGATTTTTCCCGAATTAAAACCGAATTGACCCACATGGCCACAGAGTATGAGGGTAAGGTATCAAAAAACCGGTAAAACACCGGTTTTTTTACTCGTGTCGCAAGGAATCTATCGGATTCAGCTTGGCCGCTTTGATCGCAGGCATAACGCCAGATGACAGCCCGACGACGATCGCGACGGTAACCGACAGTATTACCGGCCATGCGGAAAAAGGCACGCTGAAATGCAATATCAGACGGCCGACACCCTGGGACAGTCCGACGCCCAGTATCAGTCCGATCATTGATCCGATAAAGGATATCAGAATCGATTCTGACAGGAATTGGGTGATGATATGCTGTTCGCGTGCGCCGATTGCCTTGCGTATGCCGATTTCGCGTGTGCGTTCCGCGACAGACACCAGCATCATGTTCATAATGCCGATCGATCCGACCAACAATGACACGCCCGCAATCGCGATCAGCAACAGTTTCATGTATCCGGTCACAGTATTCATTGTTTCCATGACCTGTTTCATATCCATAATCTGAAAGTCATCGACATCGCCGTCCTTCAGCTTGTGCCGTTCACGCAACAAGGTGGTTATCTGTTCCGTGGCCAAGACATTGTCTGCGTCCGCATACAGTTTCAGCATGATCATATTGACTGATTCCGGGAAACGGCTGCCTTGCATGCGTTTTTTTAGCGTCGTCAGCGGAATGATTATCATGTCGTCCTGGGAGCCCATCATTGAATCACCACGTTCGCGTGTAACGCCGATAATCACAAAAGGCGTGTTCTGGACGCGTATAACCTGGCCGACGGGGTTATCCGGCATTTCCAGTTCTCTTGCCGTCTTGGGGCCGATTACGGCGTATGTGGCGCCGTTTCTGACGGCGGACTGGTCAAAGAATGTTCCTTGCTCTATTTCAATGTTTTGGACTGATGTATAATCCGGATAAACGCCCATCATGCTGGACGACCAGTTTTTGTTCCCGTAAATGATTTGGGCGCCGGATGATTGCACAGGGCTGACTGCGGCGACATCGGGCAGGCGGCCGATTATTTCAGCGTCAGATATGGTCAGCGTTTGGCGAAATCCGGAACGTACACCGGATGTCTGGGCCGCGCCTGCGCGGATAACGATTGTGTTTGTTCCCAAAGAGCTGAACTGGTCATTAATTTGTTTCTGGACGGTTTCGCCGACAGCGACCATGATAACGACCGCCATAACGCCGATAATAATCCCCAGCACGGTCAGAAACGACCGGATTTTATTACCGCTTATCGACAGCCAGGATTCTTTTAAAATATCGTTGAACGTCATTACAACTTCCTCTCGTCCTTTGGTATTTTGCCGTCATAGTTGATTTTTCCGTCGCGGATATGGATCAGACGGTCTGTGTGTTTTGCAATGTCGAATTCGTGGGTGATCATTACAATCGTGATACCCATTTCTTTGTTCAGTTTTTTAAAGAACTGCAGGATTTCGTTGCCCATTTTGGAATCTAGGGCGCCGGTCGGCTCGTCCGCCAGAATCAGCTTTGGGTCGCCGGCCAAGGCGCGTGCGATCGCGACGCGCTGTTTCATACCCCCAGACAATTGCGTCGGCAGATATGTTTCGAATTTTTCCAGACCGACGCGTTTCAGCATTTCGCGCGCGCGCCGTATGCGTTCGGACGTGTCCATTCCACGATACATCAGCGGCAGCATGACATTGTCCAGCACGGTTCGCTTGGTCAACAGGTTAAAGTTCTGGAATACAAATCCGATATGTTCGTTCCGGATTATCGCCAGCTCGTCCGATGTCATGTTTGTGATGTCGGTGCCGTACAGCCTGTATGTGCCAGATGTCGGCGTATCCAGCGCACCGATAATATTCATGCACGTTGATTTGCCAGAGCCCGACGGCCCCATAATAGACACGAATTCGCCGGCGTTGATATCGAATGTCAGATCGAACAAAACCTGCTGGCTCCCACCCATTTCGACCGGGAACGATTTGCAGATATTGTGCATAGAAATAATGTTTTTCATATTTTTAGTCATTAGTCTTTAGTCAATAGTCATTAGTCATTAACCACTAGTGACTATTGACTATTTTACATTGGTCTGCCGCCGCGCATTTGGCCGTTTGCCGGGTTTGCCGCCATTCCGTGTTTGCCGATTATGATTTTATCGCCTTCACGCAATCCGTCCGCGATGATTTCGGTTTCGGTCGCCGTGATCAGTCCTTTTTTATACGGGATCATGATCGGATTTTTTTCGCCTTGGCGTTCAATCGCCATATGTGTTTTTGGCGTGGCGTCGCCAGGGTTTTCGATAATTCCGGAAAAACTGCGTACCAGGAAAGCACTGTTTTGGGTTTTCCATATGCCTGTTTTTTCATCAATCACGATCGTTACGAATGCCGTCATGCCCGGCATCAGACGCAGATCGTTATTATCTACACCGATCACGACAGTATATACGACGACGTTGGATGTCGTTGTCGGCGACAATCTGATCTGGCGCACGACGCCGTCGAATGTCTGGGTCGGATATGCGTCGACGGTAAATGTGACTTTTTGATTTTCTTTGATCATGCCGATGTCGGCTTCGGATACGGATGTTTCGATCTGCATTCTGGTTAAATCTTCGGCGATTTCAAACAGGTCCGGGGTTTGAAACGATGCCGCAACGGTCTGACCTTTATCCACTTTGCGTGAAATCACGGTTCCGTCCACCGGTGATACGATCGTAGCATATCCCAGGTTGGTGATCGCGCGGTCGTATTGAGATTTCGCACGTTTGACGGATTGTTCGGCCTGTTCATATGTTGTTTGCGATTGTTCCATTTCTGCGCGTGCAATAAATCCGTCGTTGTACAGTGTCTTGTTTCGGTTGTATTCGTTTTTTGCGTAATTGCGCTGGGATTCTGCGGACACCAGGGATGCTTTGGCTTCATCGACAGACGCCTGGAGGACGGTGGGATCGATTTCCAACAGCTTGTCGCCTTTTTTTACCTTGGAATTATAATCCACAAACAGCGCGTCGATTGTGCCCGACACTTGGGACCCGACCTTGATCGTGTTCAGCGGGCGGATTTCACCGGTTGCGGTGACCACCTGGCGCAAGTCGCCACGTGTGATAGCAACTGTGGCATACGGGGATTCGGATTTCTGCGACGATGTTGGTATTGCCACCCAAGTGATCAGTCCGACTGTGACGACTATTATCCCGGTCCACCATTTGTGGCGCTTGACCCAGCCGGATGTCCCGGCCCAGATTCGTTTTAACATGTTTGGTGATTTTTCTTGTTTCACGTTTCCTGTCACTTGTGTCTTTTTTACCATTTTTTAACCTCGCTTGATACTTCTGCTTTGATTTCGCCGACCGCCATGGCCAGCGCGGCACGTTTTGTGAACAGGTCGTATTTGGCCGCGTTGAATTGTCTGGATGCCGACGCCAGTTCCGCCTGGGCTGTTTGCCAGTCCAGCATGTTCGCGCGTCCGACCTTGTACATTCCGCTTGTCACTTTTTCATTTTCAGTCGCGGATTTTAACAGCGTTTCCGTCTGGCCCAAAACGCGCTGGGCAGTTTTATAGTTGTTATATGCCGAGAATACGTCCAGTTCGGCACTGTCGCGCGCATAGCGTTCGTTTTCCATGGCGCGGTCATAGTTAGCCTGGGCCGATCGTGCGCCATACAGATTGGCAAAGCCAGCAAATATAGGCATAGACGCACGGATACCTATACTGCCGGATATATGGTCATTACCGGCATTATATACCGTTGCGGGATTGTCGTTGTATGACACGCTGGCGCCGGCGGAAATGCTGGGCAAGTTTTTCAGGAAAGACGCGTTGCGACGGTGCCATGCGGCGTCCTTGTTCGCGGTCGCACGCAACAGGTCCGGGCGGGATTTTTCTGCCTGGGAAATTAGTTCTTCGATGCTTTTGTTTTCGGCGGACCGGCCAAAATCCGACGGCATGTCCGCGATCTTTATATCCTGGTTTGCTGGAAACGACAGTTTTGCCAGCAGTGTTCCCTTGGCGATTTCGCGATTGTTTTTCGCGCGTTCCAGGTCCAGGTCGCGCGACGCCAGCGTTGTGTCCGCCTTTAACACGTCGGCCTTGGCCACACTGCCGGCTTTGAATTTCTTGTCAGCGGTGTCTTTTGCGGTCAATGCGACCCGGCGCAAAGATTCCGCCGACGCGACGTCCGCGTCCGCGGTCAGCAGAGAATAATACGCGCCGATAACACCATAGACATAACCCTGGATTGATTCATCATAATCAAATCCGGTTGCACGCCAGACGGCCGCCAGTGTGTTCAGATCGGCCAAGCGTTTTCCAAAATCAAAAATCAGATAAGACGCGGACAGCGATGCGCCCCACGACCAATCGCCCCATTCCTTGTTCCGGTACGGCATAGACATGTCGGCGGACGCATTGACAGACGGCAAGTACGGCGCATAGCCCGCGTTTTTGTTCAGTCGGGCGGATTCCGCGGACAGGTATGCGGCGGCGGTCTGTGGATTGCGGCACAGCCCCAATTCAACCACCTGTTGCAGGGTCATTTCCCCGGCCGGCGCGTTTTTCATGGATTGACAGTCGTCGGCCGCGAAAACAGCCGACGGCATTAGGCATAATACGTACAGGATTGTCTTTTTCATATTCATTCTCTCGTGATCAGAATTATATCATAAAAAAGCCAAAAACCATAATTTTTAAAAATAAAAAACCGCCATAAATGCGGTTTAAATTTGGAGGCCTGGGTCGGAATCGAACCGGCATACAAGGATTTGCAGTCCTCTGCATAACCACTCTGCCACCAGGCCGTGACGCATTTGTAACAGATAAGAATCCGGTTTTCAATAAGAAAGTGGCATAAAAATGTAAAAGTTTTTTAATCTTTACCTTTTGTCGTTTATATTTATAATCTGATCATGATCCAATCATTGGTTTTAACAGATTTCCGCAATCATGCCGCCAGCCGCATAACCGTCGGCGCGGCAAAGAACATCATAATCACCGGACCGAATGGATCGGGCAAGACCGCGATACTCGAAGCGGTGTCCATGCTGGGTGGGGATCGCGGGTTGCGCGGGGCAGCAATGAGTGACATTGCACGGTTTTTTGGCAATGGCGGTTTTGCGGTCTTTTCAGAATTATGCGATGATACGGAAATTTCGGTTTCATGGGCGCCGGGCGATACGAACCGGCGCGCACGGATTGACGGCGACAATGCGGCGCTGGCCGATTTGCCGGCGCATTTGCGCATTGTATGGCTGACCCCGCGCGAAGACAGACTGTTTGTCGATTCCGCGTCCGACCGCCGCGCGTTTTTCGACCGGCTGGTTTCCAGTTTTGATTCCGCGCATGCCGGTCGTGTGGCGCGTCTGGCAAAGCTGTTGTCGGAACGCGCGTTTGCATTGAAAAGTGGGCGCGACGACAAATGGCTGAACGCGATAGATGTCCAGATCGCCGCAACCGCCGTCGCGGTGGCCGCGGCGCGGATAAAATACGCGGGCGAGATTAATTATTTTCTGCAAAGCGCGTCTGTGTCCGTGTCAGTGGTGGGGCAAATTGAAAGTTTGTTGTTGAACAATGATGCGGGAACTGCTGAAAAATTGTATCTGGATTATTTGTCGGCAAACCGTGGACTGGCCGGGGATAAAATGCTGATCGATGGCGCGCACAAATCTGACTTTGGCGTATTTAACAGGACGTTGGGGTTGCCGGCCGCATTGACCAGCACCGGCCAGCAGAAATCGGCCTTGATCGATCTGATTCTGGCGCACGCGAAGCTGGTGCGTAATAAAACCGGCCGGCGCCCGCTGATACTGTTGGACGAAGCGGTTGCGCACCTGGACGCGGATGCCCGCGCGCGCGTGTTCGGCGAGCTGGCGTCTGCCGATGCCCAGGTATGGGCGACCGGACTGGACATTGCAATATTTGAAAATTTAAAAGATGCTGTATTTGTGTCTTGCCATAACGGGATGATAAGTAATATAGTTACTAGCGCATAGCAAATAGCGCATAACATATAGTGATTATCATATTTCGTACTGCTATATGTTATACGCTAAGCGCTATTCCGCTATACGCTAATGGGTGTAAAATGAAACAAATTGATTACCAAAAACTGCTTGATAACGCCTTGAAATCGGTCGTCAAAGACGCGCTGATACATGCCCAGTTTAACGGACTGGGGGATGGGGCACATTTTTATATTACGTTCAAAACGCGCGATCCTGGCGTTGTACTGCCGGATTTCTTGCGCATACGCTATCCGGATATTATGACGATTGTTCTGCAATATTCGTACAACAACCTGAATGTTTCAGACAAGGAATTCGGCGTGCAATTGACATTCGACGGCCGGCCGTTTTTTATCCGTGTGCCGTTTTCCGCGCTGGTCGAATTCAAAGACCCCAGTGTAGAGTTTATGCTGTCCTTTCAGCCAAAAGGATCGTCCGCCGCCGCCGACAATGATATGGAATTACCATTAGATGGCAAGTCGGATACCGTTCCGGACGAAAAGCGCGTTGTGTCGCTGGATGATTTCAGGAAAAAGAAAAATAACAAATAAAACACCGCCGATCGGCGGTTTTAGTTTATTCGGCGGATTCTTCAGTTTCGTCAGTTTCAACTTTCTTAGCCGATTCCTGATTCTTTTTCTCTGATTCCTTTTTCAAGAACGTTTCCAGCCAGTGATTGTCGAACGCCAATGTTTTCACATCTTTGTTTTTAAGCAATCGCTGTTGCAGCGGGATCGTTGTCTTGACGCCTTCGATCACGAATTCGTCCAGCGCACGCTGTGCCCGCATGATGCATGCCGGGCGGTTTGGCGCATAAACGATCAGTTTGGCGATCATAGAATCATATGTCGGCGGAATCGTGTATCCGGTATAGACCGCGGAATCCACACGTACGCCCAGACCGCCTGCCGGCGAATACTGGGTGATTTTGCCGGGGTTCGGAACAAATGTTTCCGGGTCTTCGGCGTTTATGCGGAATTCGATCGCGTGTCCTGACGGGATCAGATTCGCCTGGGTATAGCCAAGTTCTTCGCCCGACGCGATACGTATCTGTTCACGCACCAGATCAACGCCGTAAACCATTTCGGTAACAGGGTGTTCCACCTGCAGACGTGTGTTCATTTCCAAGAAATAAAACTTGCCGTCTTCGAACATGAATTCGAATGTGCCGGCGTTGGTATATCCCATTTTTTTGGCCGCTGTTTTGCAAACTTCGATCATATCGTCGCGCTGTTTCTGGGTCAGCGCCGCCGCAGGGCATTCTTCCATGACTTTTTGGTTTTTGCGCTGTAACGAACAATCGCGTTCGCCAAAGATCACGACATTGCCATGCTTGTCCCCCAGAACCTGGAATTCAATGTGGCGCGGGTGCAGCAACAGTTTTTCCATATACAGCGTGTCGTCGCCGAATCCGGCCTTGGCTTCGCGCTTGGTCATTTGGAATGCTTCGGGCATTTCATCGGCATTCATAATTGGGCGCATGCCTTTGCCACCGCCGCCGGCAGACGCCTTTAGCATTACGGGGTATCCGATTTTATCGGCCCATGCAAGCGCATCTTCCAGTGTATCAACCGCGCCGTCGGAACCCGGTACCACCGGCAGACCGCATTCGACCGCGGTTTTCTTGGCGTTAACCTTGTCCCCCATTTTCGTGATCATGTCGGCGGTCGGGCCAACCCATATCAGGTCATGCTGTTCGACTTTTTTAACAAAATCCGCGCGTTCGGACAAAAAGCCGTATCCGGGATGTATCGCGTCGGAATTAGTCAGCAGCGCCGCAGTTAAGATTGCAGATTCGTTCAGGTATGAATCCTTGGCCGGTCCGGGGCCGATACATACGGATTCGTCGGCGATATGAACGTGTGTAGCGTCGCGGTCAACCGTCGAATGGACGGCGACCGTGCGGATGCCCATGTCGCGGCATGCGCGAATAATGCGCAAAGCGATTTCGCCGCGATTGGCAACCAATATTTTTTTGATTTGTGGCATAATATTTTACTCCGTAAAACAGTGAAAAGTTAGCAAGTGAAGAGTGACGAGTTAAATAACTATTCACTTTTCACTATTCACTCTATCACTATCAACGGTTGGTCAAACTCAACGGCCTGGCCATCGGTGACCAGTATTTCGACAACTTTGCCGTTGCGATCGGATTTGATCGGGTTGAATGTTTTCATGGCTTCGATCAATGCGACGGTTTCGCCGACCTTGACAGACGCGCCGACCGTGACGAATGTTTTTGCACCCGGTTCCGGCGCCAGATACGCGACACCGACCATCGGGGATTTCAGCGCATGGCCGGAAACGGCTGCGGCAACTTCGGCCGTCGGTTCCGCCAATGCTTTCTTGGGTTCGTTTGCCTGGAATGTGGCGACAGGCGCGGCGGCGATCATGCCCTTGTTCTGTTTAGACAGGTGAATATGTTTACGATATACGCC
The DNA here is from genome assembly GCA_031555055.1 of Alphaproteobacteria bacterium. Lineage (GTDB taxonomy): Bacteria > Pseudomonadota > Alphaproteobacteria > Rs-D84 > Rs-D84 > JAFGMC01. The sequence continues at coordinate 63,289 of JAVBUT010000002.1, read as the reverse complement.
GAACAGGAATTGACGTTCCAGATCCAGTTCGGTAATTCCCATTTCATCCATAATTTTGGACATGGATTCAACGGTTGCACGAAATGACATTTTTTATCCTTTTTATTTTAAAGCCCTCGCGGACGTGAAACGAATTGTATCAAAAAATAGTCGATAGTCAATAGGGGAGTAAATAGCGTATAGCAAATAGCAAATAACGCATAGCAAATAGCTATAACATTATGCGCTAATGTTTCATTCGACCGGATCGTATCCGAATCCGCCGCCGGGACGACAGCGTGAAATACGCTTTATGCCCATCCAAATGCCACGGGCCGCGCCATATTTTTCGATTGCCTGGCGTGTATATTCGCTGCACGTGGGGCAAAAGCGGCAGACGTTGCGCCCGCCCGTAATCGGCGATATTGCAATCTGGTACACTTTGATTAAAAACAGAGATAGTTGCTTCATATTAATAACTGGCGAATAGCAAATAACGCATAGCGTATAATGTTATAGCTATTTGCTATGCGTTATGCACTAGTTCGCTATTCGCTAATTGTTTCAGCGCTTTCTTCATCGTCTTGACGCCTTCGGGTTTTGATGCGCGCAAAATCAGTCCGCGGATAATGAAAATATAGTCCATATCAGGGGACATCATGTCTGCACATTCGCGAATCCATACCCGTATCAGCCGTTTGGCCCGATTTCGATCCACGGCCAGCTTAAACGTCTTTTTGGTGACGATCAGGCCATAGCGCGCGTCGCCCGGAAACAGCGTAGGGCGGCACTTGGCCAGAAAATATGGCGTCACGGCCAGGGGCGCGTCTGTGTCTGTTTGGAATTGATGATGATTTTTAATGGTTTGTCTCATGACGGGTATTATAAATTAACATTTAACAAATAACAAATAGCAAATAACAATTTTTGTGTATTGATTTTTTCGATTTATCGTTTATAGTTGCAACCAGGATAGGAAGTGCTAAATGTTAATTAAAACGGAGTTTTTAGATGTATAACTGGCTGCTTAAGTTTTTTAGTGCCGATATGGCGATTGATTTGGGAACCGCGAACACATTGATTTATGTCAAGGGGCGCGGAATTGTGTTGAACGAACCGTCCGTCGTTGCGGTTGCGGAAAACCGCCTGTTGGGGCGCAAGGAAATTCTGGCCGTCGGGACCGAGGCGAAACAAATGTTCGGCCGCACGCCTGGCACGATCACCGCGGTGCGCCCGCTGCGCGACGGTGTTATCGCAGATTTCGAAGTCGCCGAAGAAATGATCAAATATTTTATACGTAAAGTCCATTCGCGCAACATAATGACAGCGCCGCTGATCATCATCTGTGTTCCGTCTTGCGCGACCCAGGTGGAACGCCGCGCTATCCAAGAAGCGGCCGACGCCGCCGGCGCGCGCAAGGTTTATATTGTCGAAGAATCGACCGCGGCCGCGATCGGTGCGGGTCTGCCGGTGGACAAGCCGGTCGGTTCCATGGTTCTGGATATTGGCGGCGGCACGACCGAGGTTGCGGTTATGTCCCTGGGCGGAATCGTGTATTCGAACGCTGTGCGTACGGCCGGCGACCAGATGGATATCGACATCATCGACTTTGTTCGCAAGAATAAAAATCTGCTGATCGGGGAAAACACCGCCGAAGAAATCAAAAAGAAAATCGGCACCGCGATCGCGCCCAAGGATAAAAACAATGAATTGAGCATGAAAATCAAGGGACGCGACCTGTTGTCGGGAACCCCGCGCGAAGTGGTCATCACAGAATCCCAGATTGCCGCCGCATTAAGCGGTACGGTCAACAAGATTGTCGATACCGTTCGCCAGGCACTGGAACTGACCCCGCCGGAATTGTCCGCGGACATCGTTGACTATGGTATCGCGATGACCGGCGGCGGCGCGTTGTTGCGCGGTCTGGATGCAGCGATACGTGCGGCGACCGGGCTGCCGGTGTTTCTGACCGACAATCCGCTGGCGTGTGTTGCGTGCGGGTCTGGAAAAATGTTGGCCAATATCGACAAGAACAAGCACGTGTTGCAGACGATGTATTAAAAACGGCCCGACGGGCCGTTTTTAATACAAGGAATCAGGAATCAGGGATAAGAATAAAAAACTGATTCCCGATTCCAATGTTGATTTATTGAATTTATTCTTGTATGTTGTAAACATCAAAAAAGGAATAAAAAATGACAAAAGAAACATCAGCCAGTAACCCTCAACCCTCAACCCTCAGCTTCGAAGAAGCATACAAACAGCTAATGGAACTGGTCAAAAAGATGGAGGCTGGCGAATTGCCACTGGCTGAATCCGTCGCCGCGTATGAACAAGGGATCAAGCTGAAGGCGTATTGCGAACAGTTGCTGAAAGAAGCAGAATTAAAGATTGAAACACTAAAAGTTAGTCAATAGTCATTAGTCAACAGTCATTAGTCTATAACTTTTTAGTGTTTTGATTTTTGATCACTATTGACTATGGACTAACGACTAATGACTATTGACTATGGAGAGAACAACGTGAGCGAAAAAAAACTAACCCCCGTTATGCAGCAGTATGTCGATATGAAGGCTGAAAATCCGGACGCATTGTTGCTGTTCCGGCTGGGTGATTTTTACGAAGTATTTTTCGATGACGCCAAGACCGTGTCAAAAACACTGGGGCTGGTACTGACCCAGCGCGGTACCGACAGTGATGGCGCCGACATCCCTATGTGCGGGATTCCGTGGCATGCGGCGGATAATTACTTTGGGCGATTGGTGCGGGCGGGGTTCAAAGTCGCGCTGGTCGAACAAATGGAGTCGCCTGCCGAAGCAAAGGCCGCCGGCCGTAAGCACATCGATCGCCGCGTCGTCCGCGTCTTGACACCGGGCACATTGACCGACGAAAACTTATTGAATCCAAAAAATAGTAATTTCCTGGTCGCGGTGACACAGGTGGATTCGGGCGCGAATGCGCGTCAGTATAATATCGCGGGCTGTGACATATCCACGGGCGAATTTTTTATCGGCGCGTCGCGCGCGATTCTGGACGATATGGTCCGCATGTCACCGGCCGAAATCATATATCCGGAATCAATGGCCGAAAATGCCGAAATCTTGCGTCTGCGCGATATGTTCAAAACAACACCGGTTTATGAAAAACTGTATCTGCGTGAAGACATCGGGCAAATTGTATCAAAGGTTTTTGGACAAAACTTAAGCGCATCGACGGATTCGAATCACGAATCACGAGTCACGAATCACGATAACGCGATCGCACTGCTGGCCGGATATTTATTTAATACCCAGCGCGACGCCAGTATCGCGTTCCGCGCGCCGTACACTTGGGGCGCCGGCCAACAGTTGTTGGTGGACAGTGCGACTTGGAAAAGTCTGGAAATCGACGGCGCCATAAATGACGGCGGCGTATGTCTGGTGGATATTCTGGATCGGACGCGCACGGCGGCCGGTGCGCGGCGTCTGCGCTCTTACCTGCGCACATTGTCCGCGGACATTGGTGAAATCCGCCGGCGCCAGGAACATATTGGTCACCTGATACTGAATGCGGATGCGTTTGGCGCATTAAGCGCGATGTTATCGCGCGTGCCGGATGTTGGGCGTTCATTGTCGCGCTTGTTGTCGTCACGCGGTACCCCGCGCGATATGCGCATAACGGCGGATTTTTTGGTAATGCTGCCGAATGCGAAATCGGTCGGCGCGCGTATGGACGCCGCGATGTCCGAAAAGTTTGCGCCCATAAATACGCATGACACGCTGGCGGGTGAGTTGAAGTTCGCGCTAAGCGATGAATTGCCGACATTTTTCCGCGATGGTGGTGTTATTCGTACCGGCTTTGATCCTGCGCTGGACAATATGAAAAGTATGGCCAATGGCGCACGTGACACGATCGCAAAGCTGCAGGCGGAATACATTGGTTCGACCGGCGTCGCGACACTGAAAATCAAATACAATAATATTCTGGGATATTTTATAGAAGTCCCAAGTAGCAGGGCCGATTCCCTTATGCGGCCCGATTCCGGCTTTATACACCGCCAGACCATGGCCGGAAATATGCGTTTTACGACGGCGAAATTAATCGATCTGGACAACGATGTCCGCAGTGCCGCGGACAAGGCCGCCGGTATCGAATCAGAAATAATAAATACACTGATCGAAAAAATACGCGTGGTTGCGGACGATCTGCTGAATACGGCGGAACTGATTGCGGATGCAGATGTATGGTGCGCGTTGGCCGATGTTGCGAACGAATATTCTTGGGTTCGTCCGACGATTGCGGACGGTGCGGAATTTGAAATCATGGGTGGTCGGCATCCTGTGATTGAACATGTCTTGCGTATTCGCGGCGACCAGTTTGTAAAGAACGATTGCGATCTGGGCGCCAAATCTGTCGCGCTGTTGACCGGGCCGAATATGGCGGGCAAATCGACGTATTTGCGCCAGAATGCCTTGATTGTTGTCTTGGCGCATTTAGGGTCGTTTGTGCCGGCAATGTCCGCCAAGATTGGAATTTGCGATCAGCTGTTTAGTCGCGTTGGGGCAAGCGATAATCTGGCGGCGGGCCAATCGACGTTTATGGTCGAAATGGTTGAAACGGCGAACATATTAAATCGCGCCACAAAAAAATCATTTATAATATTCGACGAAATCGGCCGCGGAACCGCCACATACGACGGCATGGCAATCGCCCAGGCGGTTCTGGAATTCCTGGATAATTTAAAACCACGCACATTGTTCGCAACACATTATCACGAGTTAACTGCATTAGCATGCGATGTAGGGGCGCGTGGAAACGCGCCCGGGGCGAATGATGATTCGACCCTGCAATCTGTGCAATGTCTGACAATCGAAGTGCGCGAACATAACAACGAAATCATATTCATGCATAAAATTATACCCGGTGTCGCATCGCGTTCATACGGGATACATGTCGCGCAAATGGCAGGTATTCCAAAATCCGTTGTTGATCGCGCGACGGCTGTATTGCACGAACTGGAAAGCCGCGGCGCAGTGCATGCAGAGCAAAAAACGGCACCCGCGCCCGCCGCACAAATATCTGGCGAAAAGTTACGCGAACTGATTGACGATCCTGGGGTCAAGCCACGCGTTGAATCGGGCAAGAAAAATGGGAACCAACTAACACTGTTTGGATAAAATGAACACATCGGGCTGGATCATTTTGGACAAGCCGTCAGGCATAACATCGCGTCGCGCCGGCGGCATTGTCGCGCGGATGCTCGGCGCAAAAACGTTTGGGCATATCGGGACGCTGGACCCAATGGCGTCGGGCCTGTTGCCGATTGCAATGGGGGGCGCCACCAAGGTTATTCCGTATATGGACGGCGATAACAAAAAAGAATATTTGTTTTCCGTCCAATGGGGCTTTGAAACGGATACTTTGGATATTATGGGAACGGTCGTTAACCGTGAAACTGTAAACAGTGAACCGACATCAGAACAGATCAATGCCGCATGCGCGGAACTGGTCGGGGAAATAGATCAGGTTCCGCCGCAATATTCCGCGATCCATGTCGGCGGGCGTCGTGCATACGATCTGGCGCGTCGCGGCCAATCTGTCGAAATCCCGGCCAGAAAAATCACAATCTATGAATTGGATTACCAAGGGGACAATACGTTCCGCGTAGTATGCAGTACTGGCACATATGTGCGTTCGTTGGCCAAGCAAATTGCAGAACAAATAAATCATAAATCAGAAATCATAAATCATAAATATCTTGTCACCGTTGATATGATCCGGCGCGTCAAAACCAACGGATTTGAAATAAAAAATGCGGTCCCGCTTGATTTTCTGGAAAATCTGTATAATAATGACCAACGTTCGGTTTCTGGGTATCTGGAACCGATAGATGTCAAACTGGGGGACATTCCGGTTTGGAATCTGGATAGCAACGACGCAAAGTTGTTTCAAAACGGCGGATTCATAGGGATCGGCAATCAGGAATCGGGAATTGGTTTACGACGAATTTATCAGGATGATAAATTCATAGGAATTGGTGAAATCGAATCCGGAGTATTGAAACCAAAGCGCGTCATATAAAACAAAAAGGAAAAACAATGTCCGTTACAAAAGCGAAAAAAACAGAACTGATCAAAACATACAAGACATCCGATGTCGATAACGGCGGTTCCGCCCCGACCCAGGTTGCGGTTTTGACAGAACGTATCAACAATCTGACCGAACACATGAAGGCGAACCACAAGGACCAGCATTCCAAACGCGGTCTGTTGCTGATGGTTAATCGTCGCAAAAAATTGCTGGCGTACATCAAAAAGAACAATGTCGCCGAATACGAAGACTTGATCAAGAAATTGGGTCTGCGTAAATAAAGGGAATCTATTCCGAAAAAAACCGGCGAAAGCCGGTTTTTTCCTATAATTTCATAACTTTTATTCAAAAAATTAAAATTTTGGCTTTGTTTCCAGCCCTAAAAAGTGTAAAATACAATGATCAGAGGGAAGGGACAATTTCATGGTTCGGTTTTTTTACAAATATGTTGCGGCTGGATATGTCGCGCTTTGTGTTTGCACGTCCGCAGTGGCTGCGCCGACTTACTATCGTGGCGCCCAGGTGCGCAATATGGTTTACGGCGGCCTGGAAGGCGGCCATAACATCCAGTACCAGCCTGAATTCCAAAACAGTTTTTATATCGGTGTGAATGGCGCGTTCAATATGGCCAGCTTTAAGAACACCTATTCATTTGCAAGTGATCCGTCCGTATCCGAAAGCGATAATTTCTTGTTTGAAACCCAGATGGGGTTCGGCGTGTCCGCCGGGTATCAGTTCGCGCCGCAATGGCGGACAGAGCTGGACTATGGTTACAGCGGAAAGTTCGAGGATCAGGACAGTTACGCGGATTTTACAATTTCATCACAATATTTGATGGCGAATATTCTTTACACGATCGTTTCATGGGACACGACTAATTTTTATGGCGGGATTGGTTTGGGCGCCGTCTTGATAAAAAGCCAAATGTCGGGACTGGTGTTTATGCCGGATGGCAACGATACCCAAAGCAAGACAACATTTGGCGGTCAAATGATCCTGGGGATAGAAGAGTTTTTAACACAAAACTTTGCGATCGGCGCAGAATACAGACTGATGTATAACGGGGGGAATGACCAATCGGCGCGAAGATATTAATAACGACGTACTGGTTACCAAAATCGGCGGAATTATCACGAATTCGCTGCGTGTCGGGGTCAAATATAAATTCTGAGAATGGGTGTAAAAAAAATTGTTTATGGAATCTCGTTGGTTGCCGTTTGCACGGTGACCGGTGCTGACGCCGCCCCGTCCATCAGGAACTTTGGCGGCGCGACTGCCAGCGGGACGGTTACCAGAACATCCGGGACACCATTGCAGACGGGCGGGTCGGTCAGTACCAGGGCGGCCGGCATGACCGGGTCGAATATTGGTTCTTTGCGGACGGTGACGCCAACCAGAACGGCTGCACCTTCGCAGCGACTATCGGTGGGCAGGCTTTACACGAACACCGGCAAGATAACGCCCGGTACGACGATCTCGGGCAGTGGTGGTGGTCAACCGTCTGGGCTTAATGCGTTACAGCAACAGGTTGACGCAATGGAATTGCGTCTGGATCAGTCGGATGACAATCTGGGCCAGCGCATCGACGATTTAGATTTGATCAAGGCTGATCTGGCGGACGTTTACACGAAAACCGAAATAGATCAAATGGTTCTGACCGGGGTTCCGGGCGACAAAGGTGATAAAGGGGACAAAGGTGATCCGGGCGAAGCCGGACCAGCAGGCCCGGCCGGCGTCGCGGGACCGCCGGGCGCACCGGGCGCGACAGGCCCCACGGGTCCGATCGGTTTGTCCGCATACGAAGTTGCGCTGGCCAATGGATTCGTCGGAACCGAAGCGGAATGGCTGGAATCGCTAAAAGGTGATGACGGCGGATTCCCAACAGCCGGTACAGACGGATTCTATATGGTTCAGGTGGAATCCGGCGAAACGAGATTACAAAAAATAGACATAGAAACAGGAATATACGAAGAATAGAAAAACAATAAAAAACAATAAACAATAAACAACAAAAGGAAGAAAAAATGAAAAACATATCAAAGCTGGCGATAATCGCAGCTATAATGGCAGTACCGGTCGGCGCATTCGCGGGCCCTGGTGACAATGCTGGATACCTGACATCCAAGGGGTACGTTGACAGCGGACTTATTCTGAAAGCGAACAAAACCACAGTTGGAAATCTGGCTGATTTGGATACTACAAACAAAACTAACACCGTTGCGGCGATTAATGAAGTTGCCGGTGCGGTATCAACGTTGTCCAGCACAGCGGCCGGTGCATACGCGGTAAAGACAACCGAAACAGTTGCAGCAAATGCCGCAGACGATGCCACAGAAGCGTTAGCAAACATCGGTACATTAAGCACATTGGCAACAACAGTGAAAACCGATACAGTTTCGGCGATTAATGAAGTTGTTGGTTCTGTCTCAACATTGTCAAGTAACACTATGGCAAAGACAGCATGTGCCGTTGGACAAATGCTGATTGCAAACGACGCGGTGGGCGGTTATGAATGTGTTGATGTCGAAACTGGCACCTATACGGAATAATATGGTATTGTAATGAAGAATCTGATTGGTATTTTTGCCTTTCTGTCATTTGCGGCGCTTGTGATGCCGTCGGCGGCCGAACCGGTCGTCGCGGTATCCAAGGCCTATGTTGACAGCGGTCTGGTACAAAAGGCGCAAAAATCCGCAGTGGATGCCATTGTGATATCTTTGGCCGCCAAGGCGGATGTCGCCAACGTATATACCAAGACAGAGGCCGACGCTGCATTTGCAACCACGGCCCAGGGTGCCAAGGCCGACGCCGCCATACCGGCAACGGAAAAAGGCGCGCCGAGTGGTGTTGCGACGCTGGGGGCGGATGGGAAAGTGCCCACAGCGCAATTGCCTGAATCGAACGCGGTGAACGCGGACTGGAACGCGACGACTGGCGCGGCCCAAATATTGAACAAGCCAGCGGTTGGTACTGTTGCGGGCACGATTGCGGCCGGTGATGATTCGCGCTTTTCCGCGGTCGCGACCAGTGCGCCTGTGGGCGCGCCACCCGCGGGATACGTGTACATGTGGTTCGAATAGAAACCAGATTTGTTTTAATATGCCGACACATCAAATGTTTGATGTGTCGTTTTTTATATCGCCTAGGATTTTTTTCTTGCCGAGATACCCGATTTTTTTATAAAATATTATCCAAGGAGAGCGCAATCGTATTCCAGGTGTACAACCTGTTTTAATCTGACGAACGCGCGCTGAAACCTTGTGATAATTATACAAGAAAATCCAACGAAAGCCATAGAATCGTTCGTTTAGCGGCGGCGCTGTTTTTTGCGTCGGATGTTTTTGTGTGATTTAAATAACGGATTTTTATGCCGGCGATCCACTATGGTGATTTTAGCATCCAGCTAGAAGAAATACAGCGCACAACGCCTGCGTTGCGGTTTATGATGGGCGACGAAATCTATTATGCGGCCGTCACAGATGTCAAGCCGGACGAGCCGACATTACATTTTAAACATCAAAGCGGGATGGTTTATCATCTGGTGCCTTATATATCGATAGAAAGCCTGGTGTACGAAGCGCCGGATCAAACAGCGTACATTAATACATGCATTACAACTGAAACCTTGGCGCCCGGAATATACGAAATAAAGGTCAAGGGCGGTCGCGGTGGCGACGGTGGCGGTCTGGCCACATATCAAAACGCCCCAGGCCAGGAAGCAATTGAAAACGTCTGCATATTCACAGTGCCAGAAATAACGCCAATATCAATATTTCGCGGTGGAAATGGCAATAATGGTTTAAGTGGTGCAAAAAGTGGTAATGCAACGGCCCCGGGTGGTGGCGGCGCTTCCGGCGCGCCTGCGGCCGTTTTTGTGAATGGCCGGATATGCGAATCCCCCGGTGGTTTTGGGGGGCGCGGCGCGGGTGGATTTTCCAGTAATACAGGGGTTGTTTTATACGGTCGCGGCGCGGGTGGCGGATACAGTTCTAATAGCGATGGCGAATCCGGTTATGCAAATTCTGCATTCGCGGTTGGCGGTGGCGGTGGCGGCGGCCCAAGCGGCCTGGGTGGTGCCGGATTTAACCTGAGTCCGGATACATACGCGTTGCCGGGTGGTGCGGCGATCGGATTGTCCAGCGGTCCCGGTGGCGACGCGCGATTGTATAACACATCGAATGGGAACACAGTGGCGGCGGATGGTGGCATCGCGGGGGGCGGTGCGGTCCAGTGGTCATGTGGCGGCAGTATGTTGTATTCTTATGGCGGTGGCGCGGGCGGCGGTTTGGCGACCGGAAATAAAGGCGCACGTGGCGGGTCCGGCGGATCGGGCGTAACAACCGTCACAACAGGATCATATGTCCGCATATACAGAATCGGCAGTATTTAAAGCCGGTTTGTTATGGGCGCCAATCCCAGTATTTTCCTGATTCCTTTTACCTGTTCCACAGTATAAAAATTAGAGATCATCAACAATCCGATCAGATCGCACAGTGTTTCATAATCGTATTCTTTTAGCATTTCCGGCCATTCTCTGACATCGGTTTTTCTGAACTTTTCCATAATCTTGATCGGGTTAAGTTTTTTCATTGTGTTCCCCTCGTTTGTTATTGTGGCGTGTCCGGTTTTGAACAGGTCGGACACCATTGGGCGAATGTGATTCGTCCTTACATTTTCATAATTTTGTAAAAAGACACCGCCTGGACGAAGGGCGGTTGGGAGTTAAGACTATCAGTGGATAGCGCGCATATTCACGGCCAAAGGCCGATTATTTTGCAGCCCCCCAACCGTGCACAAGTTGAGAAGCTTTTACGCCGACGACGGATCGGCAACCACCGAGAGAGTCTTACGCCCCACACCAGGTGTCACCCAATGCACACAAATATTATCGTAAAAATAATAAAAAACAAATGCTTTTTATTTGCAAACGGATAAATATCATCTATAATCTCGTTCGGCAGGCGAAAAAGATTATTCTTTTTATGCATTCGCATGAAATGAATAATTTTCTCCTGCCGTGAACTATATCAATAACAAATAATATGGAGAAAAAATAATGTTATTCGGTTTATTTAAAAACAAAGAAGAAGTCGCGGGATTAAACAATCCGATCGCGGTCGAAATACAATACGGTGATGAAACACTGCGTCTGGAAACCGGCCGTTTTGCCAAACAGGCGAATGGGTCCGTTATGGCGACACTGGGTGGTACAATGGTTTTGGCGACCGTATGCGCGGAAAAATCCGCGGTAGATGGCCAAGACTTTTTCCCGCTGACCGTTGATTACCAGGAAAAATTTGCCAGCGCCGGACGTATCCCGGGTTCCCGTGATCGCCGCGAAGGGAAATCATCGACATCTGAAACGCTGATCTCGCGCTTGATTGATCGTCCGATCCGCCCGCTGTTCCCGGAAACCTTCAAGAACAAGGTTCAGATTATCGCCCAGGTATTCTCGTACGACAAAAAGAACCAGCCGGACGTTCTGGCGATGATTGCGTCATCCGCCGCGCTGGCGATTTCCGGCATTCCGTTTGCGGGCCCGATCGGCGCCGCACGCGTCGGTTTTGTCGATGGAAAATATATCCTGAATCCTTCGCGTAATGATGTTGTCGAATCCGAAATTGATCTGGTCGTCGCGGCAACCAAAGACGGCGTTCTGATGGTTGAATCCGAAATCGGCGAATTGGATGAAAAGACAACACTGGGTGCGGTCAAATTCGGTTTTGACGCACAACAGGCGGTCATCAACGCAATCAACGAACTGGCGTCCAAAACGGCCAAGGCCGCATGGGCGATCCCTGAACATTCTGACGAATATGTTGCAATGCAAAAGGATTTTGAACGGTATGCCGGCGAAATCGAAGCCGCACTGGGGATCAAGGAAAAATTGCTGCGTTTGGACACTTTGTCCGAAATCACGGCACGTGCCAAGGCGCGCGTTGCAGAACTGTTCCCGGAATCAAAAACCGCGGCCAGCACTCTGAATTCTTATGCCGCTGAAATCATCGACGGATTGACTGCACGCATTATGCGCGGAAACATCCTGGCGGGCAAACCACGTATCGACGGCCGCGACAACAAGACTGTACGTCCGATCGAAATCGAATTGGGCGTATTGCCACGCGCACATGGTTCCGCACTGTTCACACGTGGTGAAACCCAGGCTTTGGTAACTGTCACATTGGGTGGCGGCAAAGACGCTTTGCCGATCGAATCAATGGACGGCGCCAATGAAATGGATTTCTTTTTGAACTATAACTTCCCTGGATACTCGGTTGGTGAAGCCAAGGCAATGCGCGGCCCGGGCCGTCGCGAAATCGGTCACGGAAACCTGGCGTTCCGCGCGTTAAATCCGATGATGCCGGCGCGTGATCAGTTCGACTATGTCGTTCGCGTTGTCAGCGACGTTTTGGAATCAAATGGTTCCAGCTCTATGGCGACAACATGTGGCGGATGTCTGGCGATGATGGACGGCGGCGTTCCGATGAAGCGTCCGGTGGCCGGTATCGCAATGGGTTTGATCAAAGAAGGTGATGATTACGCCGTCTTGACCGACATCTTGGGTGACGAAGATCATCTGGGCGATATGGACTTTAAGGTGACCGGTACTGATCGCGGTATTACTGCGTTGCAGATGGACATCAAGATCACATCGATCACATTTGAAATCATGGAAAAAGCATTGGCCCAGGCAAAAGACGGCCGTATGCACATACTGGGCAAAATGGAAAAGGCGATCAAGACACCGCGCAAAGCTGTGTCCGAATTCGCACCCCAGGCCTACACCATGAAAATCAATCCGGACAAGATTCGTGAAGTTATCGGCAAGGGTGGTTCTGTGATCCAGGCGCTGACCCGTGAAACAAACACGAATATCGATCTGTCCGATGACGGTACGGTTAAAATCATGGCAACATCCAAAGAAGAAGCCGATAATGCAATCGCACGTATCAAGGCGATCGTCGCAGAACCGGAAATTGGCGAAATCTATGAAGGTGTCGTAACAGGCATGAAGGAATTCGGCTTGTTCGTCAAAGTCATGGGCAATTTCGAAGCGATGGTTCATATTTCTGAAATCACCGGCGAACGTATTGCCAAGATCGAAGACGCCAAGATCAAAGAGGGCGACAAAGTATTTGTGCGCTATCTGGGTGCTGATAAACGTGGTAAAACCCGTTTCAGCATGGTTGGAATTGATCAGAAAACAGGTGCAGAGAATAAGAAATAAGTGACAGTGTCAGTGTAAGTGTCAGAAATCCTGTCACTGACACTGACACTTGCACCATTACGAACAAAGGGAACAAACACATGGATATGGAATCATTAATGGCCCAGGCCAAAGAACTACAGGATAAAGTCGCAGCGGCCCAGGCGCTTTTGGATAAAACATCCGTCAAGGGTATTGCGGCAAACGGTGCCGTTATCGTTGATATGTCGGGCAAGTATGACCTGATTAAACTGACGATTGCGCCGGAATTGCTGAAACAAGACGCGACCGCCGTCACAGACGCGATTTCGACCGCGTTTCGCGATGCCAAGGCCAAGGCCGACACCACTATCGATAAAGTGATGGGTGATGCGACCGCCGGCATGCCAATGCCAGAATAGTCAATAGTCGTTGGTCATTAGTCAATCGTAGGGGCGCGTGGGAACGCGCCCTTTTTTTATTTTGCTCTGTTCCACAGCTTGGTTCTTTTTTACAAAAATTCTGAAAGAATTTTTTTCATTCCCGCACAGGCGGGAATAGGGTCTATAAAATTTTATAATTATTCATATAGGGAATGTTTGATATTTTGGCTCGGCTAACGCCTCGCAGTTAAAAGCCCTATTCCCGCCCAGGATTGCCACTCCGCTTGTCCGGGGTGGATTTTTACGGAACTGTTATCGTGAGTAAAAAGACAGGGTGGGTTGTTATTACATGCGCTCCACCCCGCTGCACGATACCAGTGCCGGCATCCTGCCAAAGCGGGGAATGGCGCTTGATCGCGCAATGATGTGTTATATCGTTTGACAGTAAAAAAATAAAAAATCCCTTGCCAATTGAAAAATCATAGGTTATTATGCGCAAGCTTAACAGCAGATCAGACCCGGATGCTTAGCTCAGTTGGTAGAGCATCTCGTTTACACCGAGAGGGTCGGGGGTTCGAGTCCCTCAGCATCCACCACCATAAATCGTTAGCGCCCGCATTTGCGGGCGGTGAAGATTTATGAGAGCCCGCCGTAGCGTTTATAAAACTTGGAACAGTTTTCAAAATAAAAATCGCGAAGGCTGGGCCAATGTATCAGATACATATACGATAAAGCCCGCACACTGCGGGCTTTTTCAATGCATTGACTGTGGTATGGCTGGATTTTCTGCCATTTCCGCCCAATTTATCCACCATTCTATACAATGCCCATTTTGCCATAGTCACTATATGACTTTCGCGTATACTCGATATTTATTCAAACTTCGCCATGCTCGTTTTCATATACTCGGATTGCGAATGATCAATGGTCAGCACAGAAATAAAAAAGTTGCAATTTTAGCAAGATATGCCATGATGATAAATATGAATACAAAGAAAACTTTAAAATATGCGGGGATATCATTAATTGCAACCGCGTCATTATTAATGGCTATGACAGCACGGACATTATTTGTGCGATTCCCGCATGTTCAAGCATGGAATGACAAAAACACCGAATATCCAGAAAATTTTATCGAATATGTAAATAAATTATCCGGGGGGCTTAAAATTCCAACGGTAAGTTACGAAGATTTGCAGAAAACAGATTTTTCCAAATTTGCAGAATTTAGAACTTATTTGCAAAATCAATATCCAACCGTATTTAAAAATATGGAACATTTTTTAATTGATAATAATTCTGTGATATTAATATGGCGTGGAACAAATTCTGACTTGAAACCAATAATGTTTAATGCGCATTATGACGTGGTGCCCGCAAAAGAAGAGGATTTTTCCGGTGCCGTCAAAGATGATAAGATATACGGACGCGGCGCAATAGATATGAAAAGCACGCTGTTCGCGTTGATGAATTCCGCGGATGCATTGATTTCCAACGGATTTAAACCACAACGTGATATGTATTTTGTATTTGGATACGATGAAGAAACCAATCAAGTGGCATCGAAAGGAATAGCAAAATATTTAAAATCAAAAAACATTCAATTTGATGCCATTTATGATGAAGGTGGAATGGTTAATGTAATGAACATTGACGGTAATAATTATGGATTTGCGTTTGTTGGTGTGGCAGAAAAGGGTTATTTAACATTACACATCAATGTATCCGCAAATGGTGGGCATTCATCAATGCCGCATCATGAAACCGCGTCGGGTAATGCCGCAAAGATAATAAGTCGATTGGAAAAAAATCAAATGTCACCACGTATATCACAGGATACTGATAATGGATTACGCACATTGGCGGCAGTATCCGGATTTGCAAACCGTTTCGTAATTGCAAACCGCGACATTTTAAAACCAATTGTAACAAATATATTGTCAGATGATCCTATTACAAATGCTGCAATCCGAACAACAACCGCCGTTACCAGTATTCATGGCGGCGATGCAGATAATGTGATTCCATCTGTTGTACGAATCGTTGTTAATTTCAGATTAAACCCAGGTGATAAAATAGAAGATGTTATAAAGCATGTAAAAAAACAATGCGCTGGATTTAATGTGAAAATAGATACAGTGCAAAACTGGGATGCGTCAAAAGTTTCTTCTACAAACACACATGGGTTTAAAAAATCAACACAAACAATTAAGTCGATTTTCCCGGATGCTAATATAGTCCCGTATACAACAGTTGGCAGTACAGATTCCCGAAATTATGGTGAAATCAGCGATAATATTTACCGTTTTATGCCAGTTGCGATGAATGCATCTGAACGTGAACTGATCCATGCCGAAGGCGAGAATATCAGTATTAAAAATTATGCCAAAATGAACTCTTATTTTAAATTATTAATATCTGGTTATGATCGAGATAATTAGAGTGATAAATGCTTTTCTGGATTCAAGTATGGGTTCTTCGCCAACAGAATACCGATCCACCACCATAAATCGTTAGCGCCCGCAGTAATGCGGGCGTTTAAGATTTATGAGTGCCCGCCGTAGCGTTTATAAAACTTGGAACAGTTTTCAAAATTAAAATCGCGAAGGCTGGGCCAATGTATCAGATACATATACGACGCTATGCCCGTTTTCATATACTCGGATTGCGCATAGTCAATGGGTTGAATTTTTTTTGCAAACCATAAATTTGTGTTTATAATAACGCTAGAGAGAGTGTATACAAATACGGGCAAATGTTTATGAGAAAACGTGTTTCTGTTGCAGATACTTTATATTTCTTACAAAGTTGCTCATGTTATCCCTCGTATAATTAATACGATATAATTAGTATTAAGTTTGGTAAATACTAATATTTTAGCATATATTATAGTTAATGCGACTTAAGTAACATTAATCATAGTAAATACAAACCTATTAGTATATATTACAACTAATACAACTTAATTAGCATTAATTATAGTAAATACAAATAAATTAGTCAATATCAAAATAAGAGCTTTTTAATCAGTCTTTGTTTTAATGCGTATTAACGAGTCAATCAGTATCAAAACAAAAGCTTTTTGTTAATTTTTTCACTGTCTTTTCGTTTGGAAAAGGAATAGAATGCCAACGCACAAATAAACCAAAAGGGAGAAAATATGAAAAAATCAATACTGGTCATGGTAATCGGCGCACTGTTGGTGTCGGCTTGCACAACGGATCCTTATACCGGCGAATCCAAGACAGCGAACGCGGTCTGGGGCACTGCGATCGGTGCGGCAACTGGCGCAGCCACAGGCGCGCTGGTGTCTGGTAACCGTGGCAAGGGCGCATTGGTCGGCGGATTGGCCGGCGCGGCGGTTGGCGGTGGCGTCGGATACTATCTGGACGTCCAGGAAGCCGAACTGCGCAAGGAACTGGCGTCAACCGGGGTCAGCGTTGTTCGCGAATCCGACAGCATACGTCTGGTCATGCCTGGAAACATCACATTCGTAACCGATTCCGCAGACGTTAATTCCGGATTCTATCCGACGCTGAACTCTGTGGCCAAGGTTCTGAACAAATACGACAATTCGACCGTAATGGTATCGGGTCACACCGACAGCACCGGTACGGACGCGTACAATCTGACACTGTCCAAGAATCGTGCTTCGGCCGTCGCATCATATCTGCAGGGCCAGGGTGTCAAGGCAAAGCGTTTCGAAATCGTCGGCATGGGCAAATCCAATCCGATTGCTTCGAATGATACTGCATACGGGCGTCAGCAGAATCGTCGCGTAGAAATCAAGATTATCCCGAACAAATAATCATGATTTGATCATAAAAAACCGCCCGAACGGGCGGTTTTTCAATTATAAAAATATTTTGTAACCTTTTGGTATGGCCGTACGTATATATGGGTGTAGCAACCAAAAGGAAAGACTATGACAATTAAAAAAATAATTATGGGTTCATTAATGGCGATCGTGGTTATGGGCGCCGGCGCCGCAAATGCCGGTCCAAAACAAAATGACGGCAAGCACGTGCGACCAAACAATCCTGCCAGACCGGTCGTAACCGTCCAGACGCGCAATGTTGCGCCGGCCCGCGTGATAAAGCATAATCCGGCACCGCAAAAGGTCGTTGTTATCCAGAATAACAAGCACAAGGGCTGTAACAAGCACTATGCGCACAATAATTATAACCACAACCATGGTTGCAACAACTGTTACAGCTATAACACCAAGGCTGACAAGGTCGTCGGTGCGATCGCGCTGGGGGCGATTGCGGGCGGCGTGATATACGCGCTTGCCAAATAATAAATTCCCCGCCATGGGCGGGGTGGATTTTTTGCGGCTGCAAAAAAGACGGGGCGGGTTAAAAACACGGGCCGCGGTTCTGGAATATCGATCGGCTTGCTAAATGGAATTGATTTATTATAATCAGGCGATATGGAACAATTCGACGATATTTCTTTGATGATCGAGATTCAAAATGGCAATCGCGGCGCTTTTTCCGTGCTGGTCGAGCGACATTCGAAGTATTTTTTCGCGATCGCATACCGGTTTGTAAACAATCGCGAAACCGCCGAAGACATACTGCAGACGGCGTTCCTGAAACTGTGGGAACGTCCGCATAAGTTTGACTGTGACAATGGCGCGGCGTTCAAGACATGGTTCGCGCGTCTGGTTGTAAACCTGTGCAATGATGATCGGCGTGCGCGTCGGCCCGTCGCGAATATCGATGATTTCGAAGTTGCCGACACGCGGGAAAGCGCCGCCGACATTGTTGAGAAGCAGCGCAAATTTATTATTTTGGAAAACGCGGTAAAGAAATTAAAGACACAGCAGCGGACCGCGCTGACCCTGGGGGTTATCGGCGACATGAAATACGCGGACGTCGCAAAAATTATGAAAAAAAGCGAAGGCGCAGTCAAAGTTCTGATAACGCGCGCCAAGGACCAGTTAAAATATATGCTAAAGGGGCAGGGCCATGAATTTTAATAAAACCATACCGGAAATGTCGGCGAACTTTACGGACCGCGTCGTGAACGCATCGCGCAGCGTGCCCCAGCGCCGACCGATAACACTGCGCGGGATGTTTGAACGCGCGAACAGCGCGCTGCCGGTGCGATTGAACTGGGCGGTGGCGGTTATGGCTGTGTTCTTTTGCGTGGGTGTTCTGGCGGGGCTGGAAACTTACAATTTTGCCGATACCTATATCGAAGAAATAATGGAAATTTAATCAAAAGGAGTGTCAAATGTCAAAAACAATGAAAATCATATTTACGCTGTCGTTGGTGCTGAATGCTTTGTTGGCCGGATTGTTCGCAGGCCATATGATACAAAGCCACCGATATCGCCCTGTGACCAGATTCGCGGAAATACGCGTGGAAATGCGCGGACCAATTTTCGCAGAACGGGCAAAGCTGGCCCGGATTATGAAGGCGGATGATTTCGATCAGGCCGCGTTTGATCTGCAACTGAATAAATATTCGGACATGAAATGCGAATTTGATAAAAAGTTCATGATTGATTTTAATAAAAAAGTCCAGAAAATGTCGGTCGCAGAACGTAACGAAGTCATAGACAAGACCATGATGCGGGGTGGCAAGCACCGTCGTCATTAAAATTCGAACGCCCCGTCGCGGGCGTTTTTTATTTGACATTACCGGAAAACAATCCGATCATTGGGATATAGCAACAGGGGGTCGTTATGAATGCTTACTCTGGAACGGTTTCACAAAAAATAATACAGGTTCATAGAATTGTCGGACGGGTTATGCCGACATGGTTGGTCGTATTAGAAGATCAGTCAGAGGTAGAGATCAAGATAAACGAAACCCTGGGGAACAATGTGCCGGTTGACGGCAAGTATATGATTCCTTGTCATCGGGTTTGCGCACATCGCGGCGGAAAATGCCTGAAGTATGATGGCTGCAATTTTCCTGGCCCGACCTGTCGCGGACAATTCTTTTATTTCAGAAATCGTTCAAGATAAAATCAAAGAGAACCTTTGTGACCCAATTCCATAATGATGAAGACAAGTTAAATGCGCTGGCGGCCAAAGCGGCAATCAGCCGTGAAATTACGGATAAGTATTGGCACCAGTCGTTGGCGAACGATCTGGCGGAAAAATTGTGCGGCATTTGGGTGCGTGTTCTGCACGACCGGACGCTGCGCGCGACATGGTTGGACTGGGAACGTGCGACATTGTCAGAGCGCGAATATTTCATCGCCGAATCCATAAAACAATTATCGTCGGCGTTTGATGAGGGCTCTTTGCCTGTGACGTTTGCTGAATTTGTTGCCGGGTCAACGCCCGCGGCAGAGTTCTCGCCCGATGGATTCGTATTCTATGGCCGGCAAGAAGGATCGGTTATAATCGGCCAGATCACGCATGAGTTTGTGCACTATTTGCAATCGATCGCAAAGTCGTCCGTGCCGATTACGGCGCTGTTGCTGGCCTATATGGTTTATATCACGCCTGTGCGCGCTGCGGCGACGAACAAGACCGCTGAATTTATCCGCCGCGCATACGACAGTCTGATTGGTAAAATCCCCGATACGGATCGGGAAAATGTCGAACAGGCGTATTCCGTGTATCAATCCGAAGGTCAGATGTTTGATAACTTTGGAATAAACCCGACCGATGACCATAAAAAGATAATCAGTGAAATATACCGCGAATCAATCATAGAAGTCGAAGCCGCCCATATCGCAGACTATGTCCGGATGAAAATGGCGGATTTGCTGCACATAGAGCGGATGAGTTTGTGGAACTAGCTATTTTTTATTATTCAGTCGCAACTGGCCACAGGCAGATCCGATGTCAGTGCCGCGCTCGCGCCGGATTCGCGTATGAATGCCGTTTGCTTTTAGTATATCCTGGAACCGGTGTACGGCATTGCCACTGGGGGATGCGAATTCGCGTTCATCCACAGCGTTCCACGGAATCAGATTTACCATAACGTTTCTGCCATGCAATAATTCTGATAATTCGTTTGCCAATTCCACAGAATCGTTTGTTCCGGCCAGCAAGATATATTCTATCATCAGTTGACGTTTGTGCAGTGCTTCAAACTCATACGCGGCGTCCATAACTTCGCTGATTTTATATTTGTTGTTTATCGGCATTAATTTGGACCGCAGTTCGTCATTTGGCGCATGCAGCGATATTGCCAGATTAACCGGATGACCCCACTTGGTCAAATCGCGTATCCCAGGTACGATACCGCACGTGGATACGGTGATCCTGCGCCAGCCGATGTTCAGATCGCGGTGCAGACGTTCCATAAATCCGATCAGGTTTTCTGTGTTTTGTAATGGCTCACCCGTGCCCATGACCACGATGTGTGACACATCGCCATTGTTCGGATCGCCGTTTGGTTTGATCGGATTGTCCCCGCGCAACGCCCATTGCGCGACCAGCACCTGGGCAAACATTTCGTTAACGGTCAGATTGCGTTTAAGACCCAACAGCGTACTGGCACAGAACTTACACCCCATGGCACAGCCGGCCTGGGAACTGACGCATACGCTGTTGCCATAGCTGGTTCGCATAAGGACGCATTCGATAAATTCGTGTTGGTGATTCGTGTCGGTGACTCTTAACAGGAACTTGGTTGTTTGTCCATCAGACGAATCCAATTGTTGTTCGATCACGCAAGGCAAAGTTTGCGCCGCCGCGTCCAGATCGCGACGCAATGTTTCCGGCAGATTTTTCATTGACGCAAAATCCGGCGCGCCGCGGTTCAGCCATTCGGAAACTTGTTTTGCACGGAACTTTGGCTGGCCCAATTCGACAATAAATTGTTCCAGTTCTTTTTCGGTTAAATTGAATAATATTTTCTTGGTCATTAGTTATTAGTCAATAGTCATTAGTCACTAGTCCATAGTGATTAATGACTAAATTTTGTATCTGTCGTCGCTGATGACAACGACTGCTTTGCGGCGCAGTTGTTTCAGTTGCTGGTCGGCGGCGAACATGGCCTTTTTATACATTGCGTTTTGTTTGATTATTTCGTCCAGCTTGCCGTATTCGGATGTTTTCTTTGCGCTGCACACCAACAGCATGGAATCATCGCGTCGCGTCGACCATGTCATTGTCGGCAAACCCACAACGCGTTCGCGGATGTCCGCGGACAGTTCATACTGTAACGCAGTGATTTTTTGCGGCGCCCCACCCAGGTTTTCAGCCATGCGCACGGCGTCGTCGCAGTTCTCTGGTTTGGTCAGTTTGACCGCGACGCTGGACGGAATATCAACCAGACGGACAATAGTCATTTCAATCGGCAGACCGCGGTCGCGTTCCAGATTGTTTTTTTCCAGATTTATTTCATCCTTGGCGATGTCGATCGTCGGAACAATCGTGCGCGCGACGACGATCTGCCACGCGATGTCCGCGCTGATCGCCTGTTTAGCCATGGCGCGCTCTGTCGATGACAAATCGCCCAGGTTCATTTTTTTCAGTTCTTTTTCAACGTCTTTGTCGCTGGGCATTGCCTTGAAATTCGCGGCATAGTCCAATTTGACATAATCGTCGACGATGTTCTGCAGCGCCTTGCGCCGATTATCGGTGGATGTGTCACCCTGGCGCGCCATCAGTTTTGTGCGTGCGGTGATGTCCGCGTCTGTCACAGGCCGTCCGCCGACAGTCGCGACGACGCTGGCCGCATCGGCTGTGCTGACGCAAATGAAGAATGAAAAATGAAGAATGAAAAATGATTTTATTATTCTTTTCATTGTTATTAACCTTTATTTATGATTTTTTGAAAAACGGCAAATGATTATGAAAAAACTTTTCATTTTTCATTATTCATTTTTCATTATTAAATTCCCTCTGGCGTATATTGCTGCTTTATTCCGTTGATGGCAAGTCCAAATCTGAACTGGAACGTTGTTGTTCCGATATAATCTTCCTTGACTGTGTTGTCGCGTCGGTATGTCAGCGAAACGTAATAGCACGGATGATCGTAATACACACCGCCGGTATGACGCTGGAACTTGTCGTCAGTGATATTGTAAATCGCGTTAAAGCGGACCCCCCAGCGACCGGTCAGACGAATGCCAAAGCCGGCATTGACTTCGTTAATACTGCGGTCTTGGGTGACGGCGTCGATAAACTGGGCCGCCCAGATATGTCCGACGGTAAAATAATTGCGCGATGTTCCGATACGGGCATCCGTTTCCATATGACGCAACGACAGGTCGTCTTCGGCAAGTCTGAACCGGCTGGTCAGTGCCAGCCATTTTGAATCTTCGTATTCCACGCGACCGACATAGTCGGACAAACCGTTGTGAAATCCGCTGTTGGGGTCGGTATCGGCGCGCTGGGTAAAATCGTATGTCTGGCCCAAAAACACTTCGATATTATGTCCGATTTCGTCGAACATGGACCATTCGATCCCGTAATCGGCGAATGTTCCGTTTTCCCACAAATCCAGACCGGAAAACCGATTGTCTGAAAACAATGTCGTGTCAGATAACAGCGCGCCAGCGGAATCGTTATTCATCGCGAACGCCGCCTGGTCTATCTGGTGCATCATTGTGAATCGCGCGCGGGGTTTTATAACCTGTGTCCATTCTGTACCGTATCTTGCCAACGGTAATCCCCATTCGACATATCCGGACGGCAAAAAGCGCGATTTAACCCCGGTGAAATCCGATCCGTCGACCATTTCAGTATTGTCAAAGTTATAGACGTCATACCGCAACGACAGACTGCCCGTTATTTGATTCCCGTACCATAACGTCCACGGCGATGTTATTCGTCCTTCGCCGACGACGCGCTGGGATGATGTTCCGGACCCGGATATCCCAAGAACGTCCGCATTCAGTGTGGCGTATGTTTCATTAAACAGTGGCGTTGTCTGATAGGTTCCGCGGATGTTCGGCAAAATGTTTCCGGACGGTGTCGCCCAGTTGCCAGAAGTATCACGCAGTTCTTGGAACACATGGGCGTCGGCGATCGCGTATCCGCTTTGTCCGAACAGCTCTAGCTTGGCCCCGGAATCCAAATATGGCTGGTCCCCATAAAATCCATACTTTTGCAGATATGTTTTGTCGGACGCGCGTTCCAGATATACGGTTGTGCGGACATGTTCGCCCATTTCGATAATATCGTCGTTGAATATGTGCCAGCGGTTTTCGCCTTCGCGGTTGCGCGTGAACGATCCGCGTGTACGGTATTCCGAATGTTCGGCGTTCAAGCGATGTTCCAGTTGGAATAACGGGTTTTCACGGGTCAGGTACGACAATGTCACAGTTGCGTCATGCGTTTCCGACAATGCGATGTATATCGGCAGGTTAAACTGGGTCCCCATATTGTTGGTCGAATTAAAGTCCGGAACCAACAGGCCGCTTTTGTGTTTTATCGTTGGGTCAGGTATCTCAAGATACGGAAACCAAAAAACCGGCAGGCCGTACGCCCAGAACACCGGGTTATGAAAATACATCATGTGGTCGTCCATATCATGCGATATTTTTGATGTGGATATTTCCCACGCGTTACCGTAACTGTCACAGCCATAGCATGCCGTAAACGTCGCATCGCGCGACACCGTCTTTTCATCCTTGCGCACAACGCTGTCTGCGGTCACGTGGACGTTCGTCCCCAGCCACAGTTCAATATCGCGTCCCGATGCGTCCGCGCCGGATTTCGATATGTATGAATCGGTCAGCGTAACCTTTTGCCCGGATTGGTTGGATATTTCTGTCTTGCCGGTTGTTTTAATCGATTGGTCATGGACGTTGTATTCGATTTTCGGCGCCGTGATCGTGCGCGGAGATTCCGTGTCCAGCGGGCCGGCCACTGCAACGCTTGGGGCGGCGCAAATTAAAAAACAAAAATAAAAAATGAAAAGTTTATGCATCATTTTCTAAACAGTGCGACCAATATCCCGATTAACACGGCGATCTGGGCAAATGCCAAAAACGCCAAATCCGTAATGCTGGCGATCATGTTTGTTGCGGACATGAACATCGCCATCGCGCCGGCCATCGCGCCGACGGCGATAAATGGCGCAAAGCTGGCGCGGCGGCGCAACAGTGACGACCGCAGCAATATCAGCACGCACAGTCCGGCCAGTATAAGATTCATAATCGGTCCCAGGAAACGCGTGCATATCTCGCTCAGGGCCAGTTTATGTTGGCGTTCGTCCGTCTGTTGTGTCACGGATTGTAACAGAATGTTCGTCGGAATGCGACGTACTTTGAATACCGATTCGCCGGCCTTGTCCGCGACATTCAGGTCCATGTCGAATGTGTCGAATGTTCCGACGGTCAAACCCTTGTCGCGCGATTGCAACGATCCGTTCAGCATTACAATGGACAGCCCGCGCGATGTCGCAACCAGCTTTCCTTTTTCTGCAAATATCGTCAGCGTGTTTTTCGGATCACGCGAATCTGCCAGCATCAGCTGGGACAAATCGTACCCGGACACCTTGTCCACATACACGACCAGACCGGTCGCCATTTGGGTAAAGGCGGCTTCTTGTATTTTCATATGCGCCAATCCATAGCGCAACTCCCACTGTGTGTCATAAAAACGCGCCTGGGTTGCGGGCACAATCCACAGGTTCAGTCCCCAGTGGATAATGGTCAGGATCATCGCCATACGCAATGCGGGTCGCGCGATCTGGCGTGGCGACATGCCGCTGGCGGCAAGGACGGTGACTTCGTTATCGCCGATCATCTTGTTGTAAACAAAAATAACCGCGATAAACGTCACGAACGGCACGATAATGGATACGATGAACGGCACCATCAAAACGGTCAGACCCATAAAGCTGGATATCGCAATGCCATAGTTCAACAGGAATTTCATCATGGACATGATCTGCAGCATCCATGCCAATCCCGTCAAAACCAGCAACAGCATTATGAATATTGTTGTCAGCTGTTTCGAAAAATAACTATTTATTATTTTCATAGGTGTATGTGCATGTGAAGGTGCAGGTTATCCTTTGGCGTTTGTATTCGGTCAATGATAATAGATAAAAATGGAAAAACAAATAAAAATATACTTGCACATGCACCTTCACCTTCACTTTTTCCTTGCAAAATGGCGATTCGGGATACATAATGCGTCTGTTCTTAAATAAATATTTTAGAGCGGGCTTGAAAAAGCCCGCTCTGTCAATAAAAGCAAGGAGTAAAAAATGTCTTTTGTTTCTATGCCGCGCCAGGATTTATTGTTAGCCATTGATTCTTTGGCGTCTGAAAAACAGATCGAACGCGATATCGTTGTGGAATCCCTAGAAGCGGCGATTGCCAAAATCGCCAAGCATAAATTCGGCGAAGAATTCAATATCGTCGCAAACATCGATCGCAAAAACGGCGCCATTCATGTAAAGCGCTTGTTTGAAGTTATCAATTCTCCGGAATCCTTGCCCGAAGATGTCGAATATAATCCGGATACCATGTTGACCGTGGTCCAGGCTAAACGCTATGCGTCTGACCCAAAGGTCGGCGACATGGTCGAAGACCCGCTGCCGGAACCGGAATTCGGCCGCATGGCTTTCCAGACCGCGAAACAGATCATGACCGCGCGCGTCCGTGACGCTGAAAAGGGCCGTCAGTTCGAAGAATTCAAAGACAATATCGGCGACATCGTATCCGGCGTCGTCAAACGTATCGAATTCGGAAACGTATTCGTTGACATCAACGGCAAGGCCGAAGGATATATCAAAGGCACAGAACTGATCCCGGGTGAACGTCTGTCCGCCGGCGATCGCGTGCGCGCGCTGATCATGGACGTTGCGCGTTCGAATTCCGGCCCCCAGATTTTCCTGACCCGCACGCACCCGATGTTTATGGAAAAGCTGTTTGTTGCCGAAGTACCTGAAATTTACGAAGGTGTCATTAAAATCAAATCCGTCGCGCGTGCGCCGGGATCGCATGCAAAGATCGCGGTCGAAACATCCGACCCATCGATTGACGCCGTCGGCATGACCGTCGGTATCAAGGGTACGCGTATCCAGCCGGTAATCAACGAATGCCATGGCGAAAAAATCGACGTGATCCTGTATTCCGAAGACCCGGCCGTATTCATCGTCAATGCTATGCAGCCGGCCAAGGTCGCGAAAATCATCGTTGACGAAGACACCCGTACCGCCGCTGTTGTCGTTAACGAAGACCAACAGTCTTTGGCGATCGGCCGCCGCGGTCAGAACGTCCGCTTGGCGTCGCAGCTGACCGGATGGAACATCGACGTTATGAACGAAACCGAAGAACAAGAACGCCGCGCACGCGAATTCAAAGAAAAGACCGAACTGTTTATCAAGGGCTTGGATATTGATGAAATGATCGCGCACCTGCTGATTACCGAAGGGTTCCGCACGATTGAAGAAATCGCATTCGTTGATACGCATGAACTGGAAACAATCGAAGGCTTTAACCCGGAACTGGCGTCGGAATTGCAGAATCGCGCCAAGACATATCTGGCCAAGGTCGAAGAAGACTATAAAAATGAAGGACATAAACTGGGGATCAAGGACGATCTCTTAGGCTTTGACTTTATCAAGCGTCCGACTATAATGAAGTTGGGTACGAATGGGATTCGATCCCTGGCCGACCTGGCGGATTTGGCGACCGACGAATTGGTCGAAATCCTGGGCGAAGACACAATGTCCGAACGTCTGGCATCGCGCGTCGTTATGAAGGCCCGTGAACTGGCGTACGGAATCGTACAGGATGAAGAAGAATAAGTGTCAGTGCAAGTGTCAGTGTCAGTAATTGAAAAGCTGTCACTGCCACTGTCACTGTCACTAATTTGCGACGAAGGAGCAAATTGAATGGCAACATTAACACTTGGCAAATCAGTTACAACCGACGCAGTGCACAGCAAAAAAGGCGATGCAGTGTTTGTCGAACGCAGACGCAAAATCGTTCTGCCTGGCGAACGCACCATGCGGGACGAACCGCGTGGTCCAGAATCCCGCCAGTCCGCCGCAGATGAAAAGCTGCGCGCTGTACTGGAAGCGGCCAAGGCACGCGACGAAGAACGTCGTGCGCGTGAAGCCGAAGAGGAAGCCGCGCGCGCAAAACGCGACGCTGAAATCGCCAAGGAAACACGCGAATACGAACAAGTCAAAGAACAGCTGGCCGCGCGTGAAAGCGCAAACGCCGCCAAAGACGAAGAAGAAAAAACAAAATCACCAGCCGCCACCACGCCGTCGACGCCACGGACATCATTCGCCACGACGCGTCCCGCGTTCCGTGACCGCGAAGATGATGATAAAAAAACCGGAATCAAAAACCAAAAATCCAAAGATTTCACCAAGGGAAAAATATCCATTCACGATATTGTTGTCGGCGATGGCGAAGATGATGAAATCGGTATTCGCGGCGCGAATCGCCGCCGGTCCGAAGCGTCGCTGAAACGTTTCCGTGAAAAGGCGCGCGCAATGTTCACCACGCCGCAAAAGGTCGCGCGTGAAGTCCGGGTGGGCGATACGATCACGGTCAAGGACTTGGCCGAAGCGATGGCTGAAAAATCAGGCAGCGTTATCAAAAAATTAATGGAAATGGGCATGATGGTTTCCGTAAACCAGACAATAGATGCGGACACCGCCGAACTGGTTGCGAACGAATTCGGCGCGACGGTAAAGCGCGTCGTGGTAAAGCCGTACGCGGAAATACTGGACCGCACTCCGCATCCGGAACACATGAAATCGCGTGCACCGGTCGTCACCGTTGTCGGCCACGTCGATCACGGAAAAACATCACTGTTGGACGCGTTTCGCAACGCGAACGTCGTCGCAGGCGAAGCAGGCGGCATTACCCAGCATATTTCCAGCTATGAAGTCAAGACCAGCAAGGGCGACACGATCACATTCTTGGACACGCCCGGTCACGAAACATTCACCGCGATGCGCGCGCGTGGCGCCCAGATCGCGGACATCGTCGTTCTGGTTGTTGCGGCAAACGATTCAATCATGCCACAAACGATAGAAGCGATAAACCATATCCGCGCGGCCAAGGTTCCGTTTATCGTCGCGATAAATAAAATCGATCTGCCCGAAGCCAATGTGGACAAGGTCAAGACAGATTTGCTACAGCACGAAGTCCAGGTTGAAGACTTTGGCGGCGACGTGCAAAGCGTGCCGATCAGCGCCACCAAGAAAATGAATCTGGACAAGTTGGAAGACGCGATTTTATTACAGGCCGAAATGATGGACCTGAAGGCGGACCCGGAAATGCCCGCTGTTGCATATGTGGTCGAAGCTAAAATGGAAAAAGGCCTGGGGCCGGTTGCAACCGTTCTGATCCAACAGGGTACATTGAAAATTGGCGACGTGTTCGTCACCGGTGAAACATACGGCCGTGTGCGCGGTCTGGTCAATTCCGCAGGCGAGCGCGTAAAATCCGTCGGCCCGGCCCAGCCTGTGATGGTTTTGGGTCTGGAATCGGTTCCGTCGGCGGGCGACGATCTGCGCGTTATGGAATCCGAAGCGCAAACGCGCGAAGTGGCCGCGTACCGCGCCGGCCAGGCAAAAGACAAGGCGAACGCCGCAAAGCGTTCCACGCTGGAAGAAATGTTTGCCAAACGCGACGAAACGAAAAAAATGACTCTGCCGGTTATTCTGCGCGCGGACGTCCAGGGATCGGTCGAAGCGATTTCCGACATGTTGAAAGACATAAATTCTGACAAGGCGGCGATCGAAATCCTGTCGTCCGGTGTCGGCCAGATCACCGAAGGCGACATCCGTCTGGCAACCGCATCCGGCGCTGTGATCATCGCGTTTAACGTTCGCGCTGATTCCGCGGTGCGCGACATGGCGCGTTCCAATGGCGTCGACATCAGATACCATTCCGTCGTATACCGCATTACTGATGAATTAAAAGAAATCCTGTCGGGCAAACTGGCGCCGGAAAAACGCGAAACCTTTGTTGGCTATGCCGACATCATCGCGCTGTTTACTGTCGGCAAAGGCACCAAGGTCGCCGGTTGTCGTGTCACCGAAGGCGTTATTAAAAAAGACGCGTTTGTTCGCCTGTTGCGCAACAACGTCGTTGTATATGACGGCAAGATCGGTATGCTGAAACGCGAAAAGAACGAGGTTAAGGAAGTCAGTGGCGCCGGCGTGGAATTCGGTATGTCGTTCGACAAATACAATGATTTGAAAGAAGGCGATCGCGTAGAGTGTTACGAAGTCGAAGAAGTTAAGGTAAAGCTATAGTCGTTAGTCAATAGTCATTAGTTAATAGTAGGGGCGCATATTTGCGCCCTTTTTTATAAATTACAAAACTTGGAAAATAATTTCGTATCGACTTGTCCCCACTTTGACAAGGGGGACAAGCCAAGTCTTAAATTTTTCTCGCAAATGTAAAAATTATAAACTATAATCCCCGTGCGCCGGACGATTACCGGTGTGGTTTTAGACGAACCAACAAAGTTGTTTTTATAAAAATGTAAAAATCCCAACACATAAGCGATTATGGTTGGGTGGTCGCAAAATAAGGGCTTGCCCGAATATGCGCACTATACTTTGTTGTAGGTCTAACACCCAACCGCCTTTCATCACGGCGGTGTTTTTTTTAAAAAAAACAAAGGGGGAAATTATGAAAAAACGAATAGTAGTCAGTTTGTATTATACAGGACTCAGCCTGTGGTTTGCGCGCAGGAAAACTGTAATAGGACGTAAACGATTGGCAAAATACATGGGGATCGAATACAAAGAATTACGGAATTTTGAGTTTGGTAAAAAAGAAATATCAATGGAAAAACTAACAGAGCTTTTCGTCGCAGGAATAAAGTACCTGGAAAATGAAAATAATAAGATCGGTGGACAGGTTAAATAAAACACTCTGTTCCACAATTTGGTTCTTTATGAATAATTATGAGATTTTATAGACCCTATTCCCGCCTGTGCGGGAATGACAAAAATTCTTTCAGAATTTTTGTATAAAGAACCAGATTGTGGAACAGAGCAAAACAAAAAAAGGGCGCGTTCCCACGCGCCCCTACGATTGACTATTTTACTGATTCCCCGGTGCTGGCCTTGAACTTTTGTTTTCCGACGGTGATGATGCTGTCTTTTAGTGTTGGGGCGGATTGTTTTTTTATCGCCGCATGCCAATAAATTGAACCGTCTTTGTTATTAATCGCATAGACGTTATTATCCGTGCCGACAACGAATATTGCCGGGTCTGTCACAACGTATGCCACGGCTGTTGCAACATTCGCGCACCAGCGCTTTGATCCTGATGATTTGGATAATTTGCAGAACGCGTCCCCCAGGCCGCCTGCATAAACATCATTATCCAACACAACCACAGGCGCCACGATGTCCAGCATGCTGGCCCCGCCGGTCATATTACTGTCGCGGTAAATGTCCGCGATCCACGCAATGCTGCGCGTTTTTTGATTAACCTTGACCAGTTCGCCGGTCGACAGGCCGGCATAAACAAAGTCACCGTCACATACGGGTTGCTTTTCACATTGCACATAATTTGATGTTGGGAATCCGCTGAATATCTTTTTCTCGCCGATCCAGATTATGTTTGATGAATCGACAACGCATTCGCATTCGCCCGCCGGCAAAACCGGCGCGTTGTCGGGCAGGCCAGGTATCGCGCCCGTGTCCGGATAATACATCAGCGCCGATCCGCCGAAAATATTTTCGCGCTGGCCCGGCAGAACAGGATCGGTTTTAGAGCATGCAGCCAACAAAATGAAAAATGAAAAATGAAGAATGAAAAATGAAAAGTTTCTCAAATGCTTCTTTGAAACATTATCAAATTTATATAAGCTTATATTAAAATTATTTTTCATTTTTCATTCTTCATTTTTCATTACATCTATTTCAATGTCTGTGCGCTGGCGGAAATGACGCTGGGGGCGTCTTTGTCGTTAATGATTTTATCCAGCCATTTTGACGCGGTATCGCGATCGCCCGACGCCAGATATTTCTGGGCCACCATCAGCATGCCGGTATAGTAGAACGGCGATGATTTTGTGTTAGTCGACGCCAGGAATTTTTCGAATTCCGCAGCGGTCATTTTGTCACCATTGATTCCAGCCAGATGTATTTTCGCCAAGTCGCGGAAATCGCGCGTATTTCCGTCGGACGCCAGTGTTTCCAGTTTCTGTACATCGCGGTCCAGCATGTATGATTGGAACATTGCCAAATCTGCCGTCGCGCCGGATGTGTTTTCAGACAGCCCGGCCAGTGCGCGCGCGTCCATATTTTCGATCGCGGTTTCGTATGCAGCAGCGGTTGCCAGACGCGATGTTTTTACATGGTGGCGGTACAGCTGGAATCCGACGACCAGTATGATCACGGCCAGTGCGCCCGCAATCAGCGGCTTTGCGTATTTTTTCAAAAACGCCGTTGTTTTTTCGTTGTTGACGTCTTCCCATACTTCGCGGTACAGCGCGTCTTCGGCGTGTTCCGACATTGTTTTTTTAGGTATGTTTAATTTTTTGTTCCGTTCCAAAATACTTGCCATGGAAAATACTCCTGTATTGCAATTTTTATAATTGTCGTTATACTATAGAAACTATGAAAAAGCAAATCAAGAATACTTTGCCGGTCCCGAAAAACACGTCGCTGATGGCGGCGCGTGGCGTGTCGGACGAATCGGGTCTGGAACAGTATATCCAGACGATTCAAAAGTTTCCGATTCTGACGGCCGAACAGGAATACGAATTCGCCAGCAGGTGGCACAACGACCACGACCATGTGTCCGCTGAAAAACTGGTGGCGTCGCACCTGCGCCTGGTGGTAAAGGTCGCGTATGATTTCAAGAATTACGGCATACCGGTTTCCGACCTGATCGCCAGCGGCAATATGGGCCTGATGGAGGCACTGCAGAAATTCGACCCCGAACGCGGGTTTCGTTTTTCCACATATGCCATGTTCTGGATCAAGGCGGAAATGTACGAAACAATTCTTAGCAACTGGTCTTTGGTAAAGATCGGAACGTCCGCAAATCAAAAGCGCGTGTTCTTTAATCTGTCGCGCGCGAAAAAAGCGCTGGGGATTATGGACAGCCATCTGTCGGACGATCAGGCACGGCAAATCGCCAATTATCTCCAGGTTCCGGAAAACGACGTCACGCGCATGGCGACACGCATGTCGTCACGCGATCTGTCTTTGAACGCGCCGGTCGGTAATGATGCGGACGCGTCGGACGTTCTGTCCAATATGGAAGACAACGCCACCGGTATCGAAGATACGATCGAACAACTGGAATTCAAGCGGCGCGGATACGAATTGCTGCGCCGTCATCTGGCCGATCTGCCGGAACGCGATCGCGAAATATTGCGCGCGCGCAGATTGTCCGAACCGGTCGCGACGCTGGAAACGCTGTCGCAAAAATACGGCATATCGCGCGAACGCGTCCGCCAGATCGAAGAACGCGCATTCAAAAAACTGCAGGACGCCGTATTGGCGGAAAGCGGAACAAAATTATGAGACAGGAAGTGTGAAGTATGAAATATGAAAAAAATATTTTTGTGAAAATATCAATGTTGCTGACAGCAATGTTCATACTTCATGCATCGCCTGTTTCGGCATACGAATATGTTTCTGATTCCGGCGACTATACGTTAAAGCTGACCGGGTATGGCACGGCGGGTGTTATGAATCCGGATTTTGAAACGCCTGTATTCATCGGTGACTGGCGCGTGCGCGGCGACTTTTCCTATGCGGTTTCGGAACTGAACAAAATGGGGCTGGTGTATTCTATCGACCAGATCGCCATTGACCAGAACAGGGCCGCGCGCGACGCATTCGCGTACTTTGAAAATTCAAGGCATGGTCGCGTTGAAATTGGTCTTACTGATTCTGCGGTAAAAAAATTCGGATTGGTTTTGCCGGATGTGGGCGGATTACGCGTTAATGACAAGCCGATATTTTATAAAAAAATTCCACCCGCAGGCCCTGTTATTTCCGACGCGACCCTGAACAGCGGGCGATATGCGCCACGCGTGAATTTTGCGACCATTCCCACAAATACGCTGCAGTACGCTTTTTCCGTGTCCGGCCTGGGTGAAAGTTATAATTACGGCATCGACGCCGGCATCAGGTATCGCCAGCCCGAAGGTAAAACAAAAACTTCATTCTCGATCGGGGCGTCTTTTATCGACAGTCCCGACGGATACAGCGCCGATATGTACGCGCCCAGTGTTACGGCCGATTGGCGTGCGCAAATGGCCGCCGGATTCAATCTGCAATACAACAGCTGGATATGGGGATTGTCAACGCGCGTTATCTATGACCAGAATCCGATCGGCGTGGCCAGCGACGGTTTTTTTGCCGGCACCGGTATCAGTTATGACCTGTTGAAATACAGCATGTCTTTGTCATACTTGTTTTCGGATACCGGAATTTGGGAACACGACATGCCGGACTATATGGCGCACAGCGCGATACTGTCGTTCAGATATAAGTACAGCGAATATGTCGATCTGTGGATTTCCGGCGGTATAACGACGGACACGCCGTTTATATCGGCCGCACTGCGACTGACGTTTTAAAAAAAAACCGGCGGATGCCGGTTTTTTTAAATCAGTTTTCGTACGGGTTTTCCGTCTTTTCATATTCGATCACAATCGGCAACTGTTCCCAGTTCAGCGCTGCGGCGATCCCCTTGCGCAGATACCTGGTATATGATTCCGGAATGTCCGACGCACCGCCGACGTTTATCTTGACCCGCATGGGGTGATTTCCCGTCTGACGTGCGAATTTAATGCGCATAGGACGTTTCAGGCGCGACATTGGTGGCTGGCGTTCCGATACCAGTTTTTCGATAATGCGGTTGATCAGACTGGTCGGCGCGGTCGAACCAGAAATATCCCACAGTTCGTAAACGCGCTTGAACATATTTTTGACACCGGTTCCCTTTTCGGCAGACACGGCCAGTATCAGCGGCTTTATAATCTGGTGGAAAGAATTTTTAAACTGGCGTTTCAGTTTCAGCAGTTTGTCTTCGCGTTCTTCTTCGGGCACCAGGTCCCATTTGTTCAGCCCCACGCACAGGATTTTGCCGGCGTCATATACGCGGCCTGCAATCCCCAATGCCTGGTTTTCAATGTTTTTTGTCGCGTCCACGATCAGTATGACGACATCCGCCTTGTCGATCGCGTCCAGGGATTTCAGCGCGGACAGTGTTTCCACGTCGTCGGTGATCCCGGCCTTGCGCCGCAGTCCCGCCGTGTCCATCAGTATTATATCGCGGCCATAAAAGTTCACGGGGATTTTTACCGTGTCGCGCGTGATTCCTGGTTCGTCCTTTACAATTTGTCTGTTTTCGCCCAGCACCTTGTTTACGAATGTTGATTTTCCGACATTTGGCTGGCCCATAATCGCAATTCGTAAACGCGAATTGCCGTGATTCGTGATTCGTGATTCGTGATTCGATGCCGGCACAGATTCAATAAATTCATAAATCTTATCGAATCCGCGTTTGTGTTCGGCGGAAATCAGGGACGGTTCGCCAAAGCCCAGTTTATAAAAATCGGCAATATTCGCCATGCGCTTGTCGGATTCTGATTTGTTGACCAGCAATAAGACATCGGCTGATTTGTTCGCCGCGCGCTTTACCGCGCGTGCCCAATCTAAATCTTCGGGCATCAGGCCTGCGCGTCCGTCAACCACGAACAAAATTATGTCCGCGTCCGCGACTTCACGCAACGACATGTCCGTTGCCAGTTTTCCAATCCCTGTCTTGGCTTTTTCCAGTCCGGCGGTATCTGCGATCTTGACAGCGCCGAACCCCATATCGCCAGTCCACGCGACAACGTCGCGCGTAACGCCGGGCCGGTCATGCACCAGCGCGTCGCGCGTCCCGGTCAGCGCGTTAAACAAAGTTGACTTGCCGGTGTTGGGTCTGCCGGCGATAACGACTTTTATCATATCTTTTTCCATTGCTTTTTGTTAATTATATAGTAAAAATACAAAGAATCAAATGGGAGACAAAAAAATGAAACAGAAAGTTAAAAAGTGGGGGACGCATGTTTTGGATATTTTAACAAAGCCAAAACGTTATTTTACAAAAATTGTTGCCGACGGAAACCTGGAAGAATCCATGCTGAAGGCATTCATGTACGGTCTGTTGGGCGGCGTGCTGGTTTTGGCACTGCGTTTGATCGGTGGCGCCACGATTACTTTGGGGTCTGTATTTTCCGCGCTTGTGATTGTGCCGGTTCTGGCGGTCGCGCTGTTGTTCCTGATGGGCGGCTTGCTGATGCTGGTGTCTGAAATCACAGGCGGCGAACGTGATTGGGAAATCGCGATCAAGGGTCTGGCTTCGGTATTTTTTATCTATCCGGTGATCTTGGTTTTGAATGCGCTGGCGTTTAACTGTACCTCTATGTGGGTTGTCAGCATATTGGTTGATTCTTATATACTGTTTCTGTTTTATAATATCAGCGTATACGCCATGCATGGTAAAAAGCACAACGTTATGATCGTTATTGGTGTTTTGGCGCTGTTCATGCTGACGGTGTATGTTACCGATTATCGTATCGGCTGGTTTATGTTAAAGAACACATCCGCAACGCTTGCCTGCCTGCTTTAAAAAAACGCCCCACGGGGCGTTTTTTAGTCATTAATCATTAGTCGTTAGTCAATAGTATGGGCGAATCACATTCGCCCCTAACATATATTACTTAACCGGTTCCAGGACCTTGATTTCTTTGGTCATTGGATTGTAAATTTTTGGCGCACCGCCGTATCCCATTGCCGCATGGTGCGACGGGATCAGGAATTCCGGCAGCGGTGATGATTTTCCCATTTGCATACGCTTGTTTAGCTCTGGGTCTTCGTACGCTTGCTTATTATCCGCTTCGATCGGGCGGTTGTAATAACCCTGGACAATTACCAGCTGTTTTTTCTTGTCCAGTTTCATGATATCCATAGTACTGTACAGCAGTTCTTGCGGTTTTGCCTTGTCTTCCAGTGCGCCGGTTTTTTCATCTTTTTTAACATCAATCTTCATCTTGTATCCCATCATCTTGGAAAATCTTTCCGCGGTGTCGGGATCGTTCTGGCGCAAAACAACCTTGGCCGCAGTTGTCGATATGATTGTCGCCGCCGCGTCCGCGCCGTATTTTTCCTGGATCTGGTGAATGTCCTGGCCGACGATCAGGTATGATATTTGTTGCGAACGCCCCAGGTCCGGTCCCTGGATTACGGCCTGTAACTTTTGCATTTTCGGCATTTCGTCCAATACGAACAATACCGGACACGGGCCCATTTTTTCGCCGCGGTCGTTGGTGTTGTTCGGCGCATTGGTCAGCAGGAAACTGGACATCAGTTCGATGAAAATCCCGGTGATTGGATTCAGCGCTTCGGCATTGACCATATTGATCGACAGGTATACGGTGACCGGCTTTATCTTGCCGTCACGTGGATCAAGCAATCCGCGCAGATCGCTGAAATGGAAATCAGAATGCGATGTACGGTTGCGCACGGCCGCGTTGCGGAATATCCCCAGGCCTGCCATAACCGTGGACAAAATAGACCCACGTTCCTTGTCCGGTGTATTTGCCAATTGTGTCAGTTCCAGAACCGCGCGGTGCGCATATGCGTACTGGCGCGCTTCATTCACGGCGCCCTGGAACAAATCCTTTTGCGGATCGGCCATCATGACCATCTGGTCGCCCTGTTTGCGACGGTTTTCCAGGTCCTGGGCGATGCGAATCTGGCTGGCATTCAGCCAGTCCAGAATCATGGACAGCGACGCTTCTTTGCCGATCCAGGCATCCGGAATCAGGTCCCATGTGCCGATATGGACATAGTTCATCGCGTTCAGTTCGCCCTTCATCAGCATGCTGTACGCGGCATAGGCGTTCGGGTCGTTCATCATCGACAGGTAATAATCGCCCAGCACCGCGCGGTCTTCGTCATCAAACGTGCCGGCGGTGATACGGTGATAGAAATAGTCGTCGGCCTTGGCCCGTTCGATTTTTGATACCATGAATTGAATCAATCCGGACAATGCCGCACGACCGGAAATCGTCCAGTGCGGATCGGCTGAACTGGATGCTTTTTCCGCAACCAGAACATTACAGATAGAGTCGATATACAGATCGCGCTGTTCCCCGTTAAACGGCACGTGTTCCGGTGACAGCGGATTCCATGACGGATAATAAACGCCGTTCGCGGGATCGTCTTGGCCCGCCCAGTTCATGATAAATACCGGTCCAACCGTTGACCGGTATCCGGACGAATATCCGTCCAATTCCGGTTTCGGATCATTAATAATCATCGACACAGTGTCGCATTTGAAAATAGTGTTCAGAACGATACCCTGGGTTTTACCGGTTCCGGGGGGCGCCAGACACAATGTTGACAAGCATTCGTCCATCATCAGCGGCGTTGATTTTCCGCCGATCTTGAACCAGCCCAACACCATCATAAATCCGCCGACCAGGCCCGGTTTTTTCATCGCCTTGATGTCGGCCGCAGTTGCCTTGTTCGATGTTTTTTCATCAAACTTGTCCTTGCCGTGTGGGTTGAATTCGGAAACCAGTGTCGCGTCCGCCAAGACATGGTATGCAAGAACCGGAATCAATGGCGTAATGCACGCGATATCCGTGCGCATGAATGTTCGCATCAGCCAGTCTGGAATCTCGGCCAAGACCGACAGCCCGCCTGAAAACAACATATTCTGGAAATAAATCGACAACCATTTTGCGGTGGCGCCGGACCAGCCGTATCGCCACAAATGCTCGACCGCAAAGGCCAATCCAAACGCCAGCGCGCAAGACAGCCAAATCCCCGCCGCCCAGCGTATGCGCCAGAACAGCTGGGCCATTGGCGCCTGCATATGCGGTTTGTACGAACTGGATTTGAATATATTCAAACCCATTGAATCGCCACCGGCGGATAAAATCTTGAACTTTTGTGCCATTGTATCCCCCGCGCAGACAGGGGTCCCTTGGATTGATATTTGTTTCTCTTGATTATAACATATTTTTAGATAAAATAAAAATACATAGATACAAGGGATTCCCGCCTTTGCGGGAATAAAACATGAAAAACGTTCCAAGAATTTACATTGATCAAAAAATCAAAGTTGGCCAGCAAATTCCCGTACCAAAGGAAACGTTGCATTATCTGCAAAAGGTAATGCGTACGGATCGGTGTCTGGTTTTTAATGACGGCGTGGAATATATTGCAAACTTGATTCCTGATTCCTTGAAACTGATTCCGGACTCGGCCACGGACCGACCTGATCCATCGAACGATATTACGTTCTGCTTCGCGCCGATCAAAAAAACGGACGACATGCTGAACATGGTGACCCAGATGGGTGTCGCGAAATTACAGCCGGTGATAACGGACCGAACCGTCGCGCACCACGTGAATTGGGAACGCATGAAAAAGATTATTATCGAAGCGGCCGAACAATCAAACCGAAACAGTATTCCGGAATTATTGCCACCGGTAAAATTCTCTGATTTAATGCACAACGTTCAAAGCGCAAAGTGCAAATTAATCTTTGCAGATGAACGTGCGGCGCATGGAAAAAATATGGATGATGATTGCAATTTGAACTTTGAACGTTGTGCATTGTTCGTCGGTCCCGAAGGTGGATTTTCTGATGCAGAATTCGCCACGCTGGACGAATCTGGCGCGGTTGGAATTTCGCTGGGGAAGACGATTCTGCGCGCAGAGGTTGCAGCAGTCGCGCTGGTAACAAAAATATTATCTGTCACATGAAAACAAGATTGGCAAAATTTATTGCGGATTCCGGGATCGCGTCGCGACGCGACGCGGAACGTCTTATCGAATCCGGTGTTGTCACCGTCAATGGTGTGAAAATCACAACACCTGTATTCTTTGTCGATGGAACTGAAGAAATAACAGTTGATGGGAAACTGATATCAAATCGTCGGCACGAATCGACGCCGCGCATATTTGTGTTTCACAAACCGATAAACACAATGACCACCACTCGCGATCCAATGGGGCGCAAAACAATCTATGACGTGATGAAACAAAAATCAGAAATCGGAAATCAAAAATTAATTTACGTCGGACGTCTGGATTATAAAACGACAGGCTTGCTGTTGCTGACCGATGACGGCGAATTGGCGCGCAAGTTAACATTGCCGTCGTCGAATATCGAACGCACATATATTGCGACTGTATCCGGAAATGACTTGTCCGGGCTGGATCGTGCGCGCGCCGGCATTACAGTCGACGGAATAAAATACCGCCCGATGAAGATTGATGTTATGGATAATAAACATAGGGGCGGCTGGGCAGCCGCCCAGGGCGTGTTTCCACGCGCCCATGTGGCAAAACACACAGAACTGCAAGTCACAATCACCGAAGGAAAAAAGAACGAAGTCCGCATAGTTTTGGCCGCGGTCGGACTGCCTGTGTCAAAGCTGCACAGAATATCATACGGCCCTGTCAAATTGGGAAATTTATCTGTCGGCGAAATTATCGAATTACCACAGAAAACTGTTGACCTGATGATAAAATCTTTCTAGAATCCGAATTAAGGAAGGGAGATTTTAATGAAGAAAAATAAAGTGACCGCAAAACGGTCAAGCCCCAAGAAAACAGCCGTAAAGCCTGTGATTGCTAAAAAAATCGAACCAAAGGCCGCGCCAAAGTTCAATGCATGGTCGCTGTCGATCTATGTCTATTGGTTCATAATACTGTTCTTTATTTCCGCGACGTTTTATATCCTCGGGCGCAGCTATGGCATATTGCACCCGTCTTCGAATGTGGAAATTACCGAAGAAGCGCTGATGCAGGCGAATGAATACATGGATGCCGGCAAAACAAATCTGATGGCTGGAAATGTTGATGCGGCGATCGCCGATCTGACGGTTGCGCTGGACACGGATCAGCCGTCCGTTGACGCATTCATACTGCGTGGCGAAGCGTATATGCAGTCCGGAAATTATGCGGCCGCATTGGCCGACCTGACCCGCGCGATCGAAATGGATCCTGCGAATTCTGTCGCGTTTTACGACCGTGCGCTGGTATATACCCGCCTGGAAGATTATTCGTCGGCATTGGTTGATATAAACAACGCTTTGGCCGCACGTGCCGTTCGTCCGAACGATATTCTGCAGCTGCGCGATATTTATGCAAAGCGTGGCCAACTGAATCTGTGGCTAAAAAATTGGGAAGGCGCTGTGGCCGACTATACGAACAGCCTGGCCAGACCCGAAGGTGTTGTAAATCCGACCGTCTATGCGGAACGCGCCGAAGCATACACTGCGCTGAACAGATATACCGAGGCTGTTAACGACTATATGTCTGCGGTTCGCGTGATATCGGAACAAATCCAGGGCACGCCGACAAACGAAGGACGCGAAGACCTGTCCCGTCGCGCAATGACTTATTTTGAAAAGTCCGCTGCATTGAATGTTCGCATGGGCAACATTGATTCGGCAAAAAGCGATCTGGAATCCGCGTATACGATTGCTGTCGCACTGAACGATACTGAAACGATTGACCGCCTGGGCGGATTGATCAAGGAATTGCAGTAATAAAAACGGCCCCCGGGCCGTTTTTTTGGT
Source organism: Alphaproteobacteria bacterium (assembly GCA_031555055.1). Lineage (GTDB taxonomy): Bacteria > Pseudomonadota > Alphaproteobacteria > Rs-D84 > Rs-D84 > JAFGMC01. Next base: position 22,190 of record JAVBUT010000002.1, on the reverse strand, counting down.
GCTGGTCATTTTAATAGTAGGGGCGCATATTTGCGCCCTTTTAATTTGACTGGATTGCTTCGCATTCGCTCGCAATGGCGTCATTAATGTATTTATATCTTTCAAAATAAGCCAGTTTATGAATATTTTTATCTTGTGTAAATCCCGGGACTGCACACGTTTTATGTTCAATCATACGTCGCTCAAGATCATTGGTTACGCCGATATATGTTCCTTTGACACGTTCATCGAAAAGAATATATACAAAAAATTGGAATTCTTTGAACTGTTTCATGATTGTAAACATTATACGTATTCGAACTAATTTACAAGACCCTATTCCCGCCTGCGCGGGAATGACAAAACGCTTTCAGCGTTTTGTTAAAAAAGAGCTATATTGTGGAACAGAGTATTTTATAAAAGGGCGCGTGGAAACGCGCCCCTACTAAAAAAACGGCCCGGGGGCCGTTTTTTTAGTTTCAAGACTTCTGTCTTAATTCATTTCAGTGCTGATGATGTCACTGTACATACCAACTTCGTCGGCCCCGATATAGCAGCGGATATGATTCCCGACCGCGTCCATCCAGGCTTTTTCAGCCGCGGCCGCAGCATTGTCAGCATTGGCGTCTTGGACGCTCTTGGTGCCCAGCCATGTCAAGGTACCACCGATCACTGCGCCGGCACCCACACCGATCAGATTGCCAGTTGTGCGACTGCTGGTATCTTTGGCCTCTTTTGGCGCCAATTCGCATCGTGATTTCAACAGAGTCATAGACGACGTGGCGGCCGCTTTGATAGTTTTTGAATCAGCGTCATCATCTAGATTTGTTATCGCGCTATCAACAGAGACCGGGTTCTCTTTTATGCCATCCATTTTGTTTGCGGTTTCGACAGCGGCTGTGGCGTATGCTTTGGCATCTGTACTGGTTTTAGCATTTATCGCATTATTAGCGTACTGGACACACAGTTTCGAGTATGCTTCAGCGTTATCCGTTTTGTTTGTTGTGCCCAGCAGACCGCCCAAGCCGGTTTTTTGCAATGCATTCATACCAACGCCGCCACCAACCGCGCCTGCGACAGAACCTAATGCCGTTAACCAGCCACGATTACGCGCGTCACCACGACGTGATTCATCTGCGGCGCTTTCGCCAACCTTTCTGGAAATTTCTTCCAGGGCGCTGTTTGGTATCCAGCTGCCACAGGTAAAGGTGTCGCCAGCCGCAAAGTATGCAGTGGACCAATCTTTTTTGCCCTGAGCAATCGCGTCTTGGATCGCCTTGTCATCAGAGTGCAGCGTCACGCGGATACGGCAGAACGATCCGTACAGTTCGTTCGACGGAACAAATTGCATGTCGGTCAGCCCGGTGATCGCATAGCTGTTCGGAACCTTGCCGTTGCCGGTCAGTTTAGCCCACATGAACGTGCTGCCCGTGTCTTTGGTGCCAATAATTCCACCAGCGTTGTTGCCGGCCAGACACATGTTCTGCTGTTTGGTCAGTTTAGAGTTATACTGGGCCTGGGCATCCATTTCCAATTCGTTGATCGCGCTTTGGAAAATCTGATCCGCGGCCAGATTGATTGCGTATTCAGCGTTTGTAGCCGCAGTGGCGTTTGTATTGTATGTCGCAACTTTTTGGTTGTTATCCGCGTCTGTATAGGACAGCTGGCTGCCGCAGGCCATTGTTGCAGGCAAGGCCTTGTTAACAATGCCGCCGTCAACAGAGCACGTGTCATACCCGCTGGCCAGACCTGTTGCACCAACGCCCAACCAGCCTTCGCCTACGCTGGATGCGCTGCCCCATTTTGCGCCACCGTCGGATACGGCGGAATTAGACTGGGAATATGCGGTCGCCTTCATCAATTCTTCGCATTGGGTGTTGTTTTTTACAACTTCCATGCACAGGCCGACGATAATAGTTCTGTCCAGAATGCCACCCGTCTTATTCATGCTTTTATCCAATGCCGCGGCACCGGACTTTGTGATGCTGGACGCAACGTCGGTTCTGTTGCGATAACAGCCCGCATAATCATCGCCGCACATCGATTTTACACATGATTTAGCAACGTTTTGGCACTGGCGTGTCATGTTGGTCATTGCGGTCGGGCTGAACGAATTCGCCAGACGCAGGTTCAATGCCGCAACCGCGCCAACCGGGTCAGGATTGGAAATTGTTACGTCTTTTGGATTTGTGAACAGCACGTCGAATATGCTGGTATCCAAAAAGTTGAACATACCGGTTGTTGATTGGAATGTAGCGGTCGAGTATTTGCAATAGTTGTCGCCTTCGATCACTGCTTCGCATCCTGATCTGATACTGTTTGTCGCGCGTGTGACATCGACAGTCGCGTTGTCTTTATTACCGGATGCCGCAACGTTATAGCACGCCAGGCCCGACCCGCCACCGCAAGAACGCATAGCGCACGATACGATTGTATCCTGGCAACGCTGTTTGGTCTTTTTATCAAAGCGTTCGATCAGTTCGTCGATCTTGGACTTCATCGTTTCGTTCCAACGTGCCGAATACGCTTCGGAATAAACGTCGGCTTTGTTGTCTTCGTCCCTGATCTGGGAATTGGTCGGCATCGCACCGTTGCCCAAGAACGTGGCATAGCAGAACTTGTTCCCGCCGATTGTGTCCAGACAGTTTTTTCTGATGAATCCGCTGATGTCAGACTTGTTAACTGCATTGGCGGTATAATTGGTCGTTGTCGTCGTAGTAGTAACAGTTTCGCCAATGGCGTTGGTGGTGTCGATGATTGTGTCAACTATGCTGGAGATTTCGCGGTTGCTGCCTTCTTTGCACTTATACGGATTCGTGCTGCACGCGGCCAGCATACACTGGTCTGCAACCTTGTAACATGTTGCAACGGAATTGACCGCAGCCAATGCCGCGCCTTCGGAAATCATGATCCCCAGACGGCTGTCTGCGGCCGGATTATTAGCGGTATTGGTTGATCCATACAGTTCTTTTTTACCCGCATCCTGGCAGCGCGCCAGTGTGGATTCGCAGAACAATTTCTGTTTTTTGAATTCGGTGTTGGATGTGCACAATTCAAAGTCAGAGCCACATACATCATCTTTTTTCAAGCAGTCCGTGTATCTGCGCACGCACTGTGATGTGTCATAGCGGTTGTTGATGTGTGCGGCCTCAATTAATTGACCCAGGATGCTGCCATCGGTGGGGTATGTGTATTCGCCAGCAGAGTTTTTATTGGCAAATGCAGTCTGATTGGATGTGCCGAACAGGCTGTTGATACCGCTGGCGCCGCATTGCAGCAATGTGCTGGTGCACATTGGCCGCTTGGCATAAAACAGTGTTTTGTTCGTGCACTCTTCAAAATTCGGTCCGCAGACATCGGCACCTTTTAGGCAGTCCGTGTACGCTTCGATACATTCCTGGTCGGCCAATGACGTCGCAGTGCCGACAGGGGTCGTAGTCGTGGTTGTTCCAGTGATTCCGCGCGTCGTCATCGTCGGCATTCTGGATGCGGCATTTGTGATAATGCTGGGGCGCGCAGTCGGCGTGGCCGGCGCGGAAAACGCAGCCGGAAATACAGCCATCACAGCGGCAAAAACAATTGATTTTTTCAGAAAATTCATCCCTTCTTCTCCATAATCTTTATCTGATTATATCACAGAAGTGGGGGACAGAAAAGGGAAAAAGTGAGAAATAGCCAAGTAGTCACTAGTCACTAGTCAATGGTCAATAGTCGATAGTTAATAGTAGGGGCGCATATTTGCGCCCTCTTTATTTTTGACTGGATTGCCGCGTCGCTGACGCTCCTCGCAAAGACGGATATGTTCTTAATCACTAAATACTATTGACTATTGACTATTGACTATAGACTATTTAAAATATCTTTTAGCTCTTGCATATCGGCGGGCAGGCGGGTCTTGAAACGTAATTTTTCGCCAGTCACAGGATGTGCCAATTCCAATAATTCCGCGTGCAGCATCTGGCCGGACCGTCCATGCATAAAATCGAACAGTTCCGGGTTCTTGATACTGCCGATACGGGCATTGCCCCGGCCATACACCGGATCGCACAGTACCGGAAATCCGTGCGCGGACAAATGAACCCTGATCTGGTGCGTGCGCCCAGTGAACAAAGTACAACGCAGTTCGGAAATATTTTCGCGCGGCCATACGTTTACCACCGCTGCTTCGGTATGGGATTCTTTACCGCCGCGCTTTACCAGTGTCATTTTCTGGCGGTTGCGCGAAGATCGCGCGATGTTGCCGGTAATGTCTGCACTTTCCCAATTTGGGACGCCCCAGACAAAGGCCAGATATTTGCGCGTCAGATCGTGTGCCGCGAATGTCTTGGTCAAGTTTCGGAATGCCGCGTCGGATTTTGCCAGAACGACAACACCGCTGGTATCCTTGTCCAGGCGATGAACAACGCCGGGACGTGTTTCGCCGCCCAGCGTCGACAGCGATGTGTGCGCCAGAATATTTTGGACCAGTGTTCCGGAATCGTTGCCAGCGGCCGGATACATGACGACGCCGCGCGGTTTGTTCACGACGATTATGTCGTCGTCTTGGAACAAAATGTCCAGATCGAAATCACAGGAATCAGGAACCAGTTTTAAAGATTTTGTTTCTTTGGTCGGGACTTCGACCAGGTATTCATCGCCGGTTTTTACTTTCTCGGACAGTTTTGTCGCGGAACCGATTCCGGATTCCGTATTCTTTTTGGTTATTTTAAACTTTTGGATTTCATTTCTGGAAAATTCAGGAATATTGGTTGCCAAAAATTTATCCAGCCGCACGCCGGAATCGTTTTCAGTTACGGTAAAGATTTTAATTTCTGTATTCATGTGGCTGTTCATTGTCGGTTATCTGTATTCTTTCCAGTCCTTGCCCTTGGTGCATTTGCGCATGTCGATTTCAAAGCTGTTGCCGTCCTTGGTCGGGCATTCCAAAATCCCGGTGGTAGTATCCTGGAGAGCGTCGCGATCCGCATTGCGCCACGCGAATGTTATGGTTTTTGGAATATACAGGCATATCACGGAAATCGCGCCGTTGGTCTTGTTGTTCGGGCCAAACCATATTTGCGTACGGTCCGACTGGCCATAGCATGGAAATCCGTCCATCACATACAGTTCCAATCCTTTTTGCCCAACCAGCGCCGGGTCCGGCGTGAACGTCACGTCATATTGCGACAAGCGCAGGCCTGTTATCGCTTCCCAGTCTGTGCTGGTTGAAAAAACATTGATGCGCGGGATCGGATTTGGGTCCGGTGCCGCGACTGCCGGGAAAATGAAAAACGAGAAATGAATAATAAAAAATGTATTCAGTATTTTTTTCATATCAATGTTTCCTTTTTTTATAATCAGAAAAATGTAGTGATAAATAAAACTATTTTTCACTTTTCATTTTTCATTCCTTTAGTTCGACGGTTACTTTCTTGACGCCGTGCGTCGGCGCGGACAGAGTGTGCGAAAAAGTGACGGAAGCACCCGCATCCAGCAAAGTTGCCGACGGCATGAATTTCTGTTGGGCCACGATTTCATCGCCACCGCCATGCGACACGATCATCAGATCCGGCACGCCGTAAATTTCTTCGGAACGGTTTGTTACGGTACCGGCGACGACAAAGTGCGATACACCGAATGCGTCAACGACGGTGTGTACACCGGTTATTTTCGCGACCAACGGATTGTTTTTTACCCCCGTCGCGGTATGGTGCGTCGCGACCACGATCGCGAATATTATCGCGGCCATCAAGGCGCACAAGGCGGCGATTAATACCAAAAACGGACTTTTTCGGCCGACGACAGGCGCGGTCCACACGTGTCCGCATACGGCGCATTTTACCGGTGCGGCCGGCGCGCGATCCATGGAATATTCTGTCTTGCAAAAATTACACGTTATTTTCATTGTTCACACTTATACCACTTTTTATTCCAAATTCAAGGCGCGATATTTTGCGCGGACGCGTTTTTGGATGTCCAGGATCGAATTCATAAAGTCTGCCGCAGTCGCATTTTTGTTCATCGCGGGTGCGGTGAATGACTGGGTGCTGGCCGTGGCGGCGTTGGATTCCCGCCGTAAAGCGCCGGGCGCCATACGGTTCAGTTCCAACAATGCGGCGTCGTACAATCTGGCGGTGTTCGCGGCGACATCCCAATAGTACGATGCGTCGGACGAATCTTCGATTCTTTTCTGGACGATCAGTTTCGGTGTAACCGATCCGGTGAATCCGATTGTCGCGACGGTCGCGCTGATGTTTCCGCCGACCATGTCTGTCGCCTGGTTTATCTTTAGCAATGCCGGCTGGCCGCTGGTTGCGGATATCGAAAGCCCCGAAAGATTCAAATTCATCGTCCAAAGATTGTCGGCTGTGAAATTCGTCAGCTTGGCCATATCGGTCAGATTGAATGTGCCGGCCACGTCCAGATTTTTGGAATCCGCCGACATCGTTCCGGATATCACAGCTTCGGACGCGTTGAATATTCCGTCGACGGTCGTCCTGTTTTGAAATATTATTTTTTCTGCGACGGTCGTGTCTGATTTTATGGTCTCTTCGAAATGCGCGGTTCCCGCGTCGGCGAATTTCATTCCTGTCACATTGTGTCCCGCCAGATTCAATGACGAAAGCATGGTCGCATCAGAATTGTTTTCCGAAGGAATTCGCCACAGATATTGTTCTTGGTCCATTCTGGTTTGCGTAGTGCGCGCAATTCCGTCCGCGCCGGATATTCCAAAATCCAGGGCCGTATTCGCACGCCATGTTCCAAACGCGCCGTACGCCACGCCGCGGTCGACAAAGCCCATGTTGCCGCCGCCCAAGTTTACAATTTCGCGTGTGCGCATCGGACTGATGTCACGGTCGTTCAAGATTATTATTCCTTGCAATGTGGAATGCCCGGCGCGGTCTGCGGATTTCAGGACTCTGATTTGGAAACGATCACTGTCTCCGTCACTGGTGGCGTATGCGCCATATTCGTCCAGATCGCGTAAGTTCACACGGGCGATGTTTTTCCCGACCGGCGCGATCAGTTCTTTTTTGTGCGCGTCCATGTATCTTTCCAGCGCCGCCTGGATATTTGTCATCTTGTTGGTCAGCGCGACGTTTTCGGCACGTTCGATACGGTCATGCTGATAATTTACAATGAACGGCAACATCACCGCCGCCAGTGCCAAAGTCAACAGGACTTCCAACATTGTTCCGCCACGTTCAGATACCATGCTTTTGCCACATGTGTTTTTATTCTTTAAGAAATTTACAATTTCAAATTTCAAATCTCTTACCTTTTGCTTGGCACGTCAATCCATCCGTTTTTCATAATCTTGTCGAATTCGGATTCCGCCGGCGTGGATGGAATCGCCGCGCGGGTCATTGTGATCCTGGAAAATTTTGGTGGCGTTGTCGAAGGGAAATACCAGTTGCCCAGCTTTATCGGCGACGTGGTCGACATCAACAGCTCACCAGATACCGTCAGACCGAAATTGTTGCCAAAGAACATATCATCCGCGTACAGATACGCCACCGCCAAAGAGTGCGTGACCATTCCGACAAACCCGCTGATCGTATGCTGGGAATCAGATTTTAATGTCATGTTTTTTCCGACATTCACGGATTTGCCGATGGTCGCGCGGTCCGTGATAATTCCGCCGTTTGTCGAATATGTTCCGCCGTTCAGCTGACGCGCGGCTATGTTGCGGAACCCGGTCATGTCGCCGTTCACGCGAAGCGTTCCGATTTGCACGCCGCTGCCGTCCATGTTTGCGCCGCTTGAAAAATACGTCGCGCCTGTGTTCGCGTTTTTCACTTCGGCGAATGCGGTGTCGGAATCTGTAAATTTTGCGGTCTCGGCCGAAACTGTGCCAATGTTGTATATGTCGAACTTGCCCATATCCAGTGTGCGCTTCATGACGTTGAAATCGTCTTCGCCGGATGTGCCACGATGCAAGTATTTCGAATTGTCTTCGCCGTTAAAATCGTACGCGATGCGATACACCAGATCGCCGGTTTCAAAGTCTGGCGCGGTCGCAGCCCACGTCGCGGCACCGGCGACACCGTTCGCATCGACAACCGCGGCGTCTTCACCGATGTTCTTGGCGATTTTCGCAACCTGTAATTCCCAGAGCGTCGGGCGAAATGACAAATAGATATCGGTGATCACCGCGCCACGCACTGTGTACTTGTCGATAAATCCTGATTCTGCGTCTTTGCTGATCTGCGCCAGTTCTTCCGGGCTCAGCCTTATCTGCACAACATCGGGCCACGCGTCCTGGTGCAGTCTGACGAAATTCAGCGCCGGTTCGCGCAGACGCATTATCTCTTTGGCGAACGCGATGTTTTTTATTTCACGCATGCTGTCCGATATCTGGCTGTACAGAAAAGGCGCCAGCAACGTGACGATCGCGATCGACAGCAAGACTTCTAAAATACTGGCGCCACGCTGGGAGGTTTGAGAGAGTAGGTTCAAGGTGTGAAAATCAGAGACGTTCGTATCGTCCGACTTTTTAAATCTGAAAAAATTTCCAACTTTTAACCTCAAACTTCAAACCTCTTTTTACATACAGTCGCTTTTGCCATCCAGCAGGCATTGCTTTATATCGATACGTTTTTCCAAACGTTGCCAGAACACATATTGGCATATGATGTTTTGTGCCAGCGATTTCGAATTATACACGCCGTCCAGATTATTGATGATTGATTTGCATGTGACTGTTTTTCCGGACTCGTCCCTTGGGTCTGCGATTATCACAATGGCATCGTTGTTTATGTCGTCAGACAAAACGTCCGGCAACACGGATGTTCCTGCGGGCCGTATATCCAGAACCACCGCCCCTGTTCCCCCGGCCAGCAAGGAATTGGAAGTCTGATCGCGCAAGGTTATGTTTGCGGCGTGGATCGTGCCGACTTCGATCCCGCTGCGATAGCTATAGTCCAGCGAGTCCGTGTTAATAAAAACATCCTGGCCGCGCGAAGCATTCACAAACGATGATACTTCCAACTGTTCCAGGCTGAACGATATATTGTCTGTGACCAGGTTTCCTTTGACTTCCCATTTTGATGGTCCGGTAAAACTGTTGCGGCCCGCGGTCAGCGAAAAATCATACACTGCTGCGTCGACCGCGGTAAAGTTTCCAGTGTCGCCATATTTGGAAATTGTTTTTGCATATACCATATCAGAAGCCAGGTTCCCGCGTGTGACAGACAGCGCTGTTTCACCGCCTGTGCTTTGGAACACGGCCTTGACAGTGTTTATGGTGTCTATTTTGCTGCGGATTTTGCGACCGTCTTCAATTCCAAACAATGACAGTGTGTTTGTTTGCAATGATTCGAATTCGCCGTTTCGCGCCATAATCCCGCCAATGTTTTCAATGCCAAAATTACCCATATCCAGATCGGACAGGAAACCATTCTCGTCCGGATTTTTTTCACGACGTCTGACCAGTTCGGAAAAATTTTCATCCAGTGGCACGACCAGATAAACAAAATCTTCATCGGCGGACGCATAAAATCCCATGCGCCGAACCAGTTCCATTATTTTTAGCTCTGACAAATTTCCGCCACGCAGCTCCAGGTATGCCAGTATTCTTTCTTCGTTCTTTTCTATGACCAGGCGTATTTCCTGGCCGAATACCGTGCGTGGCGCAAATCCCAGTGGCAGTCCGTATGGCTCCAACGTGTCGGCGAAATTATCGCCGGATATTGTCGTCGTTTCATAATTAAAGGCATTTATGTTTTCGCGCAAATATATGCGCGCCGCGGTTTGCGCGGTTTCCAGCTGGGTTGTGACGGTATACATTTGCGCGTCTTTTTCACGCGACGCCAGTTTGTTTGCGAAAAATGGGATAAACGCGACAATCAAGGCCAAGGCCAGCAAGGCTTGCAGTAAAAAATTCCCGGACTGATGACGCATTTGTGATTTCGGATTTCTGATTTAATCAGAAATATCAAAAAACACCCTCCTACGGGGCTGATTCTAGCAATTGAAAAAACTTATTGCAATCGGTTTTAAGATGATCTAATATCCAGATCGTTGAAGGGTGGTGATACGGTTTTATTGCTGTCTGAAAACAATCTCCACAAATATATAAAGAAAGATCATGCAAAACAAAAAAAACCAAATGCCGGTCGGAATGATGATCCAGCGCTGTCATAAGTGGCGCCAAAGGCGCAAACAGTATATGGACCAGGCACGCCAGACACCGGACGAAATCGAACGTGAACGCTTGATGCAAATGGCAGAGCATTACGGTCGTATCGTCAGCGACGAGCAAGGCAAAATCGACAATACCCGCGGACCGACAGAAAAGATCATGCAGGTTGAAACAGAGCCGATTGAAAACACTGACGACGACGAAGCGGGCTTTCCTGATTTTATTGTAAATTTAAAATAAACGCAGACATATTTTAAAAAATAGTCTGGTTTTTTTAACCCTTGAAATCGGTCTCGCATTTGCTATGCTGTGTGACACAAGGGAATAAAGCATATGGAAAGCAATTACACCGTTCTGGCGCGCAAGTATCGCAGCCAAGATTTCAAAACTTTGATGGGCCAGGATGTTCTGGTCAAAACACTGACGACCGCGATTAATACCGGGCGCATTGCGCACGCGTACATTCTGACCGGCGTGCGCGGCACCGGAAAAACCAGCACTGCACGAATAATGGCCAAGGCGCTGAACTGTCTGTCGTCGGACCGCGCGACCGCGTCGCCGTGCGGAACATGTGAAAACTGTATCGCTATCGCAAACGGCCAGCATATAGACGTCTTGGAAATCGACGCCGCGTCGCACACGGGTGTCGACAATATGCGCGACATACTGGACGCCGCGAATTACCGCCCGACCAACGGCCGATACAAGGTTTACATAATCGACGAAGTCCACATGCTGTCGACCAGCGCGTTCAACGCGTTGCTGAAAACGCTGGAAGAACCGCCAAGCCACGTTATCTTTATCTTGGCGACGACCGAAATCAGAAAGGTTCCGGTGACGATTCTGTCACGATGCCAGCGGTTCGATCTGGTGCGCGCACCGGTCGAAGTTTTAAAGAAACATTTCGCATGGATCGCGGAAAATGAAAAGATCGAATTGTCCGACGGCGCGAATGAACTGTTGGCGCGCGCGGCCGACGGGTCTTTTCGCGACGGACTGTCGCTGATGGACCAGGCGATCGCCCAGACCGGCGGCAAGGTTGACGAAGCGGCCGTGCTGGATATGCTAAAGCGCGCGGATCGTGGCGTTGTCGTCGATTTTATGAATCTGGTGCTGGCGGGTGATGTGTCGGCCACGCTGGCGCGCGTCGATGATATTTATACCAATGGTGCGGACTTGTCCATGCTGTTGACGGACATGATGGAATGGACGCACTGGGCAACCAGAATGCATCCGACGCTGCGCGCGGGAAATGTCACAAATTCGCCGTACACAGCCGACCAACGCGAACAGATCGCGGAAATTAACAAGACTGTATCCTTGAACACGCTGTCCAGAATATGGCAGGTAATGGTTGCATCCGTTCCGGAAATGCAGGCGGCCGGAAATCAAAAGCAGTGCTTTGACATGCTGATCGTGCGCCTGATGCATGTCGTGGACATTCCGCCTGTGGCCGAACTGATAAAGCAAACTGAAACAAAAAACGAAAACCGCGAACAGAAAACCGTGAATCACGAACCGGCGCCGGCGAAAGAAAAACCGGAACAAAAAAATCCAAAGTTGGAAATCAATTCCGCCGGTGATTTGGCGGCCGCGCTTCAAAATTCGAAAGAACTGATTCTGTTCAGCTATTACAGCAATAATATCGAAGTTTCCGAAATCGAAAACGGCAAGATAAAATATTACGACCGCAAAGGTGACGCGGATTTTGCACAAAAAATGATCGCGTGGCTGCTGGATAAAACCGGACGTCTGTGGAATATGGAACGATTGACAGAATCAATAAACACAAGCACTGTGACTGAACAAAAACGCGAAGAGCTGGAATCCGATCCGATGGTTGCGAATGCGCTGTCGCTGTTTGGCGACGCGACCGTGATCAGCGTGAAATAAAAACCGTGGGGGTAACAATGATAAAAAATAATCCGGAATCAGGACGGTCTTTGATCGAAATAATCGGCGTCATGGCGATTGGCGCAATTGCGCTGGCCGGCGTTGTCGCCGCGTACAACACTATCCGTCACCGCCAGGTCAGAACAATCGCATCCGCCGGCCTGGAACAGATCGCGAAAAACACCAAAATATTGATGGATCATCGCGGCGATTATTCCGGTGTATCGGTCGAATATCTGGTTAAATCCGGCGCGCTGAAATCAAACAAGGCGCCGATCGGATCAGACAACTGGTCCGTCACCAGCAGTATCGACGGTATGGAATTTTCTATAAACCTGACCGGATTGCCCCAGGGCGATTGCGAATATCTGACGACAGCGCGCATGGCGTGGGCGTCGAAAATAAAAGTCAATGGGTATGAACTGGAACCGGGCACGCAATGTCTGTCGGGTGGCGACAACCAGGTCTCGTTCATTGTGGAATAAAATGAATAAATTATTTTTCATTTTTTATTTTTCGTTTTTTATTTTACTGACGGCATGCGTCCAATACTCTACGCCGCCGCGCAACGACTGGCCGGTGTATCTGCGTGGCGCCAGCTTTTCAGAAATGACAGCAGAGGCGAAAATCGCCAAGCGCCCGGTTTATATGGGTGCCGGCGGCCGAACAGTCGACAGTCTGCAATCGTCCGGCGTCGGTCAATATGGCGACATAAACGCATTTACATTGAACTATATGTCCAATCTGGAATACGATTTGTATGATGCGTTGCGAAAGCCTGGAATTTCCGTGCAACGCGCCGGAACGGACGTTTTGGTAATACTGGTCCGGGACAGTCTGATACAGTTGGACGCGCCGGATTTTTCCAGCGACGGTGCCGATACGCTGGGGATTATTGCAAAGATACTGAAAAAATATGACGCGACTTATATGGAAATCGCCGGCTATACTGACTCTATGCGCGACAAGAATGCCGCCGTCGCACTGTCGCTGGACATGGCCCAGCGCGTCGCGATTTATCTGTCCAGATCACATATTAATACTGCGCGCATGTTTGTTGTCGGACGCGGGTCTGCACGCCCAATCGCGGCCCAGGACGACATCGGCCGTCTGACCAACCGTCGTGTTGAAATCAGAATTTCACCGGCAAGGTAATAATTACGACTAAAATTCTATTTACATTAAACTTTCTTTTGCTATAATTCCCTCAACCTAAACAAAAGGAAGGATGTCATGGTAGATAAAAAAGCAAAAGCACCCGTCAATCCGGTTGCAAAAAAATATGCAAAGTGGGGCATGATCGCCGTCGCTGTTGTCGCTGTGGCGGCATTGGGCGTATGGGGCATTGGTGCACTGCGCACAAACATGTCGATTGAAAGCGCGCTGGCCGGCGTATCGACCGAAGCGGTGTCCGGTGCGGACATGCGTATTGCGGTGATCCGTATGGACGCGATCCAGGCCGATGCAAAAGCATTGAAAGATTTGCGCAAACAAAAAGAATCTTATGAAGCAAAACTGCGCGATGAATTGACCCGTGAACAAAAAGCGTTGGAAAAAGAAAAAGCCGAAATCGAAAAATCCCAGGATGTGCTGAGCCGTGAAGCATTGGCACGCCGCGTTACCGAATACCAGAACCGCGTCGCAAAACTGCAGCGCAATCTGACGGAACGCGCCCAGGCAATCGAAGTTTCGTTCCAAAAAGCACTGAACGACATCCAGGTTAAACATCTGGACCCGTTGGTCGAAGGAATCATCGCGAAAAAGAATCTGTCCTTGGTAATCGACGGACGCTTTGCCCGCACAGGCGCGAATATTCCGAATCTGGACATCACGGACGATGTTATCACTGCGCTGGACAAGCGTGTGTCATCGGTCCGCATGGAAACCCCAAAAGGTTTTTAATTTTACATCCGGAATTGCGGTTCACGCGAAAAATGCCCCTCATGTACGTTTTGTGCACTACGGGGCATTTTTCACGTGAAGTCAAGGCCAGCTTTAAAGTAATTTTTAACAGCCCAGGTTATGGGCTGTTTTTAATGATGTGGCCGCATGATTGGGCACGGATGTAGGGGCGCAGTCCGAAATGCGCCCTTGTTCTCGTTCGCGCGGGTTTGTAGGGGCGCATACTTGCGCCCCTACGAAATTCGGTTTACAACAAAAGGGCGCGTTTCCACGCGCCCCTACACAATTGAGATAATGGTAACTAAAATTAATATCCGCTGCGGCCACTGCCGGCGCGTTCTGATTGTTCTTGGGCGGCAATCAGTCTGGCAATTCCATTTTGTAACAGTGTTACGCAATTTGCATTTGCACTCGTCTGGTTTTTTGTGCAATTTTGATAATCTGCCAGTTTTCGATTGGGCGTGTTGTCATCATACGCATATGTCGCCGTTTGGCCAATATACACGACCAGTCCGGTTAAAATATTCATGTCTGTTACAATCTGCTTGCGGGCATCGGTCGAGGGACTCTTGGTTCCGCTGGATGTTGATTGATAAATCACGCCATAGTTGCTTTGCAGGCATTGCAGTTTGTCACGCGTATTGAATCCCTGGGAACAATCGCGCGCGCCGGACATTAATTGTGCACCGCCCGTGCCGGATGATTTTGAATCATCTGCTGATGCGCCGGCCGCCTGCATTTGTGATACCAGGATCGCTTTTTCAAGTTGTGTTTTGAAACGCCTTACTGTCACTTCCAGAAAATCATATTGCTTTTTCATCTGCTGGGTCATGATTGTGGTTTTTAGCGCCACCGCTTCATTCATCAATTGTCTTTCGCCGGGCGTTTTCGGATTTTCAATCAGACCAACGTTGTACGCATGCGTACTGCACAGTGCCAAGCGGCGGTTTATAAAATCGTTGCCTTCATCCCCGCAACCGTCATTGGCGGCAAACGCCGGTGCCACGCACATCGCGCCCATCGCCGCACACATTATCGCGCCCAGTCTTAGTTTCGAAAAGATGTTGTTCGTTTGTCTCATTTTTTATCTTGTAGCATTTGTGCACATAATAAAACTTCCAGGCTCTACACGTGTACAATCACAGTGCGTACCAAGCCAAGTTCCACCATATGATATACAATTAGTCTGTTTAAAAGAGATGCTCGCATTCTGGATGGGATTATTCGTTTTTGTGTCACTGTTTTTTATATTTGATATACGTTGTTCGGTGCCTTGGCCAAGCATATCAAATGTAAGTGTAATTGGTTTTGTTGTATTTGATGTGTTGGCTGTTTTTGATTTTTCTTCATCAGCGCATTTTTTTAAACACTCCTCTTTGGACTTATCACCAACTTGTTCCCAGCTGGTACAATAGCTACTACAAGAGTTGCTGTATATTGTTTGGACCTGTCTGAATCCTGGGGCGGCGGTGACGCATTCGTGATTTTCAGCCAGATTGCGTTTGCAGTTATCAATGGTCGTATAACGATCGCTGGAGTTGCCGCCAAAGATATACCAGATGCCTGTTAATTCTTTGCATGTTCCGCCAGAAAGTTTTGCTTGGGCTTCGCATAATGGTTTTCCGTCATATGGGGTCGAATCAAATTCTGCGCCGGTGTTGCTGTCGTTTTTAGATTCGGACGCGCTGATCATAACAGGGTCCAGAAAACCTGTTTTTGATTTTAATGATACACATACCTTTGACAATCCGGATGAAGTCAATGCGCGTTTCTGGGTCAGATTATTCAAGATTGCGATGTCATTGTCATCGACAGAACAATATCCGGTCGGCGCAGGCAGATCGCCGCTTTGTGGATCGTTCGCTTTGCCTTTGAATGTGTTCGGCGCGTCTTGCAGAATCATGCGTTGCAGTGTTTCGATATCAATGCTGGCCTGTTTTTTACGATTGCGGAACAGTGTAGAACTTTCGATTGCGTCGGACGCGCACTCTACACGAATGCCACCGGATGAACCCGCCCCCATATCCAGCCAATTTTGCTGGACATCATCGCGCGACGACAGCATTTGTGTCAGTGTACAATGCCGTTGATTCGGCGCGACTTTCCATGTGTTGTCCGCTTTGTTAAGTACTTTTGCGACAGTATAATAATAGTTTCCACTTTGCTCTTCGCAGCGATATTCGCCTTCTTTGTCTTTGTCCCCCAGTAATTTACCAGTTTCAGCCGCACTACACGTGCCGCACAGATATTTTCCCCACACATTGCATGATCCGTTCAGCATCATATAAATATCGGTGATGTCAACGCCCAACGATTGCGCCATGATCAAGGCGTCGTAAACCTCGTCCAATACGTTTTCGTATGGGTCGAAAAATTGGTTTGCTTTGTCTTTGAATGCCTTTACGCGCCGCGGCCCGGTACAGTTGTTACCGTTCGCGTCACAGCCCGCATAGTCAAAAGCGTTCTGCATCGTTTTTTTTAGGGTTTTCAGCGCAACTTCGGCATTTTCCAGTTGCGTCATAATTTGGCCGGATGCTTTTTCCCGCGCCAGAATATCGGCGGACACACCGGATGCGGCGGCTGTTTCTATCTTGGTCGGTTGTGATGCGGCGGCAGTCTGGGCGGCGGCGGCCGTTGCAGCCTGGGCCGCGGCCAGTTCACGCTGTTCGTCCAGTGCGCGTTGCACCGCGTCGGCGGTTGCTTGGGACTGTTGCTGCATCTGGGATTGCATTTGCTGCATCTGATACTGCATCTGTTGCAGCTGTTCGGATGATTGGGCGGCGGCGGCCTGGGCCGCGGAAACTTGTGCAGCCTGGGCGGCGTCATTCGCCTTGGCCGTAGTGTTTGCGACGATTTGCGCGGATATTGTCTGGATCAATTGATCGCCGTGCGATTTGCACGCGTCATTAGACATGACACAGCCCGCGACGATCGGATATGCGATATCCATGCTGACACATCCGCCGGTGGCGCACTTTGGCTGGGCACAGCGCAAAATCAGCGCGTTGCAATTACCAAAATCCGCGGACGGCATAGGGCGCGAGTTTATCATCTGGTTCCAGGTGTTGTTGTTTACGGCGCCCATCCCGCTGTTGAATGCGGTCAGATTGGAACCAGCCGTGCCGACCAATGGCCCGTCGGCAATCGCCGGCGACAACACCAGCGAAATTAAAAATGAAAAATAGTTTTTTCATACTCTCTCTACCAAGCGATTTTATCATAAAATCACAAAAGTTAAAAGCAAAATCCTATTTTTTGTAAAGTTATTTGATTTTTCATTTTTCATTATTCATTTTTCATTAAAGAACGGCCCGACGGGCCGTTTTTATCTCATATCTTCGCGGGCTTGCATGATTGCGGTGAATGTCGCTTCGGATACTTTGCGTCCGCCGACCATTGCGATCCCGTGAAATTTGTACATGCGCATTTTCGACATGACCAATTCCACGTGCAGTTCCAATACATCGCCAGGCTTTACCATATGAAAGAATTTGATCTTTTCCATGGTTGTGAAAAAGCCCAATGTTTTACCGTCCGTCGCACCCATGTATGTCAGCGCGATGTAACATCCGGTTTGCGCCATTGCTTCGATTTGCAGAACGCCCGGCATAATCGGTTCGCCAGGAAAATGGCCCGCGCACCAAAATTCGTTGTCGCGGACATAATGAATGCCGACGCCGCTGGCGCCACCAGCGCTGATTTCGCGTATTTCGTCGATCAGTCGCATATCGCCGCGATGTGGAATTATTTTTTCAATACCTTTTGCATCAATCATATTTTTTCTCCGTTAATTCTTGGTCTGTTTGCGCAGCCATGCATAATGGCGCATGAATTCCGTGCCCGGTCCCGCCGGATACCCCAGCCAGCGTTCGCCTGCCGGTACGCTGCGGAATACGCCGCTGTGCGCGCCCATTTCAACATCGTCGCCAATTTTTAGGCCGTTTGCAATTCCAACCTGGCCCCCCAGCAGAACACGATCGCCGACAACCACGCCACCAGCCAGCCCGACCTGGGCCGCCAAAAAGCATTCCTGACCAACGACCACGCCGTGCGCGATCTGGACCAGATTGTCGATCTTGGTGCCATTACCGATTGTTGTGTCTGTCATCGCGCCGCGATCAATGCAAGAGCATGCGCCAATTGATACGCGATTGCCGATCACAACGCGTCCGACGTGCGGGATAAATACGTTCTTGCCATCTTGGCGGGTGTATCCGAATCCGTCCTTGCCGATAACGGCGTTTGCGTGAATAACACAATCTTCACCGATTGTGGCGTTTTCAATATGCGCGCCGGAATGTACGACGGTACGCGCGCCCAAAGTCACATTTTTTCCGATGAACGCATTTTGGTGAATCTTTACATCCGGTTCCAGAATAGCGCCACGTTCAACGGACGCAAATTGCCCGATAAATACAGTACGCTTTTTGCGAAAGAACACGCCTTTTTCAACATGCGAAGCCCAATGGATTCCGTATTTCGGTTTTTCTTTATATATTTCGCCCAGGATTTTCACAATGTTTCCGCGTGGTGATTCCGTGATCAGCAAAGTCGCGCCCGCCGGTGCGTTTTTAACCTGATCAGGTTGGACCAGTATCACGGACGCACGTGTATTTTTTAACACCGTGATCGGCAGAATTTTGAATGCGTTGCTGTTCTGTTCGGTCGAATAGAACGCCAATTGACCGGGTTTTGCATCCGCGATCGGGGCCACGCCGCATACGGCTGTTTTCGGATCGCCATGCACGGTCAGTCCGAATTTAGCGGCCAATTCGCCGGCGGTGACTTTTGCCCCACGCGGCATAAACAAAGATTTTATAGTTTTCATCATAGTGGGGGAATTATAGCAAAAGTTAGCTAATAGTCAATAGCGAGTAATGTATGGGCGCAAATATGCGCCCAAAGCACAAGGGCGCAAATATGCGCCCCTGCAATAAAAAAACGCCCCGCCGGGGCATTTTAAGGGCACATTTCTAATTGTTTTAAAACATTCTGGACATCGTTGTTTATCGAAACAGTTGTTTCGCGGCCCAGACCGTCAACGTATGTGTAATCAAAACGCGCGTCTGCGAATTCAGGCGATGCGGCGTACGCGTCGACGAACGGCGCCAGCATTGCGGTAAACCACTGGCGTCCGCGGCACAGACAACCGTTGCGAACATCGGCAACGACAGCAACGGTCGCGGTGTTCGGATATTTTATATCAAATTCAGCGTCGGTCATCATCAGACAGCGTGATCCGAATTGGTAAAAGTTCGCATCATCAGCCAGGAATTTATAAACCAGTCCGCGTGACGCGCCGGCAGATTTCAGCTGATACGCCATGCCGTCCGTGCAGCATGCATTCGATGATTTCATCAGCATCTGATAGCGTTCCAACAGCGGTGCCGCCACAGGCGCGGACGCATTGATGTCCGGATTCATGCACGCGGCGTCGATAAACGCATCCATTTTTACTGCGCGCAGTTTTGGGCTGCGCGGGGAAACGGTTTCGCGGACCATGGGCTTTCTGCGCCAGATGTCGCATTCGAATTCTGTTTCAAACGGGCATCCGTCCGGGTTTTCGATTGCCGTGCCAAATGTTTCGAATACAATATCGCCCAGGTCCTGGGCCATGTATTTGTCCGTTGTCCACAGGCTGTCGGTTGGTTTGATCGGGATCAGCAATTCTTCAACGCGCGAACGTATTTCTGCGATTTCTTCGCTGATCGGCATGATGTCCATGGCGGGTGCGGAATCTGCGAAATATACGACAGGCGCAGGTTGCGTCAGCCAGTCGCCAAAGTCTTTCTTGGTATAATCTGATATTGAATCGTCCCAGACCGGAACACCGGTGCGCCAATCAACAGTCTTGTCGAATGCGCGCTGTTCATAATTTTTGTTTGTTCCATCCCAAATAACCGGGCGGTCGTCGCTGGGGACGGGTTTTATCGACAGTGCCTTGACCGATACGGTTTTTTCGGACGTCATAACAGGTTCCGGCAATGCGACAGGCTTTTGCATTTTTGTTTTGACAGGCGCCGCGTCCAAATAGCAATCGTCCCACAAACAGTCTGACGCAACGGCGGCGGATACACTAAACGCGCACAAAAGCGCGGAAAAAGCAACTAATTTTGACTTCATATCACGAATTATATCATAAAATCGAAATCAGTAAAAGAGCCTTTTTTTAGGATAAATCGGTTGTATATCCGGCTTTTGAAAACCCGCCGGACGGCGGGTTTTTTACTTTATCCCATTGATCACGCCGTCAAGGCTGTTTATTCTTAAAATATTGTTTAGTGTTTCGGCTGAGTGTAAATTTGCAACGATCAGCAGGCCGGCAAAATCTTGCAGCGTCTGGCGATCGTACTGGGCCAGCATGTCATTCCATTTTGAAGGTGCGATATTTCTGAATTTGTTTAATTCTTTGGTTGGGTTGAATTTGTTCATGGTTTTCTCTCCTGTTAAATGTTTGACCAAATGAAAACCGCCACTTATAAAAGGTGACGGCTGGAGGTTCTAGCTACGAACAAAGTAAGTAGTACCCATATTTGGCAACAAGTCCGAAGACAAGTGCTTTATTACGGAGTGCTCCAGCCGCCATGATGCGGTATCATTTGATACACGCAAAGGCTTATGCAATGTAGCGCACGTTGCGCCAATTGCAATAACTGAAACTTTTTGCTTATCGTACCCGCGTCCCGTGGGATGGGCACTTCCTTTGTTCTAGGGCTAGAAACCCCGGGTTCAGACTAAGCGGGTCTGAACTTGCCACGTATTATATATGATATTTTTTATTATATCCATAAAAATTATAATTTTAAATCACTCTGTTCCATAATTCGAATCGTCGGACCGAATCGTGGACACGAATCGTTGACGCGGACACGAAAATCGTGAAGCTCGAATCGGATTTTGGGGCATTTTCGCGCGTTTGCGAATCGTCGGAATGAAAAATAAAATTAACTTTTGCACATGTTTTTATGCAGAACCGTATTTTACAGCCCAACGTCGGCGCGGTTTTGCATTATTTTTTATGAAATGAAACTTTTTTAAGATTATTTTCAAATTTGTGCTTGACTTTTTCGTTGGATGAGCGCATACTGTGCGGGCTTTCAAGTTGGTACATAACACTAACCCCTGAAATTCTGCGGTTTTTGAAAAGATGCAAAATGCAAGTTTCGAAAATACGCAATACATTGTTAATAAAAGCAGCTCATCAAAAAATCATTATGATTTATGATTGCTGATTTATGATTTGAAAAAAATCCAAAATCAGAAATCCAAAATCAGAAATGATATCAAGAAGGGATATGCAGACAGTTGATTTTGGAAAACATCCAAACTTAACAGTTAAGATGTGCATATCCTAGACAGGTAGTAGGTTACTAGATTTTATATCGTAGAAATAACCTCGTCAGGACGATTTAATTATTGTCCTATTAATACTTGTCTTGCGAATATATATGTAAAGACGAACTGATTATAAAATAGTCAGTGTTGTTCATATTGTGCACAGGCTTAAACACAAGTTTCTAAAACTTGAGAGTTTGATCCTGGCTCAGAACGAACGCTGGCGGCAGGTCTTAGGCATGCAAGTCGAACGGGTGTAGCAATACATCAGTGGCGAACGAGTGAGTAACGCGTGGGAAGCTGCCCATCTCTGGGGAATAACGTTTGGAAACGAACGCTAATACCGCATACGCCCGCAAGGGGAAAGATTTATCGGAGATGGATGCGCCCGCGTTGGATTAGCTTGTTGGTGGGGTAACGGCCTACCAAGGCGATGATCCATAGCTGGTCTGAGAGGACGATCAGCCACGCTGGAACTGAGATACGGTCCAGACTCCTACGGGAGGCAGCAGCTAAGAATATTGGTCAATGGGGGAAACCCTGAACCAGCCATGCCGCGTGAATGAAGAAGGCCTTCGGGTTGTAAAGTTCTTTTAGTCGTGAAGATGATGACAGTAGCGACAGAAAAAGCACCGGCTAACTTCGTGCCAGCAGCCGCGGTAATACGAAGGGTGCAAGCGTTGTTCGGATTTACTGGGCGTAAAGCGTCCGTAGGTGGTTTGTTAAGTCAGGGGTGAAATCCCGGGGCCCAACCCCGGAACTGCCTTTGATACTGGCAAGCTGGAGCGTGATAGAGGAAGATGGAATATCTGGTGTAGGGGTGAAATCCGTAGATATCAGATGGAACACCAATGGCGAAGGCAGTCTTCTGGATCATTGCTGACACTGAGGGACGAAAGCGTGGGGAGCAAACAGAATTAGATACTCTGGTAGTCCACGCCCTAAACGATGCATGCTT
>JAVBUT010000008.1:0-76863 GCA_031555055.1 Alphaproteobacteria bacterium | reverse complement strand
TCGTGACTCGTGATTCGTAAAGAAAAATCAAAAGTCTAATATTCACAAATCATGCAAGAATAAAAGGGAATGAAATGAAAGACGAATCACGAGTCACGAATCACGAATCACGCCACGCTTTGCGCGTATGGATTGCAACTGGCGGTACCGGCGGGCATGTGTTCCCGGCATTGGCTGTGGCGACAGAACTGGTGCGCCGCGGACATAATGTGATTATCTCTAGCGATGGCCGCACCATGGAAATGGTAAAGCGGGACAAGCCGAAGCCGGCCGGTGTCGCATTTGTATGGGCATCCGGAATCGGGGGCAAGGGAAAATTACAACAATTATTGGCAATGTTTAAAATCGGGGTATCGGCGGCTGCACTGGTGTTGCGCTTTATGATATTTCGCCCGGACCGTGTGGTGTCGTTTGGCGGATATTCGTCTGTGCCGGCGGTTTTGGCTGCGCGCGTATGGCGGGTTCCAACATATCTGCATGAACAGAACGGTGCGATTGGTCGTGCGAATAAATTCGCACTGCGATGGATCGATATATTAATGACGTCTTTTCCAAAAGTAACCGGCATCCCGGCGGGCAAAAAAGTCGTATATACCGGCCTGCCGGTGCGCAGAAATTTTGTGCCAACAGAATATGCGCCCAAAAAAAATGAACACAGGCTGTTGATTACAGGCGGTTCGCTGGGGGCGGCAATACTGGATGAAGTTGTGCCAATCGCAATTGAACAAATGAAAAACAAAAAAATATTTGTGACGCACCAGACGCGCCCGGAAAACGTGGCCAAGCTGCAACAATTTTACGCATCGAAAAAAATCCGTGCGAATGTGCTGTCGTTTATTCACGATATGGCGCACGCGATCGCGGAATCAGACCTGGTGATCGGGCGCAGTGGCGCCAGCACGGTTGTCGAACTGGAAACGATCGGTCGGCCGGCGATACTGGTGCCGTTGGCGATTAATCCGGACCAGGCCGCGAATGCGGAAAACTTTGTCGCGCATGGCGGCGGATTTGCAATTGAACAATCAAAGTTTACGCCGAAATGGTTGGCGTCGACATTATCCGATCTGTTTGATAATCCGGCGCGTCTGGCCAAAATGGCAGACAAGGCGCGGGTTAAAAATAATGCGGTAAAACTGATCGCAGACGAAATACTGAAATAGTAATTAGCCCATAGTCAAAAGTATGGGCGCATATTTGCGCCCTCTTTATCAACTGGGTTGCTTCGCATTCGTTCGCAATGACGGACTTGTTTTTAATGGCTATTAATTAAGGGCGCAAATATGCGCCCCTACTTTTGACTATTGACTAACGACTAACGACTATCGACTAATGACTAATTACTATTTTCCCCTTGCGTCCGATTCGTCATTTGTTCTAACATAAGACAGAAGGGAAGAAAATATGCGTCACATCGCGGTTTCAATAATTGCAATTTTTGCCACAATTCCGGCGTTTGCCGATGCACGTCTGCCGATTGTCAACGTCGGCGCGGGGTCTGTGTCCGCACGCGCGGCTTTTGGTGAATCAATGTCTGAACCTGTAATTGTTCAGGTTTCGCCATTGGAAAAAAAGACAGTTGTGGCCAGGTCTGGCAACAAATCAGAAGTCAGAAATCAGAAATCAGAAATAATTGCGATGTCCGGTGATTTCTTGGCGCCAAAACGCCCCAGCAACGATCTGTGGGCAAAAATGGAAAAGCCGTTACGTTTACCAGAACCCGAAGAATTTTCCGTAATGCGTTCCGATTATGAATTGCCCGAAGAAAGCCTGGATATTCGTTTTGCGGCCGCACCGTCCGTTGTCGCGCGTGGTGCTGATAATTCTGGCCTGGACGCAGAGATTGCCAAATTGGTTGAACTGCAACGTCGCGCCGACGAAAGTGTCAAGGTTGCCGAAGTGCGCAGACCCAGCACAATCAGGTCTTATGATTTAAAACCGGGCGTCACATCTCGCGCCGCTAAAACACAACCGTTGGCCGATGTTTCTGTGCGCCGCGATTTTGATACGAAAGAAAACCTGCGCGAAGAAGTCTCGCTGTCGCGCGTTGTCATACCGATGACCGAAGATGTTGTCGTTCGCACAGTTAAAAAATCCGATGAACCAAAAATCGCCAGTATGGATGACGACATGTCGAAAATGTCGCCGACCGAACTGAAAAAGGCGTTCAAAAAAACATATCTGTCGGAAAATAAACACTTGTCCACTTACCAGATCGACGACCGCTTTGACGTGGCCAGCGACACCGTATCATCCATGGAAGGATTCACCACCACGCGCGATCTGTCAGAGGTTGGCGGGGTCAGACCATTGGAAATCAAAATCGGATTCAGGGGCGAAGATTCTGGCCTGTCGCGCGACAACTATAACCTGTTGTCGGAATACGCGTCCATTGTGGTCAGCAATCCAAAGCGCGCAATCCAAATATCAATCCCAGAACGCGCGACGCGATCTGCGGACGGGCGCAAACTGGCCGCGCGCCGATTGGCGATCGTCGAACAGGTTTTGCGCGACACCGGTGTCACAGAACAGCGCATAATGCCCGTCCTGGCCCAGCGTTCCGATGACAGCTTTGTACTGCGTGTGATATCCAGCGACCAGTTTGAAACCATGACCCAGCAAAAGCGCGATATGTTCGGCGACAGCGTTTCCAAAAAAACATATAAATCGATGAGCTGGTAAAACTATAAGGGCGGGGTTATCCCGCTTTTTTATTAATATAAAATTTAAAACCTGGCTTTTTTCTGCCCCCGTTTTCGGGGGCGGGAAAGTTTTTGTTAGCGGCGCCTGTATGCGCGCTTTACAAAAACTTGGGTGGGGGTTAATTATACTTTTCTTTAAATATTTCTATGTCCTTAATATGCTCCGCCCCAGTCAGAATCAGCACAAGACAAAAAACAACGTTATCTAATTCTTTATATACATAGTAATTCGAAATCCGAACAATATTCCATGCATGTGATTTGATAAAATCTGTGCGTTTATTATCGTATGCGATCGCGGTATCTGTGCCATGTTGATCGCCATCCAGTTCAACAACCAGGCGCTTTTCAATACAAACAAAGTCTGCATAATATGGTCCGATTTTATGTTGTCTGCGGAATTGAAACCCTGTTTTGTTATTGCGGATTGCCGACCATAAAATACGTTCTGCATCACTGGCGTTTTTGCGTAACGATTTTGCGCGGATAATGCCGGTTGAATGAATTGCCATAAATACCCCCACCCAAGAAATTGTAAGCGTTTGACGATACAAACGCAACAATTTCTATCCCGCCCCCGAAAACGGGGGCAGGAAAGTCCAGAACGGAATTCAATCCGATTGATTTCGCTCACCTTTTGAGGACAATATACGTTTGCCCTCAAAATGAGTTCATGGTTACAAAAATAAAGATTGTTAAAACGACTCCAAAAACTGTATTTGATCCACGCTATAAAGCGATGATTAGTGCATTGATTGCTATGCGTAAAAAAGAAGGCTTGTCACAGCGTGATCTGGCGGGCCTAATGGATAGGCCTCGCACTTTTATCGCAAGGACCGAGGTTCGTGAACGTCGTTTGGATTTTATAGATATCGTCGATTTATTAAAGGCGATGGGGCGTTCTGAATCTGAAATCCTAAAATTTCTTAAAGAGTTTATTTAAAAATTCAAACTGGCTAATCGCTATGCGCTATTTGCTATACACTATATGCTAATTGTTGTTTCACATATTTTAAACTTCCTGTTCCCGCCGGCGTGCCCGATATGCAAATCACTGGTGTCCGAACATGGGACGCTGTGTCCGGCGTGTTGGGCAAAGTTCAACTGGATCGGTGATCCAAAGTGCGCGGTATGCGGGTATCCGTTTCCGGCGAACCTGGACCTGGGGGCGCGGCCAATGTGCCCGACATGCGCCGCCGGTGAAAACGAGCTGGACTGGATGCGCGCCGCGTGTGTGTATGACGACGTGTCCAAGAACATCATGCTGCCGTTCAAGCACGCCGGCAAACTGCAATATCAAAAGATCATGTCGCGCGCCATGATAAATTCTTTGCGCGAATTAAATGAAAATATCGATCTGGTTGTGCCCGTACCTTTGGCGTATCGGCGTTTGATCAAGCGCGGTTATAACCAGTCGACATTACTGGCGCGCCCAATCGCAAAACATTTGAATGTGAAAATCGACGTGTCGAATATTGCTCGAAAATACCGCCCGGACATGGGTCACAAAAGCGCGAAACAGCGCGCAGAAAACATCCGCGGCGTTTTCAAAATAAAACATCCGGGTGCGTTTCGCGGCAAGACAATCTTGCTGGTTGACGACGTTATGACGACCGGTGCGACATTTGCCGAATTGCGCCGGGCATTAAAACGCGCCGGTGCCAAAAATGTTTACGGCGTTGTATTTTGCCGTGTTGTCCGGGCGATATAATGAAAAATGAAGAATGAAAAATGAAAAATTGATTTTTGGATATTTATCCTGTAATATTCTTAATACTTAATCAAAATACATAAAGGAAATATTATGAAAAAAATATTTTTCATTTTTCATTCTTCATTTTTCATTATGGCGAATGCCGCAGCATTGCCGTTAACCGGTTTTTACCAGACAATCGATGATGAAACGAACAAGCCAAAGTCAATCGTCGCGCTGTACGAATACATGAACGGCGATGATGTCGAACTGGCCGGCCGTATCGTCGCGCTGTATGACGCCGAAACAGGAAAGATTTCCGAAACATTGAACAAGCCGATCCGTGTCGCAGACAAGGTAGAAGGCAAGCCGCATATGGCCGGTCTGGACATTATCTGGAACATGGAATGGGATGCGGACGACGCCCGGTATGAAGACGGAAAAATCATGGACCCCAAAAAGGGCAGTATTTATTCGTCTGTAATCTGGTTGGATGAAAAAGACGCGACAAAATTGCAGGTTCGCGGGAAAATCGGCCCATTCGGGCGCACCCAGACATGGAATGTAATGCAGGTAAAAGATTTGCCGTCGGACATCCAGAAACTGGATACCAAAAACTGGACCCCGGTGGTTGTTAAATAAGGCGGAATGCGCATTTTGCGTATTTCGCCAACGTCCCAAAAATTGGGACGTTTTTATTTGATTTCACAGAACAAATTGTTTAAAATCCACAGCACAACAAGGTATATGAATATGGCATACAAAGAAAATAAAGATTTGGATCAGAAATTCGAAGCGGCAACAATCGAAAGCCGATGTGTTGAATATTGGGAAAACGCCGGGGTGTATAAGTTTGACGCGTCGCGTCCGCGCAACGAAACTTTTGCGATCGACACGCCGCCGCCGACTGTTTCCGGGTCGCTGCATATCGGGCACATCATGTCTTATTCCCAGGCGGATATTCTGGCGCGATATCAACGCATGCGCGGTCAAAATATGTTCTTTCCAATCGGTTGGGATGATAACGGTTTGCCGACGGAACGCCGTGTTCAAAACTATTTCAATATCAAATGCGATCCGTCCGTAAAATATGATCCGGATTTTGTGCCGGAACACCGCGATAAATTTGACGAACCTCAGCGGCCCGTATCGCGCCAGAACTTTATCGAAGCGTGTGGAATCTTGATCGAACAGGATGAAAAAGTTTTCGAAGGAATATTCCGTCGCATGGGATTTTCATACGATTGGTCTTTGAAATATTCGACAATCTCGCCGCTGGCGATCCGCGTCGCCCAAGAAGCGTTTTTAAAACTGTACAAATCCGGAAATGTGAAATCAGTCGATGCGCCCACAATGTGGGACACCGGATTCCAGACTGCCGTCGCCCAGGCGGAAATCGAGGATCGCGAAACATCCGGATTCTTTCATGATATAAAGTTTGGCGTTGATGGTGGTGGTGAATTTATCATCGCAACAACACGTCCGGAATTCTTGCCGGCATGCATTGCGATCGTCGCACATCCTGATGATCAGCGTTACAAGCACCTGATCGGGAAAAGCGCGATCGTGCCATTGTTCGGGCACGCTGTGCCGATTTATGGCGATCCGCATGCGGACCCTGAAAAGGGAACCGGCGTCATGATGGTATGCACATTCGGCGACGCCGAAGACGTAAAGTTCTGGAAAACACATGGATTGCCTTTGCGCCAGATTATCGGTCGCGACGGTAAAATAATTGATTCTGGATTTTTGTCCGATAATGAAAATTTCAAAAAATTAATCGGATTGCCGGTCAAGGCCGCACGCAAGGCTGTTGTCGAAATGCTGCGCGAATCCGGTGATTTGACGGCCGAACCGCGCGCGATCATGCATGCTGTAAAGTTCTATGAAAAAGGCGATGTGCCGATCGAATTCGTCCCAAGCAGACAATGGTTTGTATCATTGCTGGATAAAAAAGAAGCATTAAAGAAAAACGGAAATTCTGTCCAATGGACGCCGGAACATATGGGCAAACGTTTGGAAAACTGGATCGACGGATTGAACCAGGATTGGGCCATTTCGCGCCAGCGCTTTTTTGGTGTGCCGTTTCCGGTTTGGTATAAACTGAATGAAAATTCCGAACCGGATTTTGATCATCCGATTTTGGCGACAGAATTGCCTTGCGATCCGCTGGCGTCCGCGCCGGCCGGGTTTAATGAATCGCAACGTGGCCAGCCGAACGGCTTTATCGGTGATCCGGATGTTATGGACACTTGGGCGACCAGTTCGCTGACGCCGAAAATCGCGCAGACCGTTGCCGGCGTCGATCTGGGCACATTCGACGCACGTCCCCAGGCGCATGATATTATCCGTACTTGGGCGTTCTATACAATCGCGCAAAGTCTGATGAACGACAATGCGCTGCCTTGGAAACAGGCATGGATTTCGGGATTCGTTCTGGACCCGGATCGCAAGAAAATGTCCAAGTCCAAAGGCAACGTTGTTGTACCTGATGAACTGGTTGAAAAGTATGGCGCGGATGCGATACGTCTGTGGGCGGCATCATCCAAACTTGGTATGGACGGAATCGCGGATGAAAAAATCATGGACCAAAAGCGCAAGCTGGTTATGAAATTTTTCAATGCGTCAAAGTTTGTGTTCGGATTCGGCAATGCAGAATACGCGCCGGTTTCACCCGAATATAATCCGGTTGATCTGGCATATGTTGCAAAACTGGACGCGGTTATGAAATCGGCCGAAAAATCATTTAATGAAAACGACTATACCGGTGCACTGATTGCGACGGAACAGGCGTTCTGGGATTTCTGCGATAACTATTTGGAAATCGTAAAGGGTCGCGCGTACACCGGCGACAAATCCGCATTGCGCACACTGATGTTGACGCTGGAAACGTTCTGCGCGCTGTTCGCGCCGTTTATGCCGTTTATCACCGAAGAAGTGTCCATGGCGCACCCATGGAACAAAGATGGCAAGTCTGTTCACAACGTACAATTCCCAAGTCTGTGGAAAGATTTTATCCCGGCCAATATCGTCGGCACGGATTCCGGATATGAAACGTTGTGCGAATTGGTGGCCGATGTGCGCGGTAAAAAATCCACTGCGGCAAAATCAATGAAGGCGCCGATTGCAAAGCTGACCGTGCGTGATGATGAGTTTTTGCGTGCGGCCGCAACCGACATCAAAAATGTGATGAGTGTTGCTGAATTGAATTTCGCGGGCACCGATCTGGTCGGCGAATTAATTTGGGATGAAGTGAAAGAGAACTAAAAAAGGAAGAAAGGAAAACATGTCAAAAAAACTATCGCTGGAACAAAAATTGAGACTGAAAAATTTAAATGCGCTGGTTCGGGAATATGAAGCGGGGCAAGCCCAACAGATGGATGAAAAACGATTTTTGCAAATGTATGAAAACTATCTGACGGCGCAATATGTCGAAGCGCACAGAATGTACTATGGCGATGCAATGTCGGATGCCAGATACCGCGAATGGTATATGGGCATAAAAAACAACCAGTCGATGATCATGAATCCGTTCGCAATCGGCAAAGGGATGTTTGGCCGTTAATAACAAACACATGGAAATCAAATGACGCAAAAACTGATTGAAAAAAGAACGCTGAAGACTTATCAGACGGATCGGTTCGGATATATCCGGCCGCTGATGTTAATGAACGAGTTGCAGGCGATCGCCGACAATCATGCCGAAATTTTGGGATGCGGCCGGTCATATTGCATTGAACACGGCGTTGCGTGGGTCGTGACGCATTATCTTATCGACATTCGCGAACTGCCACGCGAAGCGGAAGAGCTGACCTTTATCACATGGCCGTCCGTGCACGATGTGCTGAAAGCGGCACGTGATTTTGAAATCCGTGGCGCCGACGGGCGCGTTCTGGTTGTCGCGACATCACAATGGATTCTGATTGATATTGAAAAACGTCGTCCGATAAAGCTAAGCGATCATTTGCCAAACTGGGAAGTTATTCCGGAACGATCATACGATCGGACATTTGAAAAATTCCCGGATTTCGATGTTCAAAAATCACATGTATTTAAATGCCGGTACGATGACGTTGACGTGAATCAGCATATAAACAACGCGGTCTATGCGGTGTGGGCAACCGAAAGCGTCGGATTTAATTTCCGCAATACGCATAAATTACGCGGTATAGAGTTGAACTTTAAAAAAGAAATCAATCCGGACATTCCGGAAATCACAGTTGATGTCGCAATGGATGATGGCGTCAGCCGTCACAAAATCCGCACCGGCGACACCGAAAACGCAAATATAATTTGTTATTGGGGATAATTCCCCGCCATGGGCGGGGAATTAAAAAACGCCCCGTTTGGGGCGTTTTTAATTTTCTGTGCCGGTGTATTATCTGACGGCGGAAACAGCCAAGCGTTTGCGGCCAACGGCGCGGCGACGGTTCAATACCTCACGGCCCGACTTTGTTGCCATTTTTTCGCGGAAACCGTGCGTTTTAACGCGGCGGGTTTTTGACGGCTGATATGTTCTTTTTGTTGACATGACTTACTCACTTCGTTCGCCGTAATCCGTAATTCGTAATTCGTAATTCGAATAATAACTGATTATGTTATCTGACGATTCACGATTCACGACTAACGAGTCACGAATTAATATTTGCTGGACGCATTTAACCATGGTTTTTATCTAAATGCAACCTTTTTTTATTTCTTTAATAATCCGAACTCTTTCATGGCATACAGGCCAAAGCCAAGCGAGAACAGAAAGGTACCAATAAAGCTTAACACTTTTAAGATTCCGGTCCACAACAGTGCGAAAAACGAAAACATTTTATATCCTTTTGTTGACACAATGTTATCAAGTTTATATTATTTGTCAACTAAAACTTCAATAGACTGGACCCCGGCTTGCGCCGGGGTGCTCGATTTTTAGCCCTCGCTGCGCTTCGGTAAAAATCGGCATTTTTTTGCTTGCCCGAATGCGGTAATTTTTGCTATGTTCAAGGGGTCTGAAAACAAGGGAAAAATAAGGAATTTTTAGTATGTCTGAAAACAATGAAAATCACGAAATTAATGAAGTAAAAGTGCCGACGTCATCGCTGGAACATGAAATGCGGTCCAGCTTTATCGACTATGCAATGTCGGTTATCACGGATCGCGCATTGCCGGACGTTCGCGACGGGTGCAAGCCTGTACACCGCAGAATTCTGTATGTTATGAATGATGTGGCACCCGCAACCCGCGCAACGATTAAATCTGCGCGTATCGTCGGTGACGTCATGGGTAAATACCATCCCCACGGCGACAGCAGTATTTACGAAGCGATGGCCCGTATGGCCCAGGATTTTTCCATGGGCGAAACGCTGGTCCAGGGCCAGGGTAACTTTGGTTCGCGCGACGGGGACAAGCCGGCTGCTATGCGTTATACCGAAGCACGTTTAAGCAAACTGGGCGCGTCGTTAATGGACGATATGGAAAAAGACACGGTTGATTGGATGCCGAACTTTGACGGCACTTTGGAAGAACCTGTCGTTTTGCCTGCAAAATTTCCGAACTTTTTGATCAATGGCGGATCGGGTATCGCGGTCGGTATGGCGACAAACGTTCCAACATATAACTTGGGCGAAGTTTGTAATGGTATCCTGACATTGCTGGACAAACCGGAATTAACCGATGATGAATTGTTCTCTATCATCCAGGGTCCGGACTTTCCGACCGGTGGCATTATCATGGGTCGCGCCGGCGCGTACAAGGCGCACACCACGGGACGCGGATCGGTTATTGTTCGTTCCAAGACGCACTTTGAAGACTTTAAAGATCACGAAGCGATCGTCGTCGACGAAATCCCGTACCAGGTGAACAAGGCAAGCCTGATTATCAAAATCGCCGAACTGATCAAGGACAAGCGCATCGAAGGGATTTCTGAAATCCGCGATGAAAGTTCCAAGGAAGGTCTGCGCGTTGTCATTGAACTGAAGCGTGATGCGATCGCAGATGTTGTGTTGAATCACCTGTTCCAATACACGGAAATGCAGACATCGTTTCCGGTAAATATGATGGCGCTGAACCGTGGTCGTCCGATGTTGTTCAATGTTCTGGGGGTTCTGAAATCATTCGTCGAATTCCGTGGTGAAGTCATTCGTCGCCGCACCATATTCGATCTGAACAAGGCGCGCAACCGTGCGCACACTTTGTTGGGGCTGTCGGTGGCGGTTGGAAATCTGGATGAAATTATAGAACTGATTAAAAAATCCGAAAATCCAGAAGCCGCCCGTATATCGTTGGTATCCCGCGGATGGAAGGCGTCAGATATCGAAGCGTACATTAAACTGATCGACGATCCGAACACGGAATACAAAGACGGCATGTTCCATATGTCCGAAGACCAGGCCAAGGCGATTTTGGAACTGCAGCTGCACCGACTGACTGGATTGGAACGCGAAAAGATTCACAACGATCTGACGGAACTGGGCGCGGTTATAAAAGAGTTCCTGGACATATTGGGATCGAACGAACGTATCATACAGATCATTCGTGATGAAACGACCGCTGTGCGCGACAACTGGGCGGGTCCGCGTCGCACGGAAATATCAGACGCAGAAATCGACATTGATATCGAAGACCTGATCGCGCGCGAAGATATGGTTATCACAGTTACAAACACCGGATATATCAAACGTGTCGCATTGGATACTTATCGTGCGCAAAAGCGCGGCGGCAAAGGACGCAACGCGATGGCAACCAAAGACGATGACTATGTGGTCCAGGTCTTTGTCGCGAATACGCATACGCCGCTGTTGTTCTTTAGTTCCAAGGGAATTTGCTATAAACTGAAAACATATAAATTACCAGAAGCCGCCGCCGCGGCCAAAGGGCGCCCGCTGGTGAATCTGTTGCCGCTGTCAAATGGCGAAACGATTACCGCGATTCTGCCGGTCGAAGACGGCGATGCGAAATATCTGATGTTCGCAACCGCATCCGGAAACGTTCGCAGAAATAAAACAGACGACTTTGAAAGCATTCGCGCGAATGGAAAAATCGCGATGAAGCTGGATGAGGGCGACACGCTGGTTTCTGTATTGCCGTGTGCCGAGACCCAAGACGTGTTCTTGGCAACATATCGCGGTCGTGCGATCAGATTCCCTGTGCCGGAAATCCGCGTGTTTGCGGGTCGTGATTCGACCGGTGTTCGCGGACTGAGGCTGGACAAGAACGATCATATCATCGGTATGGCGATGCTGAATCATGGCGAAGAAGATTCGTCCATCCGCGCCGCGTATATAAAGCAAAGCCGCGCCGCGCGTCGCGCTGCCGGATTGGAAGATGATGCGGACGCCGGGACGAATGCGAATTCGGACGAAGCCGACGATGTCGTCGAAACAAACATTGTCCTGGACGATGCAAAAATGAACGAAATGGCTGCGCGTGAAGAATTTATTCTGACTGTATCCGAAAACGGATTCGGCAAGCGTACATCATCGTACGAATACCGTCTGACACATCGTGGCGGCAATGGATTTACCAATATCAAACTGGGTGGTAAAAACACTGCTGTGGCCGGATCGTTCCCGATCAATTCGTGCCAGGATGTTCTGATGGTGACCGACGGTGGAAAAATTATCCGCACACCGGTGTCCGATGTTCGCATCGCGGGCCGCGCGACTGCGGGCGTAACATTGTTCCGCACGGCTGATAAAGAAAAAGTCGTATCCGCAACCGCGATTCTAAAAGACGACGAAACGGATGAAAACGCCGACGCCGGCGACAGCCTGGACCAGGTCACCGCAATCGTCGAAGGCGAAGCCTTGGTCACAAACGTGAAAGAGGAAGAGTAGAGCTATGACAAACAGTGAATTGCTGGACAGAACAGATAATGTTCTGGACGTATTGTACGGTAAAAAGGTTGGCGATAAAGATCGTAAAAAACTGACAGGCTATATGTTGTGGTCGGGGCGTGGTCAACCCAAAGTTGGCGAACAATGGTGGCCGGTTGCCAGTACGGTTTGGATTTGTAAAACAAAAAATGATGCCGAAAAGATTCGCGCGACCAATCCGATATGGCATGAAGTGTGCAAGGTCCAGGGTCGCGTGAATTGTTGGACGGAAAACGGTTTGTTTTATACGAATGAATCAAACAGATTGCATGTGGTTGAATTTTATCCGATGCCCATGCATTTGGACGAAGTATCAGAAGAGCAAGTCATTAAAAATGCCAAGGCGATTATTGGCAGCTTTACGGCATTAATGAATCAAGCATTTAACAGCAATACTTGGGGATCAAAATGAAAACCGTACTGACACTGTCACTGACACTGGCACTGGCGGCATGTACGACCACAGCACAAACGCCGGCCGGCATGGCGGTGAAAATCGTTGATTCAAAACCGTCGGGGTGCGAACTGTTGGATGATCTGGATACAACCGGATATAATATGAATCGCGAAGAATCATTGAACTATGTCCGCAATCGCACGGCGGGTGAGGGTGGCGACACATTGCGCATATCCAAGGAAGTCAACTATAGCTATGGCGGCATGGTACTGGGCAGCAATGATTACATCGGCCACAAGGTCTATATGTACAAGTGCGGTAAATAATGTGACGGCTGGTAGGGGCGGTTCGTGAACCGCCCCTACAAAAGGAAAAACAAAATGAACAAAGAGTATTTTTCATCGATTAACGATGTGTCGACACGGCTGGATATTCCGGCGCATACTTTGCGTTATTGGGAAAAGCAATTCCCGACCGTGATACGGCCCACAACCGGAAACGGCGGACGCCGATACTATCGGCCTGAAACAGTCGGCGCGCTGGAAATTATCAAAGACCTGTTGTACAATCGCGGCATGACGATCATGGGTGTCAAAAAGATTATCAAAGATGGTAATCTGGAAAACGTTAGTTCCCCTCTGGCAGAGGGGTGGGCAAAGCCCGAGGTGTCGTTATCAAATCCCCAAAGTTTGTCCACATCACGCGACTCGCGGGCACTCCCTTTATCCAGAGGGGAACCGACACATAAATCCGAAATTGATGACGCGATCAAATTGCTGGAAGCTGCGCGGGCATTGCTGGCCTAGGCGCTTTTATAACTGGGAATAAAAACTGGCCGAAAGCGGGCCAGTTTTTTCTTGAACTTTTACATAATATGTCCTAGTCTTTTGATAAAAGGTTTTCAAACGCCTGGAATATATAAAATAACTGCTTGCAAAAGTGCGGGCGGGGCGTTTGGTTAAAAATATTATCAAATGCCAAAAGTATCAATTATAACACCGTTTTTTAACAATGAATCCCCATATTTCCGCAAGTGTTTGGATTCGCTGGTAAATCAGACTTTACGCGATATTGAAATAATTCTGGTCGACGATTGTTCTACCGACGCGTCGTTGGAAATCGCACGCGAATATGAACGCCACGATCCGCGTGTCCGGGTTATCGCAATGACTGAAAATTGCGGTGCAGCGTCGGCGCGCAATGCGGCACTGGCCATTGCGGCCGGCGAATTTTTGGGCTTTGTCGATTCGGACGATTATGTCGATCTGGATTTTTTTGAAAAGCTGTACAATGCCGCAATCGAATCCGGCGCAGATATTGTAAAAAGCGCAATTGTGATAAATGATCAAAAAAAGATATATCTGCACAAATGGATTGAAGAAAACAAATATATATTTTACGCGCAATGGCAGGCTGCAATATACAGTCATAAAATTGTCATGGAAAATAATATCAGTTTTCCCGCGGATATACCGACCGGCCAAGATTTAATATTTCAGCTAAAATGCGTGTATTACGCCAATCGCGTAAAAACAATTGACGATGCGCACTATTACTGGGTACGTCGTCCGGATTCCCTGGATTCTGAATTTTCACCGCGTTACAAGACAATCAGCCAGCTGAAAGTACGCGAAATGTTCGTTGATTTTATTAATTCAAACAAAATGCCACGTAAAGACTATATGCACATATTCAATCGTGTGTTTCATGATATCAAATGGATATTTAATAAAACAACATCCGCGGATGCACATAAAATAATCTGTGCGGAATATATAAAGATTTACGCAAAATGCAAGTACAAGTCGGATTTTGCTCGTGAACACCATGCGCTGTACCCGTATTTGGCGTGTGAAGATTTGGACGGTTTTTACAAGGCTTGCAAACGCATGGGTCTGGTCGCGAACAATGAATTTAATTTCAAATTGTTTGGCAAAATATCGTTGTGGCGCGTAAAACGCGCGGCGGGCGCGGTCAATATTTACGTACTGTATGTGCCGCTGTTCCGGACACGCGACAACTGGCTTTACGTGTTTAAGTTTATCCCGTTGTTTAAATTTATCAGGAGATAATTGTGAACTATAAGACATACAACGATATGGCGATTGATATAAAGAAAAATATCGCCAAGGTTCCAGCCGATACAGATTTGATCGTGGGAATCCCGCGCAGCGGGATGTTGTCTGCGGTTATACTGTCTGAAAATACAAATATCCCGTGCACGTCGCTGGACTGTTTTATGGATGGCAAGACGCATTCGACAGCATCAACAGATCGCAAAATATTCAGTGGCAAAGCCGTGCGAAATGTCCTAGTTATTGATGATTCAATATGTACCGGGAAATCCGTTGATGCAATCCGGGCGCAAATTTCCGATCTGGGGCTGGACAAGAAATTCAATATAACATACTGCGCCGTGTATGGTTGCAGCTGGGATACGCCGTCGGTTGATTTTTGCATGACGGTATGCCCAACGCCACGTATGTTCCAGTGGAATTATCTGAACATATGGTATTTGGAAAAATCATGCTGGGATATTGACGGATTGCTGTGTCTGGACCCGACATCGGATCAAAATGATGACGGTCCGAATTACGAAGAATTTTTGCGCACAGCGCGTCCGCTGATGATACCAAAGTTTGAAATCATGGCACTGGTGACATCGCGTTTGGAAAAATATAGATCGCAGACCGAAGAATGGTTGGCAAAACATGGCGTGAAATATAAGAAATTGTACATGCTGAATGTTGCCACCGCAGAAGAGCGTCGCCGCCTTGGGTTGCATGCGCCATTCAAGGCAAAGATTTTTAAATCAATGCACGGCGCAGAATTTTTCTATGAAAGCGAACGTCAGCAGGCGATCGAAATTTCAAAATTATCGGGCAAGCCGTGCTTTTGCACAACGACAGACGAATTATTCTTTGGTGGCGAAATTACAACGCATACCGCAAAACGCAAAAAGCCGATACGCAGAATAATCGCGGTATTGATCCCGTTTCCAAAACTGCGCCGGAGATTCCGCGGATGAAATTATTAAAGAAAATATTCAAAAGAAAAATATACAAGCCAAAATGCGACAAATTGGAAATCGGTCCGGGAGATAAACGAATTCTGGGTTTTTGTACTGTTAATGCTGTGCGCAGTCCGGTTACAGATTATATATGTGATTGCGGTAAAAATAATTTGCCATTTACGGATAATGTTTTTAGCATTGTATACAGCAGTCATTTCTTGGAACACATAGAATGGTTTAATACCGACAGAATTTTGTCAGAAATGTACCGGGTTCTAAAACCTGGCGGATATGTAGAAATATGGGTGCCGGATGCGCTGAAGGTTGCGAAAACAATTATCGCCGCGGAATCCGGAGAATTGACCAAATCCCCGGATGATTGGAAAACTTGGCGTAACCGGGATAACAATCCATTTATATGGGCGGCGGGTCGCATGTTCTGGGGCGCAAATCCGGAATACCCCAGCTGGCACAAATCACTATATACATTTAAACACTTGAAACAGTTGCTGGAAAAACACGGATTTATTAACGTGCAAGAATTACCGTTAAGCGAAGCAAAAAACACCCACGGTTGGATTAATCTGGGCGTGCGTGCGTATAAAAACGGAGAGTAAAATGTTTTTAAAATTCAAAAAGAAAATATATAAACCAAAATGCGATAAATTAGAAATAGGGCCCGGGACAGAACGGATACCGGGTTTTTGTACCATTAATATAGAAAAATCCCCGATTACAGATTATATCGCAAACATATCGCATGGATTTCCATTCCCAGACAATAGCTTTGCTGTTGTTTATGCGTCACATATTTTCGAACATCTTGTTTGGTACAAACAGGATGAAATTATGTCTGATCTTTTCAGAATTGTAAAGCCAGGCGGTCATGTGGATATATGGGTGCCGAATGCATTGAAGATTGCCAAGGCGTTTGTTGATGCCGAAGAACGCGGATCGCGCGATTTTGAGAACGATGGTTGGTACAAATTCAATCCTGAACATGATCCGTCAATTTGGTTTAATGGTCGAATATTTTCATATGGCGATGGGTTTGGGACACCTGGACATTTTCAATTCCATTCAACCGCATTCAGTCCACGTCTTTTAAAAGAAAAATTGTTAAAAGCAGGATTTGCCAATGTTGAAGAATTGCCACATTCTGAAATTCTCGGGCATGATCATGGTTGGATAAACCTTGGGATGCGCGCATACAAAGATTAAAAACATCCCGCCGAAATGGCGGGGTATTTTTTGTGCCTTAATTAATTAGCATGTATTCCGATTACCAAAAAGCTGGCCAGGTTACTGCCGTTTGTTGCGCCTCTGGCGACTATTGATCCTGTGTTTCTTTGACGAACCCAGCCCTGGGGGATGTTCGACGCACTGGTGTTCCCGGGAACAACCAATGCCTGATAGTTTGTATCCAACATCGCAATCGGCAAGGCGTGTGTGCTGTCGGCGCCGACCTGGAGTAATATGGATGCACCTTGTTCGGTCCATCCGGATTTGTATTTCCGATACCATCCGTTTGTGTATCCAGTACCAGTTAAACCGGACGCGGATTCGATGACAAAGTCATAGTTGTTTGGAATTTCGGTTGTGCCGCCGCCGGTGTTTTCCGGGATTTCGTCGCGCCGTGCCAATGGGATTCCGCCCGGCGTCACGCCGTCGTGCACATGCAGTGTCTTGGTATCGATGTCCATTGTTACTTCACCAATCGCCCCGATGAATGATTGGTGTTGTGCCGCTGTGCCGCGGCGGATTTGTATTTGTCTGCTCATTTTGATTTTTCCATTCACTTCCCCGCCGTGGGCGGGACAGGTTGTAGGGGTAGATATTATCTGCTCTGTATAAAAGGGCGCAAATATGCGCCCCTACATAAAAATAACCCACCCACGGTGGGGAATAAAAAAAGCCCGCACAATATGTGGGCCTTTTTGTAAACAAGAAATAGTTACTAAAAAACATATTTCAATGGGTTGTTTTTTATTATTGCAAATTTATTAAAGTTATTTATAATCGGCGGGTCTGCTGGGCCATCGTCTAACGGTAGGACAAGGGATTTTGGTTCCCTTTATCGCGGTTCGAATCCGTGTGGCCCAACCAGTCTTTTGAATCGGCATAATGTGCCGTTTTTTTGTATTTGCTTTCATTATTCCGGCTTGGGCCGGAATGACAAAGGCCTGGGCGCGTGTAAAAAAGTACTGTTTCAAGTTTTGGTCCCATCGTCTAACGGTTAGGACACCAGATTCTCATTCTGGTAATACGGGTTCGATTCCCGTTGGGACTGCCAAAATTTTCATTCTTGTTTTATGAATCTTTTCCTTGCGTTTGATTTTATTAAAATATATAATCGTTAAAGTTTTTAATGATTAATGGTCGAAACAATAAATCAAAGGATGACGAAATGGTTCAAAAAGATTTCATACATCTGATCGAAGAAAATGTCTTTATCCTGGGGCGTTTGGCCGATCGGTTAAAAGTTGATCCTTCGAAATTTTCCAAATATACCAAATTACAAATGGCCGCGCTGGTTCGTCTGCATGTCGGCGGACGCGCCAAGTTGAAAGATATCGCCAGCCGCGAATGCATAACTGCGCCGGCGTTGTGCGCGATGTTCAAAAAGCTGGAACGTGACGGAATGGTCGCGCGTGTCGTTGACCAGGATGACCGCCGCAATACTTG
Organism: Alphaproteobacteria bacterium; assembly: GCA_031555055.1. GTDB lineage: Bacteria > Pseudomonadota > Alphaproteobacteria > Rs-D84 > Rs-D84 > JAFGMC01. The sequence goes on along the minus strand of JAVBUT010000008.1, from coordinate 58,514 downwards.
GTATTCCGTGACGCCGGCCGGCAGTCGCGAAGTGGGACGTGTACTGGAAAAATTCCGCAAAGGTATTGCGACGCTGTTTTCGGACATCAGCGTCGCGGATGAATCCAGGTTGACCCAGGCGGTTCAAACAATGAATGAAATATTAAAAAAAATGGAGATCGTAAATGCGTAAATTAGTGTTAGTGCCAGTGTTAGTGTCAGTGTCGGCCATCGGTGCAGTAAATGCGATGGACCTGACGTTCAATGCGGCGGTTGACAAGATCGCCAAGGAATCCCATGATATTAAAAAAGCGGACGCGAATCTGAAAAAAGCACAAGCCGGATTGGATTCCGCAAATGCGAACCGCTGGTTTAAAATCGAAGGCAGTGCCCAGTACATGAATCTGGTGAACGTTGAAAAACCCGGTGATCCGATGGGTGTCGATCTGCCCCCGGCGCTGGGTGGCCTGATCATTGACGCGACCCAGGGCCAGGTGAACATCAACAACATAACGATCCCGAACAATATCTTTATGGCGGGTGCCACAATCACCCAGCCGATTTACACATTCGGAAAAATCGGAAACGCAGTTGACGGAATGCGCAGCGCTGTAAAGATGTCTGAAAAAGGCGCCGACATCACAAAGCGCGAAGTCCGCTATGCCGCGGCAAATCTGTACTGGACGGCGAAAATGACAGACGGTCTGGTTGCAATCCAAGAAAAATCGTTACAGGATGCTGTTTCCGCGCGTAAAAAGCTGACATCGGCCGGGCGCGCAAACCGCAGCAATTTGATAAAGCTGGAATCCGATATCGCGACCAAGGAAATCAATTTGTCGGATGCGCAGTTCAATCGCGACACCGCGCACCGCATGCTGAAAATCATGGCGGGAATCGAAACTGATGAAGAGCTGAATTTGACCGACGAACTGCCGGAAAAATTCGATTCGATCACCGCGGGCCGGTTGACCAAAAATCCGGAATGGGATATGCTGGACATGCAGGTAAAGATGTACGAATCAAACGCCCGATCTAAACGTGCGGGAAACTATCCGACGCTGGCCGCGATGGCGTCGTATAACTTTGTTTCGATGGGTGACGATATTGGACATATGTTCGACACATCCGGATCACAGTCTGCATACTGGGGTCTGGCCATGACAGTTCCGATCTTTGACGGCGGAATGAATCGCGCCCAAGGCACGATAGAAGCCATGAATGCCGAAGCGACGCGCCAGGACCTGGACAAATCCAAAAAAATCAAAACCGAAGAATATAACACTGCGGTAAAAAAGTATGAACATTTGCGCGGTAACCTGGCGGCGTTGGAAAACGCACGGGCATTGGCGCAAAAGGCATACAACATATCGTCGGACCGATTTGCGGCCGGCCAGACGTCCGCCGTTGAACTGTCCGAAGTTTCATCCGCACTGTCACAACTGGACATGGCGCTGATGAATGCAAAGTACAATATCTTAATGTCTGCGGAATCTGTAAAAAAACTGGGCGAGTAAAAAATCATGAATAAAAAAAGCAAATTAATGTGGGCGGTGCTGGCGGCTGTGGCGATTGGCTGGGTCGTTTTCCGCATCGTCGTGATCGCAAGCGAAAGCGCGCGCGTTGTATACAATCCTGTGCGCGATTCCGATGCGCGTGGCGCGGCGGTGGAAAAAATCACGGTCAATAAAAAGACCGGTGTTCTGCGCGAACCGATGGCGGTCAAGAATAACCGCGCATTCGTGTCCTGTGCGCGTATTGGAAAATTCCGCGTCGGCCAAGAAGTTGTAAACGGCCAGCGTGGCGGAAAAATCATATCAGTGTCCGACCGCATAGACCTGGATTCTGGCATGTGCATTGTCAAAACATCCGGTGTGTCGGACGGGCCTGTATTCGTCGAAAGCAAATACATCGGATATTTTGTTCCGGTATATGCGGTTGTCGACAATCGTGTCATGGTTGATGATAATGGTACGTCGTCGTTTCGCAATGTCACGGTTGTGTCCGACGATTCCGAGAATGCTGTTGTATCCGGCGGTCTGTCCGACGGCGATGTCGTAATAATTTCACAAATTGATGAAGGCGCAAAGGTAAGATAATGATAAAATTTTTCGTAAAAAATCCAATTACAACGGTTATGTTCGTGCTGCTGTGGGTGGTGCTGGGGATTGTAGCGTATCCGAAAATGAATATAGAACGCACGCCGGCGATTGATTTTCCCATGGTCACGGCCAGCTTTATCTATCCCGGCGCCAGTCCGGACGAAGTCGAATCCCAGGTGATCAAAAAGACTGAAAACGTAATGTCCGAAGTTTCCGGTATTAAAAAAATCACATCCCAGGCGTATGAAAACGGCGGATATGTAATGGCCGAATTCAACCTGGGGGTCAATGTCAACGACAAGGCGTCGGAAATCAAGGCAAAGTTGGAATCAATCGAAGGCGAATTCCCGGACGATCTGAAAAAACCGGTTGTCGAAAAGCTGAATCCGTTACAGGAATCGGTTATGGACATCGTGCTGTCGGGTGCGGATGTCCGGACACTGGAACATTATGTCGATGACGTTTTGTCGCGCCAGATCACAGGGATCAACGGCGTGGCCAGCGTGTCTGTGTACGGCGGGGACAAACGCGCGATACGCGTGTATCTGAATCCGGAACAAATGGCGGCGCGCGGACTGGCGATCAATGAAGTCGTGGCCGCAATCGCCGCGCATAATTTGAACGTGCCTGGTGGCAAACTGGAACTGGGGGACAGTTCGAACGTCGTCCGGTTTGTCGGCGAATTCAATTCCGTAAACGATATTAAAAATTTGCAGATGACAACACCCGAAGGCGCCGTGCTGCGTCTGCGCGATATTGCGCGTATCGAAGATTCCGCGCTGGACAAAACCACAGGCGCGCGTTTGAACGGCCAGCCGGTTGTGATAACTTCGGTTGTCAAGGCGTCGGACGGAAACGCGATAAAAATTTCCAAAGAACTGCGTCAGAAAATGCCGGCATTCGAAAAAGAAATGCAGAATCATTTTGCAAAAACCGGAACAGAAAATCCGGTCGCCATGCAGATAATTTCTGATTCGTCCATCGCGATCCAGCATGAAACAAATACGACTGTGCGTGACATTATTCTGGGGTTGGCGCTGACGGTTTTGACATTGATCGTGTTTACGCGCAACTGGCGCACGACAATCATTGCGGGTGTCATGATTCCGGCGTCGCTGGTTGCGGGATTTTTCTGGATGGACGCGTCCGGATTTACAATCAACGCGATGACGCTGTTGGCGATTGCGACGGCGCTGGGGACGCTGATTACGGACGCGATCGTACTGATCGAATCGGCATTGGGTCTGATAGAGCAGGGTTACACCCCCGAAGACGCGGCGGTGACCGGTACCAAAAAAGTCGCGGTTCGAATATTCGCGACGATCGCGACGCACGTTGTCGTGTTCTTGCCGCTGGCGTTTATGGGCGGAATCGCGGGCCAGTTTATGAAACAGTTCGGTCTGTCGGTTGTGTATCTGGTTTTGATTTCATCCATGTTCAGCTTTACATTGACACCGATGATGATCGCAAAGATTTTAAAAGGCAAAAAACCAGGAACAAAAAATCAGGAATCAGTCAAAAAGAAAGATAAAAAAACCGATTCATTATCATGGTTCCGAAAGTTTTATGACTGGCAAATAAACAAGCCGTGGCAGGCGGTCGGCGTGGCCGCCGCAGTGCTGGTCTTGTCATTGATTCCTATGCGCTGGGTCGGGAACGAATTCGCCGGATCAACAGACGTGAACGAAATAAACATATTCGCGCGTGGCGATGCCGGATCAACGTTTAAAAAATCCGAATCTATTGCGGCTGATATTGAAAACCGTTTGTCCAAAATCGACGGCATTGATTTCGTGTCGGTCAAGATCGGCGATCGTGGCGTCCAGAACATTAACATCAAAGTCGGTCTGGTCGATCGGTCCGATCGCAGTAAATCAGACAAGCAGATCGCGCGCGAAATCGTGCCGGCAATCGCCGACATACCCGGTGTCGAAACCCAGGTTCGCGCCGGCGCGGGCATGTCCGGCGCAGTATCAAACGATCTGATCATGAACATAAACGGTGAAGACGACGCAAAACGCGAAGCGTATGCCACACAGGTTCTGGACATGCTGAACAATATTCCGGAAATCCAAACCGCAGTGCCGGCGTCGCAAAAACCGGGCCGTGAATTAAAATTTGTCCCAAGCGATGAAAAAATGAAATTGTGGGGTGTACGCAACGCCACTGCGGCCAGCGCGCTGCGCACCGCGCTGTACGGAAACGATACGTACAAGTACAAGGAAAATGGCGACGAATATCCAATCGTCTTGGAACTGGCGCCGGAATATAAAAACTACGAGATGTTTGATTCCGTTTATGTCGGCACGGCCAAGGGCTTGGTCGCGTTGTCGGAACTGGGCGAACTGAAACCGACAACCGCCAGTCCGACAATCCGCAGAATTGACAAGAATCGCATAACCGAAATCGACATTAATATCGGCAAATCCACGATCGGTCCGGTCCAGGCGAAAATACAAAGTGAATTGAAAAAGATCGACTGGGAACAAGGATACTATGCGTCGTTCGGCGGCATGTCCGAAATGCAGGCGGAATCGACAGGCGAAATCGGAAACGCATTCCTGTTGGCGACGATACTGACGTTTATGGCGCTGGCGGCGATCATGAATTCCTTGCGTCACCCATTCACGATTGTGACTTCGATTTTGACCAGCTTTGCGGGTGTGTTCATTCTGCTGTTTCTGGTTGGTGGTACGATCAATATCGCGGCGATGATGTCGCTGGTTATGCTGGTGGGTCTGGCGGTCAGCACGAACATTCTGATTCTGGAACCGACGCTGGAAGAAATGAAAGCCGGTAAACCGGCACGCGAAGCGTTGTGGGAACAGTTCATTGATAAAAAGCGCATGCTGGTCATGGCGACGGTTGCGGTTGTTGCGGGATTGCTGCCCCAGCTGTGGGCGCCGGACGACACCAAGGTCGCCATGGGCGCCGTTATCATCGGCGGTATATTGGCGTCGCTGTTCTGGACGTTCTTTTTGACGCCGGCGGTATTTACGCTGATGGAACGCATCGGAAATAAAAAGAAAAAATAAATTTATTTTTAAAAACCGGGATAATCCCGGTTTTTTATAAAGAATAATTACATTTGGTTTCGAATTCGGCACTGCCAAATGCATTGTTGAAAGTTGTTCCCGCCGGCAAATAACATTCGGTAATTGATCGGGCGCCTTGATTCGAAGTCACGCCGGCGCGCCCGGTCGCTAATTCGCATGAGATGCATCCGGTATCATAATCTGTCGGTGTGCCAAAATATCCAGCCGCACATAAATAAGTTTCGTTGAAACGGCAAGAGCAGTCGGTCCGGTCACCTTCCCATCCGGGACATATCCAGTCTAATACCCCGGTTTCTCTGGTAATTACACCGTTCACCTGTGTTTCGTTGGTGTCCATGCATTCCAGGCACGCGACATTACATCCGGATGTAATCGCGCCATATGTCCCGCATGGTGGCGCGCACATTTCTAGGTCGACTGGGTCGGCATGTACAAGCCCTATGCCGGGATAAATAATTGACAAGATGCTCGCGATCGTAATTTTTTTCATATCGAATAATAACAGTCTGTGTCAAATGCCCGGTTGCCAGTAGTATCCGAACCGCCAGCGCCGGCTGGGGCGTAACACCCGTTGATCTGCGTTGTTCCGGCGGACGATTGTGCATTGCCGCCACCCATATAGTTCGGACATTTTGTACATCCGGATGAACCGTTCGACGATGTGCCATAATAGCCGGCCGCACAGCGGTACACAGTTGTTGAATTACAGGTGTTACAAGAACAGGTTCTGTTGACTTTTTTCTCGTACCCGGCGGAATGCGCGGACCAGCTGGCGTCGCTGGTGCAATCGGGGCACCCGACGCAGTTTTGCTGGCAATAATGGGCTTCGAATTCGCAGCCTGAAAATGCCGCGTTGCGTCCGGAATGAATGCGCGTGTAACCGGATTGGCATACCGTGCACGAGATGTCCATAGGTCCGCCGCCATAACAGCTCATCAATGAACAACCCGCCGGCATATAGTGTATTGGTTCACAGGAAATCTCTGCGCACATGTTGGCGCTGGCGCCATGCGTGATAAAAAACGATGTAAAAATGATCAAGGAAAATTTTAGTATTTTATTCACGATTACATTCCTATACAGACCATGCTAGCAATAATATGATTTGCGGTGCAAGCGAAACTTGATATAATCTTGGGAAAATAAAGGAATATCATGTTAAAAAAAGTCGATGTTGTAATGTTTGATTTTGACGGAACCTTGTCCGCGCGCGACGCGAATTTCGAATTCGGGAAATATTGTTTTCGGCATTCGTGGCGGCCTTGGGGCTTTTTGCCATTGATCGGCGCAGCGTTTGTGGCCAAAACTTTTAACCATGGTGGAATCTGGTGGCGCCAGGCAATGCGCAGATTCCTGACCGCGGACATGGTGCGCGAATTGGCCCCGGGATTTATAAAACAACATCGTATAGAGCGGTTCGGATGGGCCGCAGACCAAGTGGCCGCCGAACGCGCGGCGGGACGCCGGGTCGTGATGATTTCCGCCGGGCCGGACTATCTGATTCCGCATATGATCGACGATATGAAATTCGACGCTGTTATATGTTCTGAAATGGAACCGGCGAATCCTTGGAAATACAAATCATTCCGTTGGGGCGAAAACAAAGTCACGGCATTAGATGAATGGGCGCGTAAAAACAAACTGACTCCGAATCTGGTTCGCGCATATTCCGACAGCAAGACCGACCTGCCGATCATGCGCGCCGCCGCCGAAGAAGTATGGATCGACCCAAAAACCGGGTGTCGCACAACTCCCTGTTAAGTATGGTAATTATTCTTCGCCGAATTCCAATTCTTTTAATTTTTCTGCGCGCGGGGTGATCTTGGCGATTGATGTCTGCAGCTGGTCCACGTCAGATTGGGTCTGGGCGAAATGACGTTGCAGATTGCCGGCGCGATCCGCCAGACGTGTCAGGTCCGTCAACAGCATATCCAATTCTTTTTTTATCTGGACCGCGACGCGCTTTATTTTTATATCCGACAGCACGGACCGGATCGTGTTCAGTACCGCCCACAATGTCGCCGGCGACACGATAAAGACCTTTTTCCGCGCGGCATAGTCTATCGTTGCCGGGAATTCGCGGTGCAGTGTTTCGAATATGGATTCTGATGCAATGAACATCATCGCTGTGTCGGCTGTTTTTCCGGGAATTATGTATTTTTCACCGATTGCGTCGATATGCTTGCGCACGTCCAATTCGAATTGTTTCCTCATACCTTCGTCGTTCGCCATGCGTGTAAAGGATTCCAGCGGGAACTTGCTGTCGATCACCATGTCGCCTGGCGGATAAGGCAGGCGGATTACACAGTCCGGCCGCACGCCGTTTTCCATGACGAACTGGAAAGCATATGTTTCCGGCGGCATTACATCCGCGACCAGGTCTTCCAGCTGGCGTTCGCCAAAGCTTCCGCGGGCCTGCTTGTTGCCCATCAGGATGTTTTTAAAGTTCGAGATGTCACCGCTGATCGCCTTTAATTCTGCGGCGTTCTGGGCCAAAACCCCCAGGCGTTCCGCCAAACGTTCGCGCAGACGCGCATTGTCTTCGCGCAAGGACGCGAATTGCGACGACTGGTCGGTCGGTTTGCGAAACACCAAGACCAGCAATAATGCCAGTATTAACAGCGATACAGCCAATAAAATATAAGTTGTCATTAGAAATTCCTTTGCTAAGATTATAGGGCTATGACAGATAAATTACAAATGAAACTTTGCGGGGATTTGGTGTTGCGCGAAAAGTGCGAGGCGGTGGCTGAGGTCACACCGGCGGTTGCGCGCGCCATGAATGAAATGGCCCAAATGATGGAGGACCAGCACGGCGTCGGTATGGCCGCCCCCCAGGTCGGAATCTTGCAACGTTTTCTGGTGATGCAAAATCCCGATACACACGAAGTTTTCAAAATGATAAACCCGGTCATCACTTGGCGGTCGGATAAAATTGTTAAAATGGAAGAAGGTTGTCTGTCTGTCTTGGGGAACGACGGTCTGCCGGTTTATTCGCATGTCGAACGGCCTGAATCGATTGAAATCGAATGGTTTGACGAAGAAGGGCGCGGCATGCGTGCGAAAATGTCCGGTATTGCGGCCCGAATTGCCCAGCACGAAGTTGATCATCTTGACGGCATATTGTTTATTGACTATCTGTCGCCGGTCAAACGCGAAATGTTAATGCGCAAGGTAAAGAAAAAGAGGACGTGATTCGTAATTCGTGAATCGTGATTCGAAAGATAATATTTTCGTTTTACGAGTCACGAGTCACGAGTCACGAGTCACGATAATGAAATTAATTCTAATGGGCACGAACGATTGGGTTGTGCCGATTTTTGATCGTGCGGCAAACGAACACAATATTGTGGCGGTCTTTACGCGCGCGCCAAAGCCCGCCGGCCGTAAAATGGAACTGCAAAAATCACCTGTGCACATCTGGGCCGAATCTAGAAACATTCCGGTTTATACAAAAATTTCTGATTTAAATCATAAATCAGAAATCATAAATCATAAATCCATTGACTATATCGTTGTGGCGTCATACGGTGTTATATTAAAAGATGATGTGCTAAACGCGGCGCCGACGATAAATATTCACCCGTCTTTGTTGCCAAAGTATCGCGGGCCGGCGCCTATGCTGTCTGCGATATTAAACGGCGATAGTGACACGGGTGTATGCCTGATGAAATTAACACGTGACGTTGACGCGGGCCCGATCTATATGTGCCGGAAAATTAAAATCGGTGAAAACGATACGATTGTCGATTTGGAAAAAAATGTTGCATCTGTGTCTACTGAAATGCTGTCCGGTTTTTTACAGAATCCGAAAATATATTCGACAATCGAACAAATCGGCACGCCGACATACACGCATAAATTTTCCAAAGAAGATACGATAATCGACTGGTCAAAATCACCGCAGCAAATTCATAACCAGGTCCGTTCAATCGGTGGCCGAACAAAAATCAACGGGATTGATGTAAAGATTCTTGAGACAAAATTAAGTTATGCGGATAAACTCCCTCCTTGCGGGGGGGGGTGCCCAAGCCTTGAAATCATACGTATCCAGCCCGCTGGGAAAAAACCGATGGACTGGAAATCGTTTGTAAATGGTTTGCGTGGCACAGAAATAAAAATTGGGGAGTAAGGTAGAGAGAAATAACTAAAAAGGAAACAGCAATGGTAAATAAAATCAAATTTAACATAAATATGGGCCAGGGAGAAGGGTACAGTATTGAAGAGGCGATAACAAATTTTGATTCTAAGAAGGATAATGACTCTAAAAAAACTCATTTAATACTGACAGCTTTTGATTCCAAAGGTCAATTTGTAATGCCTGGTAAGACAAACATAAAACATTTGGATTTATCTGTGTTTGCGGATTTAGAAGTTGTGCAGTCACACAATGTAACAGTTGATTATTTGGATGTGTCAAAGAATTTAAAATTAAAAGAAATAGTGGTCATGTACGAAAATGGTAGCATTAAGAACGGCTCTTTGAATCCGGATGTTTTCAAAAGAATAACATTTAAAGGTATGCAGTTTGATACTATTGCAAAAATGATAAAAAATTATCGTTCTGCAAATAATGCTAAGAATAAGTAATTTGACACGCTACAAATTAACTCTTGAATACAACGGAACCGATCTGATCGGGTGGCAGGCCAATGCAGATGGTCCGTCTGTTCAGTCATTGTTGACGGACGCGATATTTAAATTTTCGGGTCAAACCGCCACCGTTGTCGCCGCCGGTCGCACCGACGCCGGCGTGCACGCACTGGGGATGGTTTGTCATTTTGATCTTTTTAACCCATCCCTTGGGGAGGGGTTTGCGCCCGAAACCGTAATGCGGGCGATTAATTTTTATATGAATGGCGGTCCGGTTGCGGTGATTAATTGTGAATCCGTGTCCGATGATTTTCATGCGCGATTTTCATGCACAAAACGTAATTACAGATATATTATTCTAAACCGGCGCGCACCGGTGGTTTTGGATAAGAATATGGTATGGTGGGTACCGCGCGAACTGGATATTATTGCGATGAAAAATGCCGCCGAAAAATTAATCGGCAATCATGACTTTACATCTTTCCGCGCGTCCGAATGCCAGGCAGCGTCCCCGATCAAGACAATTGATAAGATCGATATAGAAACATGCAATATGATGTGTGGTGCAACCGATATGGTCGGTCAGTATATAATCATAAACGTGTCTGCGAAATCATTCTTGCACCATATGGTCCGCAATATGGTTGGAACCTTGGTTGAAATTGGTCATGGCAAGCAATTAGATATTGATGAAATAATTGCGGCCAAAAATCGCAGCGCCGCCGGTCCGACCGCACCTGCCAGCGGATTGTATTTTGTATCAGCAGAGTATTTGTAGGGGCGCATATTTGCGCCCTCTTTATTTAACTGGATTGCCGCGTCGCTGTGCTCCTCGCAAAGACGGAATTTTGCTTTATCATTAACTATCAGTGATTCCACCACCGTCCCGACGGGGTGTATTTAATCCGACCTGGTTCATAAATCACAAACCCACCGCGCATGATTTTTGCGCGACACTTTGGCGCCGTAACGTGGAAATAAGACACTATAAAATCCACATTATCATCGCGACATACGTCAACAATATTCCGCGCCAATGGCATGTATTTCTGTACATAGACCAGATTCCAATTTTTTGTTTTAATCCGACAAACGCCATGATCGCACTTGAATCTTTTGTTATCGGTCGTCGGATTTTCAAAGTTTAATTTCTTCCATGATTCGAATGCAAAGTAATGGTCTGATGCGCGGGCTTGATTGAATTCCAATGTGCCGGATTTAACAACACCGATTAATTTATTATCATCGGTCGAATAAAAAATCGGACGCGGTGTCAGCAAGACAACCAAAACGCCGGCCGTCATAAACGTGCCGCACAGAACGTAATTTATTTTTAACTTTCCAATATTGTTAATAAACATCAGGCATAAAAATCCGATCGTCACCAGCCCCAGCGCCGTGCCAGAGATATGCGGAATCTGCAACTGGGCCCCGGGCAGACTGGCGATATGGTTCGCAATGCCCAGCAAGAAATAATAAATTCTGTCCGATAAAATCAGCGGGCCGGTCCAGCCAAACAACGCGGTTATCGTTCCGATTATCACCAGTGGCATTATTGCGATTGAAAACACTGGTAATAAAATCAGATTCCCGATCAGTCCATACAGTGGCACAAAATAAAAATGATGTGCGACAAACGGCGCCGTGAAAATCGTCGCGATGATTGATGTCTGGGCTGTGATTTTTGTAATGTTAATAAATTTTCCGACCAGATTTCGCTTTTTATATTCCATGTCGCCGAACCACCATACCAGTCCGAATATCGCCGCGAAAGATAATTGAAATCCGGGCTGTATAACATAATGCGGGTTCAGTAAATATATCGCGAAAAATACCATGCACACATTGCGTAGCGATAATGAAACGCGACCGAACAGGAACGCTGCGAATATCAGTGTTGTCATTAAAAATGCGCGAATGGTCGCGACATCGATCCCCGACAGAAATAAATAAAACAGCAATCCGAACCATGCACATACCAGTGCCGGATATCGCGCCGGAATACGTCGCGTGATCGGTGCGATCAGCCGGAACACCGCATAGAATAATATTGCCAACCATCCGCCGACCAATGTCATGTGAAACCCACTGATCGACCATACGTGCCCGACACCGGATGCCGTCCATACCGGAACGTCATCGCGTGGCACAGCATTTTTATATCCCAAAACCAGCGTGTCGGACAGAAAAGAATTCGTATGATTATGAATCGTATCGCGCAGGGAATTTATGTTTACGGATTGCCGATTTATGTTTTTTATTTTTAATTCTGTTACGTATCCTGTCGCGCTGATCCCGTTAAAGTACGCCCAGCGCGCATAATCGAACGCACCGGGTGCGACCGGGCCGTCCGGTCGATACAATGTCACGCGCGCGCTGATCGCGTCGCCTATTTTCGGCGTGACCAGCGATTGGTCGAACGATACGCGGATCATGGCCGTTTTGTTTGCGGATAAATCCTTGTTTATCTGGTTTGACGGAATTTTTATAAACATCCTGGATTTAGTATCCGTATAGTCAATGTTCGCAACGGTGCCGGTGATTTCGGTATTACGCATATCGTGCGTTATCTGTGGTGTGTTCACCATCCGCGTATAAATATCCGCGTACAGAAAACCGCCGACGAACAATGCGATAAATAATCCGGCGATCCGCGTCTGCCGAAAGAGTAAAAATAAAATCGCGATTAAAAACGCGACAATGGGATAGATTATATTTGGTTCAAAAGACAACGTGAAATAAAGCGCACTGGCCGCGGCCATTAAAAATGGCGACCACAGGAATATGTTTTGAAATTGTGCGTTTAACCATTCTCTCATTTCGACAGAGGAATGGTCGGGAGTTAGAACAAAGTTCACACAGAACCCCCGTCGGCTTTGAGTATAACCGACAGCATCCCGACCGTAGCCAGGATATGATTAGATCACTGTGTGTTTTAAGGAGTTCTAATTCCTATACCTAACAATATCACATACACAAGATACATATAATTTTTAAGACAATCAAGTAGAAAGGTTTGGTTACCTATATACCCTTGACACAAATGTCAAAAAAATCTTATAATAAAAGTCCATAAGGAGTCACTTATGGAGCAAAAATCCCCAAAATATATTTTCGTAACAGGCGGTGTGGTATCCAGTCTGGGCAAGGGCGTCGCAGCGGCATCGTTGGGCGCCCTTTTACAATCGCGCGGATACACGGTACACGCGCGAAAATTCGACCCGTATTTAAATATAGATCCGGGCGCCATGTCCCCGCTGCAACATGGTGAGGTCTATGTCACAACCGACGGGCACGAAACGGATTTGGATTTGGGATATTATGAAAGATTTCTGGGCGTGAAATTAACGCGCAACGATTCCGTGTCTGGCGGGCGGATTTACTGGGATGTATTGAACGCAGAGCGCCGTGGCGAATACGGCGGCGGAACCGTCCAGATGATCCCGCATGTTTCAAACAAGATCAAGGAATACATATCCGCACCGACCGGGACGGACTTTGTGATATGTGAAATCGGCGGCACGGTCGGCGATATCGAAGGGAAAATATTTTTGGAATCGGCGCGTCAGTTCGCCTTTGACATCGGTCGGCGCAATGTCATGTTCGTGCACTTGACGCTGGCGCCGTATTTGGAAAAAAGCGGAGAGCTGAAAACCAAGCCGACCCAGATGTCAACGCGCGCGCTGTTGGAAAACGGAATCCAGGCGGATATGCTGATCGTGCGCGCGGCGCGGATGTTCGATATGGCGGAACGGGAAAAAATAGGAATGTTCTGCAACTTGCCGGCGCGCAATGTCATCAGCGGAATCGATGTTGATAATATCTATCAAATCCCGATGGTGTACGAAGAACAAAACGTGTTTGCCATAATGGCGGAACACTTTGGCCTGGATAACAAGCCCGGCGATATGTCGCGTTTCGAACGGATCGAAAAGTATTTGTCCAACGGTTTGCCAAGTGTCACAGTCGGCGTTGTCGGCAAATACTTTGCAACGCCGGATTCGTACAAGTCGCTGAATGAAGCGTTGTTGCATGCAGGCATTGTCAACGGCGTTCATGTGAATATCAGAAAAATCGATGTAAAAAATTTTTCGCCTGATCAGATGATGGGTCTGGACGGAATATTGATGCCGGGGGATTTCGACGATGACATAGACAACGCCCAGGTCGCAGCGGCCGGATACGCGCGCGCGAACAAAATCCCATACCTGGGGATTGGGGCGGGCATGCGCGCGATCGCGGATGCCGGTTCTGTAAAAAAATGCGACCGCCGTATCGGATCGCACGTGTGCAAGCTGTGCGACGGCACGCTGGCCCGGAAAATATACGCCGACAACATGGTCAGCGAACGTCATAAACACAGGTGTGGTATCTCTGCGGAATTTGCCAAGGACGGCCTGTGGGTTTCTGCCAGATCACAGTCGGATGACTTTGCGGAAATCATAGAGGCATCCGATCATCCGTTCTTTGTCGCGACACTGTTTCATCCTGAATACAGCAGCAGCCCGTACACAGGACACGTTTTATTCAATGCATTTATTTGCGCCGCGAAAGAGAAATAGTCAAAAACATGTCGTCATACCGACGTACGTCGGTATCCAGTAGTTTATGATTGGTTGTTTTATGCTTCTGGGGCCCGGCGTTCGCCGGGGTGACGGCGAGATATAAACTTGTTTCTAAATTTTAAAAATATGATGAATTTCTGAATTATTTCCCAAAAATAAAATCAGGATTTGCAGACAGTGCGATGATCGTGTTCATATCGTCATCGGGGCTGGTGCGCTGGCGCCGGGTCTTGCCGCACTTTTCGCATTTATGCGTAATTATAAAATGATCGTGTTCTGGTTCGATCGCGATCGGCTTCATCATGCCGCCGCACGCGGACGCCCGGTCGCCGGGATTATTGTCAACGTCGCGCGACCACAGACACTTTGGGCAATGGTTTGTGTATCCGGTGCCGACAACATCCGCGCCACAATGGGCACAGGTAAAGTTTTCAATGTTTTTTGTGAATGATTTCATAAATGTTCAATGTTCAAAGTTCAAAGTGCAATTAATTGAACTTTGCACTTTGCACTTTGAACATTAAATCCCCAATGCCTTGCGGTACATCTGGACCAGTTCGTCCTGTTCGTCCAATTCGTCCGGGTCCAGCTTGCGCAGTCTGATCATCTGGCGGATATATTTTGGATCGAATCCGGCGGATTTCGCTTCGGAAAAAATTTCCTTGATGTCAGCCGCGATGTTTGCGGTGTCTTCGTTCAGCTTTTCAATGCGTTCAATAATCGTGATTAATTGAGAGTTATCAATAGCACCGTGGTTTGCTTGTTTCATGTAATCTTCCCCTTGTTTTTATCTGCCCATATGATATATTAATGATCGCAAAATGCAAGAAAAACAAAAACAAAACCCCAAAGCGTCGGGTTTAAAACAAAAATGGAAGAAAAATCATGAACAGATTCACAAAAATAACTTCATCAATCGGCCCAAACAGCGAAAGCCCGGAAATGTTGGCAAAAATGATCGACGCGGGTGTCAACGTATGCCGCCTGAATTTCAGTCACGATACCGATGAAGCCCAAGGAAAAAAGATCGACGCGATCCGTAAAATATCCCGGGACACAGGGCGCCCAATCGCGATCATCGCCGATTTGCAAGGCCCAAAACACCGTATCGGAAATTTTAAAACCGAAGATGTTTATCCGTTACAGGCGGGAAATAAATTCATACTGGATAACGATCCGACGCCGGGTGACGCGACGCGCGTGCAGTTGCCGGATTTGGATGTTATCAAATCGATAAATGTTGGCGATCGCGTTTTATTGAACGACGGCAAGATTGAACTAAAAGTCGAAAAAATCAGTGGCACAAAAATCGAAACAACGGTCGTTCGCGGTACTGAAATATGGTCGCGCCGCGGCTTTAACCTGCCGGATACGGAAATAAAAACATCTGTGCTGACATCCAAAGATCGTCATGATCTGGAATATGCACTGACTAAAAATCCGGACTTTGTTGCGATTTCTTTTGTGCAAAGTGCCGCAGACGTCATCGAAACGCGCGAATTTATCACTGAACGTACGGCCCATCCGGTCAAGATTATTGTAAAGGTTGAACGTCCCCAGGCAATCGAAAGACTGGAAGAAATTGTTGATGCAACCGATGGAATTATGATTGCGCGCGGGGATTTGGCGGTTGAATTACCGTTTGAACGCGTGCCGGCGATTTCGCGCCAGATTATCCGCGATTGCCGTCGTAAAAACAAACCTGTGATCATGGCGACGCAGATGCTGGGGTCAATGGTGCACAATGAATTCCCGCTGCGTGCGGAAATTTCAGACATCGCGTCGGCATCGTATTTGCGCGTTGATTCAACCATGACATCCGAAGAAACAACAATCGGTGATCATCCGGTTACTGTGGTTGAAACCATGGCGAAAATTTTAAAATATGCGGATGAAGACGCATTGGCAAATGCGGCGGAATGGTCGCGTACGGAAAATCTGCCGGAAAACGATTGGTCGCGTTCGATCGCGTCGATTGCGTATCTGAACAAGGCGTCCGCAATTGTCGTATTCGCGCGCGATACGGTTTCTGCGACCCAGATTTCATGCCGTCGCCCGGACTTGCCGATTATTGCGGTTTGCAATGAAGAAGTCATCGCGAACCAGCTGTGTCTGTCGCGCGGTGTGTTCCCGATCTGTGACACGCAATTATACGGCCAGCGTGATGCATTCAACGCTGCACGCGCATTCCAGATTAACCGGGGCAAGCTGGTTATTGTGGACGAGGATAAAATTTCACTGCGAACATTGGATTAAAATCAAATATAACGGTACATCTGCACGCGTTTGATTCCGGTCATGTATGTCCAATACACTCCCTGCATCAAACCCGCACATCTGTAGCGTTCTCTTTGATTTTCGAAAACGCCCCACGGGGCGTTTTTAAATGAAAAATGAAAAATGAAGAATGAAAAATTAATACTGTTTTATCCATTGACCCGTGTGTCGAATTTTTTGTATCATTTTGTTCATGAGAAAACTAATTACATTTTTCATTCTTCATTTTTCATTTTTCATTTCTGTGGCGCATGCTGCGGATTATCGGGCGGCCTTGGTCGCGGATATGGATACCGGCCAGGTACTGTACCAGGAAAACGCCAGCGATCTGAACTATCCGGCGTCATTGACCAAAATTATGACGCTGTATCTGACGTTCGACGCGCTGGAACACGGACGCTTGCACTTGGATGATTATCTGATCGTGTCGCAATCCGCCGCGAATGCGTCGCCGGTTAAACTGGGGCTGGCCGCGGGATCAAAGATCAAGGTCGAAGACGCGATCAAGGCGCTTGCCGTGCACAGCGCGAACGACGTTGCGCGCGTGCTGGCCGAAAATTTAAAGGGTGGCAAAGAAGGAAACTTTGCGTCGCTGATGACGCATGTCGCGAACGAAATCGGACTGTCGAAGACAAACTTTGCGAATTCGTCCGGTCTGCCGGACGATGATCATTTGTCGACGGCGCGCGATATCGCGTTGCTGTCTATGGCAGTGTATAAACATTTTCCGCAATACTGGAAATATTTCGGAATCAAGTCATGGACGTATAATGGCAAAACATACAATAACGGAAATCGGTTGCTGGAAACTTATCCGGGCTGTGACGGTATGAAAACCGGATACACGAACAAGTCGAAATATTCGCTGGTTGCGACGGCGCGGCGCGGAAACAAACACTTGATGTCCGTCGTCCTGGGCGCGTCCACCAAGGATGTTCGCGCGGCGGCGTCTGTCCGCATGCTGAACAAGGGATTCGAACTGGTCAAGGTTGGCGCCGCACCGACGTTGCAGAAATATTCTTATGATGACGAAACTGATGAAGAAGCTTATTCTGCGCCACCGCCGCAAAAGACACCCGTGCCGGTCACGGTGCAATCCGGCGGTTCCGGGGTCCAGTTCGGCGCATTTTCATCCAAATCGGCCGCCACCGCCCAGCAGAATAAAGTTAAAAATGCACTGGGGGTCAGCACAATGATAGAGCAGGCGCCCAATGGGATGTTTCGCGTGCGCGCAAACGGATTGTCCGAAGGATCGGCCCAAAAATTAAAAAATAATGCCAGCGCCACCGGCATTGACAGCTATGTGTTTCATTAAATGAATAATAAAATTGAAAAGCTTATCAAACAATTTGCAAAGCTGCCGCGGGTCGGCGGTCGTGCGGCCCAGCGTATAGTGTTGGCATTGTTGCAGGACAAGACCGGTCGTGCGATAAATCTGGCGGCGGCGCTGATGGATGCGGCGGATACGGTAAAGCCTTGTCCGGTATGCGGCGCGTTGATGGATGTTGAAAACGGATCGTGCGAATTCTGTCGCGATATGACGCGCGCAAATGGCCAGTTATGCATTGTGCGTGATCTGGGCGATGTTTGGACGCTGGAAAAGTCCGGCGTGTTTAATGGACGCTATCACGTTTTGGGGGGACAGCTGTCCGGCGCGACCGGTACGACACCGGATGATCTGAATATCGCGACACTGGGCGCACGAATCGCGGATGAAAACATAACAGAAATTATTTTCGCGCTGCCCAACACGGTCGAAGGCAAAACAACCCAGCATTACGTAATGTCCGTCATCGGTGACGCAGATGTTACATTTTCGGAATTGGCATCCGGCGTACCGTTGGGCGGTGACTTGGACTATATCGACGACGGCACGCTGTCGCTGGCGTTTGGGGGCAGGAAACAAATATGACACCAAAAATAATTGAAAAAGATATTTTTATAGATGATAAACTGATTGAAGATATTAAAAATGGCATTCCGTTGGCACCGGCCAAGATTAATATTGGAACTAAAGAAATAGAGCTATATACTTTTTATGTATCTGACAAAATTTCACCCATACATCGTTCATATGCATTGGATTTAGCCAAAAGATTGGGCGATATAAGACAAAAGACATTGGTGCATGAACTGCATCATTTGCATAATCGGGACATGTTATCTTTTTCCTATGCTAATAATCCGTATGAATTTGCGTTATTAATGTTTTTGGATGAATTATCCGCACATATTGTGGATGAACTTTTTGATAAAAAAATAGATTCCGCAAATATTTTCATGGCCATAAAAAAATCTTTTATAAAAGCGGAATCCCAAGATTATATATCTAAACAATATTCCAAGGTAATGTCACACTTTATTGAATATTTATCAGATAAAAAACCAGCTGGTGTGTTCTCAAAAAATCTAGATACACAAATGTTAAATCGTTTGATGAATTTTTATATGACGTCGTATAATGTGAACTTTTTGAAAACATTATCTAAAGTACAGCTGGCTGATTTTAACGTATTATTTAAGATGGCATCCAAGAAAATGTACAAGGTTGCTGAAGACCAAATAGCAATAAAGATGCAAATGAGTCAGCGTCAGGCGGAAAAATGGTAAATAAACAATTAGAATCATTGCCGCCGGTGTCGGAAATGATGCGTGACGCGGGGTTGGAACCGAAAAAGCAATTCGGCCAGAATTTCCTGTTTGATTTGAATCTGACGGGCAAGATCGCACGCGCCGTGCCGGATATTGAAAATATTACCGTGGTCGAAGTTGGGCCGGGCCCGGGTGGTTTGACGCGCGCTTTATTATTGGCGGGTGCAAAACATGTAATCGCGATTGAAAAGGATAAAGCCACTGCGCCGATATTGGAAAAAATCGCCATGGCCGCCGACGGTCGCTTGGAAATTATTTTTGGCGATGCGTTGAAAAATGGGGACTGGGAATTCGGAACCGGGAACTGGGCGGTTTGTTCCAATCTGCCGTACAATGTTGGTACGGAACTGTTGATAAGGTGGTTGCATATTATGGCAGAACGAATCACGAATCACGAATCACGAATCACGTCATTGACCTTGATGTTCCAACGCGAAGTGGCGATGCGTATTGTCGCGCGCGTCGGTGACGAACATTACGGTCGCTTGGCGGTTTTGACGGCAATGGTCGCGGACGCACGGATTTTATTCAATGTTCCGAACACCGCATTCTTTCCCGCGCCCAAGGTGCAAAGTGCTGTTGTGCAGATTGTGCCCAAGGAATCAGCAGCCAGGAATCAGGAATTAGAAAAAATCGAAGCCTTGACCGCGAAACTGTTCGGCCAGCGGCGCAAGATGATTCGCGGAATTATGCCCGGCGTCGATTGGTCACAGTTTGGTCTGAGCGGACGTGAGCGTGCCGAAGAGCTATCACCGGAAAAGTTCGCAGAAATTGCAGAAAAATTGTAGATAAGAATATTTAATTTCATAGAAATAATTTGGTCTTGCAAGTTTTAAAACTTGGCTTGTCCACCTTTAACAAGGGTGACGATAAAAATCCATGTTAATTTTATTTCCCAATTTTGATATAATTGTCGCATAGAAAAGTCAGAGAGAAGAGAGAGAGCCCTATGTCACTATCGATATTAATATTTTTTGCGATCGCGCTGGTGTTGGTGTTTGCATTGCGTTTGGCGCGAATTGGAACATTGCTGGCGTTTTTGCTGGCCGGTATTTTGACGGGCCCTTATGTTTTGGGATTGTTTGAACTGACCGAAATATGGAAATTCCTGGGCCAGATCGGCATAATGTTCCTGTGGTTCACGCTGGGGCTGGAAATAAACATCAAACGTCTGTGGCAGATGAAGCACAATATATTCGGTCTGGGTGCGGCCCAGGTTCTGATGGTGGTCGTAATGCTGTTCCCGATACTGTTCGGGGTGACGACATGGTCGATCATGGGTACGATAATGGTGTCGCTGATTCTGGCAATGTCCAGCACGTCGACCGACCTGCAGATTCTGGCCGACCGCAACGAACTGCAGACGGATATGGGGCGCCAGACTTTTTCCATACTGTTGTTTCAAAACTTGCTGGCGATTCCGCTGTTGGCGATGTTGCCGGTGTTCGCGGGAAAATCATTCGATCTGGGCGCGACGGTAATCGATGTTTCAGTGATGTCGATTGGTCTGATTCTGGGGGTTGTGATTGTGGGGCGCTTTTTGCTGAATCCGCTGATGAAGGCGGTCACAAGACTGAAATCCAAAGAAGCCTTTCTGTTGACGATAATGCTGAACATCATCGTTTGGTCGGTGGTTCTGGATATGTTGGGTTTGCCGGCGGAACTGGGGGCTTTTTTGGCCGGTATGCTGTTGTCTGAAACGATATACAGACACCAGGTCCAGGTGGAAATATCACCATATGCGACAATGTTTTTAGCATTCTTTTTCATCGCGCTGGGGATGGGCTTTAATCTGAACATGCTGGGTGATAATTGGTTGGTGATCACGCTGGGGCTGGTTGCGCTGGTCGTCATAAAATTCGCCGCAATCTATGTCGTTGCGCGTGTGCGTCATGTAAAGCCGCATGATTCATTCCTGATGGCGCTGATACTGGCCCAGGGCGGCGAATTCGGACTGTTGATGCTGCATACTATGAAGTCCAGCGGGATCGAAGCCATACCGTCCGTGCACGCAGAAATTCTGACGGCGATAATCGTGCTGTCGCTGATGACGACACCGATACTGCTGGCGATATATGACCGTTTGCAAAAGTCCGGAAAGCTGTTCCCGGGCATGCATTCCAAAAAATTAAACACCGTCGAAATCCAGATAAAGCCAGAAGTAATCATATGCGGATTCGGCCGCGTCGGCCAGATCATCGCCAAAATGTTAGAGTCTGAAAAAATCCCGTATGTCGCAATTGACCTGAACGCGGATTCTGTCGTAATGGGTCGCGAGCGCGGATTTAACGTGTTCTATGGCGATACCAGCAATACGCAGATACTGCGCGAAATGGGACTGGCGCCGCGCCGCGTGCGTGCGGTTGTGGTCGCGCTGGACAACGCCGCAGTTGCGAAAAGGACTGTTCGCGCAATACGCGAAGTCACGCCGCGTGTCAAAATATTCGCACGTGCGCGTAATATGGAAGAATCCAAAATACTGGTACGCGAAGGCGTTATGGAAGCGTTCCCGGAAACGGTTGAATCATCATTTATGCTGGGCCAGGAAGTGTTAGAGAATGTCGGCGTGTCACAGGGCAAAATAACCAAGCTGTTGGGCAATATGCGCAACGACCACTATGCCGAACTGGAAGCGAATCATTAGCAAATAGTAGGGGCGCGTGGAAACGCGCCCTTTTTTCATAAACCGTAAATCGAATTTGATAAGGGCGCATATTTGCGCCCATGGTAATGACTATCGACTATTGACTATCGGCTGGGCGCCTGCTATATTTCCCGATATGGGGAAAAATATGAAAAACACAATTAAAATTCTGTCGATAATATTCGGCGCGATCCTGGTGGATCAAATATCCAAGGGGATATTGTTATACATGCTGACCGGCCGCGTGCCGTTTGCCGCGCCCGCATGGGAACTGGTGCCGGTGCCGTACATGATGGGCCAGGTTACCGACTTTTTTAATATCGTGTTCACATGGAATCCGGGCGCATCGTTTTCGCTGTTCCGCGCACTGGGCGAAGCGGCCCCGCTGATCATGATTGTGGCCACCGGCGCGATCATCGGCTTTATCGCGTACCATTTGTTTATGCGCGCGGCGTCGTTTGAAAAATGGCCGCTGGCGCTGATTGTGGGCGGCGCGCTGGGGAATCTGATCGATCGTCTGCGTTTTGGCGCGGTTGTGGATTTCTTGGACTTTCACATTGGCGCATGGCATTGGCCGGCGTTTAATATCGCCGATACTTGCATTGCGGTCGGCGTCGCACTATATGTTTTAAACTGGTTTATGAATAAAAAGAAAAAAAAATCGTGAACCGTAATTTGTGATTCGTAATTCGAGTCACGAATCACGAATCACGAATCACGAGGAAAAAAATGGTAAAGTATTTAGATAATAACAAATCATCCGGTTTCAGCCAATGGATGGCAAATCAAAATAAAAAGCCGGATTCGGGAAAAAAAGGTTTCAAACTTTCTAATTTTTTGTGGTGGATGGTGATATTTCTGGCCGCATGGTGGGCGTTTACCGCATGGTTTGGGCCAGATAAAAAAGAGTCAGTTGTCAGCACCCAAGAATCCGGCGTGATCGAAGACCTGTCGCGTGTTCCGACGTCAAAAATCGACTCTGATAAAATCACTGCCGATGTTCAGGGTCTGCGCGTTTCAAAAATTGAACTGAAGGATTACAAACAGGATAAAAAGGAAAATGCCGATAAAAATATCGCGCTGTTGGGGGCGTCCGGGGATTTTGCCGAAGTCGGCCTGATCGCCAGTGGCACGACCGCGCCGACATCGTCGACGGTCTGGAATGCTAAGAAAGATTCTTACTCTTGGCGCAACGGCGACGGTGTGGAATTTACGCGCACAGTCGTTGTTGATGATTACATAATTTCGATCAAGGACACCGTCAGGAACGCTGGTAAAAAAGACGTGTCTTTTGTTCCATACGCGCGTATTGTGCGCGACGGTGGCGCGGCGGCAACCGCGGTTGAAACCGGCGCGGTGTCATTTGCAAATTCTGACATTGAATATAACAACTGGAAACAGCTGGATAAAAAATCATACGCATATACGACGGTAAACGGATTCGCCGGATTCGCGGACCAGTATTGGGAAACCGTGGTTTCCATGGCTTTGCCGGATCAGACAATCCGCACGAAAAAAATAGATGCACGATACCAGGCGGATATTACCGCGGCGCCGGTTCATGTCGCCGCCGGCCAGACGGCTGTGTTTGAAACAAAAATGTTTGCAGGTCCGCGCGACCAGGCAATACTGAAAGATGCCGCCGCGTCAATAAACGGTATTAATCAGACGATCGATTACGGTTGGTTCTGGTTCTTGTCGCGGCCCATGCTGTGGGCGCTGAATGCGATAAACGGCTTTGTGATGAACTATGGCTTGGCAATCATATTGCTGACCATTGGTCTGCGTATTCTGATGTGGCCGCTGACGCGCAAATCATACACGTCAATGGCCGCCATGCAAAAGATGCAGCCGGAAATGGCCCGCATACAAAAGCTGTACGCAAACGACAAAGCGCGCCAGCAAATGGAAATGATGAAACTGTACCAGACGCACAAGACGTCGCCAATGTCGGGATGTCTGCCGATGCTGTTGCAGATTCCGATATTCTTTGCGCTGTACAAGGCGTTGCTGATTTCTGTGCCTATGCGTTGTGCGGGGTTCTTGTGGATATCCGACCTGTCGCTGATGGATCCGTACTTTATCTTGCCGCTGATCATGGGTGCGACAATGTGGTGGCAGCAGAAACTGCAGTCGGCCGCACCGTCCGCAAATGCGAACGATCCGATGGCCCAGACGCAAAAGATTATGAAATGGATGCCGGTAATGTTCACGGTCTTGTTCGCGTGGATGCCGGCCGGATTGGTTCTGTACTGGACAGTGTCGAACTTGTTCGGAATCGGCCAGATGTACGTGATTAAAAAAACTAGCAAATAACAAATAGCGCATAGCGATTAGCGAATAATATCTTGTATGAGATTCTAATCGTTAAACACTATGTGCTGGGCGTGTGTTTATAGGCCCCTTTTTTCCGACTGGATTGCCGCGTCATTGCGAGGAATGAAATGACGAAGCAATCCAGTAAAATTTTTACAAATTTCGAATCCCATTACGGAACAATTTTATCAAAATTTCACGTGGGATTTTTATTATCCCCAGTTCGTATTTAAATATATCGCTTCGTGATACGTTCAACAATTCGCTTAGTTTTGTTCGGCCAGTATAACTTTCTTGTCTTGCTTTGCGAAGCGCTTTGCCGACATGTTGTGATTTTATTGTTATGTTGATTTTCTCGCTCATCTTTTATCCCTTTTTTTTGTAAAAAAATTACCGCCGTGACGAAGGGCGGTTGGGAGTTAGACCTACCTATAGATAGTGCGCATATTCGGCCAAAGCCTTATTTTGCAACCTCCCAACCAAAAGGTTGTTCAGTATTGCAAATTTTCCGCATTTGATTTAATGCAACTATAGGGGATAGTCTACATCCCGCGCCGGGTGTCACCCGATGCACGCGGATTATAAATGATATTTTTATAAAAATCAATATTCTAATCGCTGTGCACCATGTGCTAATTTTTTATACAACTGGTCCGGGGTGATTATAAAAGGATCGCGGATTTCTAAAATATGTTTGGCGAATCCAACGCATGTATAATGGCGGGACAGGGCCGGGCCAAGGCAATACGGGGACAAGGTTGTATAATCTATAAACACCCAGCCGTGTTGCTCTAGGATTTTCAAATCGCGCGCAGACAATGGGATTTGTTTTATTGATCCTTTGCCAACTTGGTACATAACAAAACATTTTTCATTTTTCATTTTTCGTTTTTTATTTATAACAACCGCGCAATGCCGGAACCGCCGGCATAAAATCCGCGGCAGAATCTTTGAAGTTTTGTGTGTAAATCCGATAAGCATTTTACAGTCCTTAGTCAATAGTCACTAGTCAATAGTCAATAGTCGTTAGCGGTGCTTAATAGTTAAATTACTAATGACTATTGACTATTGACTAGTGACTATTGACTTTGTCCTACTCTATCCAGCCGCGTTTTACCGCCGCCGATTCCAGTATCTGCATTGCATCGCGCCAGATCGCTGCCGCGTGGTTTTCAGACCATATATGCTGGTGCGGCGGACGGCGACGATCACCGAATTCTTTCATGACATTCAGATGATCGTTATCCAGTGTCCCGGACAAATACAATCTGGTTATTAATGTCTCGATATCCAGGGGCTCGCATATGCGTTTGCCTGGGACAGGTTTGCCCGTCGCAAAGCCATTGCGAATTTGTCTGGAATACAAAAACCAAAACCACATCTGTTCAGCGCTGTGGAATTTTTCTGCGGTCGGGATTTGTTTTTGTTTGTGTGTGTTGTTCATGTTTTACTCTCTCCATCTTGTTATGGTGTTCGCTTGCCAGGCTTGACCGACAAGCTGTTATAGATAATCAATGCGAATATGTAAAATGTTACAACCAAAGGTTGAAATCTGATTCGGATTTCCGATTCGTTAAGCGTTTTTTGTATTTAGGAATCGAATCGTAAAAAACAATCGCCAAAGTGGCGATCAATAATAATTTCAGATTTTAAAATTGGCTGGTTTGATCAATACGTTCCGCCAACAAGATAAACCTGTTTTGACGCAGGCCTATATTATCGGCGGGAAACAGTCGCCGCCGCCGGCAGGACAACAGTTGAACCCTTGTTCGCCCATGTCGGTGTATGTTTCGCCGGCACAGCATCCGTTTGCGTCAGGCGCCATACCGTCTTCACATGTGATGGTCGGCGTGGCGGGCGGTGCCGGTGGATTGAACGGATTCTGTATAGTGCCGTCCTTGTTGTATTTCAAGTCCAGGACCTGTTCATTATATTCTTTGGTGCCTGGCTGCATCTTTTCGCCGGTTGTGGGGCTGGTATATGTGGTCTGCTGTTGGTTTTGGAACACAGCTTCCTGTTTGGCGGTATTGATCGCGACGTATTGCGATGACTGGCACGCGAATAAAACTGTGCGGTAATCCATACCGGCTTCGTAGATTTCTTTTTCCATACCGGACTTTACACCGCCTTTGCCGTCGCAGTATTTTATTATGTCGAACGAGCGTACCTGGCCGACCATACTGCCAGCGTTTTCAGGGCTTTGACCCATTGTGACCGCTGCGCCTGGATTTGCGCGAACATCTTTGCCGTATGGCGCAACAGAGCATTTCTTGCCGGTTTCCGCACCACATGTTACCTGTAAATCCATTGGCGAGAATACCGTTATGCGTGTGCCAGCGGCAATAGAGAACGGCGGTACGGTATTGTCCATCATATCGACCAATAATTTCTGGGCGACCTTGTTCCATGCGGTTATTATTTCGTTCTTGGCCAATTCCGAAGAGCGAACCTGGCCACTTTGTGTGACGGTATTGTTATCCAGATCGATCTGGTTGATAAAGCTGTCCGAGATTGGCGCAATCATATTTACCGCCGCAGGCACAATCGCGGTCAGCATTGGCATGACGAACTGTTCGATATAGTCCGTAGAGCCACGTCCCGGCACGCCGGCGCGTCCCTGGGCATCGGCGCTGAACGGGTCCATATTGTTGCCATCAAAGTTAAATTCTACACCGTCCGGACGAACGAACTGATACCAGCGGATTTCCATTCTGCCGATCGCCTTGTATGGTCCGGGCACGTCGCCGGTAACATATCCGTACAGTGTTGTTCCGGTTGGGATGATAATCGTACGGCCATTGTCGGAATAAACATTGCGATCCACTGTTGCGATGACCGGCAATTTATGATCCGCATTCAACAAGCGCTGGTCCGCGCGAATTTCGGACACGATAGTTGCGGGAATAGGCTTGTACTGGCGCAGAATAAATGTGCGGTCGTATGGCGCGGTGGATGTCACGGTCGAACCAGTGGATTTAAGCAGTGTTTCCGGTGTCGGCGCAGAGAATACGCGTGCGGATTTTCCGGCCGGT
Organism: Alphaproteobacteria bacterium; assembly: GCA_031555055.1. Classification (GTDB taxonomy): domain Bacteria; phylum Pseudomonadota; class Alphaproteobacteria; order Rs-D84; family Rs-D84; genus JAFGMC01. The sequence continues at coordinate 31,301 of JAVBUT010000008.1, read as the reverse complement.
GCCAGTTCAGCTGATGTTACCTGGCGTGCCTTGTTTTCAATGCGTGGCGACGGTGCGTTCGACAACAGCGGCATTGCGACGGTGCTGTTCATGCCAAAGCCGATATGCTCGGCGTCGGTGCCAATTTTTTTGCCAGCGCTGTCGGTGATTATGCCATTGTCAGGATTATAAGTGCCGGTCGGACTGGCGCAGTTCTTGTCAGAAAACGGGTGAAAGTTATATGTACCGCGGCTGGGCTTGATCCAACCGATTTGCTGACCGGATGTGCCGTATCCAGGGAACGCAAAGTCCGAGCATGCCTCGCTGGGGATATTTTCAGTGACAGGCGCAGTCGGTTTTTTTACCTCCTGTGGGGCTTCAAAGAATGGTGCAGGCTGGACGAGTTCCTCTATTTCCTGTTGCATCTGGGATTTCGGTGCTGGTTCGATCACGGGCTGTGGTGCTACCACAGGCTTTGGCAGCACAGCGCCGATTGCGATCGTAACGGTTTCGGTGGTTTTCATTTTTTCTGGCTGGGTCGCGCCGCGCCAGTCAATGAACATGGACAGCGCGCTGGTTTCCATCGCCGCTGTCGGTGCATATTCCAAACTGACCGTGCATGACAGCTTTTCGTTTATTTGACCGATGTTTGTGCATGTGGTTCTGGGCTTGGCCAGACCGACGATACCCTTGGACAGACGGACATCGTCAACCTTGATCGCGGTATTTGCCGACACGACAAAGCGTTGCGTAACGGTTTCGCCAACAGTAACGGCAGACCAATCCAGTTCACGTGGATCAACGGTCAGCACGGGCTGAACAGTGCCTGTTGTGATTTTGTCAGAATCTTTTTTATCGCCGCCCAACAACAGTGTCAGCAGAATCAAGACCACGACAAACGCCGCCGCCAGCAATAACCACTGCACATGTTTCGGAGTGCTTTGCTTTAATTCAGTGAAAGATTGTTTTAATGTTTTCATTTTTTCGTAATTCGTGATTCGTGACTCGTGATTCGAATTACGATTCACGATTCACGTTTCACGTTTATTGTATTCTCACCACGTGACAGCTGGCGCCGCTGAACTTTAACAGTTGGTCGCACAGTTTTTGTGCGCTGTCGATATCAGACATCGGACCGATACGCAGACGGTACAGGCGCGCAGATGTCGCAGCGTCGCCCAGATCGCCGACGCCTTGTTCATCAACCGCAAAGAACACGCTGTTCTTGTATGGCGTCAGAACGCCTTTGCCGTCATCGCCGCTGAACTTTGCCAATAATCCTGTCCAGTAATCATTCAATGCCTTGACTGATGTGTCGGATTTTAATTCAACCGCGACACCGGCTTGGTTGCTGCTGATCAGCGGAATGTTTGTTTGTGGCAGATATGCGCCGGCTGTGTTTCTTTCTGTCGGTATCATCACCAGGCCGGCCGTCGTTGATCCACCGTATGTTCCGGATGTCGGCATCATCATCGGTGCGGCATATCCATAGCCCATTTGTTGCACGCCCAGTGTCTGTGTCATCTGCATATCGCCGTATGCGACATTGTTCAGCGATTGGCTGGACATCATGCTGCGTGCGACGTTCGCTTCGGCCAGGGCCATAACGCTGTTGGTATCCGCGATCAGGAACGGCTTTTCACGTTTCTTGATGCATACGATACGTTGTCCACTGCGCAGAACCATGTCGCCCACGGCTTCTACTATCAACAGTCTGCCGTCTTGGCCGTCTGTGCGGAATCCGACCGGGGATTCGCCGCCTTCGACCAACAGCGATACAACAGGACGCTGGGTCATTGCGATAACCTTGTCGCCAAAGTCAATGTATGTAAAGATTCTATCACGCCACACGCGTTCCGGTGCGATTACATAGTCGTCCGGATTTGGAACGAATATGTCCAGATCGAAACGGAATTCCGACGGATCGATTTTCATCGATTTTATCCAGCCGTAATCTTCGCCGTCAACGCCAACCATGCTGCCGGCGCCAGTGGAAGCCTTTTTAAATATGGAATTCATGCCGGCGTACTGTGCATTAGAGCCGGTTGTGCCGGGCAGTGTAGAGTTTCCGTCCAGTACGATATCAACCTGGGAATATGTGATCTCAGAGCTGTTGGCGGGCTCGCTGCGCAGATAGAAAATATATTTGTTTCCGGATTTTCCGGTTACGATCAGATTAGTGTCTGCACCCTGATTGCTGCCGGCGGGGGTTATGAACATGCTGCGCCCGTTTTTTTGCGGATCAAAGTCGAACAAATCCTGGTTTCCGACAACGCCGTCGACGATCTCTTCGCCATTGGGCAGATTTACCATGGTGACCATTCCGTTGCGCAATTTGATAGGCAGAACCGCGCCCGTCGACCAGGTCAGCTGGGCATATCCGGGTTTTACAGAACCAGCGGCCATGTTGGCGTTCGGGTTATCCCAAGCCTCTTGCACGCCATTTGCATTGCATACAAATGGGATCAAAATGAAAAATGAAAAATGAAGAATGAAAAATGATTTAATTAGTTTGTTCATCTTTGTTTACCTGTTTCCTTGTCTTGAGAAAAATGTCATGATAAATGAATCTAATTTTTCATTCTTCATTTTTCATTTTTCATTTTGATCCCAAGTTTTACTTGAAATCAAGTGGATCGCCGTCGCCGGATTCGATCGTGTATCCGGAAACCCGCAGCCCCAGTGGGTTTTGTAATCGGTCTGTCCATTTGATCGTATCTTCGATTTGCAACCGAACAACAATCGTATAGTCCTTTTTCACAGTGATTGTAGAATTTTCGCCACCGTCTTGTCCATTACTATTTGTGCAAAAATACTTGAATTTTACGGCGTATGTGTTTTCAGTGCGCAACGTGACACCTGTGAATTCCACAGGGCATCTGAATTCGAAATCAGGTATGTCATTCATGTACGCCGTCCACATCGCGGTTTGCGCGAATGCGTCGTATATTTCTGGCGTGGACCACATGTAAACAGTTCCAGAAGTGTTCCATTTGTTCTGCATTACACCGGCGTTCGGAATGATTTCGTTGCGTGCCTTGATGTATTCTTTGACAAAGGCTTGTTTATAGGTTTCCAGATTCTGGGTGTCGGGCGAAAAAGAAGACAGTTTTATTTCCAGATCGTTGCGCGGTTGTGTCGTCAAAAAAAATACCTGGGTCCGGTTCAGCGGATACATTTTCGCCAAAGTCACAATCAATACGACAACAACCACGGCCGCGGCCGCGAATACAAATGTCATCAATCTGGACAGCAAAACCGGTGGTTCTACGCTATCTGCCATACTGCAAAATCTCTCCTGTTAACCGATTGTAGAAAAAAAGCCATTGCCGGCGCAAGCCTTTTTTTTAGGAATCAGGAATTAGGAATTAGTCGATAGGAATTAGCGATTAAGCACAAATCCGTCTTTGCGAGGAGCGTCAGCGACGTGGCAATCCAGTCAAAAATAAAGAGGGCGCAAATATGCGCCCCTACTAATTCCTGATTCCTTTTGACTGATTCCTGATCCCTAAAAAACCACTTGCGTCGAAAAGACGGAAGCTTTATAATACTTTCCGCTTGATTTTTCTGAAAACTGTGATAAATTAGCGCGAGCGATGGGTCAGAAATCCAGCGTTTTGGCAGATATCCGACAGACAATAGTTTATTGATTCTGGCTGGTTTTTTGCCGCTGAAAGCCGTTTGAAGGGGCATGGTTCAATGGTAGAATAACGGTCTCCAAAACCGCTGATGAGGGTTCGATTCCTTCTGCCCCTGCCACAAATTTTCGCTAGCGAGCGCAAAAGCGCGAGTTTGAGAAAATTTAGTGCCCACCGAAGCCCCCAGGGCGAAGGTCGGGCCAAATACGAGATAAACATGAAGAAAATACTTGAATATATCAAATCAGTGCGCAGCGAATGGTTCAAAATCGTTTGGCCGACGCGCGATACGGTTGTTCGCACGACTATCATGATTCTGATATTTTCCGCACTGGCGGCGCTGTTTTTCTTTTTGACCGACAGCGTTCTGAACGCGATCGTCGGATGGATTTTTTAACGGAACACAAAAGGGACAAAGATGGAAGGCACGATGCAATGGTTTGTTGTTAACGTTCACACCGGATGTGAAGACAAGGTTGCACGCGGTTTGCGCGAACAGATCGACAAGCGTCGTCTGAACGCGATGTTCGGCGAAATCTTGGTTCCGACGCGCGAAGTGACCGAAATCAAGGCCGGCAAGCGCGTAAAGTCTGAAAAGAAATTTTTCCCGGGATACATCATCGTCCAGATGGTTATGACAAACGAAACGTTTTCCCTGGTTAAACTGATGCCCCAGGTTGTTATGTTCCTGGGACAGAAAAACAAACCGATCGCGGTCAGTGAAACCGAGGCCCGCCGTCTGATCAAACAGACCGAAGAAGGCAGCATCGTTTCTGATGAAACGATATACGAAGTCGGCCAGGAAGTCCGCTCTATTGACGGACCGTTCAACGGATTCAACGGAATTGTCACCGAAGTTGATAACGTAAAGCAAAAAATGACCGTTACTATTTTAGTATTTGGCCGCGAAACCAGCGTATCGTTGGATTTCAGCCAGGTGGAAAAGGTTTAAAGATTTCTGATTTATGATTTCGGATTTCTGATTTCATAGATCGAAAAAAGCGTGGAAGATGTGCCAACATCGCACCACAAACTCTAATCCTGATGATGATTATGGTCTGATTCAAATCAGAAATCAGAAATCATAAATCAGAAATAACACGGAGTGTTAAAATGGCAAAAAAAGAAGTCAAAGGGATGGTCAAGTTGGTCGTTCCTGCAAAACAAGCAAATCCATCGCCGCCAATTGGGCCGGCATTGGGTGCGGCGGGTGTTAACATCGCCGAATTCTGCAAACAATTTAATGATAAAACATCCGACAAGGAACCGGGTATGCCGATCCCTTGCGTCATCACGGTTTATACAGACCGTTCGTTTGAATTTATCATGAAGCTGCCGCCGGTTTCGTACTTTATCAAAAAGGAACTGAAGCTGAAATCCGGGTCCAAAAAACCGGGCCGTGATTTTGTTGGCACAATTTCCAAGGCCGCAATCCAGAAAATTGCCGAAGGAAAAATGCCTGATTTGAATTGCTCTACCATTGAATCTGCGATGAACATCGTCGCCGGTCAATGCCGTTCCATGGGCGTAAAGGTAGAGGAGTAAGATCATGAAAATTACAAAAAAACACCAGACTTGGTCAAAACTGGACGCTGAAAAAGTTTACAGCGTTAATGACGCAATCGAAACGTTGCGCGGCTTTGCGTCCAAGAAATTCGACGAATCATTGGAAGTTGCCGTCCGCTTGGGCATTGATGTGACCAAGGCCGATCAGAATATTCGCGGAATGCTGTCCTTGCCGCATGGCACGGGCAAAAAGGTTCGCGTCGCCGTATTTACAAACGACAAACAGGACGATGCTAAAAAAGCGGGCGCCGATGTTGTCGGCGGTGACGAGCTGATTGAAAAGGTCGCCGGCGGTTTCATGGAATTCGATCGCGTTATCGCGACACCGGATATGATGCCGAAAATGTCCAAGGTTGCACGCGTATTGGGGCCCAAGGGTCTGATGCCGAATCCGAAATTGGGCACGGTTACAAACAATATTGCTGATGCCGTCAAGGTTGCGAAAGCAGGCCAGATCGAATATCGTCCGGAAAAGAACGGTATCGTTCACGCCGCTGTTGGCAAAATGTCATTCAAGACAGAGCAGTTGGCGGAAAACGTCGCCGCGCTGATTGAACAGTTGAAAAAGGTAAAACCGTCTTCGACCAAAGGCCAGTATATCATTTCTTGCGCCGTATCCACGACACAGGGACCGGGCCTGAAGGTAGAAGCAAAATAGTCGTAATTCGTGACTCGTGAATCGTAACTCGAATTACGAATCACGAATTACGAGTCACGTAAAGAATTTCTGTCCGAGACTGACGGTGGTCGCAAGACTTTAATTTCCGTCATAGACAAAAGAGATAAAAGCTCTTTTGGGACACGAAAGAGCCCCATCGAAAGATGGAAAATTAACAGGAATGTTCAAGGTTCAAAGTTCAAAGTTCAATTAGATAAAACCGCACACAGCGCACTTACCAATTGAACATTGCACATTGCACATTGCACATTTTCACCAAAGGTGAAATGATGAGACGTGAAGAAAAATCAGATTTGATTTCAACGTTACAGTCGTCATTAAAAGATGCAAACGGTGTTTTCGTTATTGAAAACGACGGTTTGACAGTGAAACAGTTCGAAGGACTGCGCAAGGAATTGCGCCCGTTCGTTTCTGTATTCAAGGTCGTTAAAAACCGCTTGTTTAAATTGGCGGTAAATGACACCGAATTCGCACCTGTATCCGCATTGATGAAACGTCCGACGGCTGTGGCAATCGCGACAGACGCGTTGGCTGTTACCAAGGTTTTGGCAAAGTTTGCAGAAACTAATCCGAAACTGTTGATCGTCGGCGGAAAAATGGATGCTGATCTTTTAAATGCAGACGGCGTTATGCAGTTGTCCAAGCTTCCATCACTGTTGGAAATTCGCGGCACAATCGCGCGTATCTTGGTCGAACCTGGATCACGCTTGGCCCGTGTTTCTGCGGAATATGGAAAGAAAAATAATTAGTGTCAGTGTCTGTGTCAGTGGGGAAATCCCAAAATACTGGCACTGTCACTGTCACTGTCACTAAAAAAAGGTAAATGAAATGGCTGATATTAAAAAATTAGTTGAAGAATTGTCAAAACTGAGCGTTTTGGAAGCAGTTGAACTGTCCAAGGCCTTGGAAGAAGCGTGGGGCGTATCCGCAGCCGCTGCAGTAGCAGTAGCCGCCGGTCCAGCCGCCGCAGCAGCAGAAGAAAAAACCGAATTTAACGTAGTATTGGCAGATGCCGGTGCGAACAAATTGGGTGTTATCAAAGCTGTGAAAGACATCACAGGATTGGGCCTGGGCGAAGCAAAAGCCTTGGTTGAATCTGCACCAAAGGCAGTAAAAGAAGGCGTAGCAAAAGATGAAGCTGAAAAATTGAAAGCGACATTGGAAGCCGCCGGTGCCAAAGTAGAACTGAAATAGTTCAATATGTAGGGGCGCGTGGAAACGCGCCCTTGGGCGGCTTTCCAGCCGCCCCTACATACGTTTCTTGATGACTTTGGAATTATTCTGATAATTCTTGAGTTATTAATTCGAACATCGCAAATTAGAAGTCGCATCGTGCAGAGATGATAAACCTGCCTTGTAACTGCTAGCTGCTAACTAACACGGAGTGTTTAAATGGCTGTTATTCAGAAACTAAGAAAATCTTTCGGAAAAAGTTTTTTGCAAACCCCGCTTCCCGATCTGGTTGAAATACAATATGATTCTTACAAGGACTTCCTGCAGGCGGACATTGATCCGCAATCGCGCCGTAACATCGGTCTGCAGAACGTGTTTTCATCCATGTTCCCGATCAAGGATTACGCCGGTGTCGCGGATTTGGAATTCGTCGAATACACACTGGACAAGCCTGTTTACAATGTAAAGGAATGCATGCTGCGCAATATGACTTATTCGTCTAAATTGCGTCTGAAACTGCGCCTGATTCTGTGGGATGTTGCCGAAGACGGCAAGAAATCTTTGCGCGACATCAAAGAACAAGAAATATTCATGGGCGAAGTGCCCCTGATGACCGAACGCGGATCGTTTATCGCGTCCGGTGTTGAACGTGTTATCGTTTCGCAAATGCACCGCGCCCAGGGTGTTGTGTTCGGCACAACCAAAGAATCCAAAGTTGCCGGAAACCCGACAACATATACCGCGCGCATTATTCCGGAACACGGTTCTTGGATCGATTTCGAAGAAGCCAAAGGCGTCGTATACGTACGTATCGACCGTCGCCGCAAAATCCCGGCAACTGTGCTGTTGCGCTGTTTACCGTCTGCTGTGGATGAAAAGAAATGGATGTCCGATCCGCGCAAGACGACAATCAGCGGAATGTCCGACACGGAAATTTTATCTGCATTCTATAAAAAAATCCCGCTGGCCTTTGACGGAAAACTGTGGGTTGGCGAAACATCCGATTTCGAAGGATTGGAAAAATACCGTCTGAACTATGACCTGGTCAATCCGAAATCCAAAACCGTTATCGCAACCAAGGGCGAACGCTTGAATGCCAAAAAGCTGGCAAAAATCACTGCGGCGTCAAAAACATTCGGAATTGAAACCGGTGCTTTGGTCGCCGAATATCTGTTTGACCCGATCATGAACGGCGAAGAAGTAATATTCCCGGCCGGTACTGAAATAACCGAAGAAGTTGCGAACGATCTGGAAAAACTGGGGATCAAAAACATTTCCATAATCTCGATCGACAATGCGACAATCGGCGCGCACATGCGCAACACGTTGGTTGCGGACAAAACAACCAATCGTTCCGAAGCGCTGATCGAAATCTATAACATCATCCGTCCGGGCGAACGCCCGACGCTGGAAGCGGCGATCAACCTGTTCATGCGCCAAGGATTCGACGCGGCATATTACGATCTGTCCGCGGTGGGTCGCTTTAAAATGAACAAGCGTCTGAAAATCGATTCCGGCAAAAAACCGGAAGACGAACGCTTGCTGACCAAGTCCGATTTCCTGTCCGTGCTGCAGACGCTGGCGAACATCATTGATCACAAGGATGTGATTGACGATATCGACAACCTGTCGAACCGCCGTGTCCGCACTGTTGGCGAATTGCTAGAACAGAATTTCCGCACAGGTATGGTTCGCATTGAACGCCTGGTCCGCGAAAGCCTGTCCAGCCCGAACATCGCGAACTTGCAGCCACAAGACGTTATTAATGCAAAGCCGATGATGTCCTTGATATCTGAATTCTTGGGTACGTCCCAGCTGTCACAGTTTATGGACGCGTATAATCCGTTGGCCGAACTGGAACACAAGCGCTTGATTTCCGCGTTGGGCCCTGGCGGTCTGAACCGCGAACGTGCCGGCATCGATGTGCGCGACGTGCACCCGACGCACTATGGCCGTCTGTGCCCGATCCACACGCCCGAAGGCGCGAACATCGGTCTGATCAACCACTTGTCATCGTATGCACGCGTCAATCCTTATGGATTTATCGAAACGCCGTACTATGTCGTTAACAAGGGCAAGATCACCGAAGACATTGTATATCTGACCGCGGACGAAGAACTGGGGCATAAAATCGCCCAGGGCAACACGCCGACGACTTCGGCGGGCATATTGTCCGAAGAAATGGTAACCGCGCGCGTTGACGGCGAATTTACTATGGTTCCAAAAGAAGAAATCGATTTGATCGACGTTGAACCGCGCCAGGTTGTGTCCATTGCGACCGGTCTGATTCCGTTCGTTGAAAACGACGACGCGAACCGCGCGCTGATGGGATCAAACATGCAGCGCCAGGCCGTGCCGTTGTTGCGCGTGGATTCTCCGCTGGTCGGTACCGGTATTGAACGCGAAGTTGCGCGCGATTCCCGTTCCGGCAAAGTTGCGAAACATTCCGGCGTTGTCGAATCTGTCGACGCAAACCGCATTGTGGTAAAGTGTATGAATTCCCGCAATGTTGTGACCGGCGTTGATATTTACAATTTGGAAAAATTCGAACGCAGCAATTCCGAAACACTGATCCACCAGAAACCGTTGGTCAAGGTTGGCGACAAGATTTCCCAAGGCGACATTATCGCCGACGGTTCATCTATGAACTATGGCGAATTGGCGTTGGGTAAAAACGTGCTGGTCGCGTTTATGCCGTGGCGCGGATACAACTATGAAGACTCTATCGTGATCAGCGAACGCATTTCACGCGATGACGTCTTTACATCCGTAAAAATCGTCGAAAAAGAATTCAAAGTTCGCGATACCCAGTTGGGCCCGGAAAGCTTTACACGCGACATCCCGAACGTATCCGAAGAAGCGTTAAAGAATCTGGACGAATCCGGAATCATCTATATCGGTGCACGCGTAAAGCAGGGCGATATTCTGGTTGGCCGCGTTTCTCCGAAATCCGAAACACTGCTGACACCAGAAGAAGCGCTGCTGCGCAACATCTTTGGTGAAAAGGCGCTGAACGTAAAAGATACATCGTTGCGCGTTGGTCCGAATGAAGAAGGCACCGTTATCGGCGTCAATGTTCTGACGCGTCACGGGGTCAAGAAAGACGAACGCACCCAGATGATCGAACTGCAGAAAATCGAAAAGATCAACAAGGATCGCGAAGAAGAAACTTCCATTATGGAAAAGGGCTTTGCGGACCAGGTTTATCAGATCGCCGAAGGCAACGTAATCGACAATGGCACAGGGTCTTTGAAACCGTTCATTGGCAAAAAATTAACAATGGAAGTGTTCGAAGGAATACGTCCGGCAGACATGAAAAAAATCACTGTGCGTAACAAGGAAGCACAGGCAAAAATCGACGAACTGCGCGAACAGCATGTTATCAAGCTGAAGCAGATGAGCGAAAAGGCCGATGCCGAAATTGCAAAAGTTACAGAAAGCAATTCGCTGAACGCGGGTGTTCTGAAAGAAGTAAAAGTATACATCGCGCACAAAATGAAACTGCAGCCGGGTGATAAAATGGCCGGCCGTCACGGAAACAAAGGTATCGTGTCCAAGGTCGTGCCTGTTGAAGACATGCCGCACCTGGAAGACGGAACGCCGGTTGACATCGTGCTGAATCCGCTGGGCGTGCCATCGCGCATGAACATCGGTCAGATTCTGGAAACCCACTTGGGTATGGCGGCGCGCACACTGGGCGCCCAGATCGGCGAAGTACTGGAAGAAGTTAAATCCAAGCGCGCCGTCACAGATGACCTGCGTGGCGTCATGGGTAAAATATATGGCAAAGAAACAGCCGAAAAGCTGGACAAGATGACCGACACGGACATCCGCGCCGAAGCGTCATTGCTGCGCGAGGGTGTGCCATTCGCAACACCGACATTCGACGGCGCGACACCCGAAGACATTCGCAAGATGCTGAAAATGGCGAAACTGCCGGAAACGGGCCAGTTTACGCTGTACGACGGCATGACCGGCGAACAGTTCGCGCGGCCTGTGACCGTTGGTATTCTGTATATGTTGAAGCTGCACCACTTTGTGGACGAAAAAATCCACGCGCGCAGCGTCGGTAACTATACCCTGGTTACGCAACAGCCGTTGTCGGGCAAGGCCCACAACGGTGGCCAGCGATTGGGTGAAATGGAAGTTTGGGCATTGGAAGCGCACGGCGCGTCGCACTTGCTGCGCGAAATGCTGACCGTTAAGTCCGACGATATCACAGGCCGTAACAAAATGTACGAAGCCATCATATCGGGAAGCAACGATATCCAAACCGGAACACCAGAAGCGTTCAACGTATTCGTGCGTGAACTGAAGGGACTGGGGCTGGCCATGACACCGAAGAAGATAGATTAGTCGTGATTCGTAATTCGTGATTCGTAATTCGAGTCACGAATCACGGTTCACGAATCACGATTAACAAGGAGTAAAATAAATGTCAAATATGTTACAAAAAATTTTCGGACAAATTGAAACCAAAGAACAGTTTGATGCATTGCGCATCACAATTGCGTCGCCGGAAGAAATCTTGTCCTGGTCACACGGCGAAGTCAAAAAACCGGAAACCATCAATTATCATTCGCTGAAACCAGAAGCGGACGGATTGTTCTGCCAGCAGATTTTCGGCCCGGTCAAAGATTACGAATGCGCGTGCGGATAGTACAAGCGTATCAAATTCCGCGGCGTTGTCTGCGAACGTTGTGGTGTCGAAGTCGGTTCTTCATCCGTTCGCCGCGAACGTATGGGACACATCAAACTGGCGATGCCGGTATCACACACTTGGTTCATGCGCGAAGGAAAGATCGCGACATTACTGAACAACTTGCCCCAGAAAAAACTGGAACAGGTTATGTACTATGACGCGTATATCGTAACCGAACCGGGTCTGACAAATCTGAAACTGTATGATGTGATCAGCGAAGACGAATACCAGGCCGCCGTCGAAGAATTCGGTGTGGATGCGTTCCACGTCGGAATCGGTGCCGAAGGAATTCGCGCGATTATTTCGAATATGGATATGGGTGACATGCGGACCCAGCTGCGTGCGGAATTGGTTGATACAAAATCCGAAGCAAAACGCAAAGGCATTATCAAACAGCTGAAGCTGGTCGAATCATTCATGGAATCAAAGACCGATCCTGCATGGATGATGCCGGATGTTCTGCCGGTTATCCCGCCTGATATGCGACCGCTGGTTACACTGGACGCGGGCCACGTTGCGGCATCCGATCTGAACGATCTGTATCGTCGCGTTATCATTCGTAACAATCGTCTGAAAAAATTCATGGACATGCATGCGCCGGAAATCATCGTGCGCAACGAAAAACGCATGTTGCAAGAAGCGGTCGATTCACTGTTCGACAACGGACACAAGGCGCGCCCGATGGTTTCGCAAAACCGTCGCCCGCTGAAATCATTGTCTGATTCATTGCGTGGTAAATCCGGACGTTTCCGTATGAACATGTTGGGTAAACGTGTGGATTATTCCGGCCGTTCCGTTATTGTGTCCGGCCCGACACTGAAACTGCACGAAGTCGGATTGCCAAAGACAATGGCGCTGGAATTGTTCAAACCGTTCGTGTTTGCCAAACTGTTGGCGGGCGAATATGCGAACACTTTGAAAACCGCGCGCAAGATGGTTGAAAATGGCGAAGAAGTCGTTTGGGAAATTCTGGAAAAAGTCATTCACCAGCATCCGGTTCTGTTGAACCGCGCGCCGACATTGCACAGACTGTCGTTGTTGGCGTTTGAACCGAAACTGATCGAAGGCAAGGCGATCCGTCTGCATCCGTTGGTATGTAAGGGATTTAACGCGGACTTTGACGGGGACAATATGTCTGTTCACGTTCCGATTTCACTGGAAGCGCAACTGGAAGCACGCACCTTGATGTTGTCCACAAACAACATTTTGTCGCCCGCAAACGGCGAACCAATGATCGTGCCGTCCCAAGACATGGTTCTGGGTGTGTATTATATCTCTTTGATCAATGGCGAACACAACGACAAATCACCACGCTTTGCAGATATGGACGAAGTCCGTATGGCGCTGGAACACAAATCGATCACACTGCACACGCCGATCGTCGCGCGCGTCAACGGCCAGGTTTACAAAACCACCGCCGGCCGCATGATGCTGGGCGAACTGATGCCGAAATCCGACAAGTTGCCTTTTGACCTGGTGAACAAAGTAATGCCGGTCAAAGAAATCAAACAACTGTTGGCGATCGTATATGAACGCTGTGGTGACAAAGACACAATCATGCTGGCGGACAACCTGAAAAACACAGGTTTCGAACAGGCGGCAAAATCCGGTATTTCAATCGGGTTCGACGATATCGTGATCCCAGAAGAAAAACAGGCGATGATTGCATCTGCTGAAAAAGCGGCCGAAGAAATCGAAGAACAATACCAGAATGGTTTGATTTCACATGGCGAAAGATACATCAAGCTGGTCGATATGTGGCAAAAGACAACGGATCGTTTGGGAGACTTGGCGTATGCTGCATTGGGCAAAACAACCGGCGACAAATGGAATTCCATTCTGATGATGGCTCTGTCGGGCGCCCGTGGGTCCAAGGGTCAGATTCAACAGCTGGCCGGTATGCGCGGTATGATGTCCAAGCCGGACGGATCAATTATCGAAGTTCCGATTATATCGAACTTTAAAGAAGGTCTGACCATGTCCGAATACTTTACATCCACCCACGGTGCGCGTAAAGGTATGTCCGACACGGCGTTGAAAACTGCGGACGCGGGTTACTTGACACGTCGCTTGGTCGAATTGGCACAGAACACCGTTATTACTGAACACGACTGTGGCACATCCGAATTTATCACCGCAAAACCGGTTTACCAGGGCAGCAGTCTGTCCGTTGCGCTGGGTGACGTGGTTTTGGGTCGTACGGTTGCGAATGACGTCGTTCATCCGATCACCAAGGAAGTTATCGTCAGCAAGGGCGAACTGGTTACCAAGGCGATCGCAAAACAGATCAACGAATCTGGATTGCCAAGTGTTGATGTCCGTTCGGTTCTGACATGCACATCCGACGGATTGTGCGCGAAATGCTATGGTATGGACTTGTCGCGCAGCGCGCTGGTTCATGTCGGCGAAGCGGTCGGCGTTATCGCAGGCCAGTCGATCGGCGAACCTGGAACCCAGCTGACACTGCGTACTTTCCACATTGGTGGTATTGCGGCAGGTTCTGCGGAAAATCACTTTATCGAAGTTCCGGTATCCGGCACCGTAAAGCTGACAGGCGTCACAACAATTAAAAACAGCGCGGGTCGCGTGGTTGTGCTGTCGCGCAATGGCGAAATCGCGATCGTTGATAAGAAAGGCGAAAAACAATTCAGCCAAAAGTTGCCTTATGCGTCCATGCTGATCGTCAATGACGGCGACGCGGTCGAAAAGGGCGCCAAGGTTGCAGAATGGGATCCATATTCAAACACGATCATCGCGGAAAAAGACGGTGTGGTCAACTTTAACGATCTGATCGAAAACGTGTCTTATACCGAAGAAGTCGATTCTATGACCGGTATTGTTTCGCGCAAGGTTACAAACTGGAAAACATCGACCAAAAAGGCGCTGAAACCGGCGGTCACATTGGTTGACGCATCCGGCAACGTAATATCGCTGGGCGGAAAGAAAATCGCAGAATATCTGTTGCCGATCTATTCGGTTCTGAACGTTGCAAACGGCGACACTGTTCGCGCGGGCGATGTTCTGGCACGCATTCCGGTTCAGACAAAACGTACGTCCGACATTACCGGCGGTCTGCCGCGTGTTAACGAATTGCTGGAAGTACGTCGTCCGTCGAACCCGGCATTGCTGGCCGAAATCGACGGTACGGTCGAACTGGAAGACGCAAAGTCCAAGATTATCATCCGTATCGAACCTGATGACGGGTTCGCGCCGGTCGAATACGCCGTGCCAAAGGGAACAAACCTGTTGGTGCGTTCGGGCGACGTTGTGAAAAAAGCGGAAAAATTGATCGACGGCGATCCGGTCCCGCAAGACATTCTGCGCATATTGGGCCAGAAAGCCTTGGCGACATTCATGGTTGAACAGATACAACAGGTTTACCGTTTGCAGGGTGTGCCGATCAATGACAAGCATATCGAAATCTTGATCCGTGAAATGACGCGCCGCGTCGAAGTCACAAATCCGGGCGACACAGGATTCCTGATGGGCCAGGTTGTCGATCGCATTGATTTCGAAGAAGAAAACGAACGCGTCGCGCGCGACGGCGGACGCACCGCCGAAGCAGGCCAGGTTCTGGTCGGACTGACGCGTGCTTCATTGACATCACGCTCGTTCATTTCGAATGCGTCGTTCCAACAGACAACCAAGGTGCTGGTTGACGCTGCGATCAACGGCGCGACCGACAAGCTGGTCGGTATCAATGAAAACCTGATCGTCGGCCGTCTGATTCCGATCGGCACAGGCGCATATGTTCGCCGTGTTCGCGAAATCGCCCGTTCCGAAGAAAAAGCGGAACAGCTGGCGTCAGCAGGCAATACCCAGCAACAGTTGTTGGATATATAACGAAAAGTGTCAGTGTCAGTGGATTAATGTCTTTCTGACACTTCCACTGGCACTGACACTGACACTGATATGAATCAAATTCCTGCAATTTTCTGTGACATTGACGGCGTCGTAACCAAGAAATTTGGGGTTACGATCGCGGGCTATGATCCAAAGGATACGCGCAACACACCAAAGGAAGTTTTAGATACGGTTGGCGCGAACTTTGACCGGTTTGGCGCGCCTAATGAAAACATCGTGCGCGTTTTGGAAACATTTGGGCGTGATTTTACGATTGTATTTATCACCGGCCGATGGGCCATGGGATTGGAAAAAGTTGAAAATTTCTTGGACGGATTGCTGCCGAATGTAAAAAAGAAAGTTTTTTGCAAAACGCACGACTGGCCGGGCACAACCGCGGAATTCAAAGTCGCAAAAGTGCGCGAGCTGGAAGCCCAAGGATACAAATTCTATCTGGCCTTGGACGATCACAGCGCCGTCACCGGACTGTTGCATAACCACGGGATATTTACCGCGCACGTTCTGTCGGATTAAATTTGTCTTGCAAACATCCAATAAATTAATAAAATAACACACTGTAATAAAAGGATACCTAAAATGGCAGTACCAAAAAAGAAAACAAGCAAAGCA
Source organism: Alphaproteobacteria bacterium (assembly GCA_031555055.1). Lineage (GTDB taxonomy): Bacteria > Pseudomonadota > Alphaproteobacteria > Rs-D84 > Rs-D84 > JAFGMC01. The sequence continues at coordinate 15,091 of JAVBUT010000008.1, read as the reverse complement.
CGCAGCGCACAGCGCCGCGCACACGACGCGATCGCAATCATGCCGTCGTCGTTGTGTAAAAAATGCGGTGAAAAAAAGCGTCCGCATCACGTTTGCGCCGCTTGCGGAACGAAATAATTAACAATTAACAAATAACATTTAACAATTACCGGGGCTTGCTTTTGTAATTGTTATTTGTTAAATGTTAATTGTTATTTTTATTATACAATGTCAAACGACAACAAAAAAATCATCTCTATTGATGCGATGGGCGGCGACAAGGCGCCTGTGGCCGTATTGGGCGGCATGAACCAGTTCTTGTTTCAAAATGGCGAGAACGGCGTGTTTTTCCGCGTCTTTGGCAATGAAAAAATTCTGCGCGGGCTGATGAAAAAATATCCGCGCGTCGCCCGTAATTGCGAGGTTATTCATGCGCCTGACGTTATCCGTGGCAACGACAAAGTCCGCGATGTTATCCGCAATGCGCAAAACACTTCCATGTACATGGCGATCAAGGATGTGCGCGAAGGAAATTCTTCCGCCGTGGTCAGCGCGGGTAACACCGGTGTTCTGATGGCGCTGTCGAAACTGGCGCTGAAGACAATCGACGGAATATCACGCCCGGCGATCACAACAATGATGCCTTCCGGTGGCGGGGACCAGCGTGTTGTTATTTTGGACCTGGGGGCGAATGTCCAGTGCGACGAAGAAGTGCTGTTTGATTTCGCTTTGCTGGGTGGGGTTTATGCCGACGTTATCGGAAAAATGCACCATCCGCGCGTTGGTATTTTAAATATTGGCGAAGAAGAAACCAAGGGTAACGAAACCCTGCAGAGATTGAACAAGCTGTTGACGGAACATAAAGACAAATTGCCGTATGATTATATCGGCTTTGTCGAAGGAAACGATATCGGTGGCGGAAACGTGCACGTTGTCGTAACCGACGGCTTTACAGGCAATATCGTGCTGAAAACGATCGAAGGCACCGCCAGATTGATCAAACGTGTTCTGGTGGATAATTTAAAGAAATCCATTCTGGCGATTATCGGCGCGTTTTTCCTGGTCCATGTATTCAAAAGATTAAAGCATAAAATCGATCCGCGTTCATATGCGGGCGCCGTGTTTTTGGGGCTGAACGGATTCGCGGTAAAAACGCATGGTAACAGCGATGCGCTGGCCTTTGCGAATTCGATCAAATATGCGGTCGATCTGTCCGGCGCGAACTTCAAAGAACAAATACGCGATTGGGTCGACAGTACCGCCGCGATCAAAGCAAAACTGCGCGATACAGAGTAATTAAAAAAAAACGCCCGTTCGGGCGTTTTAAAATATAAAAAACCGCGCCGGATAAAGTCGCGCGGTTTCTGCCCGGTTTCAAATGGCTAGTTGTCAGTCAAAGAAATTGTTTTTTTTAAAGTATTCACTTCATAGAACATTATGCTTTTATAATTTCCGCGCTCAATCTTTACCGCGTCAAACGGAATGGATGTGTATGAACGTTCCGGTCCGCGCTCTATCGTATATTTGATATACAGATCGTTGTTTTGTTCTTGGACGGATTGTATGTTCAGTTCGGTTTCGCGGCCGGTTTCATCCATTATGATCGCGGCAACAAAGTACTTTGAAAAATCCACTGGCGTAATTGTGTTGCCCATCGTGCGCGCCATACCGAACATTTTGTCGAATTCATTTTTGTCGTTTATGACGAACTGGTTTTCAAACGAAGTCAGCACCACATCATTTCGTACAAAAAAATTATTAAGCTTTGAAAATTCTATATCCCGGCTGGTCGTATTGTCACACGCCCCAACGGTTATTATCAGGGCAACTGCGCCCAGTGCTTTTAATGCTCTCATTTATATTCTCCTGTATTAAAATTGTAGTATATATTTTTCCGATGTACAGAGAATTCAAAAGCGAATTGTAATGACGCATTTTTGGTTTTATATGGTAGGAATTCTTACTTTTAAATTTAAATTGAAATATTTTCATAATTCAATCATAATTAGAAAGCATTGTTTGATATCCTTATGTTATCAGTCACATGGAGAGATGATATGACACATGATTCGATATGGAAAGCCATAGAATGTTTCGCAGGCGCGCATAATTTTTCCTGTTCCGGTTTGGCCAAGAACAGCGGGCTGGACCCGACAACGTTTAACAAAAGCAAAAGGTGGTCGCGCGACGGCAAGCAACGCTGGCCCAGTACGCACAGCCTGGCCAAGGTCTTGTCAGCCACAGGATCGAATTTCCAAGATTTCATGAAATACATTCCACCATCGGAAGACGGTGAACCAAATCTGTAGGGGCGCAGTCCGAAACGCGCTCTCATATTTGACTGGCTTGTTTCGCATTCGCTCGCAATGACGGATTTGTTTTTTGATTAATTTATTTCCAAGAATATAAACCATAGGGGCGCAAGAATGCGCCCCATTTGGGCGGATACAATCCGCCCCTGCAATAAAAAACCGGCCGATTGGCCGGTTTTAACGTTATCTGGATTCGCCGCCAAGGCAAAGCGAGAGGAGCAATGCGGACCGAAAAACCGGTTCGTTGTCCAGATCATTCGCACAGCAAAGCAGGTCAAGGCAAGCGTAATTCGTGGGAACATGAAAGATGTAACGAAACACCCAGGCGGAAGTATATGTTTTACCAGCCTTTTCAACAACAATTTGGCACCAATTATATTTGCCAAACCCAGGTTCTGGATTGCCAACCATATTGAATTTTTTAGTTCGATTTAACGCAATCATCGAACGGATTTCTTTTAATTTATACCCAAATATAGCCAATGTTTTTTGCGCGGCACTATAATCATTATCGGCTTTTTTATCTACCTTTTGACCGTAATATATATCCTTATCAATATGATAACCAGTACACTTGCCCTTGGCATCATAGTCATAGAATACGGTTAAATATGCATCAGACAAGATAGCAGGAGTAGCAATTTTTTCTTTGTTCTGGTCACATATATTTTTTGCTATAGAGTATGGTATATTGAATTTCATTTCTGGTCTTTTTCTATATTGTGCACATTTATGATTTTTTTGTCAATAAAAATAATGATGTGAATGCGTACGGGCGCAGTCCGAAACGCGCTCTCATATTTGACTGGATTGCTTCGCATTCGCTCGCAATGACGGATTTGTTTTTTGATTAATTTATTTCCAAGAATATAAACCATAGGGGCGCAAGAATGCGCCCCATACTATTGATTAATGACTATTGACTAATGATTAAAAAACGTCCCTATACCGATGATGTGTGAGATTTTTTTTAATTTCCGATCTTTAAATTCGGGCGGGATTTGCGCAGATTGCTTAAAGACTTTGATTGCATTTCGCGGAATGCATCCGGGTTCCATATTTGAAAACTGTTGCCGCGGCCAACGAATACCGCGGTGTCCGTAATGCCGGCGTGCGCCAGTAAATCTTCGGGGATAATCACGCGGCCCGTCACATCAAATGTCAATGGACGTGCGTCCGCAAACAACATGGCGGACAGATCGTCCAGCGTGCCGTCAAACACACCCATCTGGTCTGTTGCTGCGGCCATTTTTTCCATGCGCGACATCGACAGGCCTTCGATGCAATTGTTTGTAAATGATCTGTATAAAACGACCCCGGCGAAATTTTCAGCGTCGATCGATGCACGGAAAGAAGCCGGGACGGAAACGCGCCCCTTTGTATCCAAGCGATTTTCATAAGATGAAAGAAATAATGACATTCACATTCTCTTTCTTTTCGGACTTAATCGTCCCTGCTTCTCTCTCTGCGCTATGAAATTTAGCACGCTGATTTTTGGTTGTCAATGACAATTTATAATCCGTTTATGGTATTTTATGGTTTTTAAAGTAATTTCAATAAAAATGAAAATAAAATTAAAATAAACATAAAAAGCGCTTGACGTCCGATTCGTTTTTGTTCTATGATCTGTGTATAGACAAGTCGAAGAGTTTCAAAAACCGCAGAAATCCGCCAAAAAACCGGAAATCTGCATAAAAACAAAAACAGGTTAAAAATTTAAATAACGAATTTGTAAATACGGTTGTAAATACAAATTCTTTATTATCGGTTTTTAATTTTTAATAAAAACAAGGGGGAACAGGGGATGCAAAAGAACATAAAAGAAATCATGGTCGCGCTGAATCAAGTATTGACCACGACGGTTTGGGTTAATGAAGACCGCCAGATAATATCGCTGTCGGACGAACTGCACATTGGTCATAACAATACGCCAAGATCAATGGAAGATTTGCCACGATCATCTTTGATCGGTGCGTACGTTTCGTTGCAGATTCGCACAGACAACTTTGACGTTGCCGCAGAAAGTCTGGATACAAAAGCGTTGGCATTGCGCGTCAAAGAAATGGTATTTGCCGAAGCGAAAAAGACAATGGACGCGTCCACGACGGTTACAGAAAAAGTTGCGCGCGCCGCATAGTTCAAAGGAATCAGGAATCAGGAATCAGGAATCAGTTCAAGTTTGTTTTTAGTCTGATTCCAGATCGCTATTTTCTGATTCTTTTCCAAGTTTCCGGAAATCCGGAAGGAAGGGAGAGCCGCCAGGGAAGCAATTCCCCGGCGGTTTTTTGTAAGCCGTGAACCGAATTTATAGGGGCGCGTGGAAACGCGCCCCACTTGGGCGAATACGATCCGCCCCTACGCCCATCTCAGCCAGGTGGGGCGACCTTGTCCTTTTCGCAACCGTTGGACGCAGTTGCGCTACCTTGGGCGCAAATATGCGCCCCTACAGTATAAAAACCGGCCGAGTGGCCGGTTTTTTTATACAAGGGATTCCAGCCTGGACCACCCCACAAAATCCAGCAGGTTTTGTAGGGGGGCAGGACGCGGGAATTTAAAAACGCCCCGACGGGGCGTTTGTTTACAATGGGCATGTGCCGGATGATGCGTCGCCAACCTTGTCACAGGTGCAGAACCCGCCGGCCGGATCAGTTTCAACGACACCACGTACCGTGGCAGACCCGGTGCTGGTCGCAATCTTGGACGCGTCATAATTCGAATTCGCAGGACACGCGGTCACACAGCGACCGTCTGCTGTGGTCTTATACCCGTTCAGACAGCGGTAACCGGAAACCGGGCAACCGTTCACAATATCCGTGCTTAACGTGCCGACTGCGCTGATTGTTGTGCAAACAGCGGACGACGCCATGTGGCTGTTGTTTGTGGCCGCGTCGATGATTTCCTGTTCTGCGGAACTGTTCACGTTAACGCCCGCGTTTATGACACTGGCGCATGTTCTGATGATCGCGCGGCAAGCGTTCTGGGCCGTGTTCTGGACAAAGCTGTCTGCGGTGGTCGACCAGCCGTTCGTCGACAAGCATGACGACACGTCGCTGATACAGCTTTCCGCATATTTGGCCAGTATTTCATCCTGTTGCGATTTTATCTGGACCAATGTGCGTTGCAGATAGTTTTCAACCACTTTGTTGTTCTTGTTGTACACCCCGTTGGTGTATGTCACATCCTGGCACTTGTTCAGGACGGATATGCACATGCCGTAATTGCGGCTGTTCAGATTGTATCCGATTCTGCTTTGCATAAATCCGACCATATTTGTCGTGTCCGCCGAAGAAATATAAGTCGATATGAATGACCCGATATCGCCACCGTCGTTCCATGCGTTCGTGCTGCCGTAATTCCAGGACGAATACAGGCCGGTGCCGGTCGCCTGGGTCGACAGATTTCCACCGACAACGCCTGGCAGACTGCCCACTATGATTTCGCCGTTCACAATGTATTTTCCGGTTGCGTCCAGACAGTTTTCATAGTCCGACCCGCATACGAATTCATCCTGCATGCATGTGTCCAGCGCATTCACGCATCCGCGCAGATCGTATTGGTTCTTGTTCTGGGCAACGATCAGGCGCGCCTTTTGCAGAACGGATTTGGCGTTTCGAACTGTGCGGTTCATTTGCGTATTCGCCTCTATCAGATCGCGTTCGTACACAATGCATTGTTTATCGATTTCCAGATCATAGCTATTGGTTATGACGGATGTGTCGACGCCTTGGGCATAACAGCTGTCCAGTACAGCTGATTTGCAGCGCGCGACGGCGGTCTTGAACAATTGTTCGCCGCGCTGGTTACTGATACTGGTGTTGGCGCTGGTGCCAAAAAAGGAATTCAGGTCAAATCCGCTGTCGGAGAAGCTGAAATCCAACAGGCTGGATAAATCCAGGCTGAATGCGGAATCGCTTGTCGTTGCCGACGGATTTTTTACATCGACGATCATATTTTTGATTTTTTCCAAATCGCTGCGCAGCTGGGTTGTGTCGGTTTTTCCCTGCATTGCGGCTTCGGCTTCGGTCTGGGTGAACATAGACGTCAGTTCATCCTTGGTCAGACCGATGTATTGGATTTTTTGTGCGACTTCCTGAAGCTCTTCCGTGATCTTTTTCAGCGCTTCTTCGGTCTTGGTGTAATTTTTTAAATTGGCAGAACAGCTGCAGCGGCCCTGGTTGTCATCCAGAACGTCGCAAAAGTTATCCATGCACTGGGTGTATTGTGCCTTGCAATAATCGGTCAGTTTGGCCATTTCATCCAATGACGCGACATCAACCGTTGGTGTGGCGCTGATGTTGCTGGATGTTGCGATGCGCGTTGTTGCGCCGCGTGTTCCGGCGGTGATCGCATTGCCGCCACGCGAACTGACGCGGCCGGTGTACAGTGGTGAATATACTGTGTCGGTCTGGGTTATAGAGCCAGCAGTTGTCGCGGCGCGTGCAGCGGTGGCGGCCCTGGCCGGTGTGCTGCGCCGTGTTGCGTGTTGTTGGGTTTGCGATGTTGCTGCGCGTGAAACGACGTTTTGCGGCATTGCACTGCGCGTGGGGATTGTCGTTGTTGTGCGTGATGCCACGGCGCGTGTAGTTGTTCCGCGTCCGGGTGCAATGGTTGCGTTACCGGCCGGCATTGCGCGCGATGCAGTGCGGTTCGATGTTACGCGCGCAGATGATGACGCAGGCGCGACCGGCACGATCGGTTTTTGTATTGTTGTTTCTGGGATTTCCTCTATCTCTTCGATTTCGACGTCGCCAGCCACTTCGTCGGCGTATTCGTCGACGATTTCGTCATAGTATCCGATTGGCGCAATTTCCGCATATGCGGGCATAATCAGCAATCCGGCAAGCACGGCAACAAATCTTTTCATCACAGGGATTCCCTTCCTTATTAGACTGATTATATCATATATGCCAAAATCGGGCAAACAAAAAAACGGAACGCGTGGTTCCGTTTTGCTTTTTTAAGATGTTGGATTTTATTTCTTTTTCACAGGTTTTAATTTCGGTGGATTTACCGTGCATTTGTCGGCGTTCTTGCGTGCGATTGACAATGCGATCGCGACGGCTTGCTTTTGGGGTTTGCCTTCGTGCACTTCGGTTCGAATGTTTTGCGAAATCGCCCTGCGTGAGCAGCCTTTGACTAGTGGCATTTCTGACCCCCTCTTTTTTATTCGCGTGTAAAAATTATATCACGGTTTTTTATCGCACGGCAACAGGAACAAATGCCTGTGTATTGCACTATCTGGCCCAGTTGCTGCCGAATACGATATACCATGCCGGACCATCGCGGCCGTTCGCAACGTCAATGCCGACGCGTATCCCCAGTTTCCTGACCAGCAGATATCTGAATCCTGCGCCATAGCTGTACACTGTTTTCGCGTCATCGAACTGGTTGAATTCGTCAAAGGCCTTGCCCAGGCCGCCGAACGCGACAACGGACCAACGCTTTGATTTTCCGAAATCGTATCTTTCCTCGATCTCGGCCAGCGCGGTGTAATCACCCTGATATCGCGCCATTGGAACACCGCGCATATCAATGAAAGGCTTTAGATAAAACGGTGCGTCACCGAACATCTGCTGGGTTTCCAAACGCAATGCGGTGATCCAGGAATCTGTCACCGGCAGATACCAGTACATGGATTCTTCGGTTTTCTGAAAGTCAGAACCGCCACCCCACAGAGTGTCGGAAAAACGCGCATTTACAGCGATCTTTATACCGCTGTTGGGTGTGAATGTATTATCGCGATTATCGAATTCGAACACACCGCCGATCAGCGACATGTTTTGTTTAAAGTCATGTTCCCATGAATCCGGAATATTCGGGTCCGCGAATTTCGGTTTCAGATCAATCCAAGAATACACATAGTCCATACCGACTGAAAAACGCGGATCGTGCAGTTGCTTGGCCAGATACAGATAAACCGGGACTGCCTGGATATTGAATTCCATTTTATGGTCCGGGACAATGCTTTCAGGCGGGGTGTAAAAATCAAGATTCGCGTCGGCATATGCGCCCAGCACTTTGTATTTCAGTCCGTATTCCTGGATCGTGCCGATGCGACCCGCCGCCAAAGCCCATGTGTTGTTAAGCGTATAAATCCCACCCAGCAAAGTTATGTCCGGACTTTGCGGATACATCTTGCCATCTTTTTCAACAGGCGGTTTAGGGTCTATGAACACCGGCGCAACTCCGCCTCCGAATCCGCCGACTGCGGGCTCGGTAATTATTACCGGGATCGGGACAAAACCATGGGCGTTGATTATAAACTCGCTCATGTCAAAATACCCGTCGACGGGATCGATAAAAGAAATCTCGGACCAGGATTTATAATGCGGCTTTTCCGTTTTTTTTACGGCGGCCACGTCATCGGCACGCAATTGGATTGGACCAAGGGACAAAAAACAAAAAATAACAAACAATAATTTTTTCATACAAATCTCCGTTGTTATATTAGCCCGGCAAATGTCCGGATGGTAACGGATGTTATTCCTGTGATTTTACAGTATTTTCAAGAAATGGCAATAAAAATATTTATTCAGGAATATTCCACAGAATTGATTCAGGGATGATAAGCTGGTTGATTTTTTTCGCAGATTTATAATCGCGCTTTGCATGCGGGATTTGCGATATGTCGATATTCGGCTTTATTTCAGACGGCCCGAACAGCATTTCGGAATATGCACATGACGTCGGCATTAATTTTTCTGCGACCAGTTCCGGGGTGACCTTTCTGCACGCGGTGCACAGGCGGTTTTCATAGTCGGAACATCCGTTTGTTTTGTGATCAAACAGGTGGCATATTTCGCGTGAATAATATATCCCGTCAGCGGTCGCGTATTTCACCAGACAGCAAAGTCCGCAACGCCGGCACATTGATTCCCATTTGGCCGGGTCCATATTTTTCATCTGTTCAAATTTCGCATGATCGAATTGCATTGTCGTTTATTAGTGGCTTGCCATACGAAGCCTTGGCAAAGTGTGGCGTTCCCACCAGGAATCGAACCTGGATCAAAGGTTTAGGAAACCCTTATTCTATCCAGTTGAACTATGGGAACGTGATACAGAGTTTAAATTGGAAAAGTCATACTGTAAAGGAGAAATGTTTATTAGTATGATTGTATGTTATAAAAAAAAGAATTTTCTCTCATTGATTGAAAACAGATCAAACAATACTATATCCAATCAGTGTGATAAAAATATTGAAAGTGTATTTATTATTTGTATAATCGTCTGAACAATGGAGAAATATTATGGGAAGCAGATTGGTCGGCTATGGTTCTTATTTGCCTGAAAAAGTTATGACAAACGATGATTGGTCGAAAAAATTGGACACATCTGACGAATGGATAACGTCACGCACAGGTATGAAAGTGCGACATTTCGCCGCAGAAAACGAAACGGTTGCCGATATGGGTACAATCGCGGCACAGCGTGCGCTGGACAATGCGGGCCTGACGATAAACGATATTGATATGATTGTTGTTGCAACAACCACCGCAGAGCTGGATTTTCCGTCAGTCGCCGTTCAGATCCAGGGTAAATTGGGCGCAACAAATACTATGCCTGCATTTGACGTTCGTGGCGCATGTACGGGATATATTTATGCATTGCATTGTGCCCGTGCGTTCTTTACCGCCGGCATGCACCAGCGGATAATGGTTATCGGCGCAGAAAGAATGCAGAATATCATCGACTGGAACGATCGAAATACCGCCGTATTGTTCGGCGACGGGGCGGGGGCCTTGATTTTTGAGCACTCCACATCCAGCTATTCCGGAATTATTGATACTGTCGTTATGGCTGACGGGGCCGGTTTTGGCATTCTGTACGGATCGCCGGATCACAAGATTATAATGAACGGCCCGGAAACCTATAAAAAGGCCGTGACATGCATGCCGGCTGCGGCGGAATATATCATGGATCATGCTGGAATTACTGCAGAATCTGTCGATTGGATCATCCCGCACCAGGCAAATATCAGAATTATCCAAAGCGCGGCCGAAAGACTGGGCTTTCCGATGGAAAAAATCCTTGTGACGGTCGGTTTGCACGGCAATACTTCCGGTGCGTCCGGGGTTTTGGCGTTGGCGCATGCGTTTGACAACGGGATTATCAAAAAGGGACAATTAATTATGTACCCTGCGTTCGGTTCTGGCTTGACATGGGGCGCTGCGCTTATTAGAGTATAGGTTATAAAGAGTGTGTTTTTGCGAACACTTGGGCTTATATGGACGCTTCAATTCGCCCGATAACTTATACTCAAAAAAAACAAAACGGAAACAAAATGGCAACAGTAACAAGAATAGACTTTGCAAATAAACTGCGTGAAAAATTCGGGCTGACCACTACGGATTCTTACAAGCTGGTTGATCTGATATTCAGCGAAATCGAAGAATCACTGATCCGCGGAGAAGAGGTTAAGTTCGCAGGCCTGGGCAGTTTCAAGATTCTGAACAAGCCACAGCGTATGGGCCGTAATCCAAAGACCGGCGAAGAAGCGGTTATATCCGCACGTCGTGTCGCGACATTCCGCCCAGCCACCGAATTTCGCAAGAAAGTTTCTGAATAAATCGAAATAAAAAAATCCCGTATCGCGGGATTCTTATGGGGGGCGCATTTTTGCGCCCCTTTTGTGTTACCAGATTCTTACGCGTTCGCTGGGGGCGATGTACATTGTGTCGCCGGCGGTGATTCTGAATGCGTCATACCATGCGTCAATGTGCGGCAGGATTCCATTAACGCGCCAACGGCCCAATGAATGTTCGTCCATTTTGGTCAGACGTAAAATTTCAGCGTCACGTATATTTTTCGCTTCGGTCATCGCATACGCCAGAAAAAAACGTTGATCTGGTAACAATTCGCCATTGTCTGCGATCGATTTGCCAAAGTTTTTGTATGCGGTAAATGCGATTGTAATTCCGCCGTAATCAGCCAGGTTTTCACCCAACGTGAATTCGCCATTCGCATGCGTTCCGGGCGCGACAAGTATATTGTCAAAGAATTTGCGCATGACGCTGGCGCGTGTGTCGAATGCCTGGCCGTCGGCGTCGGTCCACCAGTCTTTCAGATTTCCGTCCTTGTCAAACTTGCGTCCCTGGTCGTCGAATCCATGCGTCATTTCATGGCCGATCACACTGCCGATGGCGCCATAATTGAATGCATCATCCGCGTTCATGTCAAAGAATGGATACTGTAATATTCCGGCCGGGAAACAGATTTCGTTCGTTGACGGATCATAGTATGCGTTCACGGTATGCGCGTTCATATACCAGATCGTCGGGTCCTTTTTCTGGCCGATTTTATCCAGCCAAAATCTGTCTTCGAATTCTGCGACACGGATCATGTTATCCAGCAATGAATCATCGCGTATTTCCAGTTTGGAATAGTCGCGCCATTTGTCCGGATATCCGATTTTGGCATTGAACGCGGACAGTTTTTCCAGCGCCTTGGCTTTTGTTTCCGGCGACATCCATTCCAAGTTTTCAATGCGCATGGCATATGCACGGCGCAGATTTTCAACCAATTCAACCATTCGCGCTTTGGCAGCGGCTGGGAAATATTCGTTTACATACAAGTGTCCGATTTCTTCGCCCAACGATCCGTCAAGCATGGACACCGCGCGTTTCCAGCGGGGTTTTTGCTCTTTCTGACCGGACATTACGCGGTTATAGAAATCAAATGCCATATCGTATGTTTTGTCATCCAAGATTCCGGTTGCGCCGTTCGCCAGGCGGAATTTTAAATAAGTTTTTATTTGGGCCAGATCGGTATCAGAAATAATTTTTACTGACTCTGCAATTGCCGCCGGCTGGGCCACATTCAATTCTGTGACGTTTGCGCCGCGTGCGGAAAAATAGGCGTCCCAATCAAAGCCGGGGAATTTATTTTTAAATTCCGCCAGTGTCATTTTATGATAGTTAGCATGTGGATCGCGCAGCACTTCTTTGGTATGGAATGATTTTGCCATGCGTTCTTCCAGTGCGTAAACTTTTTCCGCGTCGCCGGATATGCCGAAATTTTTCATCTGGTCTGCGATATATTTTTTGTATTTTGTTCTGATCTCGGCAGATTTTTCATCCTTGTCAAAATAGTAGTCGCGCGACAGACCAATTCCGCCCTGGACAATATTGTACAGGTAATATTCGCTGTTCATTTCGTCCAATGCGACGGCGTCCGCCCAAAATGCCGAACCGTGCGTGTGCATGCGACCCAGATATTTCGGCAGATCGTCTTTGGATTTTATGTCATCAACCGCGCTTAACAGTTTTTTTACCGGCTGGGTTCCGTCAGCGTTCATCTTTTTTTCGTCCATTGCAATTTTATACAGCATGCCGATTTTGCCGTTGTCTGTTTCGGCGATTTTGCGTACGCGTTCCAGGTTCACATCGCGCAGCACGTCAAAAGACCCGTATCTGGAATAATCATCCGGCATCGGATTTGCGTTCCGCCACCCCAATGTCGCGTAATCATAAAAATCATTACCCGGCCGCACAGACAAATCCATGTTTTCAACTTTTATTCCAATGGTCATTTCTTTTCCTTTTGTTACAAAAAAAACGGCGCAGATCGCGATGATCACGGCGACGATTCCGATTATGTTCAACAGTTTGTTTTGCATTTTTTCTTTCCAGCTTAGCGGATCAAGTTTACCAGCAAATCATCCAAAATCAACAAGCCTTTTTTTGTGGCCGTCAGACGGCTGTCGTCGGTCGTCAACAGTTCCGGATGATTGCCGACGAATTCCCAGTTGATGATTTTATAAACATCGTCCGACAGATTAATGCCGCGCGCCGTGCGTAATCCCGTCATGACCTTTTCCAGCGCGCGCGTGTTTTCGTCAATCGGGGCAAAGTTTATTTCGCCACCGCGCTGGTCGTACCAGACGCCGTCGATCAGCGGCCGGCCCGCCGCGCCGCGACCAAAACCCAGATAAGGCGCGCCGTCCCAAATATTGTGATTATGTCTGCATGGCGTGCCGTAATTTGAAACCTCGTACCGGGACAGGCGCAACGTGTCACCAATTGCTTCGTACATTTTTGCCATTGTTTCGTTATCCGGCATGGTCAGATTCATTTTCGCAAACGGCGTGCCTGGTTCAATTGACAGCTCGTACATTGAACAGTGTTCCAGATTCAGTTTGTTTATTTGTCCGCACAGTTTTTTTACATCCGCCACAGTTTGCCCCGGCAGCCCATAGATAAAATCCGCCGACACGCGCAGACCCATGCCAGTCGCGGTTTTGATCAGTTCCAGCGCCGTCGCCACATCATGCCGTCGGCCCAAGAATTCCAGATCGGTGTCGTTCAGCGCCTGGACCCCGATCGACAGGCGGTTCACGCCGGCGGACTGAAATTCGGCCAAACGCGCGGCATTAATTGTGCCCGGATTTGATTCTAATGTTACTTCACAATCCAGTTCGACATCAAATCGCGTTTTCACAGCGGTCATAATTTGCGCAAACACATCCGTCGGCATTAACGACGGCGTGCCGCCGCCAAAGAAAATCGTGGTGACCGGGATTTTCCCCATGCGTGCGGCCCAGAAATCGATTTCAGATAAAATTTGTTTCAGATAGCTGTTCCAGACATGTCCCCCATCAAAGTTGTCAATGGCGCACGAATAAAACGCGCAATAGTTGCACTTGCTGGCGCAGAAAGGCACATGAAAGTAAAGATTATGCGGGATGGTTGGGTTCATGTTTTAATAATACCCGACATAATCAGTTTTTCAACGATTAAATAGTTTACGAAAAAGTAAAATATTTATCAATTCGGATAATTGTTGTTTTGAACGCGCTTGATGATTCGCAATGTTAATATTTGACAAAAGCATGAATATACCGGTCGGATAAAATTCTAAAATCTGGTATAAACAACCAGATTTTAGAAAAAACAATAAAACATAATTGACAAAATTAATAAAAGTAGTATTATGATAAAAAACAAAGCCAAAAGGTATAAGTATGTTGAAATTCAATGCTGCGCAATTAAAAGGCACGGATATAAGCCCAGCAAGTTTATTTTTATTGTCAGATGGTACAACGTTGGAATGTCGAAATGCGGAAAGACGCAAGGCGCGCTCTGCTATTACCTTAAAACGTGGCCAGATATCTGGTTCAAGTTTTTTATCTGATAATGAAAAGCGAGATTTGTTGATTAAAAATAGTTATGATTCAATAAACATAACTTCCTCTGTTCTTGCATCTGACATATCCGCTTTGATCAATTGCAATCCATCTGTTGTTGGTGTTGCGGTTGTTAATAACCAGGTTTTATTCAGTAACAGCGCGAATAACTTTCCATTGGCAACCCATTGGGATGGGAAAAATGATTTAGAATCAGGTGGCAATATTGTATATCAAGATTGGTTATTAAAAAACTTTACGGCGCGCATGAACTTCTGCACAGAAAACAGCGCGTTTAAAGATACTGATTGGGAATTCTGCGTTCAGCTTAGCGCCCCATATACTGCAAAAGTTCAGCCCGATACATATGGAAAGATTGTAGAGGCTCCAACATTTGGTAAAGCGTCTAAATATGGTTGTACAATGCTGTGGCTGCGTAATAAAAATACCGGTGAACTTGCGAGATTGATTGCGGATGAGACGAAATGGCTTTCGTGTTCCTATTGGGGCGATGCGTTCGACTGCGCGCGGCTCTGCCCGTACGGCGCGGCGGACAACCTGTACGCAGGCGACGATTTGTGGGAGACGGTGCGCCGGCTTTCGGAGTCTCGTGTCAAAGAGCTAAACACCCGAAAACGGTAAACGGGAAACACGGGGGTGCGGGGGCAGGCCCCCGCAT
>JAVBUT010000001.1:0-204883 GCA_031555055.1 Alphaproteobacteria bacterium | reverse complement strand
CAGAAAGATTTTTTTTCCGCCGGATTTTTTGATTTCGTTTTCCGCAATGGTCAGCATTGCGTCGGCAATGCCACATCGTCGTGCGTCCGGATTGACGCCGATTGTGATTATTTCTGCTTCATCGGCAACAACGCGATAAACGATAAATCCATTATCGCTGGCGATTATTTCACAGCCTGATTTTTTCAAATCGGCAAAATCATCCGCCGACCAAGGTTTATTCGGAAAACAAAGCGCATGTATTTTTCCCAGATACGAGAGCAAATTACTCCCCCCCTGAGGGGGAGTCGATGCGCCGGTTTGCGCATCGGTGGGGGTGCAATCAGTATTAGATTTTAACAAATCTTTATTCATCATTTTTTACAATTTAGCTCTGCATAACTTGGGCGCAGGTACATTGGAATAACGGATTGCTGATTGCTGATTTCTGATTTATGATTCAGCTTTTGCATTACAATCGGAATCGCATCACGCAAATCAAACGGTTTGTGTCCAACGGTTTTTGGATACTTCATTTGATACGTTTCGATTTGTTCGATTTCCATTGTGCCAGGTTCCATATCGCCAGCGCCGACGAATAAATCAGGCCGGCCGGAATCAATTGCGACAAAAGCGTCGGGATCGCGTTCCAAATAAATTTCAAATGCGTTGACCGGCACGATAGGAATGTTTAATCCCATTGCGATACCCTTGGCATATGCAATCCCCAGACGAATTCCCGTAAAACTGCCCGGGCCGACAACAACGCCGATGGCGGTCAGGTCACCAAATTTCACACCGTTTTCGTTCAGGAATTTTTCAGTCTCGGATGGCAAGTTCAACGACTGGCGATCGGTGTCGATTTTTTTCGCCTTGGGCCAACTCCCCCCTTGCGGGGGAGTCGATGCGCCGGTTTGTGCATCGGTGGGGGGTATAATTACATTGCCTTTTTCATCAATATGCATATTCGGTAAATTCTTTTCAAATTCCGCCAATCGTTTTTCAAAGCTGTTATTCGTTAAAACATCATAGACAACATCAATGCATCCGGATAAATCTTTATTTATATCCCAATTCCAAAAGCGTATTACGTTAAATCCAAATTTTTGCAGGTATTCAGTTCTGATTGCGTCTTTTTTGTTTTCGATATGCTGGCTGCCGTCAATTTCAACAATTAGTTTTTTTTCAAGACAAACAAAGTCTGCAATATATTTGTTATCAATCGGGTATTGTTTGTTAAATTTAAAGCCCAATTGTTTATTATTTACAGCATACCAAAATTTCTTTTCTGACGGGGTCATGTTTTTACGCATGTTTTGCGCCAGGTTTCTGATGTTGCCGGATGTATTTTGATGTTTTGGATCGGTAAAGGCGTACTTTGTTTGTTTATACCCCCCACCGGCGCAGGTGACACTGCCGCCGACTCCCCCACAGGGGGGGAGTTGATCGAGCGCTAATTCAATTCCCGCCGAAGATGTGTTTATAACCAGGATCATTTTGAATTGATGTGCCTTCCAGATATTAATTCAAATGCATATTTTTTTAAATCATTATCAGATACTTTTATCCGTTTGCCATTTTGTTTATCAAAAATAGCTAAATAATATTTGTAAGATGTTTCAGTTACAGGAGGAATTATCATGCTGGTTGATTTGCATTCCAGCTCTGGTATTTTTAAAATCTGAGAAAGATGCCCGACTCTAATAAAATAATCTTTAAGGTCCAAAGTATAACCAGGACATTTAACAGAAAATGATATTTTTCTGTCTTCTTTTAGTATATCAGTATTTAAGAATTTTTCAGGAATAATAGCACTGTCTATAACTAGGTTAATAATATTTTTTGCTTTTTTGTTTTGTGGAAAGTAGCTTTTTACTTGTTTTAAAATGTTCATTATTGTTTCCTTTATCCTACACTCTTGCCCCGAAACCGATTTTTTTCGACAGTGTTGCGGATTTGCGGACGCGCAACAGGTCGTCGATCTTCGCGTTTGTGAATTCTGTTTTGATATCTTCGCCGTCGTTTTCCAACAGTGTCCGGCGCAGCATTGCGGTCAATTCGCGCTGGAACTCACGCACGCCGGACTCGGACGTATAGTTGCGGATGATATGGCGCAGCGAGTCATCGGAAATAACAACGTTTTCGATATCCCAGCCCGTGTCGTGCGCGGCGCGCGCAATCAGGTGTTCACGTGCGATACGGATTTTTTCGTCTTCAGTATATCCGGGGATTTCGATGATTTCCATACGGTCTTTCAATGCCGACGACAGGTTCAGCGAATTTGCCGTCGCGATAAACAATACGTTGGATAAATCAAAATCCACTTCCAGATAATGATCGCGGAAATTCTTGTTTTGTTCGGGGTCCAGCACCTCTAGCAATGCGGATTCCGGGTCGCCGCGATGATCGCGTCCCATCTTGTCGATTTCGTCCAGAACAATCACAGGATTGTTTACGTGTGCGCGTTTCAGCGCGTCCATAATACGCCCCGGCTGGGACCCGATATATGTCTTGCGATGTCCGCGAAAGTGCGCTTCGTCAGAAATTCCGCCCAGCGATATGCGCTGATACTTGCGCCCCAGCGCCTTGGCGATGGATTTGCCCAATGAAGTTTTGCCGACGCCCGGCGCACCCACCAGACACAGAATGCTGCCTTGGTTTTTGCCGGTTTTGCGCATAACGGCGATGTGTTCCAGAATGCGTTCTTTTACCGGAACCATGCCGGAATGGTCCGCGTCCAGAACGTTACGCGCGTCCTTTAGATCAATTTTGGATTTGTCAGATTTGGACCACGGCATGGACAATACTTCGTCCAGATATGTTTTGATCAGACCGCCTTCATTCGACATCGGCGACAGACTGCGCATACGGCGCCATTCCGACAGTGCTTTTTCTTTTGCATCCGCCGGCATTTCTGATTTTTCAATGCGTGATTTTAATGATTCCGCATCCATTTCTTCGGAATCTTCGCCAAGTTCTTTTTGAATCGCACGCATTTTTTCGGCCAAGATCGCTTCACGACGGCCGGATTCCATTTGGGATTGAACACGGCGGTTGATTGAATCTTCGATTTTTGCCGTTTCCATCATCAGGTTGATTTGTTCCAATAACAGTGTCAGCTTTTCACGCCAAGTTGCGGCGCGCAATACGCGTATTGCGGTTTCGGTGTCCATGTCCGTCATCTGGATTACAGAGTCAACAAAAGCGGGCAGGGGATAGTTCTGCATAACCGCGCGCAGCTTGTCCATTTTGAATTTTCGGGCGGCGGATAAAACCTGCATATTTTCGGCAACCCGGTCGCGCAGCGCGATCGTCTGGTCAAATTCGGAATCGTCCAGCATGGTGATCGTCGAAGACAGGCCGGAAAACACGCCCCGATCAACGGAAACATCGGAAATGTCGACTGCGGAAATCGTGCGCGCGATCGCGTGGACCGCGCCATCGGGCATGCGCAGAACCTGGGCGATGTCGGCGATTGTGCCGGTGTCGAAAATATCGGCCGGATTGATCGGGTAATTCCAGGTATGCTGGGCGGTTAGAATGACTTTCTGGTTTTTTTCCATGGCGCGTTCGATACATGTGATCGACATTGGATTATCAATGTAAATCGGCACGGTCAGACCTGGATGAACAACCAAATCGCGAAGAGGTAAAATGAATTCTTTCATAGCCAGACAAATATAGCGTTTTTTAGTCAATAGTCAATAGTCTTTAGTCGCTAACCAATAGTTAATGACTATTGACTAATTAAAATGGCCCGTCGGGCCATTTTTTATCTGCGATGACGGTTAAATCCGCCGCTGTTGTTACCTTGCTGTGCGCTGCTGCTGGATTTTTTCGACAGGTAACGCGCCGCGATCAGTACCAGCCATTCGCCGGCCAGCATGCCCAATAAAAAGAACTTTTGATCAATATCCTGGATCCAGCCCAAAACATACACCAATTGTGCCGCAAACGAGATATACAAAAACCCGAATATGCCGTTAAAAAATATTTTTTTGATCTTGCCAAACATTATTTTCTCCGTTTATTTTTGTAAAAAAGTGCCCACTTTTTGTGACAGGTGTGGGCGACCCCGCAAAAGCTTATATGGGCATGCCAACAATTGCCGGCGTTGCCCGGTGCCATTTAGGCAGCCATTGCATAGGGAACGTTGTCGTTCGCAGCGATTTTATCGCCATTCAGTTTTTAACGGTTTTTAATGACACCACGTCAGACGCACTCTTTATCTTTCGGCAATTGTCGAGTCTATGTCAGCCCCATGGTATATTTTGAGCAGTCCTACTTCGCCCTACGGGCTTCGAAGGACACTCATTTTTGTTATCCTCACTTTCGTTCGGACAAAAATGGTGGTGGAGCTGTGGGGTACCGCCCCCCAGTCCAAAAAGCTTATTACATAAAGCATTCAGCATCGTCTTCCCGTTGCCGGGACACTATCATTATAATAAATCTTATTGCAATTGCAAGTTTATAACATATAATCCTTCATATAATAAAACTTGGCTCGGTGCGGGTTCCCCTCTGGCAGATGGGTGCCCGCAGGGCGGGGTGTGGTCGAATATTTTAAATCTGGAACTACATCCCGGCACTCCGTGCCAGCCCTATGCCAGGGGGGAACCAGTGCGGAGCTTTTTAAAATGAAATTCTTGGATCGTGCAAAAATTAATATCAAGGCGGGCGACGGCGGCAACGGCAGCGCGTCTTTTCGCCGTGAAAAATACATCGAATACGGCGGTCCGAACGGTGGCGACGGCGGTCGTGGTGGCGATATCATATTTCGCGCGGTTGCAAACGTAAACACACTTATCGACTATCGTTTCCAAATGCATTTCAAGGCCGAACGTGGGGAAAATGGCGGTGGCAAGGGTTGTACCGGCGCATCCGGTGAAAATCTGATCCTGAACGTTCCGACCGGCACGGTGATCTTGTCCGAAAACGAAGAATTCGAATATGCCGACTTGAACGCGGACGGTATGGAATACCGCGCGGCCCGCGGCGGAAACGGCGGATGGGGCAATCTGCACTTTAAAAGTCCGACAAACCGCACCCCGCGCCAGGCAAATGACGGTCTGCCGGGCGAAGAACGCACGATTGTTCTGCGTCTGAAACTGATCGCGGACATTGGGCTGGTCGGGTTCCCGAATGCCGGAAAATCGACTTTATTGGCGTCTGTGACCGCGGCGCGTCCAAAAATCGCGAATTATCCGTTTACGACATTAAATCCGCAACTGGGCGTTATGTACGCGCACGACCGCGAATTTGTTCTGGTGGACTTGCCCGGACTGATCGAAGGCGCGCATACCGGCGTCGGTCTGGGGGACAGGTTCCTGGGGCATGCGGAACGCACAAAAATGATTCTGCATGTCATTGACGGCACGGAACCCGATTGGGCCCAGCGTTACAAGATTATCCGCCATGAGATGGATTCGTACGGCGGTGATCTGACGGCAAAGCCGGAAATGGTTATTATCAACAAAATCGACGCGATCGAGCCGGA
The DNA here is from genome assembly GCA_031555055.1 of Alphaproteobacteria bacterium. Classification (GTDB taxonomy): domain Bacteria; phylum Pseudomonadota; class Alphaproteobacteria; order Rs-D84; family Rs-D84; genus JAFGMC01. The sequence continues at coordinate 199,407 of JAVBUT010000001.1, read as the reverse complement.
TGATCTGAAACAAAAGATCACAGAATTCAAAAAATCGTTCGGGCGCAAAAAGAAACCAGAAATCATCACAATCAGCGCGGCCGGCATGATCGGTATCAAAGAGCTGATCGCGGCAATCGAAAAGAAATTCCTGGATATTGTTTCGTAAAAGGTGTTATAGTTCCACCCAGAGAGAGGGGAGAGAGAGGACTATAAACACCGGAGCGCAACATGCACGACGATAAATTCTTTATCCCAAATCACATTACCATCAACGGTGGCAAGACATTGCGCGACAATGCCGCGGTTTCAATCAGCGGCGCAAAAAACGAAGTTTTGGGTTCCATGGCGGCGGCGGTTTTAACTGACCGGCCGGTTGTTCTGCACAATGTTCCGCATATATCTGATGTCTTGGACATGGGGCACATAATGAATGATTTAGGGGTGGATATCCGGCACGATCCGAAAACGCGCGTATTGTGGATTCACGCCGAAAAAATTTCTTCGAACATATTGTCGGACGCGGCATATAAATTCCGCGCCAGCTATTATATCTGGGGCGCGCTGATGGCGCGATTTGCCGCAACCGGCGAATTTGATCGGCTGGTTATCAAGGTGCCGGGTGGCTGTTCGTTCGGTGGAAAACGCGCCATAGATTATCATCTGGATTTAATGCGGAATATTTTTGGTGCGCGGATAAAGACCGCCGACACAACGATGGAATTGATCCTGCCGAAACGTCTGCCGGAAAACAAATCGCCGCTGTATTCGACGCGCAAAATGTCTCATGGTGCGACGTTTCACTGGATGCTGGCCGCGGCGACATCACCCCAGACAAAGATGATTTACAATGCATCAATGGAACCCGAAGTTCCGCATCTGTTGGGCGAATTAAATAAAATGGGTGCGAATCTGCGTGGAACGGGAACCACAGGAATCATGTCGACCGGCCGTGGCGGATTATTGAATGGTGCAAATATCGAAATTATGCCGGATCGTTTGGAAACCGCGTCGTACGCCTTGCTGGCTATGGGTTTGCGGGACAAGATCAAGCTGAACGGGACGGACGCGGAATCTTGCCGACCATGGCTGAACTCTGTGATTGAAATCGCTGGAAAAAACAGCGTGAGTGTGTCGCCGGATGGCGAATCAATGAGCTTTGATTTTTCAAATATGTGCGAATTCCACGGCCAAAAATTCCTGATGTCGCCGATACCTGGCAAAGAAACCGATCTGCACCAGATATGGGCGCCTGTTTTATCATCCGCAATCACCGCATCCGAGATATATGATCCAATCTGGCCGGGCCGTCACGGGCATTTGCCGGAACTGGCAAAGTTTGGTTTGGATTCGTCGTTTGAAATTTTAAAAATAAAAAATTCGGTTGCTAAAAACGCGCTTAACATAGAAATCCGTCCGTCGCTGTTGCGGCCGGCGATTGTATCCGGCATGGACTTGCGCGGGACTTTTGGGTTAATCGTTGCCGCCGCAATGGCAAACGGCCAAAGCGATATAGAATCCCCCAGCTTTGCGTTGCGCGGATACCCTGAAATGATCCAGAATCTGCAGAACATAGGAATAAATGTCATCCAGACAAGCGATGGCCAGTTTATAAAACCGCTGCCGCAGATCACGCGATAAAACCGGTAACATTATTTGCATTTTGGATATTTTCTGATACCATGGTCCCATACGAAAAAAAGGAGACCAAGATGACAGTAACATCACTAAAAGGCACCCAGACGGAAAAGAATCTGCTGATTGCGTTCGCGGGCGAATCCCAGGCGCGTAACCGGTATACTTTCTTTGCCAGCAAGGCAAAATCCGAAGGGTTCGAGGCAATTGGGAAAATATTCTCAGAAACCGCAGACCAGGAAAAAGAACACGCGGAACGCTTGTTTAAGTATCTAGAAGGTGGCGACCTGGAAATCACTGCTGAATTTCCGGCTGGCAAGATCGGTACTACGCTGGAAAACCTGCAGTCGGCGGCGTTTGGCGAACATTATGAAAACACAGAAATGTACCCAAAATTCGCGCAAATCGCGGCCCAGGAAGGCTTTGTCGCAATTGCCGAAGTTCTGAAAAATATCGGCTATGCGGAACGCTATCACGAATCGCGTTATCGCGCACTGATTGATGCGATTGAAAACGGCACCTTGTTCAAACAGGACAAGATTGTCATGTGGCGCTGCACAAATTGTGGCAACTGGCATATTGCCAAGGAAGCACCAAAATTGTGCCCGGCGTGCCTGCACCCGCAAGGGTACTTTATCAGCGAAGGAACAATCGCCCGCTGTGACACGAACGAAGGTTTTTGCGAATACGCAAAGATCGATTAAAAAATCCCCCGATTGGGGGATTTTTCTAATCTTTTCACAAAAATCACAAAGTAATTTTTGTAAAAACAAAGCGATCGCATTGTATAACTTGCAATAATTATAACTACTCCATCTCTAACTGGTCCAGGGCGTCGTCCAATTTGCGTAATGTGCTGTTCGCACAGCCGCGGCCCGACCAGTTCAGGATTTCTTTGCTGGTTTTATTGTCCGCGATTGATATGTTGAATTTCCACCACCAGAATCCGTTGAATATGCAACCTATTGGCGCAAAAGTCGGCTGGGTTTCGGCGATCTGGACAATGTATCGTGCCTGGCCGACGTCCGATGTGCTAAAGGTCAGATCGGCATCCTGGGGAGTGATAAATGTTGATTTGATTGTTGCACGTTTTGCACCGACGATCACGTTATATCCGCGCTGTTCCAACCGGTCTTTGATATGATGTTGCAACTGCCAGCCGCCACGTTCCACATATATTGTTTCGCCGGATTTATCCAGTGTATCCGGCTTGATATACATACTGTTGCAACCGGCCAGTGCGAAAATCAACACGATTTGTAAAATTTGTTTCATAATTATCCCTTTCTTGGAATGGATCATAGGATTAAAATCATTTTATAACAATCGTCATGGATAAAACAAGGGCATTTATCCCTTGCAAAATCGCCGAACGTTATACTAAGATCATCAAAAAGGAGTTTTACACATGATTAAAAAATTAATTTCACTTACGCTTTCAATCGCAATGCTGTCCGCGTGCAGTGGCCTGATTTCCCCATTGGATTCTGGTGATTCCATGCCAAAAAAAGAAGCCGTGCTGGTTGGCAAAATCAATCTGTCACCAATGCTGGACGACGATGGCGATCTGACTAAAAAGACAAACGACGACTATCTGCCGGCGTTTATGTATTTTTCATCCGACAAAACGGATGTAAAATCCGGTGAAGGATATCAGGCGTTTGACGAAGTTGAAACCAACAAATTCTTTGCAATTCCGATCGGTGTCGAACAAGACCTGAAACTGGCCGAGATGCAGTTTTCAATAGAGCGCAGCAGCTGGTTCAGTAACACAGAGCATATCTATCATACCCGTCTGTCCAAGATACAGTTCCCGATTGATCACAAAGCCATGAAGGCCGGTGAAGTATATTATATGGGCACGATCCATATCGACCTGGCGAAACAATCGTTCAAGGAAACCGGCGATGAAGAATACGACGAAGAGGAAGCTCACTATATCGTTCCGCTAAATATAAGCCTGAGCGCGTCTGATTCTGCCGCCGCCAAAGCATGGTTCAACAATGAATTCCCAAAGGCTGGAAAAACCGTGAAACCGTTAAAAGTTTCCGTAACGGCGAATGGTGAAGACAACAAGTTTAACCATACCCAGATAACAACGACGTACAGATAAGTATGAAACATATCCTAAAAACCGTATTTATCGTATCCGTAATCCTTTTGTCCGCGCCGGCGATGGCCGCCGAAGACAATCTGGATGTGGCCGCATTTATCGGAATGGACGGCGGCGCGGGGTTCTTGGCGTATAACAGCCACGTTGATGGGGACGGCGCGTTGGGACTGGTATTTTCTTTGGGTGCGAACGCCGGCATGCGTTTCGGGCCCAAAGATATTTTGTATAATTTTGGCATTTCCGGATATGCGGAAATCGGTGCCAGCCCGCTACCGGATATGGATGACAATTTCGCAAAATTCTGGGGCGGGGCGGTTATGTTCGATAATTATATCCGTATGCAAAAAAGCTGGAAACGTGCGCTGGTTCTGTCTGCGGGTATCGGATCGCAAAGCTTTAATGCAGACGGTCTGCATAACGGTTGGGTCGGCGCGATCGGATTTACGGAAAGATTTGATCACAATTTGGACTGGACGATGCAGATCAAACTGTTCAACCCCAGTGGAAATATTGACGGCTTTAACGCCGGATTCCGCATGGGCATACGGTATTATTTGTAAATATAACATTGACAATAACAATATATTTTCCATAATTATCACCAAGTTATAACAGGATAAAAATATGAACAAAATTTCATTTCACGAAACAATAACTGTTTCAGACCATAGGTGTTTGGCAAATGTAACCGTGGATGGTAAAACGATTGATTTTCAATATACAAGCCATAGACATAACGACATTCGGCTTTCTATTCCTTATGCCAACTTTGCAAAGTTACTAAAGGCAATTCAAAAAAAACAGAGCCAAGCGTATGAATACAAAGACACGGTTTCTGTGCGCCGTCCAATGATGTTATTTACTACTCCGCCATCTGTTAATTATACAACAGGCGATCATGATGCGCAGATAATGTTTCTGGGTGGTGTTATCAGTATATATATAGGTAATGAAGTCCTGGCCTTTTTGGTCAAAGACAAAATATTGGATCTGGTAAAAAAACGTTAAAATTAAAACCCGCCGATCAGCGGGTTTTGTTTTATGAGTCTGCTTTTCGGCGTAAGCCGGGCGTAGATACATGTATGCAGCCCGGCCTTCGCCAAGGCTACGGCGGGCACTCAATTTTCCATTTCTCGTTTCATTCGGGGGAAATTGGTGGCGCACCCAGCAGGAGTCGAACCTGCAATCTCCGCCTTCGGAGGGCGGCGCATTATCCAGTTGTGCTATGGGTGCAATGTTTGCCATTATAAATAAAAGCTTTTAAAAAGCAAGCGTTCCTATTTACATTGCCGGTGTCGATGCAGTACAATAATATCAAACCAAACTATAAAGCCGGGGGGATGAAATGAAACAAATCTTGGTAATAAACAGTCATCCGGACAAGGATTCTTTTGGGCGCGCGATCGCGGAATCGTATGCGCACGGCGCGATGACCGGGGTCGCGTGCACGCTGGTCAATTTGTCGGACTTGAAATTCGATCCGATTTTGCATTTCGGATATCGTCTGAAAATGCCGTTGGAACCGGATTTGATCCATGTCCAGGAGCTGATAAAATCCGCAGATCATATCGTGTTCGTATTCCCGACATGGTGGGGGACGTATCCGGCGCTCTTAAAGGGATTTTTTGATCGTATATGGCTGCCGGGGTTTGCGTATCGCTTTCATGATGGAAAATTATTGCCGGAACAATTTTTGCGCAACAAGACTGGTCGCATTATCACGACAATGAATACGCCGGCTTGGTTTCACAAGTTGTTCTATGGATCACCAGGAATCCGGTCTGTTCGCGATTGCATTATGAAATTTTGCGGCATTCGGCCGGTCCGTGTGACAATATTTTCACCGATTGAAAAAAAACAGCCCGAATATTACGAAAGGATTTTATCACGCGCGCATGATCTGGGCCGTCGCGATGCGAAAAGGCTGGGGTGATTATTTGCCACGCGCAAGAAGCGACAGCATAAAGTCATCCAGATCGCCGTCCAAGACCGCGTCGGAATCAGTTTTTTCAACACCTGTGCGCACGTCCTTGACCAACTGATACGGATACAGCACATAGTTTCGAATCTGTGATCCCCATTCGATCTTTTTCTGTTGGGCCAGTGCGGCATTTTCCAGTTCTTGACGTTTTTGCATTTCCAGTTCATACAGTCGCGAACGCAGCATTTTCATCGCCATTTCGCGATTTTGAATTTGTGATCTTTCGTTCTGGCATGTCACGACCGTGTTCGTCGGCAAGTGCGTTATGCGGACTGCACTGTCTGTTTTGTTAACATGCTGGCCGCCGGCGCCTTGGGCGCGATAAGTGTCAATACGCAGGTCTTTGTCATTGATCACGATTTCAAAAGAATCGTCAATGTCCGGCCATACGTCGACGCTGGCGAAACTGGTCTGGCGCTTGCCGTTGGCGTTAAAAGGCGAAATCCGGACCAGACGATGTACACCGATTTCGTTTTTCAGCCAACCATACGCGCGTTCGCCGCTGATGCGGAAAGTTATGTTTTTTATTCCGGCGGTATCGCCTTCGTGTTCATCGACGACTTCGACACCGAATCCATGGCGTTCGGCCCAGCGCTGGTACATTCTGGACATCATCTGGGCCCAGTCTTGCGCTTCGGTGCCACCGGCGCCGGCCTGGATGAACAAAAAGGCGCTTGATCCGTCGGCCGGATCGTTGAACAAAGTAATAAATTTTGCACGATGTGCGCGATCGGCCAGATGGTTGATCCCGGCAATAATTTCATGATCATCCGGCGCCATTTCATACAAATCGGCCAGATTTTTATATTCCGATTCCAGCGACACCAGGTCGTCCAGTGATTTTTCCAGTCCGGATTTTTTTTGCAACAGCGCGCGCGCCGCGTCTGGATTATCCCACAGATCGGGTACATTTGATTTTTCGGTTAATTCTGAAATTTCAGCGGCCAGTTTCGCTGGGTCAAAGAAACCCCCTGACGGCGCCAATGTCGTCACGGATTTGTTCAAGATTTTCAAGTGCTGTGGCCATGGATGTTATTTTATCGATTAATTTAATTAAATCAATAGAATTATGGATTGCCTTTTTATGACGCATGTGATAAAATCTTATCAGTTGGAGAGATATTTATGAAAAAAATTCTTGCCTTTATCGGGCTGTTTGCCGTCTGTCTGTCTGTCGCGGATGCCGCCACAAGCACTGGAAACCGTGGATACCAGAATTCGGCGAATGCTTATAAAACCAATCAGCGAAATACTTATTTCATGGTGACCCAGCCTGACGTCGACACCGCATGCCGTGAAAAAATTTACAAGTGCCTGTCGGATTATTGCGGCGACGTGACCATCGTCCCGGGCCAGCGCGACAGCCGATGCACATACTCCAGCGAAAGCGAACTGTACAATTACGCATTGCTGTGTCTGCAGAAAGATAACACGATATTATTGCCGCAATATGCGGTTAACACGCGCACAGGTGCGAACGGAATGAACACCGCGGCACGCCTGTGCCCGTCCTATGTGCAACAGGAATTGATGTCGTATCTGTCTATGGCGAACATGGCGACCCAGCTATCAAAATCTCATTCGTCGGTTTGTCTAGAGCGCCGCCAAGAACTGGAAGCGGCAATGGCATGCCATTCCGTCGCAATGGCGTATGGCAACGAAACATCCAGTATGCTGACATCGCAACTGACCGACTATTGCGGTAATGGCGTTCCGGGTGGGTCATCCGAAATGGTTACAAAATTCGCGAATGCTGGCAATGTCGGCGCGAACATATGGGGTTGGGCCGAAAAAGTCGTAAATCTGGACCTGAATAAAAAAGGCGCCGATTGGCAGGCTGCGGTTGATTCCGTCCTGGCCAGCTATACCAACAGAATGAACCTGGCTTGTGGTGACAATATGCAGATGAACACCGCCAGCTATTCGTCCGGCTCCAACGGTCAGCCGACAACGCTGCAAACGGCCGCCGCACTGGCAGTCGGTATGGCATTCCCGGGAGCCGACGCGAACGTGCAAAACCCGTATGAGAATTGGAGTATATGGCAAGAAGTCCACAGCATGTCTGATGTGTATGATTTCGCCACCGCCAAACAGGTTGTGAATGCGGGTCTGACGAATGCTGCGACAACCCAGAACGCATTTTTGACCAGTGCGCAAATGGACACTATGCAGTCCGCGTACAAGCTGGGGACCAAGGTGTTTATCCTGCGTGACAGTGCACGGTGCTATATCGTTCCTGTCGCGACATTGGACTCCAAACAGCAGTCCGTCGTGGCCCAGGCGTTTGGAAACTGTGTCAGCAAATAAGATTTAAATCTGCAAAAAATCCGCCATCCGGCGGATTTTTTAATTTAATCAATAGTCTTTAATCATTAATTAATAAAGTATTTTATTTTAATATTTTGCTGCCGATATTGATGCCGAACAAATAGCACCGTGTTTTCCAAGGCATGATTTCACGTCGCCAAACGGGCAGGTTGAACATCTTGAATTCTTCGGTTTTCCAAGTTTTTTCAGGTGTGTTGAACAATTCGATCGCGCCGTGTTCCGCAACGAATTTATCGTGCCGGCGCCATGCAGCGATTGATGCCCCGGTTTCTGCGGTCTTTTTGTTCGCGCGCGCGTTGCGGCTAAGCGATGTCGGATATTCCAGAACGTTGTATTTCGCGCCCGGAACCGTTGTCACGGTATCTGCCAGGATGATCGCCGTGCGCGTGAACATTTTGTCTTGGGGGCCGAATACGGCCGGATTGTATTTAAGGCCTGTGCGATCCAGAAATGATTTTTTATACAGATATCGCCACGCCGGATGATACACATTGGCGCGCGTTTTTAATATCTTTTCAGCCAGTGACTTTAGGATTTCAATTTTTTCGAATTCCGGAAAATTGTATCCCGGCTGATTCGCTTCGCCGCACAAAATATCAGCGTCGGTAATTTCCGCAGCCATGGCGAATTTTTCAAAAAAATCCAAATTTGCAAAATCGTCGTGATCGTGAAAATGCACGTAATCTCCGCGCGCCATCGCCAGCCCGGAATTCAATGCGACCGACGGCCCTCCGTTGGTTTGTTTTTTTATCCTGATACGTTTGTCCAATGTTGCGTATTTTTCGCAGACCTGTACAGAATTATCGGTCGATCCATCGTCAATCAATATTATTTCGATGTTTTTATAAGTTTGGTGAACCAAGTGTTCCAGGCATTTTTCAATATATTTTTCGCCATTGTATATTGGCACGATGACCGATATTTTTATTGGTTTTGGCATATTCGACTTCCTTTTTTTATTTAAAAAAGACTCCTAATGAAATTAGGAGTCGGGAAGTTCGATAGTCAGATAACTTTGACCCTGCGGTTTTCGGATAAAATCCTATTGTATAACCGCAGCTTCCCGACCAAAGTCGGGACTTTGAAACGGTGAAAATCACCGCCTTGTTAGTCAAAACACTTTCGTGCCAGCCATCTGGGTTATCGACGCCCAACTGCTAACCAAGTAAGTCCTGTTCTCTCTTTATAGAGAACAAGTCAATACTATCGTATTATAGTTTTTTTAACAAGCGGTTTTTCCTGGACGCTTGAACGACAACATGTTTTCTGATATAATAATTGCGATGGAAGTTTCACGTAGAACAGTTTTAAAAATTGCGGGCGGGGCGATGTTGGTAATCAACTTTTTGCCGCGCATGGCTTTTGCGGCCCGCAACGGATTACAGTCCTTGCGCACGGGATTACAGCCGGGAAATAAAACCCGCCTGGTGATCGAAACATCGTCGCGCCCGTCGTATAGTTTGTCTTATCCAGAAAACCAGCTGGTGATCAGTCTGTCGAACACTGCGGCGAACCAATCGATAAAGCCGTCAATGGCATCCGGCACGCTGATCAATTCGCTGACCCAGACCCAGGTTGGCGACCGCTTGCAAATAACCGCGAATTTAAACAAGACAATCGGCGCGATCCCAAAAAATCAGATACTGATTTTGGAACCGAATGGCGACAATGATTATCGCCTGGTGCTGGACTTTGTCGCGGGCACGGCGACACCGGCGACCACAATTGCGGCCGCCACAACGGCCAAGGTTGCGAAAAAATACGTAATCGTTATCGACGCCGGCCATGGGGGCAAAGACCCGGGCTGTATCGGCCGCAACGGCACCAAGGAGAAAAACGTCGTTCTGTCCGTCGCCAAGAAACTGCGGACTAAATTAGACTCCGATGGATTTAAGACTTATCTGACGCGCAGTACGGACGTATTCCTGAACTTGGACACGCGTGCCGGCATGGCAGAAAAATATCACGCGGACCTGTTTATATCGTTGCATGCGAATGCGAACCCCAGTCGCTCTATGAAGGGGTTTTCGATCTATACATTATCCAAAAAAGCGTCTGACGAAGAAGCGCAAAAACTGGCCGATGCTGAAAATGCCGCGGATAAAATCGATGTGGATAAGTTTGAGCGATTCGAACCGGATATCCGGAACACTCTGTCCGCGTTACAGTTGCATGCGGTCGAAGAATTATCCATGGAATATGCGATCGGCTGTGCCAAATCCTTTAATGGCCGCAGTATAGAGCAACAGCCCGGACCCGCGGTCCGACGCGCACCGTTCGCAGTTTTGCGTTCAACGATACCGGGCGCGCTGGTGGAATTGGGGCACTTGTCCAATGCGGCCGAAGAAAAGCTGTTGAATTCCGATTCGCACCAGCAAAAGTTGGTCGATGCGATTGCGCGTTCAATCAATAATTACGATTTTGATGTTTGAACACCCATGTTGTGATGTTGTCCATGACAACGCTTCGCTTTAACAAAAATTACAAAGTAATTTTTGTCATTCCCGCGCAGGCGGGAATAGGGTCTATAAAATTTCATAATTATTCATATAGAGAATGTTTGATATTTTGGCTCGGCTGACGTCTCGCGGTTTAAAGCCCTATCCCCGCCTGCGCGGGGATGACAAAATTTTATTAAATAAAATTTTGTAAAAATGGCACCAGCTTGTATTGCCATCCTGGAATTTTCTTGTCAAAGCCATGTGCTAATTATTCTTTGACATCCATAATCAAGACATATATAATCCCAAGCACCCAGGAGACGTGGCAGAGTGGTTGAATGTACCTGACCTCGAATCCGAGTATGTGAGAACGAGCTGGTATCGCGAAGTTCGAACAAGTATGAGGATACGCGAGGCAAAGCCGAGCGAAATCAGGCATAGGCGCGCGCCTGTGCAAAAATGTTTTTTTAGGAGACGTGGCAGAGTGGTTGAATGTACCTGACTCGAAATCAGGCATAGGCGCAAGTCTATCGAGGGTTCAAATCCCTCCGTCTCCGCCAGTTTATTCCCCTCCTGTGGAGGGGTGTTTTTATGTAATAAAAACGGGGTGGGTTATCGCCTAAAACTCGCGACTTTACTTTTTATTTTCACAGTGGTATGCTGCGATAAATCAAAAAACCGCAGAATTGGCGCACGTTACATACAATGGTCATTTTTGCACTGTAAACTAAAATGGAAGCGCAATGAGTATAAAAATTAGAAAAGCAAAATTATCTGACATACCTGTTGTTATGGATTTATTAAGAAAAACTGATTTTTTAACCGAAAATTCTCTTTATGACACACCAGAGTATTTTGAACGTTCCGTATCTGAAGGTATCTTTTTTGTTGCAGAAATGAAGAATGTTGGGGTAATAGGTCTTATTCATGGTGAAAAATTAATGTGTGATGGTTCGGTAATTTGGTATTTTGTAGTTGATGAACAATATCGCAGTCAGGGTATCGGAAAAATATTAATATCTGCATTTGAAAACGAATGCAAAAATCAGAATATTAAATGGATTTTCGGATCTTCGGATATAAACAAAAAAACAATGGGATTTTACAAAAAGAACAAATATAGTTTTGCTGGAAAATATATAGAATTTACTAAGAACCTATAATAAATTTTGTATGCAGATATCTAATAATTTTTACAACCCCGCCAGATTATTCCCCTCCTGTGGAGGGGTGTTTTTATGTAATAAAAACGGGGTGGGTTATCGCCTAAAACCCGCGACTTTACGTTTTATTTTCACAGTGGTATGCTAAAAAATCGCAGATTTGGCACATATATATACAATGCCAAATTCGTCCGAGTCAATTATTCTTGAATTTCAAAATAATTATAATAAGCTTACTTTCATAATGAAAACATTTACAGAATCAATTGTAAAACAGCAAGAGCTTGATATTTTTAAAAGTATCAAGAAGGCTGTCGATTCCATAGATAAATTTCCGCTTCCAGAAAAACATCTGATTTCATGCCATGAAATATGTCATGCCGTTGCGAAAATATATCCGTTACGGGTTGAAACTGGCTATTATATGCCAGGATTTGAACATTCTTGGCTGATGACTGCTTCCTTTGGGGAACAATCGCCGTTTGATAATATAATTGATGTTTATCCAGTTGGAACGATTGGTGGACCAATTTTTATTGAGAACAACTTGGGATTATTTATGAAACGAAGCGGGATGTATAAGCCAGCAATCCTACCAAATGTTGATGTTAATTCAAAAGATTTCAAAAGTATTGTTACTATTATTGAAAGTGCTTTGCGTCGCACCCGTTGATTTATTCTTGAATGGCTTATTCTATAACAGAATACCACACTGCCAAAAAAATAAACCGCCGTTCAGGCGGTTTTTTCTTAGTTTGCGTTTTTTGCCAGCGCGTCGTCGATCAGCTTTACCGCGATGTCAAAAACCTGGCCGCGGCCCATGTACGAAGTATCGATATAGAACGCATCGTCCGGAATGCACATCTTGCCTGCGGCGGCATCGCGCTCTTTATCCGCGCGGTCGCGGCGGATCAGTTCCGCCAGAACTTCTTCGAATATTGACGGGATTCCACTGGCCAAGCGCTCGCGGTGGCGGCGTTCGGCCTTGGCCTGGTTCGTCGCGTCGATATAAATCTTGCACAGCGCGTTTGGAAATACGCCGGTGCCGACGTTGCGGCCTTCGATAATGGCGCCATGCGCGGGCGATCCATCCGGCAAGTTCGGCGGGTTGTTTCCGAATGAAATCTGGTATTGCTTTACAATTTCGCGCAGTGTCGGAATGCTGGAAATCGTCGGAACGTATTCGGCAACCGCTGCGGCCCGGATTCCGGGATTCTTGGCGTATGTGAAAATTTCGTTTGAATCGGCCAGTTGTTTTGCGATCTGGACAGCTTGGTCCGGTGTAACGGTGATCGGATCGAAATTGGTCATGATATACAGTGCTATCGCGCGGTACAGACTGCCTGTGTCCAGGGTCACATAACGATAGTACGCGCCCAACAGCAGAACCAGCGTTCCTTTGCCGACGCCCGATGGTCCGTCGATTGTGATGATATTCCGATTGTTTTGCATATTGTTTCCTTTGGTTGTGGGCGTCGCCCAGATTAAAACAAAAACAATTTCAAAACAAGATCAAAAAGAAAACGCGGCGGATGCCGCGTTTTTGATTATTTATCAAATGTTCTGGTTTTATGACCTTTGCCGGTCATATCGAACTTTGGACCGCGGCCCATACCGCCGCCAAATGTTTTTCGCGGGCCGGATTTGAATCCCGGTTTGTCGCCAAAGCTGCCGCGCGGTTTGTCACCAAATGAACGACCGGCTGGCTTGTCACCAAAAGAGCGTGCAGGGCGTTCTTCTTTTTTCTGTTGCGATTTCATCGCGATTTCGACCGTTTTGCGCACCATTGCGGAAATTGGAACCTCAATCCCCAGTTCCTGTTCGTGCGTTTTCTGCCATTCTGTTAAAAAAGCATATTGTTCGTTTGTCAGGTCGACGGACACCGATTTTGTTTTTGGTGTTTCGACTGTTGCTGTTTCTGTGTTTTCCATAAATATGCCCCCTTGGCATTGTTTGGATCAATTATACATCATTCAAAAGATATAGCAAGACTGGGGTGAAAATAATTTGGGATTTATATCGATTATGCATATATTCTTAAGCCGTGATAAAAAAAACTTTACTCTTGCCAAAACGTGCTATGATGTTAAATAATGAATGTTATAAATAGAAATAACAAAAGGTGATAAAGATGAAACGTTCCGACCTTATAAGATCAATCCAGGTTCAATTTAAACGCATGCGCGCAACAGATGCTGCGGAAATACTGGATACGGTGGCCGACCAGGTTATCGAATCCATCCGCGCCGGCGATCGTATCGAAGTCCGCGGCTTTGGCACATTCCAGCCGCGCACGCGTGCAACGAAAATCGGATATAATCCATGCACCGGCCAGCCTATGCATTTGGCCGCGGGCCGGACGATTCTGTTCAAACCCAGTCGTGAATTAACCAAGAAAATGAATTAAGCACAGGCGCAAGTGCAAGCGCAAACGGGCTGTTGAAACTGTAATTTAACAGCTTGGTTTTGCGGATTTGCTTTCACTTGGCGCTAAAGAAAACGGAGTTTTATATATGTTATTCGGTAAAAAAGCAGGTATTAAAAATAAAAATCGCGAACGATACGAGCGCATCCGTCGCCTGATGTGGATCAAGTGCGAAGCCTGCGGTCGTCTGGTATATTACAAAGATTACAAGGACAACAATTACATATGTCCGCGGTGCAATCGCTATTTTATCATGACGCCAAAACAGCGCTTTAATTTATTGTTTGACAACAACACTTGGGAACGCGTCAATTTGCCGGTCGTGTCCGATGACCCTTTGAACTTTGTCGACCGCGTTTCGTACAAGGACAGACTGGAAGAAGCCAGGTCGGATACCGGTTTTAACGATGCGGTGACGGCGGCGGACGGCGTGATTGGCGGAATTCCGACAACGATCTGTGTTCTGAACGGCGACTTTATGATGGGGTCCGTTGGACGCGCGGCCGGCGATGGCATCGTGGCCAGCATGGAACACGCCATTGAAAAGAAACAGCCGTTTATCATGGTAACCAGCAGCGGTGGCATGCGTATGCAGGAAAACATTCTGTCATTAATGCAGATGGCACGCGCGACGGTTGCTGTCAATAAACTGCATGCGAACAAAATCCCGTACATCGTATTGCTGACCGATCCGACATTTGGCGGAACAACCGCTTCGTTCGCAATGCTGGGGGATATTCATATTGCCGAAGCCGGCGCGCGCATTGGCTTTGCCGGCCGCAGTGTTATTGAACAAAACGTTCGTGAAAAACTGCCTTCGAATTTCCAAACCGCGGACTATGTTTATGAACATGGCATGGTTGACATGGTCGTAAAGCGTACGGAACTAAAGGCCGAGATCACAAAAATCCTGCGCGTTTTGACCAAGCAAACCAAAGAGCCAAAAGAAATCACAGTCGCAACGCCAGCCATCGAAACACATGGCAGAAAATCCAAGAAAACCGTTGAAACAGACGCATATTCCAAGGTATTGCTGGCACGCAATGAAAACCGTCCGCATTTTTTGGACTATATCAATGGAATCGTCGATGACTGGACCTATCTGGCCGGCGACCGTACTTACGCCGAAGACCCCGCAATGTGCAGCGGTATCGGTTTCTGGCGTGGAATCCCGACGGTAATCATCGGCCAGGAAAAAGGCCGAACAATCGAAACCCGCAACAAGTACCGGTTCGGCATGGCGAATCCCGACGGATACCGCAAGGCCCAGCGTATGATGCGTCTGGCGGAAAAATTCGAATTGCCGCTGATTTCATTATTTGATACTGCCGGCGCGTTCGCCGGACGCGAAGGCGAAGAGCGCGGTCAATCCCAGGCTGTCGCATCGTCAATCGCAACCGGATTGGACATCAACACGCCATACATCGCTGTCAATGTCGGCGAAGGCGGGTCCGGTGGTGCGATTGCAATCGGAACTGGCGATCGTGTACTGATGCTGGAAAATGCAATCTATTCTGTGATCGCGCCGGAATCTTGTTCGACCATATTATGGAAGGACAACAAGTATAAAGACGTCGCAGCCGCGGCGATGAAGCTGACCGCGCGCGATATGGCCGATCTGAACATTATCGACGAAATTATCGCCGAACCGGCGGGCGGGGCGCATACCGACTGGCAGACAACCATGCAGCATTTAAGCGCGACGGTTGCCAAGCACATCGAAGAATTGCAAAAAATCCCGGCTGGCGAGCTGTCCGCAAAGCGTGCTGAAAAGTTCATCGCAATGACGCGCGATGTTGAAATCTATCAGCCAAAACACAAGGAAGAAGAGTAAAACCAATCAAGCCGGAATCAAATTCCGGCTTGATTTATTAAAAAGCTTTATATATAATGGCCCGGCAAATCACAGTTGACTGGAGCGTTGGCAGAGTGGTAATGCAGCGGTTTGCTAAACCGTGACGGATTTAAACCCGTCCATAGGTTCGAGTCCTATACGCTCCGCCATTAGATTTTTATTGAATTTCCCACGTTTTCTGTGGGATTTTTTTGTGCGTGTACATTTCATATTCATACAGCCAACGCCCCGCAAATCCAGCAAATCTGTAAATTCACCGTTTTATCAATCAACCAAAAGGTATTGATATGAACAACTGTGATGCATTTTCAAAAAAATGTGGGGCAAATGGCACCAAGAAGGTATCACAAGGCACCAACCTGTGGTTGCGGGATGGGGTCTTCTATTTCATTATTGAATTACCGCGCGTTAATGGGAAACGACGTTATAAACGTTTATCCCTGAAGACTGATAACTATTATGTTGCGCGTGAAAAAGCCAAGGAAATGATGAAAATGTATAACCCAAATTACTATCTGGATCAGTTCGAACGATTATTGAATGGATTAATATTCGTTGATGGTCATGGTTCGACCAATAATATGTATGCGGCAAACCGTTTCGGCGCGTCCAAACGATTGTCCAAGAAAAACCACCCAGACGATATATCTGAATTAATGTTCGCGCATGGCATGATTGTTGCAATGAAAGACACAAATGCACGTGCGTGTGCCTTATTAAACCGATTTGAAACGATATTGCCGGCCATTGAACTCTTTTTAAACAATGCATCACAACAGCCCGTATATTTAGCAAAACCAACGACCCAGCGTACGATATCCGAAGTCCTGGAGTCTTGGATTTTCAATGGTCAGAATTGCGAAAAAGAACAGGTACGCAAACGTAATTCTATTACCAAGGTGCTGACCTATGTCAATTTAACGCCCAATGATGATTATTCAAAATTTCATGATATCAAAACCATTGGATTAATATTTAAAAGCATTATCGCACGCACAGACATCCAAAATGATTTCAAGCGTAAGTATATAAGGTATGTTAAAAACCTGGCTGAATGTGGTCACAATTTTGACCCAGATAACTATAAATTAAATGTTATCGCAAAACTGCCACGGATTGCCGCAACCAAGAAAGCGGACCGTAAGCCACATATGCCATATTCTTACGATCAACTGATTAATATGTTTAATCCAACCCATTCGTTTTTTCGTGATGAATCCGATATGTTTTTCACGTGCCTAGTTGCCATGTTTACCGGTGTGCGTTCAAATGGTGCGGCAACATTACAATATAATGATATTCGTGATGTTGATGGTATTCCATGCATTGAATTCACAGACAATCATGCGATAAAGGCATTAAAGACAGATTCCTCCGAACGCATTGTGCCAATCCATCCACAGTTATTAAAACTGGGCTTTGTGGATTATGTTCGTCGCAAACAAAAGGTATCAGGTGCATCAGGAACTGACTTTATATTTCCGCGATGCATTACCACTGGGGACGTATATTATGAAAAGTATTATCGGATTCTGTTTAACTTCCTTGAAAAACTTGGCATCCGTAAACCTGGTGGCGATCGACATGATTTTCATTCGTTCCGCAATAACCTTAGCAATATGATGCAAGAAGCCAATATTCCACAATCATATATCAATGATGTTATCGGGTGGAAGGGTACAAACGTCATGGAACAACATTATTCCAAACATAAACTGCATGAAATACGCGCACAAATGGATAAGTATGCGTACAACTTCCTTGAACCACACTTTGATACATGGAAAACAATAATGGCAAAGAAATAAACCATCCCCCATATGGGGTGCATAGCCCATTCGCCAAAGGCATCCGCACCACACCCATACCAGGGCACATGGTTTAGAAACGACCTTTTTCACACAAGGCCTTTACGTGCGCGGGAATATTTCGCACAGTGTCCACCCAGTAATAATTGATTTTACATCTTGAAAATCGTGATATATAATCCCCAGTAATGGCGACCCTGTGTACCTAGTCTTAGGTACGAACAGCATACAGTAAACAACTGGGCGTGGGTGCCCCCAGGCTTTAACCTTGAATAAAGGTGAATCCTATGGCGAAAGTCATGAAGACGGCTGATGGCAAATTCAAAGTCGAAGCACCAGAATCAAAAGTTTGGTTCGCAACAGGTGAACTGTCAACATTACTTCCTTGTTGTTCGGTGCGTAAACTTATGGGTATGCGGAAACGCGGAACAGGACCAAAGTTTGTCTTGTTCGATAGAGATGTTAGATATCATATTGCTGACATTGAAATGTACCTGAATGAAAATGAATATTCAGTCAATAAAAAATAGAGCACTGGCCTTCGGGCCAGTCTTTTTTTGTGCACAATGTATCTGTGCGTATAACAACGTTGCTCCAGTAATCAGCCGTCTGTGGCACATTATTTATTATCTGTAAGTCTGATTTTCATAGTTAAAAACCAAAAAGGATAAACTATGAAATCAAACTTAAAAAATCAAACAAAACAACCCATTAAATACACATCATTGTTTGCCAATGTTGGTATCGGTGAATATTACCTGTCAGACTTGGGATTTGTCTGCAAAGTCGCGAATGAGTTAGAACCACTGCGCGCAAAATGGTTGTCTGAACACCACAAATCTGCAAATGTAATTGTCGGCGATTTTACAAATCCCAAAATCTTTAAATTGATTGCAAATGCACACATTGAAAACAAGTGCGAAATGATTATGGCAAGTCCGGTATGCCGTGATTATTCAACCGCCGGCAAGCGTCAGATTGACAGCCATCGTGCATTTCAATTTGAATACCTTTTAAACTTTATTAAACAAGTCGACAGTGTGAACAAATACGTGATTATCGAAAACGTTCCCGAATTCTTAACGGCAAAGCCCGCGAAACTGAAAGGTAAAACAGTCGGTGAATATATCAAACGCGCATTGGAAAAGCTTGGGTATCAAGTGACTATGGGTATATTGGACGCAAGCCAACATTCTTTAACGCCCCAGGCACGCCGTAGAACAGTGATTCTGGCAAGCAAGACTGAACAACCTTGGCCAATGCCACCAAAAATTGAAAAGCCGGTTACGCTACGCGCTGCAATCGGACACTTGCCATCATTAAAGGCGGGGCAACGTCATAAAACATTGGTGTATCACCGTGCGCCAAACTGGCACCCAATCCATGTGGATATTATGGAACAGGTCCCATCGGGTATGGCGGGATGTGACGTGCCAGGATTAAAACTGCTTAATACAGATGGTTCGCCAAGCCGTGCAAAGTTCAAATGTGCATTTAAACGTCGTGATTGGGATAAACCTTGTAATACAATTTTACAGGATTCAATCGGTGTAACTGGATTTTGTAATTGTCATCCCGGTCGCAAACGTCCAGGCGGTCGATATTCAGATGCACGCGCATTAACGATTCTTGAACTATTAATCGTTACGGGATTGCCAACCAATTATCCAATCCCAAACTGGGCAAGCGATACAATGATTAGACATGCACTGGGCGAGGCCTTTATGCCTTTACTGGTTGCAAACATTGTAAAATGTATGCCAAAGAAATAAACAATAAACCTGGTGCCAATAAAACGGCGCCAGTTTTTTTGCAATTTTTACGATGTATATAAATTTAAAATCCGATGTTCTTAATAAATATGAATTTAAAGATAACGTCGTGGCCGTCCGTTATTGTATTAACCAGTTACCCAATCCGGCGGCCAAACCAGATTGGGTTTTTATTTGTGGTGGAGGCAATGATTCTAATCTTCGGTATTGTCCGAACGTGGTCATACATGGTAAGCGCGACGCAATACCCACATCAATTAAAGCATAAGGTCATAAAAAGCCCTTATGTTAAAAACATATAAATAAAACAAAATGAAAAATAAAATAATAAATCACACCAAATATTATCGCGATCCGAATGAATTAATAAAATGCCTGTGGACCGAATATGGAACCGTTGGCGCATATTCACATTATATAACGATACAATTGCCCAAACATCGCCGACGTGGTGACCTGGACCGTGCAAAACAAGAATGGCGCAAGATTATGGCATGCTTTGAATACAATCTATTGGGGCGACATTGGAATAAAAATCATCTACGGTTCTTTGGATGTGCCGCCAAACACCTGAACGGATATTGGCATTATCATTTATTAATTGAATCACGGGACAGCATATCAAACGACGATATAATAAACGCCATATGCGCCACACGCGACAAACAATCATTAATATCGATACAGTTACATATTGAACCGATACTTGGGTCTATGGCTGATATTCAAAACGTTTTGGCATACACCGGCAATCATATACGCGTTACCCATAAAACCCACCTTGATACCACACGGTTCATAATGTCCGATGAGTTACTGGAAAAGAGGGATTGATATACTGTTTTATACAGATAGCAAACAACTTTATTCCTGAGTGGTTTTATCAATTATAAAATTATTTATTGATTCTGCTATCATATTACGACGGGTCTTTAAAAATTCGTCATAATTTGACAATTCCCAAAGACTTCGATCCAACGGAATGCAATGCGGTTTCAATATCTCTGCGCCGTATTTTTTAATAATCTCATCTAAATACATCACAGGTTCATTATTGCTGATTTTTATATTTGTTATTTTTCCGATGAATGTAAAGTTGGCCATATCGTTAATTTTTTCTTTTTTGGCGCTTTTATCATCTGTTAAAAATTTATCCAATAAATCCCGCGGAATAATATGGTGATATTCAATTTTATCTCGGTTATCGTTATTTTTTGAACTGATTACAAGGTTGGTATTCCAATCTTTTGCCCCAAAATGCCTCATTGCTATAAACATAGTGCGAAAGAAACCACTATTTATACTCTTGCCAACTATATCGGATGCATCGATTTCAAGTTTTCCAAATTGCGACTGAAGATATTGCAACAATTCATCTGGGGTTTTACATCTTAAATCTTGATTCAACATGCCTTCGGATGATCCGGCAGAGTAACGTCCCTTGGAATTAGCAATTACAAACCATTTGATTAATTTATTGCTGTCTGCTGTTGAAATATCATATTCTTTGAATCGTGCCATTCCGGCCAAAGTGATAATGAAGTATGGCGAAGTCAAAAGAGATGTACCTTCGATACCAATATTATTTTTCAGATAACTCAAAGCGAAGTTAATCGCGCGTTGGGTTTCTTTCCATCCAGATTCCAAATTGGCTTTTGTTATGGATGATACAACCCGGAACTTTGCCTGATTGGTTATTGTTGCAATTAATGCACGCACAATGGTTCCAATGCTTATATTCCATCCGTTCTTTTCACAATCTGACTGAAATTTTTCAAACAATTCCAATGAACCTGGCCATTTGGCTGTTATTTGCGCCAACGCAAGGTCAGAACCGCGTAATTTTGTACCCAGTGAATTTACACGAACGAATATTTCTGTGACTTCTTCATAGCTCATATTACGGTCAAGGGTAATCAGATGAAATTCATAATTTTTGATATTCTTAACCTGATTTAAGCGATCATTAAACTTATTGTAATTTGGGTCATCAAAACTTGTCACTCCGGCACGTTTAAGAAAGTCGGTATTGTCGCTTGAATTAAATATATCCTTTACAGATACCCAACTTTTCTCGCCTTTCAAGCTATTGTTGGCTACAACAAAGGTCAAATCTTTGATTCTGGATAAAACGTCTGTGCTTTCATCGCTATCTAAATCCTGATCGTCTGAATCGTTATTATCATTGTCATCAGAATCTACATCCAAATTGGTTAAACTGTCCGGATGATTTATATTGAACAAGATATCAATTTCATTAAGTTTCCCACCAGTCCCTTTAACTTCAACCATTTTTCCACGTAATAATCTCGAAAGGGATGTTATTCTTTGTTGTCCGTCTAATAACAATAAATATGATGAATGCTTGACATTAGATTGAGATACAGCGAAATCGCGAGTCGCAGGCATATCATCATCAGATGTTTCCCACATCAATATGTTCCCTGCAGGATATCCACGATACAATGAATCAATAAGATCGCGGACTTGGGTTGATTTCCATACATATCCGCGTTGCATTTCGGGAAGTCTAATCTGATTACGTTCAACTTTATCAACTAACTCTTTTATTGTCTCGTAGGTATTAGCCATTTTTTGTCCTTTCTGGTCTATTGCCCACGAGTTTAACAGGATGGATTATTAAATACAACCCAAATAAGCCATATATAATGAATAGTATATAATAAACTGTACCAAACATACAGTGTATTAACGTTATCTATCCACATATGGTCAGCCATTGGCCTTTATCATATGCGCGGAAAATCCTTTTAATCTGTATTGTGTTTCAAGTTCCAGCGCTTCGGCATATTCCATCGGAATACCAACTATATTGCCCGAAACCACCACATACCACATTGTCCATGCCATATCATAACTCCTTAATCAATATTCGTCCGCACGCATAATGGTAATAACGCGCGTTGTTTGTTTCGCATCCGATGGATTTTTTGAACCACCGGTCATGTTTTCATTGTAATAATCGATTTTGAAAAAATAGTCGTCATCCATGTATCTGACTTTTCCAAAATCATGTTCACCACATGGATCATTATCTGAATTAAAATCTTTAAAATTACGGATTAAAACTAACAACACAAACTGTGCATAGTCGGGCAGTGCAGATACACTGCCCGCTAAAAACACTTTACCAAACCCATTCGGATTCAAAATATTACGACGCAGATTATCATTCAGTTCGGCGACACTCATTACATCACCTCTTGTGATTGAACGAACTTTGCAAACTGGACAAGGCCACAACGGCATGACCTGCGGATGCTGCGACCGGTATTTGATTGCTCGCCACCTGGCTGATACTTCATAACAAGCGTTGAAATGTTCGCTGCTACGCCTTCGACGGTCAATTTTTCTTCCACGCAAACACGTTTCAGACCACGTAAATAGTCATAAACTGTGGACGGCTTATAAGTCGGTGTGTACAAACTAAATCCGTTTGCAATTAACCAATTTTTATATTCTTTTCGCATAATTTTTCCTTTTGTTGCTGTTAACTATATGAATTATACGGTGAATAATTGGATATGTACGCGACAAAACCGCCCCGAAAGCCCGAAAAACAGCCGTTTTTGGCACTTTTTATAAGTTTTATGGCCATTTTACAAAACCACGGACGTCGGTGACCCGCCAATCAGTGCCAGACATCCCGCATCAATCCATAAACAAGCCACAGCATACAGGAAACGTTTTTTATTAGTATGTATCAGCCAGGAAGTATTTTTGCGTCCACAACACAAATTCAATCAACTTCGGGGCACACACATCATCCATCTGACACACAACCCGCCACACCAAATGGCATCCGAGCCAGACCAAAAATCTGTAATATTTTAAGAAAGCCCAAGATTATAACAAGAACAAGTCAGTCCGCGAACAACAAAATCACGGGGCAGAAATGACATCAAATACCTAATTTACTAAAGATAGCATTAAGGTCCTCTTCTTCAGTGACAGGGCACTCAAGAGCATTATTATTTACGGCCTCCAGCATTATCTGTTCTTTGACTTTTAACCTATCATAGATTTGTCTATCCAATGAGTATTCGGAATTATTAAAGTTAAATAGACTTCCCAAAAAATAATATTGAGTATACTGATTGTCAGAAAGCCCTAAACGATGGATTCGATCTTTAGACTGTAATAAGTGTACCAAATTATAACTATATTCAAAATATATAGCATCATGACAAGACTTGTGTAAGGAGACAGCTTCTGCCAAAGTGTGCGGATTTGTAATTAAAACTTTTACAGAACCATTTTTGAAATGATTTAATATTGTGTCCCGATCTTGTGGGGGAACATCGCCTTTTATAACAATTGAATCTATGCCAATATCTTTTAAACCAGCTTGTATGTTATCAATAGATTTCTTAAATATAGTCCATACTACAACCGGCTTATTTTCTTTTATCAATTTCGCAACCAAATTAATACATTCTTTTGTCTTGGAGGAATAATCAATACTATTTATTAGTTCACTTATATCTTTTGAATAGTCTGTAAAATCTAAATTTTCAATTTCGTCGTTTTCATCTAGTATAAATCTGAAATCATCTGGATCTATTTTTTCCAGTAGCATCTTTGGGCATGATTCTAGCTGTAGCGCTCTCACTATAAACGCAAGCCTATTATTTCTAAACTTGGAATAAAGAATACCAAATAATTTATTTTCTATATCTGTCACACCAACATCGATAAAATCATCTGGATTAGCGGCAGGCACTCCTAATTGCTCTTTAGATGTCCTGCAAAAAAACGGTAGGAGTTTATTATTAATCTGCTTAATGCCATCTTCTTTTAAATTTATTAAATTTTCTGGTGAAAGGTTAAAAAAGTCAGAATACTCATCAGCAAATAGAATATTAAGGTTATTATATATATCTTGATAAGAATTTGGTATTGGTGTCCCCGTCATAGTTATTACATGAGTTGCTTCTTTTGATATCATTAAAGCATCTTCTGCACGCTTAGCCTTAACTCCTTTTACTTTATGCACTTCATCAAATACTAAGAGCGTTCTGTCTTTTACCAGATTACTTATTTCATCACGACAACGTCTCAAACTTTCATAATTAAACAAGAACATATTGTATTGGTTTTTGTTATAGTTTAAAATTTCTGATATTTCTTTAGCGCTTTTTTCTCTACCATTAAAACAATTTAATTTTAATTTACCCTTGAAACACTCATTAAATTCATCTACCCAGGCACCGAAAGCATTTAAAGGAGAAATAACCACAATTCGATCAATTTCGTTTCTTGCTTGTAAATTAGCAAACACACCTAGCACAGAAGTTGTCTTTCCAGATCCAGGAACAGAGAAATTACTAGATTTCTTCATCATATACATAAAGAATGAATCCCACAACTGACTAGGTCTTAATTCTCGAGACATTGAATCTTCTAGAGTAATTTTATACTTAGTCAATCTATCGACAAATTTCTCATCTCTTGCTTTAATTAATAGACCTAAATTAGCCCTGTCTTCTATATAAATTTCTCTGGTATTGATATAATCATCAAGTGCTTTTGTAGTCTTCAAATCTATATTCGGAAGCTTTTCTATAAAAATGTTGATAATTTTCTTAAAGTCGCGATATGAAAGCCCAGATTTAAAAGTTATTATATTACCTGAGTCTGTATCAATATATCTCTGCAGATAAATCTTATATACAGCTTTATACAGAGCATCCTGAATGTTTAAATTATTGTGGCCAATTAATCGATTGTCGGAATAGTCTAAAATAAAGCAGTTTTTGTTTAGGAAGGCTTCATCCATTACCAGTTCTCCCTTATTATAAAAAGCGATTTTTTGATGAATTACTTTATCTACATCTAACACGACTGCTTCTTTATCATTGTTGCTCCAAAGATTGTTGAATTTTTCTTCAGTTGATATAATTTTTTGATAATCAAATTCTGAACAAAGCCAATTACAAGTAACATGGAAGGTTTCGCCATTTGAGCTATAGGCAGCATCAGTAAAGTTATCAGAACCACAAGTAACAATTTTATTACCAGACGAATCAATATAAACACCAGATTTGTGATGAAAAAGCCCATGTCTTACAAAGGCTATTTTTATATCTACCACGCCAATCCCAATTAAATAAGCCAAATTCGATAAATGCTTTTCTTCTGCTATATTTAAACGTTGATCTAAATCTTCTAATAGTTGCTTATTTAAGTATTCTCTTAGGTCATAACCTTCTTTTATCTTATCAAAATCCTCTTTGGATATATTTTTCGATAAAATCAATCTACATTTCCCACCATTTTTAGCAAAGAATTCTAACCCTTCTGCAATATTAGCCAACATCTTTGCTGAAAAGAAGGCGCTAAGACGGTCAAAAACCACTGCCTCTTTCAAAACAGGAAAGTAAAACTCTTTGATAATATCGGAATCCCGAGAAGAGTATGAAGATTTTATGTTTATACTTTTAAACAACACTATTCTCCAATACTTTCCCTGATTGCTTTTAATTTATCGTCCAAATCATCAATTTTATTTTCAAGTTCTTTTTGTTGCTCTGAAGTAAGTGCCCTAACCACATTAAGGTCGACATCATCTAAGACACCGATAGATTTTTCTAATAATTCCAAGGGCTTATTCTTTAATTCTACCCGTCTTGTTTTTTCGACCGCTTTATCTATAGATGCTTTAATCCCACCTTTAATTCCAGAGTTTTCTCTGATTTGTGATATTTTTTCACGGGCATCTACGGCTTTGCTATCTAGCTCCGCCACTTTAACCGCAGTATTGAGAACATGTTCCATTTGTTCATCAATAAAAGTGTCTTCATGGTCTTTCCCAGCAATATCAGAATTTATTTGTCTTATAAACCGCGTCATATCCCCTTCTGGTTTATTTAACAAAATATTAAAACAAATCTGTTTATACTGTTCTCTTCTTTCATCGGATTTGGCTTTCTTCAAAATTCTCATTATTTCATGCAATGGGCCATCGATATCATTTTCTCGAGCAATATAGAATTTATTTGGCTCTCCGATAAATTCAAGATATTCAACCATTAAATTCGATAAATCTAACAAGCTTTTAACATCGTTTTCTCGTTCATTTGTTAGCTGAGCATATTCTGTAACAGTAAATAACTTATCTCTTGTAATATCATTATAAACACCAACCATTCTATCAATCGGATTGTAATCGATCTTGCTATCTATACCATGCTGTATACCCAACTCTAAAGATTTGATGGTTTTATTATCATTTTTATAATCACATTCTAATATAATTGCTTCAAAATATTTACTATTATGAGCATTTTCGGCACTTAATTTACGCAAGCATGTGAAACGTCTATTCCCGTCAATAATTCTACCATCTTTAAGAATAACCCCGCTTTCTTGCTGACCAATCAGAGCAATGTTCTTTTTGGTTTTTTCCATCGCATTTGGGTTACTGTCAGAAACTAGTTTTTCAATAATCGCATTATAGGGCTCTCTGTCGCTTATATCCAAATCTTCTATATTATTGTCAGCCTTATACTTACTAAGCCATGAGGCAATACGGTCATTCTTATCATTATAATATAAAGCATCTAAACGTATTCTATAGATTGGATATACGCCATTTATCCCGCCAATGTTCAATTTTCTTGTCTGTCCAGTTTTCTGAATAATATCACCTGGTACAGATGGGTCTAGTAAGTTTGGAATAATTGTCATTAGTATCTCCTTTATAGTTCCGAATTGAAGAACTCATCATAGTTTATATAAATTTTATCCATTATTTCGTTATAGTATAATTCAGAATCCCTAACATATGCAAGAATAGATTGTCGATCCAATAACAGACCATATCTATCATACAAATAGGTCATTAAATCATACACATCCATTCTGCGCTTATTACCCATTATAAAAGTTAGAAAATCAGGTATATTTATTTGTCTAGTATCACGTTTAATAAGGAAAGTTCCTCCAAGACGTTTTGCTTGAAAATTATTATCGCTTGATAAAATACTAGCATAGAAGAAATCTTCAAACCCTAAATCTTCAAGCTTTTGATCCGAAAAACCATCATTTCTAAGCGATTGTATCGTAAAGTATTTGTCTTCTACAAATTCTTTTACATTTTTAATAAATACATATAGATCGTCTTTAGTAACAGAGACTTTATAAAGTTCTTTTATTTTGATATATCTGTCTTTTTGGAACTCAATCAAATCAAGATTTTTTTTCATTTCAGCTAATATAACATAAAAAGTCCCCAAGGATCGCAAATTTCGATTATCTTGAATGTTTATAACTTTGTTTTCTCCAATCCAATGCTTAATATATGCTTCAAATGTCTTAAATTTTTTCGAAAAAACATATGTTGATGCTATATTGTAGCCAATTTTATCAAAGTTATATGTGTTTATAAATGATGGATTAGCATCTGCAAAATTATCTGTATATATTTTTTCTACATCATCTATCCAATAAAAATCTTTAGTTAATATATTTTTTAAAGTCTCAATATGTCTATCAGGCATAATCAATGGACTTACATCATATATGCCATCTTTATAAAATTCTAAAACGCAAGGCGCATAATTTGCGTGAAACACATTTGTTTCAACTCCATATGCTTCTTTATATGCATCTGCAAGATCTTGCGGACTAATAGGCGCCAGCTCCAACAAAAGCTTTCTTACCTGCTGTTCTCTATTAGAGTTTCCAAATGAAAGTGTTGGCATTCGCCCAAAAACGACAGAATTATCATTCAACATTTTTTTCATCAAATTGTGTAATTCGTATTCATTTCGAACATCATATTCCCTCATCAAATCTGAATAATCGGAAAATATCTTTTTTGAAGAAATTTCTTTATTCTTATATTGCTTGAGATTAATTTGCTTAAATAGATTTTCATATTGTTCAGGAGCAAAATATCTGAGTTTACGACCTGTCGTCCAAATAATATCATCTCTGCTAGGTAGCATACTTCGCAAAAGCGTATTTTCATCAAAAATCAAATTTTTATTATCCCAAAAACCGTTTTCAATCATAGTCTTTTTGTATAAATCAAAAAAGATGGCGAACTCCATAGTGTCTCGACAGTAGGTTTTTAAAAATATTTTTATTATCGCAAATCTGTTGGCCGGAATGCGGTTTTTTTCAAAAAACACTACTTTATTGTTTAGAAATTTATCTAAAAAATACTTTTTCAGTGCATTAAAATTTTCAAGACATTCGCCATCCGATTTAATAACACTTTTTAAGTGTTCTGAAACTCTTTCTCTGATAATGTCTTCACTCACATCTTCTGAGGCCTCTATGTCAAAAGATTCAATATCAAACGATCGATTGCAGAATATTTTCTCTTTAGGATATATTTTGAATGGTAGCCGATTGCTGCAATTAATAATAACTGGGAAATATTCTTCATGGCCTTTTAACTCTTCAATAACAGTAAATTTTATTATTGGTCCATATTTATCAAATAACTTTTTAAATGACTTGGCGTGCAGAGTGAAAATTCCCACCAGCTTATTTATGATTTTTGATTCAATTTGCCTCACTCTTTCTCGGGTTAAATCAAATACATCTGCAAAATACTGAAGTGTTGAAGGATTTGTAGCCTTAATTCTTTGTATATATATAGATTTTTGTATGTCATCCGAAAGCTCTTTTGTAAAACCTGATAAATCTTCAAAAAATCCATCAATATTTTCTTCACCTGTAATTTTTATTATGATTTTGTTTAATTGTTCTGGTGAAAAAATAATATCCTTTATTTCGCGTATTTCTTGTAGTGACTTTTTACCAAAATTCGGTATTTTTAGAAAATCATCTTCTTTAATTGCTAACAACCCTCCAATTGTGGTTATTTTATCCGCTTTTAAAGCGTTCCACGCTCTTATAGACATTTTAAACAAATCGATAGGTAGCATCATAATTTCATCTTTCGGAATTACATATTTTTGCCAATGTTCTTCATTGTCTTTGCTGCCATCTAAAGTTTCTTTTTTAATTCCTATAATTTTATTTAATTGTTCGTGTGAAGAGATTGCGTTTCTTACACCTTGTACTTCATATAAAGAACGTTGACCAAAATTAGGAAACTTCATCCACTGATTATCGTCAACGTTCAAAAAATCTTGTAATGTATAAATTTTATTGTCTTTGCAAACATTTTTTAATCTTACTGACAACGACAATCTATCAATAGATTCTTGGAATAGCTTTAATGTCACATTGTTATTACACGAAGACAAGTCAACAGAATTTTCTTCTGGTTTATGGCTATCTGCATATTTTTCAATAACGAGTGACATATATAGATATTCTCCTGTCTCAATTTTCGTATTTTTCTATAATCACTGTTATTTTATTTAATATAAAGTACCCAACCAATATTGGCAATGGAATTACTGTACTTTTATCTATACTAATTAACTCGTTTTTTTGTTCTTTGGTCAGCTTTTTATCTATAAATTGTCTTGCAAATTCCAGTATCTCTACAGGTCCTAATACTTTTTTTGTAGTCCTGTTTTTTTCTGTCATGCAATAGATTTCCTGAGTTTTAGTTGGGGAATTTAGCTTTTTTTCCAGGCCATCTATAAAAATCTTAATCTTTGAGTATAGCCCATTTGAAAACCAGCCAACTTGGGGCATCGGAGCTAATATTTTGGCCATTTTTTTCCCCTGCCCATAGTGTATTTCAGCATTCCATTTAATCATATTTAAGATGAAATTAGAGTGCATGTTAGTCAATTCAACTCTGTATCTGTTTATTATTAAATAAGGGATATGATCCTTAAAATTAGCGTTAGGTCTTTTCGGCTTTTCTTCTTTTAGCTTTGGCTCCATTCCGTTCAAATTACAGAAATCAATACTATTATCATGTGATATGGGCAAATATTTTGAAGGTATCTTAAGCTTGTTATTCTCTGCGATTGCTTTAGCTAAAGCATAAGAAAGTTTCGGCGAAACAGCATTCCCAACCAAGGTATATTTAATTCCTTTCGATACGCCATAGAATCTATAGTCTATTGGGAATCCCATTATAGACGCAACCTCTCTAACTGTAGGTAGTCTGTAATTACCATCCGGGCATCCTAAAATCATTGATTCTCTGGAACTGGAAGACATTGTAGCCATAACGGTTCGTGCTATTTTATTAACATCTTCTGGAAATGCCATTTTCCCCATATAACCCTTATCAAGTTTCAGTCTCTTAGCTCTTTCCCATTCGAACGGTTGTAAAATATATTTATAATGACAGTCAGTCACTTGGTCTGAAGGCAGTTCAAAATCAGTATAATTGCAATCTAATATGCGACTTCTTGGAGAATATGGTTTATCTAGCGAGCTAATTACTTTTTTAAGCGGTATAAAATCTTGGTCTGAGTGGGTTTCCAACGGTTTGGGAAACTCGCCGCACAAAAACCTTTTCCTGTTGGTCGGCGCACCATAATTTCTTGCGTTATATATACCAGACGAATCCCCAATAGGGCAAAGTACAAAATCTCCTTTTAATCCTAAGTCTTTGGCCGTGTATTTATCCTTTACGAAATTCTGAAGGTTTGGGACGTTTTCTAAAATCCAATATTTTAGAATCGACCCTTTTTTAAATTTTTTTCTGGCCACTATTCGCAAATAAGCTTCCAATAATTGAATTCCGAGAGTTTTATCTCCTTTGCCTGACTTATTTGAATTAGAAAAAGCAACACATGGTGGCGACCCTAATATTATTTCGGTATCTGGGATTAATTCATCAAATTCTTTATCCGGCAACAATGATATTCTTAGCACATCATCAAGTATTGTTTTTGCTTTAGGTTTATTGATTTTATAAGTTTTAACAGCGGGCAACCATTTGTCCACCGCACACACAGTATCAAAGCCCGCCTGTCTAAAACCCTCGGAAAAACCGCCTGCACCACAAAAAAAATCGATAACCTTCACTAAAAACTCCCTTTATATTTAGTATATTACTTATATTATCGCACACAAAGCAACTGAAAATATACCATTATTATATAAAATTAGCTTACTTTTGGGCATGGATGGGGTAAAATTGCACTAATTGATAAAATTTTGTGATGCAATTGCAAGATTTTGTGAGGCAAATCAATAAAAGTCGAGATACGGCGAAGATAAGAAAGGCTGGATTTCCAAGGTTTTTCATAAAATAAACCAAGGTGTCTGTTTTCTATACGCTCCGCCATTTATAATCAAAATTATTCAACACATCATAACATTTGTCATTCCCGGCGAGCGAAGCGAGGGAAATTTATTTATGGCGGATTGAGTTTGTGATACGAGAACCGTATAGGTTCGAAAATTCGGTTGTTTTTTATTCCCGGACAAACGCTTCGAACTGTGCTTGGGATAATGTGCGTTCTTCGCCGTTAACATATTGTGTTATTTGCCAGACGTCGCCGTCAACCACAGGCAGATAGAATATTTGCCCAGTCAAAACCGAGGCCTGGTTGTAGGCTTTTTTAAGCTCTGCTATTTTTCTTTTGTAAATATTATTATCGAATCCGAAATCTTTGGATATATTCACGCTTTTTACTTCGAAAATATGTATGCGACCATGTTTGTCTTTCATAACAAAATCTGGGTATGATGAATGCAAAGCACCCATATAATATTCGAATTTGATCGGCGAATTGCCAACATAGTTCTTGCCCCAAAGCAGGACGTCTTTTTCTGGTTCCGCTTCACCCAGGCCTAATTCTAGTTGTTTTGATTTTTTTCCAACTTTTACCTTTGCGAAATTATCATTCGACATATCTTTTAATATATCTGCGAACGCGCGCTCGGCCTCGCTGTCGAATGAGAATTTTGTTGCGCCGTCGTTCCGTTTCCAAACCCAGTTTCCAATATTTACATAATTACCATTATCTGTGTAATGACTGGTTGTGGCGAACGATATTTCTTCTGGGGCAATTTCCATACTGGTCGAATAATCGCACATGCGCTGATTGCTTTCTTTTTCTATATCTTCCAAGAATTCCGCCGCATTGCGCCATTTTTCAAAATCCGTGGCATATTCATATATCATCTTGCGGATATTGTTATCGGCATTCTTTAGTTTGCGACCAAGATCAAAAATGTTTGCATGCGTTGTTTTCGGCGTCTGCTTTGACATAAAAGACGAAATATCAAACCCAAGCTTTTTGGTCAAAGATTTTAATTTTGTGATTTTTATTCTTATATTGTCCGTGATGTTTTTCGGATCATCCCACAGTTTTACTGCATAAACTTTTTTGGAATCTTCTGGTGCGACACCCCAAATCCAGGCCGTCATCGCCAGATTCTGGGCATTTTCGTCCAGCTTTTCAAAATCCAACAGGCGCGGATTACGGCGGACGCGGCCGATGACCTGTTCGTCCAGCTGTTTGCTGTGCGTTTCGCGAATTTGGTACAGCATGCAGGCGCGCGGGATATCCCAGCCTTCACTGATGGTCAGTTTGAATATAATGATATCAATTGGCGCACTGTTTGATTTAGCATAGCTTTTCCATTTATCCACAGGCAGTTTTTTTGCCTTCATAAAATCGTTTGTGTCACATTTTTTCTTGTCGTCGACAATCAACATCCACTTTAGATCGGGTCGCGCGGCCAAGGCGGGATATATCGTGTTATTTAATTCTTCGTCAGCCTTGTCCTTGTTCGATATCTGAATGATCATGCATGGATTTACGCCAAGCGAATTACGGTATTGCTCCTTGATATGCTCAAATTTTGCAAGCGCGGCGGCCAGTGTGTCTTTTTCATCACCCCATTCGACAGTCTTTATCAATTTTGCGTTTTCCGCCTGGTCATTGGTTATTTCAACCGTCGGGTATTGCCCGCGTGCCAGTTTCGGTGTCGCGGAAATATCGATGATTTTTGATATGAACAGTTCCGGTATATCGTCCAAATTATTAGTGGCGATATGACATTCATCCTTGATCAGAACAATCTTTTTTCCCAATCCGCCCAGTCCGCCGGTTATCTCAGAGAAAAAGGCCATCAGCGCACCCTGCATCAGACGGCCACCTTTTTTATAAAGCGACAACGGCAACGAATACACATTGTATTCGGTCGGGATAAACAGGCGTTCTTCGCCGGCGATATCACTGTTTATCAAATACGGGTTAATATTTTTAAACGTGTTTTTGTATTCGCAGAATTTATCATAGTTTTGTTTTGCCAGATCACCTTTGGACAATGATGACACCAGAAAAACAATATCTTTGTTTTCCGCCAGAATGCGGTCCATAAAATCCGCCATCATAAACGTTTTGCCACTGCCGGTGGGCGCCTTGAAAACAATTTCTTTTCTGTTGGTTTTCAATTCCGCGACCAGTCTGGCGACCGCTTCTTGTTGAAGATTTCTTGCTTCGGTCAGCATTATTTTTTCACCACTTCGCGTTTCTGGGTGATTTCAAAATTATCGCACACCCATTCCACCTTGTCCTGGACATTCATTTTATTTTTTCCATACAGAGTTTCATCGATAACGTCAAACGGCGTCTTGTCTTTCACGCTTTCAAAATTAGAAACCTCTGCCAAATCGACAACCAGCAGATTATCGCCAAAGGGTTTGTTTTGTTCCAACCATTTGAAATTATTCGTTCCGTCATAGCATTTTCCGGTCATCAGACGTTTCAGTCGCTTGCTGGTAACGTCGATGGCGATACCGTTCGGCGTGCTGTCGGTCACTTCGTTGTTGGTGCAAAGTATAAATTGGCGTCCGGCGTCTTTTTCTTCGCTATTCAGTTCCAAGACCGCCTGGCCGGTTGTACCGGACCCGGCAAAAAAGTCAAGCACAACGGCGTCCTTGTTATTCGAAGACTGGATGATCTGTTTTATCAAATCCACAGGTTTCGGATAATCAAAATCATCCCCCAGACCGATGGATTCCAACGCTTCCTTGCCTTTTTCTGACAACGCTTTTACAACAGATTCTCTCAGCCCCAAATATTCGTAATACGACATATCGTCATCCGGCACTGATTCTATGATTGAATACATTTTCGATTTTGCGCCATCCAGCGGTTCCAGTCTGCATACGATGTTTCGCCCGTCGCGTTCTTCAAGAAAGATTTCACCATCGGCCAACTGTTTGTCTATCTCATCTTTTTTTGTCTGGCCGTGATATTCCAAGATTTCTTCATAAGCGCAACGTCTGTCGAAATCCGCGCCTTTGACACCACTGTATTTTCCGAACACTTTTCTTAGAATGTCGTCGTTATAAAGATATTTTATACCGTCTTTTTCGACAATTCTGCTTTGCACGACCTTGTCCCTGTACAAGGGCAGCATATTTGCCGAGAATTTGGAATAAACCAAGACATAGTCGTGTCCTTTGACGATATGCTTTGCCTGGCCGCCGCCTTTGGCCCGCTGGTGTATCAGGGTTCCTATGAAATTGTTTTCTTCGAACACATCGTCAAACAGTCCTTTGACATAGGCTTGGTTCTTGTCATCTATGCTGCAAAATATCACACCGGTATCCGACAGCAACTGTCGCGCCAGTACCAGCCGCGGATAAAGCATAGAGAGCAGGTTGTCGCGCGTTATCGCGTTTTCGTAATTAGTGCGCGCGAATTCGCCCATATTATCCTTGCCATACGGGGGATCGATATAGATAACGTCGATTTTGCCGCGATATTCAACCAGCAGATTCAAAAGCGCCGGATAATTGTCCCCAATAATCAGCTTATGTGTTATGGATTTTTTGTTCGTCTCGAAACTTAAAGTTTCGTTTTTCTTGAAATAAGATATGTCTTTCGTCTGTTTTTCCAACCGTTTATCGAAATGGAAACCGGTGCGTTTGTATGTAGTGCCCAGTTCGGCTATTTTTATTGCCTCGTCCAGATTGTCGGCATTTTCGATCAACTTTGCCAGCAACGCCGCGTTCGTAGGTTCCAGAATCTTGTCGTCGACCCTGCGTTTTATATCTTCCAGTATTTCGTTTATAGAGCTTTTGGTTGCCATAACTTATTCCCCTGATAATCTGTAGTTTGGTCGGATTATAGTGATTTGATCAAAACATTACAACCGTTTTATATGGGTGGATTTTTGCCTTGCCCGGCCCCCGGTCAATATGCTAGTTTAAAGTAAAATATAAAAAGGTCATTCATGACAATCAGACTATACAACACCATGTCCAGAAAGCTGGAAGAATTCAAACCATTGGTCCCAAAGCATGTCGGAATGTATTCTTGCGGGCCAACCGTTTACTGGAACCAGCACCTGGGCAATATGCGCACGTTCATCAGTAACGACACTATCAAACGTATGTTTATCGAAAACGGATATGATGTAAAGCACGTAATGAATTATACCGACGTTGGGCACCTGACCAACGACGATGACGACAGCGGTGAAGACAAAATGGAAAAAGGCGCACGCCGCGAAGGAAAGACAGTATGGGAAATCGCGGACATGTACATAAAATCTGTCGAATCCGATATGACTGATTTGAACCTGATTACGCCGATCACCCCACGCGCGACAGACTATATCAAAGAACAAATCAAGATCGTCCAAGACCTGGAATCGTTAGGTTATACATACCTGATCCCGGGTCAGGGCGTGTATTATGACACTGGAAAATTTTCGGACTATGGCGCGTTGGGCGGACAAAATCTGGACGAATTGCGCGCCGGCGCGCGCATTGACGACGCAGGCAAAAAGAATCCGACGGATTTCCTGCTGTGGGCGCTTTCGCCCGAAAATTCCAAGCGCGGAATGGAATGGGACAGCCCCTGGGGTGTTGGATTTCCGGGCTGGCACGTCGAATGCACCGCGATGAGTCGCGCGATCCTGGGGGATCATTTCGATATTCACACCGGCGGACAAGAACATATCAAGGTTCATCACAGTGACGAGATCGCGCAATCGGAACCACTGGTGGGAAAGCCCTGGGTCAGTTATTGGGTACACTTTGCGTGGCTGATGGCCAAGGACGGCAAAATGTCAAAATCCGCAGGCGACACGCTGACCATACCACTTATCAAGTCGCGCGGTTATGACCCTATGGAATTTAAATTCATGATGCTGATGGGCAGTTACCGCCAGCCTATGGAATTTTCTTGGGCGGGCCTGGACGCGGCCGCCGCAGGATACAAGAATATCGTCAAAAAAGTATCCGATCTATTAAATCAAAAATCAGACAAGGAGTCCAAAAGCGCAGCGATTGGGAGCGCGCAGCGCGATACGACTGCCGCGAGCAAAGCAAGCGAAATCATAAATCAGAAATCTTTTGACCTGTGGCATTCCAAAATTCTGGGCACGGTTTCCGACAATCTGCGTACGGCCGAAGCATTGGCCCAAATCCAGGAACTGCTGCGTGACGGGGATGTCGATTCCATGACTAAAATCGCAGTGTTCGAATTTGTTGACCGCCTGTTGGGACTGCAATTTATTGACCGTGCGAAAAAGCTGATTGCATTGGAATCCGCGCCTGTGCCGGATGAAATCCAAAAGTTGGCCGATGAACGCAATGCGGCCAAATCGGCCAAAGACTGGGCGCGGGCGGATGAAATCCGTGGCAAAATCGACGCAGCCGGATGGACCATTGTCGATACCAAGGACGGAACAAAGATATTAAAAAAATAGCGCATAGCAAATAGCAAATAACGTATAGCGCTTAGCAGTTGGCGTGTTATACGCTATACACTATGCGCTATTTGTTATGCGCTAATATTTTTATAAATATTTCCCTTGAATTCGTGAGTTTTTTGAGCTATATTGCACCAGCTTACAAGAGGAATTTTAATGAACTATCCGTATATGCCAAAATCCACGGCCTTGTGGCTGATTGAAAACACCGCACTGTCATTTGAACAAATTGCCGATTTCTGTGGTCTGCACGAATTGGAAATCAAGAATATCGCCGATGCTGAAACCTATAAAATCCAGGGTCTAAACCCGATTTTGAACGGTCAGCTGACGCGCGAAGATATTGAAAAATGCGAAGCCGACCCGTCCGCGCGTCTGGCGTTGCGTGATTCCATCGTCACCGCGCAAAAGGCCCAAAACAAAAAAGGTGTCGGTTATACGCCGAAACTGCATCGCCAGAACCGCTTGGGTGGCGTATTGTGGATTATTAAAAACTATCCGGAATTGTCCGACGGCCAGATCGCGCGCCTTATGCGCAGCACGAACCCGACTGTGGCATCCGTTCGCAACAAGACCCACAAATCGTATTCGGCAATCCAAATCCAAAGCCCGATCGTATTGGGACTGGTGTCGGAATCCGCTTTGCACGAAGCGGTGGCCAAGGCAAAGAAATAGTTATACAGGGTCGACGTTATCTGTCTGTAACAGATACCTGTCATTCCCGCGCAAGCGGGAACGCCCGTAATAAAAAACCGAAGGTTTTGAAATGGCAAAACAATTGGATGACGCAACAAAACTGCTCATCGATTCTCTCCCTGAAAATCTGCAAAAATTGGCTGCTTCCAGTTATGAGGCCGGCTATTTGTCGCAAATGGATTTTGTGGCCGCAACCGAAGCAGACGAAGTCCCCGGTGATGAACATGAAGAAGTCTTGGCGTTTTTTCAACAGGATTTGGGACTGGAAATCATTGAAAACAAATCATTTGCCGTTGATATGGAAAAATATTACGAAGATGACGATTCAGACGGTACCCGTGACAAAACCCGCAATCTGCTGAATTCTGACGCAGAGCAGGTTGATGTCAACGATGAAGATTACGACCATTTCGCAAAACAATTGGAACGCAGTCAGACCGGCAATCTGGTCTTGGGGGTCCAGGATTCAGTTCAATCTTATCTGAAACAGATCGGCACGGTGCAGTTGCTGACCGCAATGGGCGAAGTCGCAATCGCGCAACGCATCGAAGCCGCGTCACGCCTGATGGTCTATGGCCTGTGTGAAAGCCCGATGACGATCCAGGCTATGCTTGATTGGTACCAGCAATTACTGAATGAAGACATCCGTCTGCGCTATATCGTGAATCTAGAAGTTATGTATTCGTCTGATTCCGAACAAAAATCACTGGCCGCATTGTCCGAAGCCCTAAAATCCAAGGGTGTAGAACACGTCGACGAACTGGATGACGATGATCTGGACGACCTGGAAGAAACGTCTGTCGAAGAGGAAGAAGAGGAAGAAGATTCCGAAGATGAAGACGGTGTAAAAAAAGAAGACTCTCCGCGCGGGACGTCCGGCGTGCCGATTCCTGTTATGGAAGAATCATTGATGCCGATGGTTTTGGACCTGTTCGCCAAGATCAAACGCATATTCAACAGCATGCAGAAACTGCAGGCCCAGCGTATGGAAAACCTGTTGTCTTCGGCCAAACCCGACGAAGCGCTGGAAAAGAAATACGCCAAAATGCGTCTGGAATTGTTCGAGCACGTCAGTAAAATCCGCCTGAATGACGACCGAATCGCGGACATATTGGAACACTTGACCAAGCGCGATAAACTGCTGATGGGGCTGGAAGGCAAACTGTTGCGACTGGCGCTGGGGATGAAAATCAAGCGCGAAGATTTCTTGGAAGAATACACCGGGAACGAGCTGAACCGCAATTGGGTAAAAAAACTGGCCAAGCATAAAAATCCGGCTTGGGTCAAGTTCGCGCAAAAGCATGAAAAAGATATCCTTAAAATCCAGGAAGACATTACTGCGATCGCGGCCGAAACCGGCCAACCGACCGGGGAATATAAAAAGGTCGTCGAACTGGTCCGCCGTGGCCAGAGTGAGGCCGCCCGCGCAAAGCGCGAAATGATCGAAGCGAACTTACGCCTGGTTATCAAATTCGCCAAGAAAAGTAGCAACCGCGGATTGGGATTGGACTTTTCCGATCTGGTCCAGGATGGAAATATCGGCCTGATGAAGGCGGTTGATAAATTCGACTATCGCTTGGGGAATAAATTCTCGACATATGCGACCAACTGGATACAACAGGGTATCTCGCGCAGTATCGCCGACCAGGCCCGCACAATCCGCATTCCCGTGCATATGATCGACAATATCCACAAAATCCAACGCGCCAGCCGTCAGTTTATGCACAAGTACGGCCGTCTGCCGACCGCCGAAGAATTGTCCAAGATCATCTATCTGCCGGTGGACAAAATCCACAAGGCGATGAAGGTCAATCTGAAACCGATTTCATTAGAAGCACCCGTCGGTTCCGAAGACGACAGTTCGCGTATCGAAATCATCGCGGACGAAACCGCGCGCAATCCGTTCGTATCGGCCGCGCAAAAGAACCTGCGTAAAATCGTTACCCAAATTCTGTCGGAATTGGATCCAAAAGAAGAAACAGTTCTGCGCCAGCGCTTTGGCATGTCCACGAACAAGACCAGCACATTGGAAGAGGTCGGCGAATACATCGGTGTGACCCGCGAACGTATCCGTCAGATTGAACAAAAGGCCTTGAACAAGCTGAAACATCCGACGCGTGCCCGAAAACTACGCAGCTTTTTGGAAGAATAATTAAATAATGTTTATCAAATTATCTAAAACAGTTGTTGCCCTGGACGTTGATGACGTCATTGGCGACACGAATGGTTTTACGCGGTCTGTCTTGGAATCTCGCGGGGTTCAATATATCGAACCGATTGATTGGCATTGCTCAAACTATCCTGATGATATGAAACAGCTGGCGATGGAAACATATGCGTCCCGCGGAATTTTTACCACAAAATGCTGTCATCCGATGATCCCGGCCGCTGTGAATTCCGTAATCAAATCCAAGAATAAACAGGTATTTTTCGTAACTGCCCGTCAAATATTTCCGGACGCATTGGAAAAGACTTTGGCCCAGTTGTAAAGTTATAAAATAAACGCAACCAAAGACATGATCATTATTGCGAATGACAAACGGCAAACTCTGCTGGACATTCGCGCGAATTATCTGTTTGACGACAGTCCGAAAAATATCGCCGTTGCGCTTGAGATTCCAAATCTGACCGCAGTCATGATTTCAAATTCCAAAACCGCGTACAATCATCATATGCGCGGTGCCGTCCCGCACTATGAAAACCTGGCCGACGCGATCCGCGCGTACAAATTGGATATCCCAAAGAAAAGATCAAAACTAAACAAATACAAAAATCAATCCCTTGAGTCGCCAAGTGATTTTTTGTTATGATTTGAAAAACTATCAACAGGATTTAATGTGCCAAACTATATATGTTCTTATGTTAATCCAGATTTAGACGGAACGGCTTGCGGATTAGCGTTGGCACGATTAATGCCTGAATATAAACCCGTTTATTTTGGGACAATGGATTGTGAAAGCGAATATGTCTTGGAACATTTTGGTATAGAATCACCAACAAAAGTTTTTGATATAAACGATGCAGATAAAATTATTCTGGTTGATACGCATCATGTTGCACAATTGACACCTAACTTTCCAATTGATAAAGTTTCATTGATATATGATCACCACCCACGTGGCGACGACAATAAATTTCCAAACGCATTAATTGATAATCGGGAAATTGGCGCCGCAGCCAGCATAATTGCTGAGAAATATTTTGATATTGGGATTGATGATAAAAAGATGCTGCATTTATTAGGAATGGTGATAGTATCAAATACTGTAAAATTTACAGCCGCAACGACAGCAAAATTTGACCATGATATGTTTGCGCGTATAACACAGCGTTATCCAATATCTGAAACTGAAATAAAAGATATGTTTGACAGTCGTGCAAATATATTAAAACGCGGATTGCATGCCGCTGCCACAGCAGATATAAAAATTTTTGACACACCATATGGTCAGATTGGAATTTCGCAACTTGGGGTGCCAGGGCTGGCCAAGGTAATTGATACAAATGCAATGAAGACTGTTTTATTTCAAATTGCGCAAGAGCGCAGATTGGAATATTTTTTGATGAATGCTGGTGATGTCGATAAAAATTCCAGTATTGTTATATCTGCTAACCCAGCCACAACAAAATTACTGATAAAACATTTTGAAAAACCGTTCATCAACGACATTCAAAAATTCGATCGTTTGCTTTATCGTAAAAAAGATTTTTTATTTAAATAATAAACTGGTACCCCGCGGTTTTATTCCATTCGTTCAATATGATCTTTATGCATTAATATTGTTTCAGATAATTTAACGCCGGACGCGACATGTTTAGATAATGTTTTTAACAAATTTCGCATTACATCATCATCACATCGCTTCGGATAGTTAATTTTATGATCGATTTCTCCAAAAACCTCTTCTAGTAGAGTCCGTACTTGTATCTCACAACAAGGTGCGTCGTCTTCGTTATTATCAATTTTTATTACATAATGAACACTTGTGTATAATGTTTCTTTCGAATCTTTTGGTTCAGTATTTTTTATACCGACTGAATCAAAGAATTTTCTAAGATCATCATCCCACGTATATGCTATTGGGTCTTCAATAAATTTCCATTTTTTTGATTCAACCATATATTTTATAAATGCGTGTATGTTTTTAAAATGTT
This sequence comes from Alphaproteobacteria bacterium, assembly GCA_031555055.1. Classification (GTDB taxonomy): domain Bacteria; phylum Pseudomonadota; class Alphaproteobacteria; order Rs-D84; family Rs-D84; genus JAFGMC01. Next base: position 157,458 of record JAVBUT010000001.1, on the reverse strand, counting down.
GCGGAAATAATATAAGGACTCTTACTCCAACTAAATCTGTTACTTCAGAAAACAAATTTTCTTCTGTTATATTCCGTCCACCACCATTTTTTCGTTCAACTTTTTCAACTAAGTGATCTTTGCTTTTGATCCGGCTTTTAACTGAATGAACAAATTCAACTATGGCAGGAGAAGTACTTAATTCTCCATGCACTATTGTCCTCAACCATTCTAACGTAGGTCTATTTTTTTCAAACTTATCTTCAATTGTCATTATTAGTCCTTTTGATGATATCATCTGCAAACTTACTATAATTATCAAGTGTAGTTTTGTATAAGTCCTTATTAGGGCTTATCGTGCTTTTGTCAGCAGGCTCTAAATCTATACTATCTGGTAACATCCACATAGGTTTGTTATATTTTTGAGACATCGCCGGATAAGTATTATCAGAGTATATAATAGAATTATCACCAATACTATTCTGCATATCTACATCCTTTTTTATAAATTCTATGCTTATATCTTTTAGTATTTCAGATGGTATATTAGCTGCATGATTATAATGAGCTTGAGGAATTTTAAGCGGGTTATTGGCATCATATCTTCGTTGAGCCTTGTATACCGTATAACCTATTAATTTTACTATCTCTTTCGGAAATAATGATCGCTGTGTTTCAGGCAACAATTTAAATAACGTATTAAATTCTTTGCCCCATATTTTTAAAGTTGCACCTATATTTCGTATCCCATATATCGAAAAAATATCTGGTGTACATGGGATAAAAAAGAAATCCGATAAAGCTACGGTTACTCTATTCAAGTCACCGAGACTCGGAGATGTGTCTACAAGTATATAATCATAACCATACTCTGAAATGTATTTGTCGGACAATGTTCTTATAGCTGATATTATTCTTAAGGAAGCCGGGTTTCCAATAAATGAATTTGACCAATTAGTCGATACGGTGCGCTCAAACATTTGTAAAGACAATCTTCCTGGAATGATGTCTAGATTTTTTGCTATATTGTAAGGTTTAATATCGATATCCGTATCAAGCCCATCCTCTATAGGCTTTAGTATAAAATGTATAGATCTTGGTTTTTTTATCAGCTCGTTATATTTTTCAATATTTTTGTTTTTAGCGCTTTTAAAATCTGTAATATATTCATCTTCATCTTGCCATATTTGTGCGACCTGATCTGGTGAGATAGCGTTAAACGTTAAATTGCTTTGCGGATCTAAATCCAAAAATAAAACTTTTTTACCTTTTTGTGCAAGCGCAAAACCGAGGTGATATAACAATGTAGTTTTTCCAACACCGCCTTTATTATTAAATATAGAAATTATCGACATTTGCTTTCCTTTGTTTTCATTTTTAATTACATATTCCCGCGCAGGGCTGTATAAACCGCACCCAAGTCGGTTTTCATCAGTGTCGCAGTCAGCATTTCCGCATTGTCGGACTGTTCCGCCGCAGACAGCATTTTTCCAAAACCACGTACAAATTGTGTTGCCTGGGACCGGAATACGGTATCTGATTTTAACAAGTTATTAACTTGTTTTTTATCCGCCGCCGATAACATTTTCGCCAACCATTTGGAAAATATTGTCTTGTCCCCGGCGTGGTATTTTTTCCAAACTGCATCCGGGATTTCGGCGCCAGTGCTGCGTGTCAGGTCAACGGCCTGTTCATGCAATTTTTCGATCAGTTTTTCGCTTTGCTTTATAAAGTCCGCACTGCTGATCCGGCCAAATGACTGGGCTGGCGCCGCACGTATCGCATCCATCGGCGCTGTGGCGCGCGCAACCATCATCTGCTTGTTCAGCGTCTGCATAGTGTTGACCGCCTTGGCATAATCGGACATCAGGTCGATCATTTGCTGGCGCGACTGGCCGGCCAGGCCTTCCAGTTTTTGCGACGAATCTGAAATATTTACCATTGAGTCATTAATGGTCGTCTTCATCAGATTGATTTTGTCGTTCAGCGATGCAACGATTTTTTCCAGATTTTCGCCCATTTCTATGGACCCCGCGGACAGTTCGGGCAGGGCCGCATAGTACTTTTCAATCAGCACCGACAGCGGTTGCAACTGGGCTGTGGTTTCCGCGGACATTTTTATCAAATTCGCAGACTGGCCGGACAGTTGCGTATGTGCAGTGTTCATTTCCATCAGGGTTTCTCGCACACCGGTTGCCATGGCGCGTACGGATTCACTGAATGCACCGGCGGCGGACCGCGTATTTTCCAGCGTGACATTCGCAACGCCGGAAACCTGGTTCAGTTCGCCGACCGTACCGATCGCAAATTCCTTGATTTCGTTGTTGAACCGGTTGGTCAAAACAGTCAGCTCGGTCGAAACGTTGCGCACAGACCCTTCGGTAGCACTGGCAGACGCCATCAGGCTTTCCACAGCCTCGGTCAGTTTGCGGACTTGTTTTTCGATTGAAGATTCTGCAAGCCGGACCTGGCCACCGACAACATTCGCAGTATTGGTCAAAGTGTTCATTTGCGTGGTCAGCAATGTTTTCGCGTTTTTTGCAAACGTGTCCATTTTTTCGATCTGCGCGCCCAACAGCTTGTCGTTTTTATCCATCTCTCCTTCATAACCGGCGGCGGCGGCCTTGACATTATTAAAGCCATCCGCAGTAGATTGCGCCAAATCGTTCAGCTTTTTCTGGATGGTTTCGGATTCGGCCTCCATCAGATTCATCTGGGCGACATTCTTTTCAACATCGGATTGCAATTGTTCGGACAGCAATTTTCCGGATTCGATCCATCCGTCAATCTGGCTTTGCAATACGGCCGTCTTGTCCAATGTTTCTTGCGAAGTGCTATCAACTCTGTTCAGCAACTCATTGACACGACTGGTAAATTTATCTGCAGATTCTTCGACATCGTGCCAGCCAACCGACCCGACAATGTTCTGCAAGCCCGCGACAGTGTTATCCAAACGCTGGGACATGACCGAAATTTTCTTGGTCGCGTCATCGGCCAGAATGACCAGATTTTCATTGCGAACCGACAAGTCTTTTCGCAGCTCTTCCGCGGCAGAAATTTGTGTCCCCAACGTCTCCTGCATTGATTTAAAGTTGTTTTCAATCTTGGAAATTTCATCGTTGAGAATAATATTTAGCACGCGCGTTGCGTCAGCGACCTTGGCCCGTTCCGGTCGCGTCATAATCATCAGCAGTGATTCCATGACCTTTTGCGAACGTCGCGATACAAAAAACAACACACCCAACAAAACCACCAGTGCGACACCAAACACACCACCGACAATTAAAACGATTAAATTAATATCCATTTGACTTCTCCCGTTGACACAATGATAGTACCAATTTTGCATGGTTCACAAGAACATTTTTCAAACCTTGCAACTTCCTTTTTGTGTGATAAAATTTATACTAGAAACGAAACAGTAAATCAAGGGCATAAATGTCAAAAAAGCAATCACTTTCACCAGAGCAAATACTGGCCGCTGATCCGCGCGAAAACGTCTGGGTCCAGGCGAACGCCGGCACAGGCAAAACCAGCGTTCTGGTCCAGCGTCTGTTACACATACTTTTTAATTCCAGCAAATCGCAAATGAACACCGGCACGGGAATATTATGCCTGACTTATACGAATGCGGGCGCGGGCGAAATGCGCAATCGTATTCTGGCCGCGTTGCGCGGTTGGGCGATGGCGGATGACGATAGTTTGCGCGACGAATTATTACACATCGTTAATACAGGTATCGTTACGGACACAGACCTGGTTGCGGCGCGTAGAATGTTTTATAAATATATCGACAATCCGGATATGTTAAAGATAAAAACCATCCATGGTTTTTGCGAAGAAATACTGCGGCGCTTTCCGATCGAAGCAGGTGTGTCTCCGTCATGGAATCTGGTGTCGGATTCTGCACAAAAAATATTACTGGATGACGCATTTCATAGACTGATAAACGCGTCGCATGGAACTGGTGGTACCATTGATGTCGTAAATGATGCTTTTTCGCATATTGTTGGACGTGTGTCAGAACATTCTTTTGACGACCTGATCGGTATTTTAACCACACAATATCGGGGCTTTTTTAAAGTAAAAGATTATGTTAAATATCGCAAATACTTTATTGATACAACGCGTTTATTTTTAAACCTTGACACGTCGATCCAAACCGAGATTTCAGCATCAGCACTGCAAAATATCATAAAACACACTGAAAATGACATAAATTCGTCGAAAAAGCCGGCTGGATACCTGGTTAACATCGTTAATTTAACCAAACAGTATATTGATAAAACTATAGATTTTAAAAAATACAAAGATGCCTATTTGACCGCCACAGATACCAAAATTTCCAATGTTTCGAAAAAGGACTATCTGGTCGATGAACAGGAACGCGTTTATCGTTTGAACCAACGTCAATTGGATGAAAAAATATTTAAAGACACAATCGCATTGTTCGATTTATCATCCGCATTTGCGAGTGCATATAAAAACATCAAGGCAGAACGAAACGCATTGGATTTTGACGACCTGATTTTATACACCAGAAAACTGTTTTCAAAGCCTGATGTGATGGGGTGGGTTTTGTCGCAACTGGACGTATCGCTAAGTCATATACTAGTGGACGAGGCGCAAGACACATCACCAGAGCAATGGGACATCATGCGTGCGCTGTCCGGCGACTTCTTTACAGACGGGGAAACCGAAACAACCCAGCGGTCGTTGTTCGTCGTGGGCGACACAAAGCAGTCTATATACGGCTTTCAGGGCGCGGACCCTGCGGCTTTCGCGGCCAGCCGTGATGATATCGGTCGCCAGATACAGAATAATATGCGTGCAATACGTGAAGTCCCGCTGGCACAGAGCTTTCGCTCAACTGCCGCAATTCTGAGGACTGTGGACTTTTTCTTTGGCAGCGCAGACATAAAAAACATCGCCGGATTCATCAATAACGACCATAAATGCTTTCGCGACGGGGCGCCCGGGACGGTCGAAATTCATCCGATCATGTCCAAGACGTCCGACGATGAACAGACAGGGAAAATCACAGACTGATTTTACCTAAATACAAGAATCGCATTGCCGCATTATTCCATTGTTTTTTACAAACGATCATCCGAAATATGTACGACCGTCGGATTGTAATTACATGATTTTTTATAAAAATAATATGCGGTAATGTGTACCGGTATAACAATATGACCAAAGTCATATAAACGCCGTAAAATAAGAATTATTTCCGAAACTATATGCGATTTTTATCCTAATATTATAAATTCTGGTAAATGATGAGTATGATTTTTGGTGGAGCGCACAGGTGGCAAAATGCGTCAATAAACTTAACCATGATAAATTAGTCAGAATTTCCAAAAACCTGGATTGTTTTCAGACAGAAACAAGGTAGTGTTTTATCGTAAAATTATTATCCTTTAACGCTTTTATAATTAAAATTATATGATAACATTAATATAAATATCAAACCATCGGATATGTTTTGACAATGATCAGTGATGAAACGAAAATCTTGCCTGAAAAAAAATCAGCCGCACACATGCGCAAGGAATATATTCGCATGATCGCGGATAAAATCCAATCGCTGGTACTGGATGAAAAGTTTTCGCCGAATGACATCATGGTTCTGGTCCAGCGCCGAAACCCATTCGCGACACCTTTGGTTAACGAATTAAAATCCAGAAACATCGAAGTAGCGGGCAGCGACCGTATCGTTTTACCAGATTTTCCGGCTGTGCGCGACCTGTTAAACCTGATCAGGTTCTGTATTGATCCAACAGATGACTATTGTTTATGTTGTGTTTTAAAATCACCATTTTATCGATTGAATGAACGCGATATTTTAGAATTATGTACGGCACGCCAGAACGCCCAAAAAAACATAAAATCAGATGAGAATAACGATCGTATCGTCAATGTGTTTGACGTGCTGCAAGACATCCGCCCGGATATATTCGCAGAAATAAGTCAAATCGTCGAATGGTCAAAAACTTTGGCGCCATATTCGTTCTTTACCAACGTGCTAAATACAAATAGCAGACGTGAAAAAATGATCGCGGCGCTGGGGACGCAAATCATAGACCCGCTGGAAGAGTTTATGACAATATGTCTGGCATATGAGCGGACTCAGCCGGGCACGCTGCGCCACTTTTTAAAGTGGTTTATTGTCGGCGCCAGCGAGATAAAGCGCGACATGGACACCGGCGCCGGTGTTCGTATCGTCACCGTCCACGGCAGCAAAGGGTTAGAAGCACCGATCGTATTCTTGATCGATACGGTCAGAACCCCGCGCGACAAGCCGGAAAAGATATTTGAAATCGATAAAGATAAATCCAATGATATGACCGCTTGGCTGTGGGCACCACAAAAGATCGCGAGCGATCGTCTGGCCGTGGCCGCCGATGCCACGATGGATGTTAAAATCGCGGAGTATTATCGTCTGTTGTATGTCGCGATGACGCGTGCACGCGACAGATTATACGTATACGGATTCTCTACAACCAAGAGCCCACCTGAGATTGCATGGCACACGCAATTATCCAAGATATTGCCGGATATGCCAGGTGTCGAACTGAACAATGAAATAATCAAGGTGTCAAATGTCTGAAAACCTGCGTGATTTCTTGAATAAGCGCGATCAGAAAAAATTCGCGACCAGTGCCGGAACAGATGCGCATACAAAAATGCAACGCATTGTTATCGATGATAATGTCGAGAAAGGCGATCTGGAATTAATAAACAAGATCAAGTCAAATACCGGCCTTTTTGCATTTTTTTGTGCCAAATCGCGCACCGAAGTTCCAATCGCAGGAATATTGAATGGAAAATTCGTCAGTCGCCGTATCGACCGCATGGTCATAGATGATACAAACAAGAAAATCACAATTCTTGATTACAAGACGGATATAAATAAAAACACATTCCGTGACAAATACGTTTTCCAGATGAAAGAATATTCCGAATTGCTGGGCAAAATATACCCTAATTATTCGATCAGGACCTTTGTTTTATGGCTTCACGATTTCACACTGGAAGAAATTTCTTGAATTTGAAAAGTTTTATTATAGAATATAGATATATCAATCATAAAAAAGTTAAAACCAATGCGGATAATATAATTGTTTTAAATGTCTGGAATCATGCGGAAACGCTTGGTTGCGACGTAATTCAATTGTTTTCGCAAAAGGTTTTATCATGCAATCTATATCTTTATTAAAAATATCTTTTTCACATCCTTTGTCGGACAGGTTGTTTTCTGATTTATCTGTTTCGTTTGATAATAATTCGCGCATAGCGATTGTTGGCGACAATGGGTCGGGCAAAACGACATTGTTAAAAATCATATCTGGAGATTTGGAACCGGAGTCTGGACGTGTTATTCGCAACGCATCCGTACACTTGTTGCCACAGATTACCGAAAGCGACGCAAAAAGCGGTGGGGAACGTCAAAAACTTGCATTGGCACGTGCATTCTCAAGTGGGGTTGATATCCTGTTGCTGGACGAGCCCACGAATAATCTGGACGCATATGCGCGTAAAGAATTCTTTTCCGCGTTACGCAATTGGCCTGGCGGGGCGGTAATTGTTTCACACGACCGTGAATTGCTAAATCAGATCGATCGCATTGTGGAATTATCAAACGGATCAATCCGGACATTTGGCGGTAATTATGATTTTTATGTCGCCACTAAAAAATCAGAGCGAGAAAACATAGAATCGAAATACACGGATACAGAAAAAGAAATCACGCGTTTAAACAAGAAAAAGGCGATTGCGACTGATACTGCAAACGCGTCTTTTGATCGTTTAGGCAAGAGTAAGAAAAAAGGTATTTCTGTCGGACATAAATTTAAGCATGGTGGGAATCACCCAGTAGATAAAATTGAAGGAATAATGTCAAATAAGGCCGCGGCGATTCAAAAGAAATTGGATGAAAAATTTAACGAGAGACAAAAATTATCCAACGCAATGCGCGACGATCGGATAAAAATCCCAATGCCGGCACGCCCCTTTCCGCGCCAAGACTTGATCAGGATCAAAGATATGTGTTTTGGATACGATCAAAATATATTCAACGATTTCGATATGAATATGCGTGGTTGCGAACGGGTTCGTATTGCCGGATTTAACGGCAGTGGGAAAACAACCCTTTTGCGATTGATCTTGGGCCAGTTGAAACCAAAATACGGTCACGTAAAATTATCCGGCCGCGCCGCATATCTGGATCAGAATTTATCATTGCTGGATTCGAAAAAATCAGTCGTTGAAAACATAATCGATTTTGCGAATCTGACCACAAACAACGCGCACGCGATCGCGGCCAATTTCGGATTCCGGGGACAGGCATCTGATAAAAAAATCGGCGTGCTGTCTGGCGGCGAATTACTGCGAGCAACGTTGGCAACCGTGCTGGGAAACTCTGATCAACCAGACCTGATTATATTGGATGAACCGACGAACAATCTGGATATCAAAAGCACTGGAATTCTGGAAGCTGCATTAAATCAATACCAGGGTGCAATCCTGGTGATTTCGCATGACGAATCCTTTATAAATTCGCTTGAAATTGACCGGACGATTTGGCTATAATCCGGCTATGCTGGTCGGGTTATCTATTTCTAATATCGTATTGATCGAAAGGCTGAATTTGGAATTTGGCCGTGGCTTGAACGTACTGACCGGCGAAACGGGTGCTGGGAAAAGTATCCTGATGGATGCATTGGCGCTGTCGCTGGGGGCGCGGTCCGACTTGGGGCTGGTCCGGCATGGTTGCGAAACGGCCCAGGTTATCGCAGAGTTTGAAATCAGCAATCAGCAATCCGGCATTAAAAACCAATTATCGGAAAACGGGATTGATCATGATGACCGGCTGGTTCTGCGGCGAACATTGTGCACAGACGGCAAAAGCCGCGCATGGATAAACGATGTGCCGGTATCGATCAAAACACTAAAACAAATCGGCGACGCACTGGTCGAGATTCACGGCCAGTTTGAAAATCATTCCTTGTTGGACCAGACCACGCATCGGCGGACCCTGGACGAATTCGCGACACGAACAATGCCAGGATATTCCGTGTTGTTAAACAATGTCCGCGATTCTTATTCCGAACTGCACACGGCTGAAAAGAAATTACGCGAACTGGAAGATTTGGTGGCGCGATCCGCACTCGAACGCGAATTCTTGGAACACAATGTCGCGGAATTGAAATCATTAAATCCGATAATCGGTGAAGAAGAGGATTTATCAAACAAACGCGCAATCATGATGGGTGCCGAAAAGAATGCGGCGATATTGTCCGACGCGGTGACGGCGATTTCGCAAAAAGGCACATCATTAGACGCCCAGATATTTTCTGTCGCGCATATTTTGGAACGTATAAAAACCGATCCTAATCCGTATCAAGAACAGATTGACAAGCTGTACGAAGCTGCAGAAACAATCGCGGAAATATCGGATAAATTGACACCGCAGGAGCTGGATGCGGGTACACTGGAGGGGATAGAGGAGCGCCTGTTCGCGATACGCGCGGCGGCGCGAAAACACCGTGTGTCCGCGGACGAGTTGGCGGACAAATTGGCCCAGATGTCAGAGCAGTTGAACGCAATTGACAATTCTGATACAGAATTGAAAAAATTAAAAACGGACGTCAAGAATAAACGCATGGAATTTGACGCGCTGGCGGGGCGCCTGACCACAGAACGTATTGCGGCGGGCGATGATATGCGCAAACAGATTCTGACCGAGCTGCCGGACCTGAAACTGGGCCAGGCGGATTTTATGATCGCGCGCGCCGAGATCGCGCCAACGGCGTCCGGCGCAGATGAAATCACATTTATGATCAAGACAAACCCTGGATCACCATTCGCGCCACTGCACAAGATTGCATCCGGGGGCGAACTGGCGCGGTTAATGCTGGCGCTGCGCGTTATATTGTCCGGCGGCGACAATGCACACACTTACGTGTTTGACGAGGTCGATACCGGAATCAGTGGCGCCACCGCCACCGCCGTTGGTCAACGTCTGAACCGCTTGGCCGCAAACGGTCAGGCGTTGGTTATAACACACAGCGCCCAGGTTGCCGGATTCGCCGACCGTCACTTTAAAATCGAAAAGAATGTCACAAACAATGTGACGACGACAACCGTTACCGAAATCAATGATGACGCACGTATCAACGAAATTGCCAGAATCATCAGCGGCGCGGCTATCACGCCAGAATCCGTCGCCACTGCAAAAACATTGATAAAGCATTAGATTGTGATATAATTACCATATGCCAGAAATTTATAAAATTGATCATCCTGAAACAATACTGGAGCAATATCCGCAATACGGATCATTGCTGGACGCCTATTATTTTGATTATAATACGATAGAGGCCGAATATGTCATCAACTCTCGTTCGGCAAATTTCTATCATACGCGGATGGTTCATGCAAAACAGGAGGTACGACCATATCTGCACTTGCCACGGATGAAAAAGATCAAAGACTTTGTCTATGGCAAAAGAAAGATTGGAATGTATGTTCTGCCCGCCGAGCAAGAGACTATAATCGGCGCAAACACGGAACATTTTTTCACGCACAGAAATGTAAACTCATCTCTAAAGAAAACATTGGAAAACGCCAAAGACGCAAAATTGGTTTCCACTGAAACATTCTCTGACGAATATTCCGAATACACGGTAAAATTCTATAAAGGCACCGCCAGCTATATGGAAATAACCAGTAATCAGGCGGCCGGACAATTCGATTTTTTAAAATTAATGGAATTAAAGAACAAGCTTTTTCCAAACGGTGCCGAGAAATGGCTGGTCGCGCCCATAGAAAGCGACGGCACCTATAACACAATCCGCTTTTACGAATGGTCCGGACAAATACCGGATTTGAATAAGATAGTGGATTATTCGAAAGTTCCCGAAAAATCAAAACCGCTGGGCGATGTTATAAAGGTAAGCCAGCTTATACCTGAACGGTCCCGTCGGTAAACTCGATCGTGGCGGGCGTTTTGAATTTCGACGCGCTGCTGATCACTGTATCACCACTGCGCACAATCGCATATCCGCGCGCCAGAACATTCTTGTAACTTAGCGAGTTCAGCATTTGCCCAAGATGATTGACGGCCTGGGTCAATGACGACACACGGTTTTGTATGATCGTCGGAAATCCGGAAACTGATTCGACCTGACGTTTAACGGTCGTAATTTTGTTATTTATAATAATCGAAAAAGTCCGTGACAAATCATCCAACCGCTGGGCCTGTTCCATGACGAATTGCTTTGGACTTTTTATCGCAATGTTTTCCAGTCGATGTTTTGCGTTTATCAGTCTGTTTGCGAATGTCGTCGAAAGTCTGTGCGACAGGTTGTCGATGTCCTGGATCAGCGACATCTTGGTCGGCACGACGATTTCCGCCGCCATGGTCGGCGTCGCAGCGCGCACATCGGCGGCATAATCGATCAGCATCCAATCCGGTTCATGTCCGACACCAGACACCAATGGTATTTTGGACGCCGCCGCCGCGCGCACGACAATTTCTTCGGAAAACGGCAGCAAGTCTTCCAGCGATCCGCCACCGCGCGCAACAATGATTACATCAACATTACCCATGCGGTTAAAATACTCGATCCCGGCGGTGACTTCTGTGGCGGCTGTTGCGCCCTGGACCGTTGCAGGGTACAGCAACACGCGCACCGGAAAGCGTTCACGCAGACGATTTTGAATATCTTGGAACGCGGCGCCGGTTGGCGATGTTACAATACCGATAACCTGCGGGAATCGTGGCAATGGTTTCTTGCGCGATGTTTCAAACAGTCCCTCGGCCGCCAGTTTTTGCTTACGCATTTCCAGCATTTTTAATATCGCGCCGACGCCTGCCATTTCGATTTCAGTCGTGATCAACTGATAATTACTGCGGGCAGGGTACGTGGTGAAACGCCCGGTTATAATGACTTCCAGACCTTCTTCCAGCTTGAACGACACGGGTGTCCCGCGCCAGATTATGACGGAAATCGCCGCGCCGGAATCCTTGATCGTCATATAGACGTGGCCGGACGACGCGCGCGTGATCTGCGACAGTTCGCCACGAATTTTGATTGACGGAAACGCGGTTTCAACGACGCCTTTTAACAGTGCCGACGCGTCAGACACGCTGAATATCGTATCGGATTTAACAAAAGGTTCTGGTTTTTGTAGCAATTTTTATACTCTTGATAATCTGGTTTCCAATATTTTTAAAAATTCTATATTATTTGCAGATAATTTTAATTTTGAACTATCCAGCGGTTTTCCAAGTTCATATGGAATAGTTTGTGGATAAAAGTGTTCCCCGGTTGTACCAAACGCAGTGTCTTTATGCTGCAGGAATATGACCGGACCGCCATCCCAAGCCAGTGGTCGTATCGCCATAAAATCCCACACTTTGTCTTTTCCGTATAGTTCATACACCGCGACACTTGCCAGTGCACAAAAACCCTTGGACCAACAATTGTCCGATAGACTGTTCCCAACGAATTTATCGTGCATCCAGGCTTCTTTATACAATGAACGCAAAGCAAAAGTAATCTCTGGTAATGTGTATTTGACCTGTATATCCGCTGGACGAGACACCTCTATTTTATGCGCAATATCCAGCATTTTTTTAGTGGCGTCATCATAAATTTGTGAATATGGTTTTGTTTTGGAAGTCATACGTTGATTATATCAAATTACCGTAAAATCGCAAGCATTTAACTATTTCAAATTAACCCGTAATTGGGCTGCCAGCCTTAATGCGCGGTCCTTGTCCCAATCTTTGGAATCAGGATTTATTTTTATTCCGCGGTCATATGGAATTTCCATTCCAACCATCTCGTATTGATCATATGTAACATCAAAGATTATACCGGATTTTTTATGACGTAAAAAGCAGTGGTGTCGTCCAACCGGCCATTTATCCGCGCTGATGTACATAAAATCGAATTCGCCAGGAAATTTCTTAAATATAATATAACATGAGCTATCACAAAAGGATTTTGAAAAAACAGGTATGTTTTTACGTGACCCGGCCCATAGTTTTACTTCTGGTGATTTAAAAACGGCATTGCGGGTATCGCATAGTTTAAAACCGCTGCGCAGAACAGAAATAATGCTTTTTAATCCCTCGTTTTTGCTTGGCAAATCAAACGGTATATCATCCGCAATCGTCAATAATTTAGCAGTATTGTTATCAAATTGTTCATAAAAAATATTTGGTTTAGAATTCATTTTTTACAATGTATCCCCGCCTTCGCGGGAAAGTTCCGTCAATGGCCAGCGGGGGCGGGGGGCGACCGGTTCGGTCACGACCTTGCCGACCATATAGTTTTCAATTCCGGCCCATGCGATCATCGCGCCGTTGTCCGTACACAGGTTCAACGGTGGCGCGGCAAATATCATATTGTGATCCAAGGCAAGCTTTTCCATGGCGGCGCGTATTGCGCTGTTTTTTGCAACACCGCCGGCCACAACCAGCGTCTTTGGCGCAGCGCGGACCACGCGTTCATCGCGCAAAGCGTTCCCCAGGCGGTTGATTATGCAATCGACAACGGACGCCTGGAACGACGCGCAGAAATCGTTGATGAAGGCGTCAGTCTGGTTCGCCAGCGAAGGAGAATTAAGCATAGTCCGGGCGGCGGTTTTGATCCCAGAAAAGGAGAAATCACATCCGGGCTTGTCGCACAGGGGGCGCGGGAATTTGAATTTGGTCGGATCGCCCAACCCGGCGCGGGCATCAATAGCCGGGCCACCAGGATACCCCAGTCCCAGCATTTTAGAAACCTTATCAAATGCTTCACCGGCGCTGTCGTCCAGGGTCTGACCGATCATTTCGTATTTACCGACGCCATTGACCAACAGAATCATCGTATGCCCGCCGGACGCCAAGACCAAAAGGTATGGGAATTTAATGTTTGTATCACCAACCGTCCCGCCGGCATTTGTACCACATAAACGCGGGACCAGTGCGTGGCCTTCCAGATGATTGACCGCAACCAGTGGTTTTCCTGTGGCCTGGGCAATACCCGTTGCCGCCATCCAACCGACCAATACACCGCCGATCAGGCCTGGGCCCGCGGTCGCCGCGACAACATCGATGTCGGCGATTGTTTTGCCGGCATCCGCCAATGTTTTATTAATTACTTCATCAATAGCCAGGATATGCGCACGCGCGGCCAGTTCCGGCACAACACCGCCGTATTTTTGATGTTCTGGAACCTGGGAATAAATAACATGCGACAGAATATTCCGGTCCGAATCAACCAAGGCCGCGGATGTTTCGTCACAGCTGCTCTCGATCCCCAGACAAAGAATTTTTTTATCTTTCATTTTCCGTCAGTTTCAAAGCGTTGTATGTCATATGGCTGAGGTAGCATCTGTGTTCGCCGCGCAATGCTTCGAGATCGGTGTTGGTTTTCTTCCTTTCAAACGTCAGGCCAATAGGCAGTCTGCACGTCAAAACGAAATGATACACATTGCGCACTTTACCATTGTGTTCAACAGGTTCTCTCATTATTCCGGACATTCCGTAAATCATGGATTTCAAGGGATTGATTATCTGCGCGACTTCCATACCAAGGTTTATTTTAAAGTTCTTATTCATGATCTTGATTTTCTCTTTTATTATTTTTGTTGTGCGATTGTTCCAGATATTTGTTTTCTTTAGATATTATCTTTTAACTGTATTCCGGCATAGCACAGCGATGCAGCATCTTTGATAGGCATGTCGGACGCATCGGCCAAAGTGGCCATTTTGTTCAGACACTGGATCATCAGTTCTGTATCATCTTCGGAACCGGTCAGGATTTTAACAGCGGCAACGCGACGGTCTGATGACGCTGCGGACCAGTGTTTCAAATTTCCATTTTCCAGATCGGCAGACCGGCTGAGAAAGAAAAACGCAACCCCCACCAGAATCAGTACGGCGATGCCAATTAATAACTTTAACGGTGCTTTTACACGATGCATAAATTTTTCCTTTTTTTATTTTTTTAAATTAAAGAGAATGGTGTAGTTGGCGTGTTTTTGGGTGACATAGTGTACAATCGTTACAAGAGTCACCCAAAAACGAACCAAATGCGCCGTTATATTTAATTTTTATTCGCACTTAGTTAGCCAGACGTCATAATCAGCATCCTGCAACGGATTGTTGCCGGGTTCGTTACGCGACATCCAGCCGCTGAATATTTTCGCATTGTCATCCGATTTTTTTGATATTTCGACGAACGCCCAAAAGTCCTCTGGCTGGAACGGATCGGTCTGTTTGCAAGTCTTGACCACAATGTTCAGTTTTTCGAATTCCATATGCTGTCCGACCGGTATGCTTACCGTCTGGGCCTTGCCAGCGGCCTTGTTCATAACGCGAACGTACGCGGTCTGTTTTTCGACATACGCGTGGGCGCCGCTCGAAAGCGTCATAACCACAGGCAATAAAAATATAAATGCTATTTTCTTCATAAGCGACATTCTATAATTGCAAGCGAAATAAGTCAAACTGTTATTAAAAAATCCCGCGGTTGCGGGATTTTTTTACTTTGCGGCCTTTTCTTCGGATGTCGCGGCCAAGTCTTCGACAATGCGCGCCTTTTTGCCCGACAGCTGGCGCAGAAAGAACAGCTTTGCGCGACGAACGCGACCGATGCGGGTCTTTTCAATTTTTTCGATCGACGGCGCGTACAGCGGGAATTTGCGTTCTACGCCGACGCCGTATGATTCGCGGCGCACGGTGAATGTCGCATTATTGCCCAAACCACCGTCACGCGCGATAACCACGCCTTCGAATACCTGAATGCGGAATTTATCGCCGTCTTTGATTTTGACGTGCACTTTGACGGTGTCCCCAGCCTTAAAGGTTGGGATTTTCTTGTTCGCGGCCAGTTTTTCGACCTGGGCTTTTTCGATTTTTTTAATGATGTTCATTATATTGCTCGCTTTGCTCGTCGTAATTCGTAATTCGTAATTCGTAATTCGGCATGATAACGGATTTGTCATCTTTCGAGTCACGAGTCACGATTAACGAGTCACGATTTTATTAATTCCGGACGACGTTCTTTGGTTATGTCATCCGACTGTTGTTTCCGCCACCGTTCGATATTGCCATGGTGACCGGACAGCAGGACTTCTGGGACGCTTCGTCCACGCCATACTGACGGGCGGGTATATAATGGCCATTCCAACCCCCCGATTTCAAAACTTTCGTTACCAGTGGTTTCAATGCCACCGTGCACTACATTATCCACCAGACGAACGCAACTGTCAATAAAAACTTGCGCAGCGATTTCGCCCCCCGACAGGATATAGTCGCCAATAGAGATTTCGAGTATATCATACTCTTGGACGATTCGTTCATCAATTCCTTCGTATCGCCCGCAAATCAATGTGCAATTCGCAAAATTCAAAGTGCAATCATTCACGAATTCCCGGGCCATTGATTGATTCCAAACCCGACCACGTGGCGAAAAGTATATGATTTTACCGCGTTTTTCGCTTGGTACACTATCAATCGCCGCCCCCAGGACGTCCGGGCGCATAACCATGCCGGCGCCGCCACCGAACTGGGTGTCATCGACACTGCCGTAATTATTTATTGCAAAATCGCGGATATTTACCACATTGTACGACCATAATCCTTTTTCCAAGGCACGACCAACAACCCCGCCGCCAAGTGTGCCAGGGAACATTTCTGGAAAGATTGTCAGTATGTTGAAATGCATTTTTATCTTTTATTTTCACAAAACGCACATACGGCGCATTTTCCGGGAATCTGTTTTTTAAACATCTCCAATTTCTGACCGGCCAGCGGTTTGGCAGGGAAGCGACCAGTTACATGATCACGATCAAATTCGCCTGGTATGCTGGCCATGTATCCGTTGGCTTCCGTATAATCCAGTGCAGGGCATCCGTACTTGTAATCATAAAAGCCCGTACTGAATGATTGTTCGAATCTCACATGGTTCAGATTGCAACCCAAACCGACGACCGTATATCCCAAATGCAAATTACTGCTCATATTGCGATCCTTTTGGTTATTTGATTTTGTAACAATTTTTACAAACCGCACACGCAAGTTTCATATCAGTGAGTATGCCGGTTTTTTTGCGCCCGGCGCCATCACGCAAAGAAATCTCGCGACGGTGCGCGCCTGATATCAGTGTTTTTGAATAAACATGGCTTTGTATCATCATGCCATTGGCCGTCGCAACACGCAATGCGGGACAGACGCTTGCAAAGCCTTTGGTCCCTAATGGCAACTTGCATATTGTCTTGGTGTTTTTCCAGCCGCCCGCGTTAAATATCACGTTAACAAATCTTGATCGTTGGCACTTGTCGCATGTTACCTTGACCAAGTCCAATGCCAGTTTTTGCATATCGTTAACATTTCTGCGCCGGATCGGAGAATTCGCATTATAAAAAATGTTTATTTTAAATCCGTTGGTGCCAACATCTTTTGTCTTTGTTATCTTTGTTTCCAGTATTTTAGACAGGTCCAGAATAGGGCAGTCTTTCGTTTCATCAGTGCATTCCAAAGACATGTATGATTCGCCATACTCGGCGGTGGTGGCGTTTTCAACTGTTGTAGAAAAAGTAACTTTTGCAATTGCCATTTTTAATTCTGTTATTTTATTGTTATTTTTCGCGTTGCAATATCGACATCCGCGCCGGCAAACGACACCATGTCACCGTTCCCCAGTTCCAGAATATCACCCGCGCCAAAGTTTTGCACCGCGTCAACACGACCGATAATTTCACCGGCGCGAACAACGTCCATTCCGATTAAATCCGCCTGGTAATATTCGCCAGGCTTCAGTTCGGGCAGGGTATCGCGATCAATAAACAGTTCCGTGCCGCGCAAGCCTTCGGCCGCATTGCGGTCGTTGATACCATCGACACGCGCGATAATCACGTCAGAATTTGGAACCGCGCGGACGAATTTGATTTGTAGTGGCGAATCACATTCGCCCTGGACGCAAGAATGCGCCCCTGTGATAATCTCTAAATCTGAAAAATCCACAGGATTTTCAGTATATGTTTGGATGCGCACTTCACCCTTGATCCCTTGGGCTGCAACAATCTTTCCAACCAAGATTTTATCTGTGTCTTTGTGCATTAAATTTTGCTCTGCCTTTGACAAATTTTAGCGCAAAATAAAGCATTGTCAAATATTGATAATAAAAAAACCGCACGATTGCGCGGTTTTAAAACCAAGATAACAATTATGCTTCGACTGGTGTTTCAGCGACTGCTTCTGGTGCTGGTTCTGCGACCGGGGCTTCCGGTGCGGCTTCAGCCGCTGGGACTTCAACCGGTTTTTCCGCTTCGGCCTTGGCGGCTGCTTCGGCTGCGGCTTTGGCTTCTGCGGCCTTGGCCAGCTTGTCCGCCTTGTCCTTGATCTTTAACTGGGTCTTTTCAGACGGCAGATGCTTTTTGGTCTGAACCGGGATCGCCTTGGGCTTTACAACGCCGGCATTCGCCAGGAATTTGTAAACGCGGTCGGATGGTTTCGCACCCTTGGCCATCCAAGCTTTGATTGCTTCGACGTCCAGGATGATACGCTGATCACTGCCTTTGGGCTGCATCGGGTTGTATTTTCCAACCGTCGCCAGGATATTTCCGGAATTGCGCGCATTGCGGGAATCCGTTACCACAACGTGATAATATGGACGTTTTTTTGCACCATACAGTGCCAATCTGATAACTGTTGCCATTTTGTTTTTTCCTTTGGTTTTATTTTTTTGTTTTTTCTTTTGTTTTCTTTTGTTTTGCTTTCTCCATTATCGCACGCGTAGTACCGAAGCGCGCCAAATGATCTTGTAATTCCAATATCATATTGACATCACAACCAACCATTTGAAATGGCGGCATCACGTAAACATCAATCTGTTTTTTCATTTCTTACCTTTTATTTATACGACGCAAAACCCGCATCAAGAGCGAAAACTTCGCCTGTTGATGTTCCACACACATACCGTGCACAGATTTCCAATAATAGCAATCTTTGGGGATTTGCAGGGGGATTATGCATTACTTTTTGGCAAAAGTCAAATAAAAATCCGGACTTAATCATCCGCCCCTTGATGGCGGGTTGAAATTGCATAGCGATTTCGGGGTGGGGTAAAATAACTATACTCACAACCCCGGCGCACAAACCGGTGCCTCCGACCCGCCCTCAAGGGGCGGGTGATTTAAGCCTGGGCTCTAAAACAAAAACCTTGCGAATATAAATAAAAAGCTGTAAAATCCGGGCAATGCGGGTGTAGTATAATGGTAGAACAAAAGCTTCCCAAGCTTTGGGCGAGGGTTCGATTCCCTTCACCCGCACCACCGATTTTTACCGAAGCGAAGCGAGGGCTGAAAATCGAGTGCCCGCCGTAGCCTTGGCGAAGGCTGGGCCGAATAAATAAAAAAAAAGGAATAACTATGGCGATGATTTACTGTTACGAATGCGGAAAAAAGATCAGCGATGCGGCGACGGCATGTCCGCATTGCGGCGCGACCCAGAAAGACAACGACGGCAAGAAAGCATGGGTTGCATTACTGTTGGCATGGCTGTTGGGTGTTTTCGGCGCGCACAGATTCTATGTCGGCAAGACAGGCACCGCGATCGCGATGATAGTTATTTCTTGTACATTTGTCGGACTGATTGTCACCGGAATATGGACAATCGTCGATATGATAACGATCATCTGTGGAAACTTTACAGATGCAAAAGGTAAAAAGTTAAAGTTTTAAAATCTGCCCCAAACGGGGCGTTTTTTATTGTCTGGGCTCGGTCCAGATTCCCCTCCTGTGGAGGGGTGGATTTTTTACGGAACTGGTATCGTGAGTAAAAAAGACGGGGTGGTCTTTCCTGGGTTTAAATTTATAAGACCACCCCGGCTCGCGACAACAGCTCCGCCACCCCTCCACAGGAGGGGAACCGATAATCACGAATATTGGAGATAAATAAAAAAACGGGGCAATACCCCGTTTTTTTAATACCATCCGCGTAACTTCATCGCGTCCGCAATTCGTTTGATCGAATGCATGTATGCGGCCTCGCGCATGCTGACGTTATATTCGGTTTTAATTTTATAGATCGCAGCAAATGCGTTTTTCATTGCGTCGGATTCTTTGGTTTCGACTTCGGATTCGGACCAATAGTATCCGTACATATTCTGGACCCACTCAAAGTAAGATACTGTCACACCGCCGGCATTTGCCAGAATGTCCGGAATAACCGTCACACCGTTTGCATTCAGGATTTCGTCCGCTTCGATTGTGGTCGGGCCGTTTGCGCCTTCGACAATCAGCTTGGTCTTGATCAGTTTTGCGTTTTCGGCCGTGATCGCGTTTTCCATTGCGCATGGCGCAATAACATCAACGTCCAGCGACCAGAAATCTTTCGCTTCGATAACCGACGCACCCGGGAATCCGACGATCCCCTTGTTCGCGTCGCGGTATTCCAGCAACGCGTCGATATCGATTCCATTTTCGTTATGCAGAATCACGTTCCATTCCGCGATTGCGACAATGCGGGCACCCATGTCATATGCGCACTTGGCAGTAAAGCTGCCGACATTGCCGAATCCTTGAACCGCAATATGCGCATGCTTGATGTCTTTGCCCATTGTCTTTAACGCTTCGCCAATTGTGATCGCAATCCCCAGCCCAGTCGCCTTGGTACGCCCCAGCGATCCGCCCAGTTCGACCGGTTTTCCAGTAAAGACACCCATGTTTGATTCGCCGGAAATTTTCATATATTCGTCTGCCATCCACGCCATGATCTGGCCGTTGGTGTTTACATCTGGCGCCGGGATGTCTTTCTTTTCGCCGATAACAGGATATATCGCATTTACGTATCCGCGTGACAAACGTTCCAGTTCGCCCGCCGACAGCGTCTTTGGATCAACGATAATACCGCCTTTGCCGCCACCGTACGGCACGCCGGTAACCGAACATTTGAACGTCATCCATATCGACAGCGCGCAAACTTCGTCGCGCGTCACATCCTGGTGAAAGCGAATGCCGCCCTTGGCCGGACCGATCGCAGTGTTGTGCTGGGAACGGTATCCGGTGAACGCGCGGACCGATCCGTCATCCATTTTTACCGGGATCGACACTTCGGTCACGCGCATTGGGTTTTTCAACAGTTCATATACGGCCGGTTCCATACCTAACTTGTCACAAGCCTTTTTAACCTGGGCCTGGGCGGATACCAGCGGATTAAGATTTTCTTTGCTCATATTTTTTTCTCCGATTTTATACAGTGGGATAATCCTAGTACTTTATAAATAAAACACAAATAAAAAAAAACGCGGGACAAATCCCGCATTTTTTATCTGTGGTGGTGGTGTCTGTGTTGAAGTTTGAATTTTAGACTCTGCAGGCGCGCGGTGATATTGGCATTCGCGCCGGTCTGGTCTATCGTCTTTTTCATTTTTTCCAATTCGTGAACGATGTTCATATCTTTTACCGCGACCGCCATCAGCATAACTTCGCCCAACAGATGCATCAGCTCGGAATTATCCGGTCTGTGCGGCTTGTGCATTTGGTAAAACTTTCGTTCATACTGGCGTCTTTCGTTCATTTTATTTCACCTTGGTTGGAATCTGCAGAATCTGTTTTGGGTAAATCAGATCAGGATTCTTGATTTCATTCCTTTCCGCGATCATGGTGTACATCGTGCCCTTGCGCAGAAAGTTCCTTGCGATGACCCACAGGCAGTCCCCGCGGCGCACCGTATAAAACGTATCGTTGTCACCGGTCGGTTCAGGCATTACGAATTTGTGCAGTATTCTGCCCGCGACCTTGCCGTTACCGTCATGCAGGCGCACGACCAGTTTATATTCCTTGCCCGGTGTCAGTTTTTCAATATCCGCGCCCAATCCGAAATGCTTATGATCCGAAACGCGCGCAAAGCCCAAATATTTTCCATCCAAATATGCAGATACGCGCAAACGCGGCAATGCATTCCCGGTTATGATAATACGACCGGTATCCAAATAATCAATTTTCGACACAGTCAAATCGCCACCGACCAGCTGTGGCGATTGTAACATCTTGCTGCCGTCTTTGGTCATCAGCAGGCTGACTGAATTCTTATATCCTTTGTCTGATACATATATAAATACTTTTTCCGCGGATTCAATGCCTGATTCCGCACCGATCAGCCCAATGGTATAGTTGCCAGGTTTGTAAACTTTGGTCGGCGCATAGACAAAGTCGCCACGTGTGTCGGTACGTTCGGTCGCGACAATTTTTCCATTCACGACGATAGAAACGTTCTGTGCCGGCAGCCAGCGTCCCGCAACGACAATCGTGCCGTCCGGTTCGATACGAACGATGTCAAACGACGGTGTCGCTTTTTCATTTACAACTGTGACTGTCGGTTCCGGCACGACAGGAATCACAACTGTTGTGGTCGTGGTTGTCGTTACGCGAAAGAACGCAACCCATATCGCGATAAATATAACAATCAGTGCGCACAGAATAGGGAACCAATACGCCCCCAGTCCGGACTTTTTTTCACGTTTGACCGGTGCGGATTTCTGGGCCGGTTTTCCAACGACTTTCTTTTCGGTTGGCTTTGCGAAAATATTCAGCTTTTTCAGAAATCGTTTGGCAAACGCACGACGACGTTCCAGCCACGAATTCTGTCGCGCGATGGCGTCATCGATCATATTGTCGGTGGTTCTTTTTGTTTTGCCGATTTGCGCGGTGCCATTGTATTTTTTGGACATGTTTGTTCCCCTATTTATCTTTATGGACAAATTATTACAAAAAAATATTCTTTGTCAACCATCAATTTTACCCAAACAAAGTAAGGAATGGAAAATTGAATGCCTCGGCGCAGGCCGGGGTCCATTCTATGACGGCTGGTGTTTTATGTTATTTTTTGATAATATAGTGTTATTAAGCAAAGGAAATTCAATGAAACGTATCGGAATTATGACAACCGGCGGCGACTGTTCAGGATTGAACACAGTGATACACCGCGTGGCATTGGGCGCGCGTATGCGTGGATGGGAATTGTTCGGGATTCGCGACGGCACGGACGGCCTGACGTTTGATTCAAGCAAGATCATAAAATTCAATCCGGACACATTGCCGATAGAGGTCGCAAGGCTGTCGGGCAGTATGCTGTGCAACGGTCGCGCGGGCATGGAGAATTTTGAAACCGCGGCGAAATCCAATAAACATTCGGAATTCAATAGACGGCTAAAGAAATCTCTGGACGGATTGGGTCTGGACGCGCTGATACTGGTCGGCGGAAACGGCAGTTTGTCTTTGGCGCACCGTCACCGCGAAGTCTATGCCGACCTGCAGCTGGTCTGTATTCCAAAAACTATCGACATGGACATTCCGATGACGGACACAACTATCGGCTTTGCGACCGCGGTTCAATCGCTGACCAATTATTGCGATCAATTGATGTTAACCGCGCGCAGTCACCACAGATGGTTTATCGTTCAGACAATGGGGCGCGATTGCGGCGCGCTGGCGCTGAACGCGGGCGTGGCGTTGGGGGCGGATGCGATATTGGTTCCGGAAATAAAGTTTGACGTTGACGCGCTGGTGGATCACATTAACAACCAGCCGCGTGATTACGGAATAATTCTGGTATCCGAAGGGATTTCGATACGCGGAATGTCCGGCAAGCCGGCAGAAATGATTTCGCGCAAATTGACCGCAGCCGGAATCGTTAACCGCACTGCATTCCCGGAACATACGCAAAGGGCGGGCGACACGACTGCCGCAGACAGACTGTTGGCCACGACAATGGCGGACACGGCGCTGAACGCGATCGAAAATAATGAAACATATGTCATGGTGTCTATGCGCGGTGGAAAATGCACGACTGTGTCATTGGCCGATTTTTTTGCGGCGGGCGACATTGTTCGCGATCCGAACATCCCGGACATGAAAGTATCCAACGCATACGTATCCCCAGATGACCCATTATTGGACATTGCGGAAAGCATGGGAATTTATATAGGCGAAACAAAATAAAAACCCCGCACATGCGGGGATTTTATTTTTCGATACCGATCTGGAACAGCTTTGTTAAAACATGACGTCCGATAACACATCGGCCTGATTCTATTTTCAGCAATTCATTATTTGACACACCCAGGCTTTGCGCCAAATCCCGGCGCAGAATATTTGATTGCTTCCTTGCCTTGCGCAGACATTCGCCAATGAACTTGGTATCGATAAATATTTTTATCGCCTGATGTTTTTCTATGATTGTCATTTTTCTCTCTTTGGTTTTTTATTAAAAAATACCGCCGTGATTAAGGGCGGTTGGGAGTTTAGAACTACCGAAAGATAGCGCGGTGTATTCGGCAAAGCCTTATTCCACCAGCCTCCCAACCAACGGTTGGGTTTTCCTTTCGGGAGGTTCTAATGCCTCACACCGGTAATCATCCGATGCACAGACATTATATATTATATTTTTTAAATTTGCGAGAAAATTTATTTGTTATCAGTTCCCCTCCGGTCCGAGGGGTGGCGGAGTTGTTATCGCGAGCCGGGGTGGTCTTACAAATTTAAAATCTGGAAAAGACCACCCCGTCTTTTTTGTTCGCATAAAAAGCTCCACAAAAAATCCACCCCTCCACAGGAGGGGAACCGCAAGACGATATTATTTTCATAAATTCGAAACAAAAACAGGGCGCGGGCCTGTCGCGACGTAGCGTAGCGAAGACGGACCGCGCCCCATCACAAGGAGTTCGTGTTTCTTACTTTTTTTCTTCGAAATCAGCGTCAGTTGTACCAGGTTTAGATTCTGATTCCTGATTGCTGTTTCCTGATTCCTGCTGTGCCTTGTAAACCGCTTCGCCCAGCTTCATCGCTTTTTCGGTCAATGCGTCCGTTTTTGTTTTCAAGGATTCCGCAGTGGCGTTCGCATTCGCGATTTCATCAGACAGTTCTTTTTTCGCAGCTTCGATCGCATCGCGTTCTTCGGCGCTGATTTTGTCGCCGTGTTCCTTGACGGATTTTTCGATTCCAAATACTGCGGCTTCGGCGCTGTTTCTGGCTTCGACCAGTTCGCGTTTTTTATGATCTGCTTCGGCATTTGCGGCGGCTTCGTCAACCATTTTTTTGATTTCCGCTTCGGATAATCCGCCGTCGGATTTGATGGAAATCATCTGTTCCTTGCCGGTGCCTTTATCCTTGGCCGATACGTGCACGATGCCGTTGGCGTCAATATCAAAAGACACTTCGATCTGGGGCATGCCGCGCGGCGCAGGCGCGATACCTTCCAGATTAAATTGCCCCAGCAATTTGTTATCCGCCGCCATGTCGCGTTCGCCTTGGAATACGCGGATTGTAACAGCGTTCTGATTATCTTCGGCGGTTGAAAACACCTGGGATTTTTTCGTCGGGATCGTTGTGTTGCGATCGATCAGGCGCGTAAATACACCGCCCAATGTTTCAATCCCCAGCGACAGCGGCGTTACGTCCAACAACAATACGTCTTTGACATCGCCCTTTAACACGCCGCCCTGGATCGCGGCGCCCAGACCAACGACTTCGTCCGGATTGACACCCTTGTGCGGTTCGCGTCCAAAGAATTCGCGCACAGTATCATAAACCTTTGGCATGCGGGTTTGTCCGCCGACCAGAATTACTTCATTGATCTTTGACTTGTCCAATCCCGCGTCTTTCAGCGCTTTCTTGCATGGCTCGATCGTTTTTTCGATCAGATCGGCAACCAAAGATTCCAGCTTTGCGCGGGTCAGCGTCGTTGTGAAATGTTTTGGCCCGGTTGCGTCTGCCGTCAGATACGGCAGGTTGATGTCCGCAGATGTTTTTGACGACAATTCGATTTTGGCTTTTTCCGCAGCTTCTTTCAAGCGTTGCAACGCCAGTTTGTCCGACGTCAGATCAATTCCCGATTGGCCTTTGAATTCCGCAATCAGATGGTGTAATACGCGCGCATCAAAGTCCGCACCGCCCAGTTCGGTATCACCGTTGGTCGATTTGACTTCGAACACACCGTCTATGATTTCCAGAATGGAAATATCAAATGTTCCGCCACCCAAATCGTATACCGCGACAGTGCCGTTCTTGGATTTGTCCAGACCATACGCCAGCGCGGCCGCAGTCGGTTCGTTAACAATGCGCAGAACGTTCAGACCCGCGATACGACCGGCGTCTTTGGTTGCCTGGCGTTGGGAATCGTTAAAGTACGCCGGCACAGTAATAACCGCGTCGGTGATTTTTTCACCCAGATACGCTTCTGCATCTTTCTTCATCTTGGACAATATCATTGCGGAAACCTGGGACGGGGCGTATTTTTTGCCTTCGATTTCAACCCAAGCGTCGCCATTGTCCCCGGCGACGATTTTATACGGAACGCGCTTTTGAATTTCCTTGATCGACGGGCTGTCAAAGCGCAAACCCATCAGGCGCTTGATTTCATAGACCGTATTGGTCGGATTGGTCACAGCCTGGTTTTTTGCGGTAATACCGACCAGCTGTTCCCCGGAACTTGTTATCGCGACGACGGACGGCGTTGTACGCTGGCCCTCGGCATTTTCGATAATTTTAGGTTCGGAACCATCCATGAACGCCATTGCGCTGTTGGTTGTCCCCAGGTCAATACCTAATACTTTTGCCATTTTTATGTCTCCTTGTAAAATAATGTACGCTCGTTATATAGTTAAACCGAAAATCGTTTCAAGCACCACAGGAAAAAAATCTGATAAAAAAACCGCCGATCGGCGGTTTTTTTTCGAACATAAGATTAATCTTATTTCTTGGCGGCTGGTTTTGCAGCCGGTTTAGCAGCGGCAGCAGGTGCAGCAGCAACAGCCGGTTTGTTTGCATCTGCTTCTTCGGCCATTTTACCGCCGATTGTCGCGAATGCCAGGTCAGCCATGCGCAGCCCCAATTCAATACCCTTTGGCAATTGCAAATCAGAACCGTGAACAGACGAACCAATGTTCATTTCCGCCAGGTCGATTGTGATTTTTTCCGGGATGTCGTTTACCAGACCGCGCAACGCGACTTTACGTACCGCAAAGTTCAATACGCCGCCCATTTTCAAGCCACGTGATGTTTCTGCATTGATAACTTCGACCGGAACAACCACGTTAACCGGTGTTTTAACATCGATGCGTTTAAAGTCCGCATGAACAGCCGCGTCGGATACCGGGTGATACTGGATATCAATCAACATCGCGTCTTCTTTGCCGGCGGATGTTTTGATTTCGAACAATTTTGTGCGCAAGCCCGGATTACGGATCAGCATTTCGAATTCGCGTCCATCCAGCTCGATAGCGGTTGGGGCTTTGTTATCGCCGTAAATTACGGCCGGGATTTTTTTATTGTTGCGAATTGCACGTGCGGCCCCCTTGCCAGCAACATTGCGAATTTCTGCGTTCAGTTGTATTGCCATTTCATTTTCCTTATGGTTTATCACAGCCTCCAAGGGTGCTGTGCGGGGCATATTATTACCTTAAATTATCGAAAAATCAAGCACCAATTTTATCCGAGCACAGCGAAGGTTATAAAATTGAATGCCCCGGAGCAAGCCGGGGTCCAGTGTCATGCTCTTTCCAATATCAAGAACCGCGCGCGACCATATGTTTTATCGCGCAACAATGCCCATCCGGTTGGCAATGGTTGGGTGGCCTTGTCCCCAAGGTTGCCTTTTTCCATTTCCCACACCAATACTGCGCCATTCCGTACCACCGGCGTCAATTTGCGCACAAATGCCGGCCCCAGGTCCGGATCAGAATACGGCGGATCGATAAATATCAGATCGGCAGCCGGCCCGTGACGCTTTATCGCGTTCAGTGCGTCTGTCATTTCGGCGCGTGCGCCAGACATTCCGGCCGCGTTTTTATTTATCGTCTTGAACGAATCCCCAGAAACGTCAGTAAAAATAACATTAACATCATCGTAACGCGATAAAAATTCCACACCAAATGCACCGGACCCTGCAAACGCGTCCCACACGATCTTTGGATGAATGTCCAGCGACCCCAGAATATTGAACAGCGCGATACGGGCGCGATTTTGGGTCGGACGGGCGCCCAGCGGCAAGGCCAGTTTGCGGCCACGATATTTTCCGGAAATGATTTGCAATTTCGAATCCATGGATTAAAGTATACACCATGTTTATGAAACAAGCAATTATTTGTGCAAAACGCGCCGCGGCCCATGACGATGTTCCTATTGGCGCAGTTATTGTGCGTGATGGGAAAATCGTCGCACGTGGCGAAAACATGGTCCAGGCAAAGAACAATCCGACACTGCATGCGGAAATCGTCGCGATCAACCGCGCTTGCAAAAAGCTGGGCGCGAAATTTCTGGATGATTGTGAAATCTATGTGACGCTGGAACCGTGCGCGATGTGCGCGACCGCGATTTCATTTGCGCGGATAAAAAAAATTCATTTTGCAGCCACGGATGAAAAAGGCGGTGGCATTCTGCACAACGCGCGCGTTTACGACACAGACAAGCACTTGTGGAAACCGGCAGTCAATGTGATGTCGGAATATGCGGACGAATCCGCAAAAATGCTGCGTGACTTTTTTAAGGCCAAGCGTAAGAAATAATCATACGCATAACACCAACTATGCGACTGTATCTAAACAAGCGCGCGTCCGGTCATTTCTGCCGGCTGAGCGATCCCCAGCAACTTTAACATCGTCGGCGCGATATCCGCCAGACCACCGTCTTTTGGGCGAATGTGATTCGCCCCCACAATGACAAACGGCACTTTGTTTGTCGTATGCGCGGTCCATGGCGCATTATTCGCCGAATCCCACATTTGTTCCGCGTTGCCATGATCCGCAGTGATCAGCACCGTCCCCCCCAGCGCCAATGTCGCCGGAACAATTCGGGCCAGCTGTGCATCCAGGGTTTCCATGGCCTTGATCGCCGCCGATTCTATACCGGTGTGCCCGACCATATCGCCGTTGGCATAGTTCAAAATAACAACATCGAATTTTGACAGTTGCGGTAACAGCGCGTCAGTGATTTCCGGCGCGGACATTTCCGGTTTCAGATCAAACGTTGCAACGGCAGGCGACGGGATCAAAATTTTTTCTTCGCCGGCAAAGTCAACATTACGTTCCGCGTCAAAGAAATACGTAACGTGGTTGTACTTTTCCGTTTCGGCAATGCGCAGCTGCGTCTTGCCATTCGTGGCCAAAACATCCCCCAGCGTATTCGTGACCGGAATATCCGGCAACAGTGCAGGGCACAGTTCGTCCAAGCCTTCGCCGTATTGCGAAAAGCACAGCGGTCGCGCACCTGTCTTGACCAGTTCGCGCAAAATCTGGCGCGCGCGATCGGAACGGTAATTCCCGAACAGAACGCCATCGTGATCCGTGATTCGTGATCCGTGATTCGAAATAACTGTCGGCTTTATAAATTCATCCGTTTCGCCGCGCGAATATGCCGCGTGCAACGCGTATTCTATCGTTTCGGCGTGAAATTCCGCATTACCATTTGCGATCGCGTCAAACGCCAGATTAGTACGATCCATATTATTGTTGCGGTCCATGGCATAATATCTGCCGGATAATGTCGCGAATTTTACCGCACCTGATGCGAACCATGGCGCCAGACGCTCTTGGATCATATCAATATACAAACGTGCAGAATTCGGCGGTGTATCCCGCCCGTCCGCGATAAAGTGTATCACAATGCGCAGGCCACCGTTCAGCAATCTTTTGGAAACTGTCAGGATGTCATTGATGTCGGAATGAACACGGCCGTCGGACATCATGCCGACCAGATGAACAATTCCACCGGATTTCCGGATCGCCGCGATAAAATCATACAATGGTGCGTTTTTATCCAGGTCTTCGATCTGAAACCGGCGCAGGAATTGATTCACAATCCTGCCCGACCCGATCGTTATGTGTCCGACCTCGGAATTTCCCATGACGCCACCCGGCAAACCGACCGCAGTCCCGCTGGCGTCCAGTTCCGAATGCGGGTATTTTTCCAATAATTCGTTAAAAAATGGCATTTTCGCCATAGCAACCGCATTATGCGATTTGTCCGAATTGATTCCGACGCCGTCAAGAATACATAAAACCAATGGTTTCTTCATTTTCATATCTCTTTTTCTTAGAATGTTCTTTGGCATTATAGCAGTTTTTTGATTGCAATAGAAAAAGAAAAATTGTATAAATTACATAGGAAGGGTTTCATATTTATTGCACAGAGGATAAAAAATGAGCGGAAAAAGTTTTACACCGACATCCGTGGACGAACACATCGGACAGCGCATGCAGCTGCGGCGCAATATGATGGGATTATCCCAAAAAGATTTGGCGTACAGATGTGGTGTCACATTCCAGCAAATACAAAAGTACGAAACGGCCGGAAACCGCATATCCGCTTCGCGCCTTTTTGATGTCAGCACCGCGTTGGAAACACCGGTGTCTTTTTTCTTTTTCGGTCTGCCTGGGAACATGCCCGAAGAAACGCGATCCAACCGTTCTGCGCGCGTATCATCGCCCCAGTCGGACGACCCGCTGGGCAAGAACGAATCCTTGCTGCTGATCAATTTGTATTGGAAACTGCCTAATGACGAACAGCGTAAAATGGTATTGAAAATGTTGAAAACATTAAACGGCGCCGAATAAAAAAAGTTCCAGATTGGAACTTTTTTTTAATAGTACGCCGGGCTGAGATTTTCTTGCTGAAGATAGTAATTTTTGTTTGGGTTTATTCTTAAATTGCTATCTATATTTAAATTATTATTTACACTATCATTGCCTGGCGACACCGGCTTTTTCTCTATAACCGGTAAAGCGACCGGATCGAACGGTTTATAATCCGTCTGGCCACCACCGCTTGGCAACGTCGGCTTTGGCGGAACCTTGCCATCCAGACAGTCGCGGTATTCGGCATTGTCGAATTTATCCAGACATTCCGGCTTGGCCAGCTGGGTCATGGAATATTTTGTCTTATCGACACATTTGTCGCTGTTGTCACTCCAGTATTGTGCTTTTGGACATGCGATGCATTTTCCCTGGGATTTTGACAGGTATTCGTCTTTTGCATTATCGCACATTATACAGCCACCGCCAACAGACGCTGCACCGGCGCCACACACGCATTTTTGATCCTTGTCACTCCATACAGTATTTGTTCCGGATGGGCATGCTTTACACTCTGCAATTGACGCGGTGCAACCGGGGCCGGACCAGCCGGGCAAGCATAACGTTTTTTCATTGCCGTTGGACGCCGCAACGGTCAGATTGGAATTTCCGCGGTTACATTCTTCACCCTTTGGAACGGTACCGCAATGCGCGGCGAATGTTACCGGTCTGGCCTTGATACCATGGCCGTTGGCCAGCCAGTCAACCGCCATAACAAAAGTATCCGATTCATCTGTCTTGGTACCGCCGCCCCATACAAAGAATGTCATGCCGCCATTGGCCAAAGCGCTTTCGACAGTATTGTTGTCGTACCCGCCGGATTCTTCATATCCCGCCGCGGACAAAGTCGCCTTGGACATGACTGTTTTATCACAAGACGCGCCGGTGCCCACAGCGCAGTTTTCACCATTATAGTTCGGTTCGCACAGCCACATGCAATTATTGTCTCCGACTTCTTGATATTGGGTCCAGACATGGGTTGCCTTGCTTGCGCCTTCGTTGCGACTGCGTAATTGGGTTGCACAGAAATATCCGCCATGTTCGACCAGACTGCGCGCCATATAAACAACCACGATGGCTTCATCCGACGCGTTCGCGGCCGTTTTCTTTGGCTTGATGTATGCGGAAGTCAATTCGGCTCTTTTCCATGCTTGGACAACCTGGCTCGGGTTGCCCCAGGATGACTTTACACTGCTGTTGACCATGGTCGCCGCATTCGCCGTGCCAAAAAGCCCCGCAACCGCGAATACAAAAGCCGATAAAATGCCAAACAGTTTTTTCATTTTATTTCATTACCGCCTATTATTTTACGTAACAGGTGCTGCTGTCCCAGTATCCGTTTAACGAAATTTCGCACCGATATTTGTACCATTCCGGCGAGAATACGCATTCGCCATTTACATATTTCGCGTATCCGTTTGACCCGGTCAGAACATCCTGTTTTTCACATCGGTTGCGGATACTGTCTACGTGACAGCTGCCGCGGGTTTCGCCGGTTGGGGCCGCACCGCCATAGACATTCTGCACAAATACCTGCAACAGCCCGTCAGTATTTGTACCGGTCTTGTCCCAAATTCCGCCCAACGTCGCACAGGTTTCATGCAACGTGTTGGTTATTTCAATATTTACTTCTTCGATTACACCATCGATCGTGGTGGAAACATCGATTTCCAGTTGTCCGGTTGTCGGGTTTTTGCAATACATGTCGCGACGTTTTTCCAGCTCTTCGCGCAGCTTATCTTCACTCCATAAACGGCAAGCGTACGGATATTCATGTTTGCCATCGGTCGGCGTGCATGTTTCTGTGGCATAGTTCAGGATCGCTTCTTCACAGCCCTTGGCGACCTTGATATTATCAACGGTCGAAACAAAGCCCAACAGGGCGGTCATGCCGCATTGCGTCGGATTGGTCAGGCGTCCGTTATTATCGAAATTGCATTTTTGGTTTTCGGTCGGAGAACCGTACAGCGCCGCGCAAGCCGCAACCTTGTCCGCACACATAGAGCGCGACGCATACGCGTTCAACGCGCCCGACATACGTGTGTTTTTGTCTGATCCGTCAAAGCTGTTTAGCTGTCCGGACTGGCTGTCATAGCATTCCGCCATGGTCGTCACACAGGTACTCTTGACTTCCTCTATCTTGGCGTCCTGGGCCTGGGCGATTTCGATCAGGGCGGTGCGTTTGAATTCCTCCCACACTATGTTCGCTTTGTCCCGGCAAGTATCCAGCGCGCTTTCAGCAAACATTCTGCGACCATCCATAAATTTGTTGTATTGCGGGTTTGTCTGGGCAATATTGCCGGTCCCGTCCAGCTTTAACAGTTCCGACAGTTTGAACAGCTGGGGCGAATATATCGGATTGCCAGTGTTCATGTCGATATAGCTGCCGGTGTAATCCAGACATTTTTTATAGTTCGTGCCGCATGCTGCGTCACCGGTCACAGCGGTTTTTACCTTGGACACGCATTCGTTTACGTCGGCGGAATTGTGACTGCGGTATTCTTCCAGACGTGCTTGGCGCAGAATTTTTTCAGCATCGCGGACGGTGGTGGCGATTTTTTCTTTGGTAGTATTCAACTTTTTTTCATACAGGTTGCAATCCTGGTTTATCAGAACGTTATACGCATTCCGCGCCATTGATGCGGTCGCAGAATTCGCGCAAGATTCGCCGACGACCGATACGCATTGATTGTTTGCGATATTGTACAGTTCGACACCTTCCTTGGCGCTAAGGTCAGAAACACCGCCGAACACCGATGAAGAACTGTCGCCCCAAATGGCGTCCATGTCCATTGTAAAGTCCAGTTCCAGTGCGGTTATTTTCGGTGCGGTCGCCTTTTTCCGGCCTGATAATATGTCCGCAATTTCATTCAAAGTATTCTGGGCCGCGGTTGGATCGGACCGGATCGCCCGTTCGCCGACCGTCGCGGAATACATCGCGGTGACTTCGCCTGCGGTCTTGTCAATCGCGTTCAGATTATTGTCTTCGAATTGCTGCAGCATTATCTTCGCCTGGTCCAGCGCGGCTTCGGTATCGCGGAATCCGGTGATCTTGTCACTGCAGAAACAGCGGCGGAAAGTATCGTTCGCGCCGGCGCAAAACTGGTCCATGCAAGTATTATAAGCATCGCGACAGTTTGCATACCCACTGCCCATTTTTGTGACATCGTCGAATACGGCTGTGGCGCGTGCGGACCGCGATTGCGTCGCACCAGATACGACCGCAGAACGCGCTGATGTGGCTGAACGTGCGGTTGCTGCGGGTGTTGCGCCTGTGCGCGCGGTAACGGTGTCATTGCCACGCGATGCGGATACGGATTGGCGCGCGGCGCGGCCGGACACAATGCCTTGGATTGGTGTTGCGGCGGAACGTGATGTCACAACCGGGACAGAACCGCGGCGAACGGCGGAACGCGACATTGTCTCGTCTGTCACGGCAACTTCGCGCTTTGTGTCGCGCGTATCGTTTCGCTGAACTGTTGATAATGCGGTGGTACGGGAATTAGGGGCAGGGGCCGCAAATGCGCCGCCAGCAAAGATAGTGGCGACCACAAAACAAGAAAAAATTTCCAGCTTTTTATTCAAACTCTTCTCTCTGTCCCGAATTTTATCATCTTTTGGTCGGGCCGATCAACAGCAAACTTTATTCTATGCAACAGTTGACCGCGTTTTTAACCCATTCGCCCAGACGTTTTGCAACCGATTTTTTGTCATCGGTCTGGATGGCTTTTGGCGACGCTTTTTTCGCAGCCGCGATTACTTTGCCGGGTTTTGAAGAATCGCATGCACACCCGATAGCTTTTTCATAAACTTCTGGCGCGATTTCTTTGACACCGGTCATATCAATCAAGTCCATATTGATTCCCCAGAACAGCGAATACAGTTCATACGCTTTGCCATACATGTCCTGGGCATCTTTTTTCTTGCCCTGTTTGTTCGCCTTGTCACCGACTTCCTTCAGGCGCATAGACGCCGCCAATAGGTGTTTGGATATGCACCAGACTTCGCCATGTTCAACAGTGTTTTTCTTTACGATGCGCGCCATCAGTTCACCGCGCATATCGCGCACGATATTGATCAAGTCATAGAATCCGACTTTGCCGGTTTTAGCACCGGAAAAAAAGAAATGTTCTTCCAGCGAAATCAAGTTCATCAATGCGATCGATAAATCCTGGTCCGATGACAAATCCAGCGGATTCACCTTTTTCGCGGCGTCCAGTTGTTCGATCATTTCATCCATGGTTAATTTTTTTACCATTTCTAATAACTCCCCGTTAGTATAAAACTATGCCGATTTTCGGCAGCCAGTAAATAATCGCCGCAAACACCAGCGTCAGCGCCATAACAACGCCGACCGGCACAACGACTTTTTCAAATGCGAAATGCGCGCGTCCGCCGTTTTTCTTTTTCATATTCGCATACCACGCGCCGCCAAAAAAGAACACGACCCCGCCCAGTATCGCACCCAGCAAGAATTGGTCCATACCCCAGATCAGGTTTTCGCCGAACTTTACAATCGGCTTGCCCGCCGGCAGGAAATAGGCCAGGGCCAAAATCGCCCAGTAACCGACAAAATTCAACAAGTACCAGCCCATGCCACGAACGCCTTTTTTACGCATATACGCCGCGGTCCAGCTGATCAGAGATACCGTCAACGCACCACCCCAGATTCCCGGAAATATCAAATCCGGAATCCCCAATGATTCAAAAATAACCAACAATCCGCCGACCGCGACAGTGCAAACCGGGCAGAAAGCCTGGGCGGCAAATGGCATGACTGCGGCGCAAAAAGCCACCATAATTTTCATCATTTTATTCATCGAAAACCTTCCTTTTTCCTTTGTATGTGTAAATCTTAGCGAAAATCGCAAGCCCGGGTCAAACGTTATTTTTCATCTGGGAAACAAATCTATTGACAAAACAATTTATTGTATTATATTATTGCCGTAAACAAAACCCAGAGGGAAAAATTATGAAAAAACAGTTTTATATTTTGGCAATGGTTGCGCTGATGACAACGACTGTCGCCGCGAATGCACAAAACGGATCCAAAAAAGTTGTAAAAGCTTTTGAAAAATCCAAGAAAGAATACCTTGATCTGACATCTGCGTGCCGCGCATGCGAACAAGCCGTCGAGAATGATTCAATCAATGGTACGCATTATAAAAATCTAAAAAAACAGATTCAAGTTCTTAGCGACAGTCTGAAAAACACAAATAATAAATATTCTGCCGCATTGATAATTTTGCAACGCGAAGCCGAACGTAATCCGTATAATACCAAGGCAGAACGCAGCGCATATAAAAAACGTAAACAAGACTTGGAAAAATCACGCCAAGCGGAAATAGATGAAGTATACGCCGCAATGGGCGAAGCATATAAAAATCTGGCCACACACCAGAAAACATATTATGCAGAAATCGTCGACCGCAATGTTGCGAAATCCATGAAATAAAAAATCCGCCTGTTGGCGGATTTTTTATCTTTTCCTGACTGCGCGCAGGTGGGCTGAACGGGCGCGCGGATTGTTTTCCATCTCGTTATCCGACGGTGTAAATGTTTTTAATAAATCAAAATGCGGTTCAGCCAGCACCGGCAACCGCGGATCGCCGATCGGCGTTGTCCACGTCCGAAATATATTTTTAACCATACGGTCTTCCAGCGAATGGAATGTAACACAGACACAAACGCCGCCAGACGCCAGCAAATCCGGCACCGCGTCCAGGGCGCGTTCAATTTCCCCCAGTTCGACGTTGACCGCAATGCGCAGCGCCTGGACCACCGGCGCGACATCCTTTGGGTCATATATCAAATCACGCAATTCGAATGTCGTTTGCGGCAGTTTTTCTTTGATCGCGCGCGCGATCGGCCCAGCTTTTTTAACATCACCATATTCACGCAGTATTTTCGTTAATTCTTCAACAGATGATTGTTCGATTAATTCCGCCGCCGTAATTTCTGATTCCTGATTCATCCGCATATCCAGCGGCCCGTCAAAGCGGAAAGAAAATCCGCGTTCGGCCTGATCAATCTGCATACTGGAAATCCCAAAATCGAATACGATTGCATTCGGATTCATACACATGACATTTTTAATTTCCGAAAACGGCGATAGCACAAATTTGAAAGCATCCGGATATTCTGCGCCCAATTCATTGGCCGCCGGCATCACCGACGGATCGCGATCAAACGCGATCACGTCCGCGCCGCGTTCCAGAAATGCGCGCGAATATCCGCCATTGCCAAACGTTCCGTCGATTATGGTTTTACCGCGAATATCGCCCAAAGTTTCCAAAACTTTATCCAAAAGAACAGGTATGTGTTTCATTATTCTATATTCACTTTTACGCCCAAGGCAGACAGGTCGGCTGATGTCGAAGGCAACAATTCTATCGGTCTTGGCAATGCCATCACTGCAACCCGATCATCCGTATGCAGATTTAAAAATACTTTTGCATTCCCATGCGGCAGTTTGTCCAGCACATTTTTGACATCGACCAATGCGGTGTTATTTTTTACATCCAGCGTTATTTTTTTCGCGATCTTGGCGACCCAAGTATCCAGCGGGACAATGCTGTCTACGAAAATGGAAACGCGATCGTCGCGGTTGCTGACTTTGCCAAACAGCACGACGGCGTTTTCGCCGGTCAGAATCTGGGCGAATTCGGCCGCGCTGTCGCCGAATGCGACCGCATCGATATTACCATGGCTGTCGGACGCGTTGATCGTGATCATATCTTTTCCGGTCTTGGTGCGGCGGCGGTTGAAAGAATTCACATTTGCGGCGATCTGTACTGCGGCGCGATCGTTTTTTTTCATCAATGTCGCCGACGTGGTCAGACCCGCGCGCGCGATCAGATGTTTGTGCTGGTCCAATGGGTGCGCGGACATATAAAATCCCAGCGCCGCCAATTCGTTCGCCAGCCGTTCACCAAATGTCCAAGGCAGGGTCTTGATCAAATTTTTCGACAGACGATCTTCGGACACATCGTCTTCGACCGTATTCGCGAACAGCGACAGCATTCCGGCCCCGTCTTTTGACTTTGACGCATAGGACAAAATCGCGTCCGCATTCATGTAAATCTTTGCGCGGTTTGATTCCAAAGAATCCAGCACGCCGACGCGCGCGAACGCTTCCAGAATTCTTTTGTTCATAATGCCGGCGGTGCGTTTTGCAAAATCGGTCAAGTTTTTAAATTTACCATGTGCGATGCGTTCCGCAACGATTGCGTCTGTTGCGGACGTTCCGACGCCCTTGATCGCGGCCAGTCCGTAAATGATTTTTCCATCGCGCACCGTGAATAAAGATTCGGACGCATTGATGTCCGGCGGCACGATTGTGATCCCAAAATTAGATTTCGCATCGTCAAAAAATATCGACAGCTGGTCCGTATCGTTCAGGTTGCTGGACATCGACGCGGCCAGAAATTCCGGTGCGTAATTTGCCTTGAGATACGCGCATTGGTTTGCGATGATCGCGTACGCGACCGAATGGGATTTGTTGAATGCGTATTTCGAAAATTCGATGAACTGGTCCCACATTTTTCGCGCCTGGTCCGGGTTCAGCGTTTTTTCACGCGCACAGCCTTCCATGAATTTCGGTTCCAACTCGTCCAGCATTTTTTTGATTTTTTTGCCCATCGCCTTGCGTACGGTGTCCGATTCGCCGCGAGTAAATCCGGCCAAGACACGCACCAGCTGCATAACCTGTTCCTGGTACACGATGATGCCGTATGTTTCCTTCAGGACTTCTTCGGCCTTTGGGTGCGGATAGTCTATTTTCTCTTCGCCGTGCATGCGCGCGATGTATTGCGGAATGAACGCGATCGGGCCAGGGCGGTTCAGCGCATTCAGCGCGACGATGTTCAGCAACGATGTCGGGCGCATCTTGCGTAATGTCTGCTGAACAAACTGGGCATCGAATTGGAATATGCCTTCGGTCAGACCCTGTTGCCACAGTTTTATTGTTAAATCGTCATCAACCGGAATCTTGTCCAGATCTATGTTTATACCGCGCGTTTTCGCGATCAGTTGCACCGTGTATTTTAAAACCGCCAGCGTTTCCAATCCCAGAAAGTCGAACTTGATCAGACCGGTCGCTTCCAGATAATGGCCGTCGAATTGGCACGAAGGCAACGCGTTCGCCGGATCGCGATACACCGGTGCGACACATGTGGTCGGCCGGTCGCCGATGACGACGCCGCATGCATGCTGGCCCAGGTTTCGTAACGCGCCTTCCAGTTCCGTTGCGACGCCGACGACTTTTTTCATATCGTCGTCATTGTCCAGAACGTCTTGGATTTCATACGATCCGTCAACTGCTTCCTTTAAAGATTTAGCATCCATTGGGATCATTTTTGACAGACGGTCGGACTTGGAATACGGTATTCCATAAACGCGTCCGATATCGCGGATCGCGCCGCGCGCCTGTAATGATCCGAATGTAATGATTCTGCACACGGAATCGCGTCCGTATTTTTCACCGATGTAATTCAGCACCGGCTCGATCCCGACCGGCTCGAAATCCACGTCAAAGTCCGGCATCGAAATACGGTCCGGATTCAAGAATCTTTCGAACAGCAAACCGTACTTTAACGGATTCACATTGGTGATACCAAGCGACCACGCGACAATAGAACCTGCGCCGGAGCCGCGGCCCGGCCCGACCAGAATGTCATTCTTGCGGCACCATTCGATATAGTCCGCAACGATCAGAAAATATCCCGGGAACCCCATGCGGATAATAACATCCAGTTCAAATTCGGCCTGATCATAGTATGGTTTCGTGTCCGTGATTCCGTCACGCTCCAAACGCTTTGCCAATCCGGACAAAGTATCTTCGCGCAGAATTTTACACTCTTCTTCCAGGTTTTTCGCGAATTTAGGCAACAGCGGTTTTTCGCGGACGTTGACCATAAACGCACAGCGGCACGCAATCAGGGATGTGTTATCAATCGCTTCGGGCAAATCGGAAAATATTTCTGACATTTCCGCCGCGGATTTAAAATACTGTTCGGACGATTTGCGACAGCGGTCCGGATCGATCACCTTGGTCTGGCTCAGCACACAGTTCAATGCATCCGCAGCCTCGTAATTATCGGGCGACGCAAAGCATACGTCGTTTGTCGCCACGATTGGAATATTCAGTTCCGTTGCGATTTTTAAAAATTCCGTTTCTGTTTTGATTTCATGTTCGAATCCATGACGCTGGATTTCCATATAAAACCGGTCGCCGAATATTCGCATGAATTCCGATGCCTGGGCGTTTGCCAGATCGTTTTGATTTTGTAAAATAGACATTCCGATCGGCCCGGTATGTGCGCCCGACAGACATATCAAGCCCGCACTGTGCTGTTCCAATTCCGGCAAGTCAATGTGCGCGCCCAAATGGTGGTTATCACCGCGCATGTACATGATCCGATTCAAATCACACAGGTTCAGATACCCAGCCTGATTTTGCGCCAACAGGACGATACGCGACAGCGATTCCGCACGCAGTATTTTCGGATCGGCGTTATGGTGGTTCAGCGCAACCTCCATTCCGATTATCGGCTGAATCTTTTTACCAGGCATAACGTCCGAGAATTCCGCCGCACCCGACATCAGGTTTGTGTCGGTCAGCGCGCACGCGAACATTTCGTTCGCGATACACAAA
The DNA here is from genome assembly GCA_031555055.1 of Alphaproteobacteria bacterium. Classification (GTDB taxonomy): domain Bacteria; phylum Pseudomonadota; class Alphaproteobacteria; order Rs-D84; family Rs-D84; genus JAFGMC01. The sequence continues at coordinate 117,189 of JAVBUT010000001.1, read as the reverse complement.
TCCGGCATTTCTTTGATTTTAAGGGTGCCATTACCCACGGAAAACCGGGAATGAACGCGAAGATGCACAAAGTTTTTATTCATACCGCTTATGTACCAAAATAGGGCCGACGGTTCAAGTGGAAAAACTAATAAAATAGATTGACATTTAATCATTTTAGTCCTAACATCAAAAAAATTAATGGAGTTTTATGATGAATATAAAAAATAAAGTTAAAATATTGGGATTAGTATCTACAGTCGTTTTAGTAGGATACAGCTGTGATGAAACTCCACAGAAAATAGAAACTTCCGCCAAACAAAAAATGATTGTAAAAACTGATACAATGCGAGTAACTGGGGTGCATAGTTTTTCTAGTAATCGCCCTGGAGAGAAGAATACGAAACAAATAACTTTTGTGAACAGAAATGGATTGGAAATCGAACTAGCTGCAAATTTTCCTGATTTTGAATCGACATATGCAGAACGTAGTGATACAGTAATCGTCGGATTAGATAAACATAATAACATCGTTGGAATAATTAGAAATTTGACGCGTCAACGACTGGTTGATGAATTCGTTAATAAAAAATAAAAAACGCCCGATTGGGCGTTTTTATCTGTTTTTTTGTAACTTCTGAATGTCCTGTTCTAAATACGGGAATGGTCGTGATATGATTACAGTGTCGCCAACTTTTATATTATTATACGACACCGGCTTGGTTATCTTTACCAGTTTGCCGTTTTCATATTTTATAAAATAGTCATTAAACTGAACCCCCATCATGTTTTCAAAACTGTTGCGTTCTATTACTGTTCCGATTTTCATTTTTTATCTTTTTTAACTCAATTTCCCACAGCAGTGTTTAAACTTTTTGCCGGAACCGCAAGGACAGGGCGCGTTGCGACGACCTTCGGACGCATTGACGTCCGCCTGGTTCAGCGCCGCGTCATGCTGGGCCTGTTCGGCTTCGGTTGCCTGGATATCTTCACGGGTCAGTTCCATTCGGCAAATGCGTGAAACGGAAATCTGTTTAAAATTATTGACCGTGTTGCGGAACAGTTCCAGCGCTTCGCGCTTGTATTCATACAGCGGGTTTTTCTGGGCATATCCGCGCAGACCGATTCCGGACTGCAGATAATCCATCTGTTGCAAATGTTTTTTCCAAACCATATCCAACGACATCAGCATCTGCTGGCGCTGGGCGTCCAGCATCATCGCAGGGCCGTAACGCTCACTCTGATAATTATAGCGGTTGTGCGCCAGGTTCAGCAAGGTTTCATACGCCTTCATTTCCGTGATCGTTTCGTCTGTCTTCCAGTTTTCAATATCGGTAATGTCCAATGCAAAGCCGCGGATCATCGCGTCATGTATGCCGGCGATATTCCATTCCGACGAATGCGTTTTTTCCGGAATATTGTGTTCGCAAATCATTTCTACCACGTCGCCGATCATTTCTACCGCCAATGGATTCAGGTCCGTCGATGTCATCAGATCATCGCGCTGTTTGTAAATAACAGTTCGCTGTTCATTCATAACGTCGTCATATTTCAACAATTCTTTGCGTGATTCAAAGTATCTGGCTTCGACGCGTTTCTGGGCTTTTTCCAATGCCTTGGTGATCCATGGGTGCATGATCGCTTCGCCGGTTTTCAGCCCCAGCGACGTCAGCATTCCGTCCAGACGTGCCGCACCGAATATTCGCATCAGATCGTCGTCCAACGCCAAAAAGAACTTTGAATCGCCCGGATCGCCCTGGCGTCCGGAACGCCCGCGCAGCTGGTTGTCGATACGACGTGACTCGTGACGTTCTGTGCCGATGACATACAAACCGCCCGCATCCAGAACCAGTTTTTTGTTCTTTTCGATCGTGTCATAGATTTTTTTCTTTTCGGCTTCAAATTCCTCTTTACTGATTCCTGATTCCTGATTCCTGATTTCTAATTCCTTGATCAGCTCTTCGGCATTACCGCCCAGCTTGATGTCGGTACCGCGCCCCGCCATGTTGGTCGCGATCGTGACCGCGCCCGGCGCGCCCGCCTGGGACACTATGTGCGCTTCGGATTCGTGGTGTTTTGCATTCAAAACAGCCGGTTCGACTTTCAGTTCCTTGCGGACTATCTCGGCCAGCTCTTCGGATTTTTCAATCGATACTGTTCCGACCAGAACAGGCTGTTTGCGGACCATACATTCTTTGATCTGTTTGATTATCGCATCGTGCTTCTCGGCCTTGTTGCGATAGATTTCATCATGATGATCGACGCGCGCAACATCACGGTTTGTCGGAATCGATACAACGCGCAGCTTATATATTTCTTCGAATTCGGCGGCTTCGGTCATTGCGGTTCCGGTCATCCCGGCCAACGTCGGATACAGACGGAACAGGTTCTGATACGAAATCGACGATACAGTCTGGTTTTCAGGCTGGACGCGGACATGCTCTTTGGCTTCGATCGCCTGGTGCAATCCTTTGCCAAAGCGGCGGCCGGTCATAACGCGACCGGTGAATTCGTCCACGATCAGGATTTCGCCGTTGCGCACGACATAGTTTACGTTTTTATGGAACAGGTTGTGTGCCAGCAACGATTGTTGGATATGCATGACCAACGCGGCGTTTTCGGACGCGTATAAATTTTCACCTTCCAGCAATCCGGCTTCCTTCAGCATTTGCGTCGCGTGATCGACACCGGCTTCGGTCAGTGTTACATGGCGGTCTTTTTCATCTTTTTTGAAATCACTTTCTTTGAATTGTGCGACGACGGCGTCAACTTTTGCGTACAGCTCGCTGATATCTTCGCTGGGGCCGGAAATGATCAGCGGCGTGCGCGCTTCATCGATCAGAATGCTGTCGACTTCGTCAACAATGGCATAGAACAGATTGCGCAAAACCTGTTGTTCTTTTGAAAATTTCATATTGTCGCGCAGATAGTCAAACCCCAGTTCGGAATTCGTGACATATGTTATGTCGCACGCGTATGCTGCGCGGCGTTCGTCGTCGGTCATATCATGCTGGATCACGCCGATCGTCAGCCCCAAGAATTTGTAAATCGCGCCCATCCATTCCGCGTCGCGCGACGCCAGGTAATCGTTCACCGTGATCAGGTGCGCACCGCGGCCATGCAAAGCCTTTAGATACAGCGCCAATGTCGCAACCAGTGTTTTGCCTTCGCCAGTTTTCATTTCGGCGATCTGACCGTTGTTCAAAACCATACCGCCGACCATCTGGACGTCAAAATGACGCAGTCCGATCGTACGAATTGACGCTTCGCGTACGGCGGCGAACGCATCGGGCAGAATGTCGCGTTCTTTTTCACCATTCGCCAGACGTTGTTTGAACACGTCGGTCTGCGCACACAGTTCCGCATCGGACATTGCGTGGTACTTTGGTTCCAAATCGTTGATCAAAGATACGGTTTTACTATAAGATTTTACCATTCTGTCGTTTGCGTTGCCCAGAATCTTTCCGATGACGTTTTTTAACATTTAATTTCCTTTATTAGCCCTATTGTTTTAGCAATTTTGATAGTTGCGGTCAAGATACTTTATGATATAATGCACAGGCCAGATCAGACAAGGCCCCGGGGAAAATAAAAACATGAAAGAAGCGATCCATAATCTTGACACGTCAAATATCACCAGCGAAGTGTACGTAATTGCGCCAACCCAGATCGAATTTATCGCGAAAATCTTTGGCGACGGGGTTGCCGACGCGATGAACATGCGCGCTTTTGCCCCGAAAATCCGGCAATTGGCCGAACAGTCATTGCGCGCCGGACTGGCCGCTGCAAAACGCCAAGGCGTCGCAAAGAAATAAATTTACCCCTACACATTTCTTGCTTTCCGAAAAATCTCTGTTAAAATAAAACTCTCAGATGGGCAAGGGCATAGCGGTCCAGCAATGGTATCCGAGGAAAGTCCGGGCTGCAAGAGACGGCGTGGCGGCTAATTACCGCACAGGGCGACCTGATGATCAGAGCAACAGTGACGAAACGATTAAATTCGAGTGAAACGGGCAATCTCCACGCGCAGCAACTTCAAATATGCCCCCTTTATGTGTCTCTCATTGGGGGCGGGTAGAAGGCTTGATCCACCACAGCAATGCGGTGCGACAGATTGATTATGTCCCACGACAGAACCCGGCTTATCGCCCATCTGACCTTATAAAAAAACGCGCCCCGGCGCGTTTTTATTTGTTTTACAACACCAAATTACTTCCAACCCGCCGGTATATTGTCGAAATCTGTCATTTCCGTACATCCTGCAAATCCGCCAACCGTTCCGACACCTGGTGTAAACTTTTGCCATAATTTCGTCGGACTGCCTGGCGCAATATTTGGCGATGCGGTTTGTATACCAACGCAGCCATTAAATATGTCTTGGAAGTTCCCGTTCGTGGTACCAGAATTCAACACCCCGGTTAGGTTCCAAATCCCATCTGAAATTCCGGTCAGACCAGAACAGCCTTTGAATGTACTGTTAAACATGTTGGTGACCAACGAACCAGTAAATGTACCAAACAAGCCGGTTGGAATACTGCCACGCAAACCGTCGCATCCAGCGAATGTGTTACTAAACATGCCGGAAACCGTTGCACCATTGATTCTGCTGAACAACCCGGATGGAAGGCTGGCCAGGCTTTTACAACCATCAAACGTACTATTAAACATACTTGAAGCTGGTCGTCCGCTGATTCCGCTGAACAAAGTTGCCGGGACACTCTCTAGACCGATACACCCTTTAAACGTTTGAAAAAACATCGAATTGGCGGGCAACCCGGTAATTCCGCTGAACAAGGTCGCCGGGATATCTCCCGTTAATCCACGGCATCCATTGAACGTACCTTCAAACATATTTGCCGCAGGCACACCAACAATCCCGCTGAACAAATTCCCTGGAATACTGCCTGTCAAACCGCTGCAATTACCAAATGTACCATAAAACATTTTTGATGCCGGCGCGCCACGCACACCGCTGAATAAATTTCCAGGGATACTACCCTTTAAGCCGCTACAGCCGGAAAATGTCATATAAAACATATCACTTGCCGGCTGACCACTGATCCCGTTGAACAAATCCTCTGGGATACTTTCCAAAGCGCTACAATTAGAAAATGTAGTCATAAACATGGCAGGCGCAGGCTCTCCATTGATTCCATTAAACAGGTTCCCTGGGATACTTTTCAAACCAAAATTCATCATAAATGTGCCATCGAACATATTACTGACAGGCGCACCATTAATTCCAGTGAACAAAGTATCGGGTATCTCTTGCAATCCTTCGATATCTGCAAATGCCCTATAAAAGCGCGGCATGCTGGTGCCTATGTTCGGGAAAATTCTTCCAACACCACCGGATATTTTAGTTATTTTATCCTTGTTGGCCGAATTATAAAACGATATTGCCGCCGTTCTTGTATCGGAATTATACCCTGTTGCCAGACCTGCCAGCTTTACTGAATAATTCCCTGCTGTTGAATACGGATGAGAATATCTCTTGTTGGTTGTGTCCAATTTTTCTATCGTCTCGACCGAACCGTCACCCCATGACACTGCAAAATTACCACTGGCCGATATATCAAAACTGAAAGATGAAGCCCCCACCAAGGTTATTTCAAAATCGCCCTTAAACTCTGGTGTTATATCCAAAACCGAATGGTATGTTTTTCCATCATAACTGACATTTACAGCGTTTGCCGCAGAATCTTCCGCCATATTCCCATAACACACACCTTCGCCCGTATCAATAGCCAGCGCCGGTACAGTGGCCTTGACGTCATACAATGGTATTGAAACATTGCCAACCTTTACAACTGTCATGCCCTTGGTGCAAGCTTGCAAGCACAGATCGCCGAACCTGGTGTACCCTTCGCTGCATTCGTACATGCACTGGTTTGCAGAAACCAATCCCGTGGCATTATTCGGACTGGAATTTTCCCTTGCCGGACATTGCGTTATAATCCCCGTCAATCCGTAGTTAATCATACCACCGACACAATAATATCCCGCCGGACACGTTGTCAAGAATATGTCTTGCGAGGCCAATATATATTTACCCGCCGGAACACTTATCGCACATTGATTTTGCGCACTTAAGCCGGTGCCACCAAAAATATATCCTGTCGGGCACGCCGTCAATCCCTGATTAACCGTCGCGTTGAATGAATACGTTCCACCCAGACAATAAGAACCTGACATACAGCTATCGCATGCCAGTGTATTAGCAGGCAAATACTGACCGGTTCCACATGTTACCGACATAGCCGCACAATCAGCCACCGCATCGTGATCCGTTGCAGTTGTCGTGTTCGGTGTAGAATAGCCAAATACGCAAGAATTCGGTGTACTGGTCAGACCATAAGTCACACTGTGTGCGCCCAGGTACCAAGAACCAGCCGGTGTTGTGCATTGCGTGTTTACGGATACTACCTGGGTACCGGCCAAGCAATTTATTTTGCACTGGTTTTCCGCAGCCAATCCCGTGCCACCATTTACATATCCGGTCGGGCAGGCGGTCAGACCTTGATTATCTGTTTCATTAAATGCGTATGTTCCGCCACTGCACCAGCTGCCCGCCGCGCATGTTACGCACGCTGTGGCGTTCGCCGGCAGGTATTGTCCCGCAGCGCAAGTATAGCTTAACGCTGCACAGTCATCCGCCGCGGTATGGTCCGCCGCTTCTGTAGTATTTGGTGTCGCAAACCCAACCGGGCAAGAATTCGGAGTACTGGTATTACCATATGTCACGATATGATCGCCCAAGTACCAATTGCCGTCCGGCGTCGTGCATTGCGCATTCGCGCTGACAACCTGCGTACCGGCCAGGCAAGCTATGGCGCATTGGTTTTCTGCAGACAATCCCGCACTGCCATCAATATATCCTTCCGGACAACTATTTATACCATGGCTTAACCATGTATCTGGATAATACGTACCACCGGGGCAATAATGCCCATTCGGACACTCCTGACAATCATAATAATTCGTTTGTAAATATTCTCCTGCTATACATGTCGTGGAACAATCCTCAATGGAATCATGGTCTGTTGGACTACTCAATTCCGGTGGTGTACCGACACCGTATCTGCAATCGTTAAATTCACTGATTTGACCATATACAACGTTATGTTCGCCCACATACCATTTTCCTGCTGGTATTGTGCATGCTTCGTAATTATTTTCAACGCGCGTTCCCGCAGAACAGGTGATTTCGCATTCGTATTCGTACGTCGCGCCAGCCGGCCCGTTGATATATCCTTCCGGACAAGCATTGACACCTTGATCATTTGATGCGTCAAGCATAAATTCGCCACCGCCGCAATATGATCCTGCTGGACACTGTGCACATTCCAACGTGCCAACCGGCAGATAGTTCCCTTGATCACACATTACGCTTAACGCTGCGCAATCTTCAGAACTGTCGTGATCGGTCGGTTCCATCGTATCCGGCGTTCCGAAATCCGCCGGGCAAGATTCAGGCGCGCTGGTGCTGCCATATCCGACACTGTGGTCACCAATGTACCAGCTGCTTCCGGGCGTTGTACATATATCGCCTGGATTTTCAACCTGGGTACCGGCCGAGCAATTGATCAAACACTGGCTTTCTTCGGATGCGCCTGAACCACCATCGCGGTAGTTTTCAGGACATTCCGATATGCCGTACGGTTTTCCAGAGCCGAATTCCGGGTCACCTTCCATGCCTTCGAACAACATGACTGTTACACCGCCGGAGCAATACGATCCAGCCGGGCATTCTTGTTGGGCATAATATTCGTCATCTGCGGCGCTGGGTGCACCAGATAGAAAATCAATATGCGTCATATCCAGCAATCTTACATAATATCCCGGATTTGTGATCGCTTGGCAAGACATCATGTCGGACGCACCCGGACCGCCTTCGGTGTATGCACCGGGGCACCTGTAATCGCCACCTGCCGAACCATAGTTAATAAATTCACCCAAAGCCGGGCAATAGTACCCCTGTGGACACTCGGTTTCATTTTCATCATATGCGTTTGCTATGTAATATCCCGGCTCGGTAACAGCTTCGCAGTCTTCAATCTCTATATTAGCGCCTGTTGCCGTATCATCAATGTACACACCGGGACACGCCAAGCATTCCGTTGCACCGATCGGACCGTATTCGTATCCTTGGCATGTGACTACATTTTGGGAATTGCTACCGTAATTTACCCACTCGTCTCCGATGCATCCGCTGCCGCCCCAACAAGGTATCGGCGCATATCCTTCGGTTACGTTTACCATATATCCAGGATTTACAAATATCTGACACTCTTCCACTGTGGATGCACTCAAAGGTCCGGCATCATATCCATCCGGACAACTGCTGATCCCTTGATCTATTGAATCAAACACGAATTCCCCACCAGCGCAGTAATATCCCGCCGGACACTGCGCACAGTCCAACGTGTCCGCCGGCAAAAATTCGCCCGCTACACAGGTTGTACTCAGCGGTGTACAATCATCAGAACTGTCATGATCGGCCGGATTTGTTGTATTTGGCGTACTGTGATTATCGGGACATAAATTATAATTACTAGATTGGCCATACCCATAAAGCCCACCAGGCGCCCACCAGCTACCATCTGGTGTGGTGCACGCTTCATGTGGATTTACTATAATAGTGCCGTCAGGGCAATTTATTGCACATTGAGTCACCTCTGCTACCCAGCCAGTATTATCTCGGTAGTTTTCTGGGCATAATTCGACACCCTGATCGTTTTCAGTATCCAGCGTATAAGTACCACCAGCGCAATAATGCCCATCTTTGCATACTGTGCAGGTTAATGAATTTGCAGGCAGATACCACCCATAAGTACATGTCACAGGCACCAGTGCGCAATCATCCGCACTATCATGATCTGTGCCATTTGTTGTATTCGGTGTCGCGTATCCAAACTGACATGCATCGACCGTACTGGTGGAGCCATAAGTCACAAGGTGCGCATCCATATACCAGCTACCAGATGGTGTCGTGCATTGTTGTGTTGCCGCGACAACGCGCGTACCGGTCAGACAAGATATCGTACACTGATTCTGTGCTGACAATCCTGTACCACCTATTGTGTAACCAACCGGACAGGCGGTAATCCCTTGATTAGCCATCTGATTGTATTTGTATGTTCCGCCACCGCACCAGCTTCCAGCAGGACAAGTCTCGCAAACCAGTGCACCCGCAGGCAAATATTTGCCTGGTGTACAAACATAATCTATTAATTTACAATCATTCTGATTATCATGGTCTTCTGGCAATGTCGTATTTGGGGTCGAATAACCTGGTCCCATACCATAGTGGCAAGTTTCAGGGGTCTGGCTTACATTACCATATCTTACCCAATCAATATCCTGGGCATACCAAGTACCGGCCGGTGTTGTACATAACCCACCAGGATTTACAACGCGCGTACCAGGCAAACATCTGGCCAGACACTGATCCTGCGCGCTCAGCCCAGTCCCTGAAGCATAGTGATCTCTATATCCTTCTGGACATGCGGTTATCCCCTGGTCGGTCGTAGCATTGAATGTGTATGTTCCGCCGCCGCACCAGCTGCCCGCAGCACAAGTTGTGCAAGCAGTCGTATTCGCCGGCAAAAATTCGCCAGCCGCACAGGTTACAACCGCAGCAATACAAACATTTCCAGGAACATCGGCACGATTGTCTTTCCAAAATGGTAGAGCGGTGGCGGGCACATAACCATTTGCACAAGAAGCAGACCCGATCATACAATCACTTGGATATGTGACACCACCATAGCTGCCGCCATTATACGCGCAACTGTACGAATAACTGCCGCTGGGCTCTGTTTTGCTCCAAGCGGCGCGACAACCGTTTACTGTATCTTGAACGCCGTTGTCCGTCCAATAGTGATATCCAAGCATGTTACCAACATCATAATCGTTCACAGGACACGATTTACACGATGCCTGGCCAGCTTCATCCTGGTACGTACCGCCTTCACATGCTGCGCAATATGTCGCACCATTGTACAACGGCGTGCGCGTACCATCCTGCAATGGATAATCCCAAGGCTCTGTCGGATCAATATATCCAGCAGCACATAATTGACAGGAATTTGTAAACCCGGATGCCGCGCCATTCGTGGTCAGATAATACCCTTGCTCACATACATCGTATGTTTTTGGACAATTTTTGTACGCACTACCATCCCAATAGCATGCCGAACCGCCGGTATATCCACCATCTGTATGATGCCAAGCTCCATGATTTTCCCACACGGCTGCATGATGCATATAACATTGGTTTATGTTTGTCGAACCGTTGGCAGAAGAAACACCTTCGTCACCGGTAATCAAAACATTATTAGCCAATGCCGGACATGCGGTTATACCTTGGGCCGTTGTCGCGTTAAATGTGTATGTGCCACCACCACAATAACTGCCTGCGGGACAAGTTGTGCAAGTCGATGAATTCGCCGGCAAATACGTACCAGCCGCACAGGTTATCGGAATTGGCGCACAATCAGCCGCCGCATCGTGATCTGTCGCAACCGTTGTATTCGGCGTTGCAAAATTAGCAGAACATAACTCTGGTGTGCTGACATTACCATATGTCACGTTATGCGCACCAATGTACCAGCTGCCTGCTGGTGTCGTGCATTGCGTGTTTGCGCTGACAACCTGGGTACCAGCAGGACAACTAATAGCGCACTGAGATTGTGTATACAACGAGGAGCCACCGTCATCATACCCTTCGGGACATGAATTTCTTGTATTATAGCACCACTCACCCGATGGACAAATCTCACACGTTTGACCATTATTGTTATAATACCCCCAATGACATCCATAATCAGTGGTCTGTGGACGGCATGAACCCCAGCCGCCACCGTTCCAATCTTGATATCCAGCAGCAATACCACCTTCAGAGCAGTCTCTTATATTTGATACGCAAACCCCGCCTTCTTTATGGTATCCAGAATTACATTCCCAGGCACAATCGTTTTGCGCGCCACCACCATATGCCCAATCCGAACCACGCCATGTATAATACGAATTTTCTGGCTTGTTGGTACATGCCGTGCAATTACTGTACCATTCACCCCATCCCAGAGAATCTATTGGATAATATCCAACATTACACCAATCCCATTTGGTGTATGTGGTACTTACCGGCCCGGATTGACATACGTTTTCCTGAAGATATTGCCATCTTTGGGCATCTGAAAACGTCCAATCACACATGCAATCCGCAGGTTTTGAGCCACCTGTAGTCACACCCCAATTACCATTAACAACGCTGGTAATATTTGTTATGTACGGCAGAGTTGCCGCTGGTACAAGCGATTCACAACTGTATCGCTGACCACCCGTACAATAATATTTGTTTTCACAAGTAGTACAATTTCCCGGCGTTCCATATGTTCCTTCGGGGCAAGCTAGCGGTATACATTGGCTACTTATCACGCGGGTATTAAATGTTGGGTATGCCCATGGTATGATCGTATTATCTTCCCCACAAGTAACACAAAAATCATTATACCACCATTCCCACCCACCATCAAAATCATATCCTGATTCCGTCGGATTACCATCTGGGGCCAATATTCTGATCATCGAAGAACAATTTGCCGGGTCCAGATTGGTATAATCGAGTTTAATACAATCATTAAATGACTTTCCATGATTTTCATAGGGCGTTGTATATCCTTCTGGACACGCGTATCTATACCATGCACCACCATGATACGTATCACTTAACAGACTTACATAACCATAACCAACCGGCGTGCATACATCAGAAGTTGATGTATTAGGATTCACGTAATAGCCGGGATTTGGGTTTCCCAAATAGCGGTTCTTGCCAACTACTGTACCAGATGTTAGTGTGTATGTTGTTCCGGATAATGACCAAGTTGGACTTGTTACGCTATCTACATAGTTCTTACTCCAACTGCTGCTGCAATCAGAATCAATGTTTGTGACATAGTCTTTATAACACGACCTTATTGTCTCTGCGGTTGTTGTAGATTGACTACTAGTATACGACGCATGCGTGTTACCATATCCGCTGGGGCATTGATATCTGCGCGTATTGTTTGACTGATCAGACCCTGGGCTGAAATATCCGTTTCCAACCTCAACACACTGTGTCACATTATCTGCGGTTTTATAATATCCGGTTGAGCACGCAAAGTCCGCGTACAGTTCCATGGGACCACTGAACGTGTATGACGTATTCCCAGTAATACAAGTACCACCACCATTCGGCGCCGTGCACCAACGACCGGCATTGCCAAGATAAGCCCCATTACTAGAATAATACGAAGTGCTGCCATTTGAACGACTTAACCCATTAACTGCAGGAACAGTGCATGACGCACCAGATGTACACTGGATCGTTGCATTGGTTGTGCCACCAATACCATTGACCGTGCCATTTCCACCCATTTTATTCAGGGTGATCGTTATAGTACCTTGGATAAGACACTGTCCGCCGGATAAAGTATATCCACCGTTACAGCTGGTATAAGTCTTGGCGCAGTTGTATGATGCAGAAAAGGCGGAACGTGCGGAAAACACGGCCACCAACGACAATAATACGCATAAAAGACGAAGTTTCTTCATCTAAACTACTTTCTCTTTGAAAGCATTCTAGAAAAATATAACGTATTGGCGCAAGCGAAAAATTACATAATTTTTCCCGATACCGGATAAAAAGTCAGCTGAATCTGTTCCCAAGCGTCAAATTCCGACGCTGGTAACATTTTAAACGGCTGGCAAGTCTGGACCGCGCCGCGAATAGTTTCCAAAACATAGGCGAATGCCGGATCGGAATCCGCGCGCGATGCCGATTCGAACCACATGTCGCGAACAGTTCCGTTTTTATACATGGTCAGGTGCGCCACAGCGCGAATATCTTCGATCCCAGGATGTTTGGTATCAATCACCCAACAACGGGTCAGCGCAACGCGCAGCGCGTCAACCACAGAAATCGTCATTGTGCGGTCCAGACTTCTGGTTTCGCGGTTCACGCGGACGACTGTGCGGGCACGCGGCGCATTATCGTCCCGGGTACCTTCGATTTTCTTGTCCGATTCGCCGGATTTTTTATCATCAGGTTTTTTTTCAGGCGCATCGGTCAGCATTGATGGTGTTTCGATTGGTTTGTCATCGCCGATTTCATCAGCCGGATCGTTTTTTGCCGGCTTTTTTTCCGGAAAGTCGGCCCGGGGCAGGTCAGCCACATCCGGCGCGGACGTGTTCCACAGTTTGCTCTCGGTTCCGGTGACCTTGACCATTGACAGGTCGATTTCCGTAATCTGAACATGATTTTGGGTGATTATTGTTTCAACCGGGCCGCCGATCATCACAAAAGAAGTCACCAAAAATCCCAATATCGCCAAGTGCCCGGCGACGGACATCAATGTATTTTCATAATTTGTTTTTGTCTGTTCTTTCATAAATTGATAATAGAAAATTAATTATCCAGTTTTGTCCGCAGTCCGACTTTTTGAAAGCCGGCGTCTTTCAGCGCGCCCATCATCGACATCACGGCGCCGTAATTCGCATTCTTGTCACCGTTCAGCGTAATGCCCAGCTTTGGATTTTCGTTACGCATCGCGATCGCCTTTTTCACGATCGTGTCGCGCGACAGCTGCATTTCGCCAATGAAATAGTTTCCGCGCGGATCGATGCTGATCTGGACCGCGTGATCGTCACCGGTCATTGCGGATTTTCCCGCGCGCGGCAAGTCCATATCGATTCCCGCGGTCAGCATTGGCGCCGAAACCAAAAACACCGCCAGCAAGACCGTCATAACGTCGATCATCGGCGTCATCACGATTAGTGCGTTCGCGTCAACTGTTCTTCTTCTGCGTGACATATTTTTTACCTTTCTCGTTAACCACAAAACGTTAACCGTGAACCGAATTACGAATCACGATTCACGAATTACGATTTTATCTTTTCTTCATTTCTTGGGCGGCGTTGTCCAGTTTGTTGTACAGGTCATCGGACTTTTTGGAAAACATCTGATAAAATATCGCGGCCGGAATCGCAACAATCAGCCCCAGCGCCGTTTCGCCCAAAGCCACGGCCAGACCCGGTGCAATAACCACAAGCGATGTTGATCCCGACGTACCGATCGCAGCGAACAAGTGCATAATTCCCCAAATCGTTCCGAACAAACCGACGAACGGCGCAACCGCCGAAGCCATGGCCAAGAACCACAGGTTTTTATCGTACGGCGCGATCATCTTGTCTGCAATCGTATCCGGATTTGCGTCCGCCGGAATTTTTATCGGGCGGATTTTTTCCACATTCCACAGACGGAATTTTCCGATTATAATCGCCCAGGAATAAATGCTGGCCGCGACCAGCAACAGCGAAGTCGCCAGCACCACCGGATCGTTCAACGAAAAAATCGATAGAAATGAAAAATTGTTGTTCATGTTTGCGTTTCCTTTCAGTAAAAGTGCAATTTGCAAAGTGCAAAGTGCAATTATTTTTCTTTTGGTTTAATTGTTTTTGTTGTTTTAGATAATATTTTCGTAATCTCATTACAATCAGCAAAAATACTATCATATTCTTTTTTATTTATATAATCAGACTCTCTCAATAAATCCAACCAATATTGTGTTTCCACACATTCTTTTAGCGCAACATATACTTTCGATACGAAATCATTCCTGCTTATCGCGCATTCTGATTCTGCCAGGTTTGCACCCACGCTTGTACCGGAACGTAGAATTTGTTTTGATAAAACGAATTCTTTTTTGTTCTCACACAGATGTTTATATAGCTTTATTATTCGCAATGCAAATTTTTTACTTTTGATTAAAGATATATTTTCTTTCATCTACTTTATCCTAATTGCACTTTGAACTTTGCAAATTGCAAATTAATTCATCCGGTATGCGTTTTGGCTTTAAATCCGAACCGATATATGCCGCAGTTCCATGCAGTATAGCATAAATTTCATCGTTTTTCACGAACTTTTGTTCAACTTCCAGCGATGCTGCACCGACTTTCAATAATGTCGATTCCACAACGAATTCGTCCGCCAGTTTCAAGGGGCGTTTATACTGCATTGTCAGCTTCTTGATCACAAAGCCGATATCGCCGTTTGGCGGCGTTGCGTTTTTCATCCAGTTCATGCGCGCGCGTTCCGCGATTTCGACATACCGTGCGTGATATACAATCCCGCCGGCATCCGTATCCGCATACGCGATTGAAAATGGGAAAATGTGTTTATTCCCCTCCGTAGGAGGGGTGCCGGCGCTGTCTCGCGCGGTGGGGTTGGTACTCATATTTTTTTCCTATAGTCTATATAAAACTTCACGCATTGTGTGTTTTTCAACAAATGCACCCATTTTTTCATGCGCCAAATGCGTTGGATCAACGGCATAGGCGATCATCCAAGTCGCACCATGCTCCTTTGCAACTCGTTTGAATTCTGTTATTAACATTTTCGCGGCCTTGGTACCACGAAATGGAACATCCACAACAATAAACCAGCCAATAACACCACCGCCTAACAGATACTCGCCTAAAATATATCCGATAACTTTGTTATCATGTTCCGCAACCAATGTTATGCCATCGTTAAAATAGCGTTGAAATTGTTCTGGACCGAATACATTTTCATCTGCGGTCAATAAATCGCCAACACGTTGCAAGCACTGCAATTCCGGAATATCTGCATTCGTCGCAGGACGAATTATAAAGTTGTTCATGTCTGTATCCCTTTATTTTATTGTTTCAGTTCAACCTTGGCAGAGGCTAAGTTCTCCTCCTGTGGAGGAGTGGCCGCAGGCCGAGGTGGTCTTTTAAAAACTTTAAACTTTGGTAAAGACCACCCCGCCGCGCGATACCAGCGCCGGCGCCCCTCCATAGGAGGGGAACTTACTCTATCGCTATTTAAATAATTCTTTTAGATAGTTATGTAGGTTTAATAACTCTTCATCCGTAATATTATTTTCATTTTTCAACGAGAACGGCCCGGGCCAGTTTTGATCTAAAAATTCTTTGCCATTGAAAATTTTTGGTTCAGCATAACGTGGCATTATATGAAAATGTACTTCGGGATCAACCATGCGCAACATCTGAGAATTTATCTTGTCATAATTAAACGCAGACTTCAATTTAGTTTCCAACTCATTTATTATTCGTCCCATTTCAAACAACTCATGCGCAGGAACACTACCAAATTCAATCGCACCATTTTTGTTTATCAAAATCAAACTACCCAATGTAACCTGGCTTGCTCTGATCAGCAAAATCCAAGAATCATATTCTTTGATCGTCAGTTCGGAAATTCTGAACTTTTTAAACGTTGCTTCGGTAATTTTCATTTTTCATTTTTCCTTTTTCATTTTATTTCAATCCCGATCCATCAGTGCGGTCTGCAGATAAATCCCCATCAGCACCCGTTCGATGTTTTTAATTATGCCGGCCTGGGGCGCGGTCAGTTTTCTGTTCTGTTTCAAGAACTTTACATGATTTTCCACCCGTTGCAACATGTCCGACGTCGGAGAATCCGTGATATTGGCTAGCATGTCCCCCAACTTGATTGCCAAGGCATAATCGGACATCTGCATCAGCTTTTCGTTTATGTATTTTTCCTTGCCAATCTTTGCGATTTGATCCCGGTCATTGGTCAGTTCAATAACCGTATTTGCAACAATATCACCAAACATTTCGCGCAGCTGTGTCGGCGTTGTGTCCGTATCTTCCAGACAATCATGCAGAATGCACACCGCACAAACTTCATCCAGGTCTTCGTCATTTGATTTGTTTTGCTTTACGATCGAGTACACGTTAAAGCAATGCGCGATATAAGGAAGGCCGGTCACCTTTCTGGTTTGACCGATATGGGCGTTTTCTGCAAACTGAACCGCCTTGATTGTTTTTTCCAATTATTTCTCTCCACGGGGAATTATTCCTAAGTGCGAATATCCCGCATCTGTCACAACACGACCGCGGGGGGTGCGTTGGATAAATCCTTGCTGCATCAGATATGGTTCGATTACGTCTTCGATCGTGTCGGACGGTTCGGATAAAACCGCAGACAAATTTTCAATTCCAACCGGACCACCGGCATAGTGTCTTACAATCGCGGTCAAGTATTCGCGATCGATTTCATCCAATCCGCGGGCGTCGATATTCAATTGAAACAGGGTTGTTTTAATATCGTGATTCGTGATTCGTGATTCGTGATTCGAATTGACCGCACATGCAAAATCACGCGCACGTTTTAACAATCTGTTTGCGATGCGGGGCGTGCCACGGCTTGACACCGCCAGCATTAATGCCGCATCAGGTTCGATTGAAAACCCAAGGATACCCGCACTGCGCATAATAATTTTTGCCAGATCATTCGGATCGTAAAAGTTCAGACGCAGATCAATTCCAAATCGATCGCGCAACGGATTCGACAGCAATCCTGTACGCGTTGTCGCGCCAACAAGAGTAAAAGGGGGCAGGTCGATACGGACAGATTTTGCAGACGGCCCTTCACCCAGCATTATGTCCAGTTTGAAATCTTCCATGGCCGAATACAAAACTTCTTCGATCGCGGTCGGCAAACGATGGATTTCATCAATAAACAAAACATCCATTGGTTCCAAAGATGTCAGTATTGCAGCCAAATCGCCTTGCTTGGTCAGCATCGGCGCCGCGGTTGCACGAAAATTTGTCCCCAATTCATTTGCCACAATATGCGCCAGTGTCGTCTTGCCCAATCCTGGGGGACCGTATAACAGGACATGATCCATGGATTCGTTGCGTGAACGCGCACCGGATACGAATACCGACAGGTTCTGTTTCAATCCTTCTTGGCCCACGAAATCCGACAATCGTTTCGGACGAATTGAACCGTTCAGTTCATCCGGCGTGGTTGGATCAAGAAATCTTTTGTTTGGTTCCATGTTTAATACTTTCTGTTTTTTAAAATTGCTATTTTTTTCGTCAATGCGTTATGTGGCTCAAAACCAATCCGATGGGCCAATAAAAATAGAACAATTACACAATCTGCCCATTCTTTTTCAATGTCAACATCAGTGTCTTTAATCTTTTCTGCGCGCACCAATGCTAATCGTCGCAGCACTTCGTTTGACAATTCGCCCACTTCTTCAGCTAACTTTACCGTGCCAGCCAAAATGTCTTCGCGTCGCGTTTCGAACTTTGCTCTGGTCGCGATACGTTCATATTCCCATTTAACAAATTCTAAAAATTCATCAAAGCCGAATTGTTTCATTTTTGCTTCTTTTGGTTCTGTCCAAGTTCTCCTCCTGTGGAGGAGTACCCGCAAAGCGGGGGAGGTGGTCCTTTGAAATTTAGAATACGGGAAAAGACCACCCCGGCCTGCGGCCGCCCCTCCACAGGAGGGGAACTTGCATTTCTGCTTACAATAACTTATCTTCCGCATTTTCGCGGCCAACGTATGCTTTCAGATCATTATACATCTGGCGCAGGTCGGCTGGCTGGTCATATGCTTCGTTTGAATTTTTAATACGGATTGTTTCCAGTGTGATCTGGGCCTGCTTTTTCAAGACCTGGGTCAGGTGTGTCGCAAACGCCTTGGCATCGTCGGATTCATTTTGTCCCTGGACCAACAATCCACGGTTCGGACGCGGCGACAGGAATGAAAAATCAGACATGGACGGGTCCGGCGATACCAATGCAAAACCGGAAACCTCGGGCCGGCGCATCATTGCCTGTAACACATACCAGGCGCCCAAGCCATGCCCCGCCAGCCATATCTTGTCAGAATCTTCGTTATGATTCTGTATCCAGTCGATCACGGTCGCAATGTCCAGCATATTGTCCGCGGTTGTTCCGACCGAACCTTCGGAATCATTTACGCCACGATAATTAAAGCGCAAAACGGAAAAACCGATGTCCATAAAAGACCGGAACATCGCGTACGACACGCGGTCGTTCATATGATGCTTTTGCCGCGGATTTCCGGAAAACACCACGGCCAGTGGCGCCGCCGGGTCCGCAGATTTATGATACACCGCATGCAGTTTTCCGGATTCACCGGTGATTATAATGTCAACCATTTTTAAACCTTCCCTTGGATTTATATGTATCAGTTATAGAACATTCGATATTCAAAATTCAAGATAAATCTTTATTAGTGTCAGTGACAGTGTCAGTGTCAGTGATAAAGCGCAAATCCGTCATTGCGAGCGAAGCGCGGCAATCCAGTTAATTTAATAAAAACAAGGGCAGATCATATCTGTCCCTAAAACACTAACCACTAACACTGTCACTGACACTGTCACTAACACTGTCACTAACCACTAATCAATTTTTGCTTTGACACGATTGCCAGGTTTGTTCTAACATTTATCAAAAGAAAGAAAGGTTTTAATATGAAAAGACTTGTTTTAACTGTTATCTGCGCAGTATTTGCATGTGGCGCCGCAATCGCCGCACCCCAGCAACAGCCCGGATACTACGATAGTTTCCAGACTGTTTATACCGAAACACCGGTGCAGTCGTACTATGCGTATCCGAACGATCCGAACTTTATTCCGGAAAACCATTTTATGCAGCGCGCAGACAGTCTGAACTATGACCAGAACATCGTTGACGCGCGCAACGCAGAGTTCGCGATGCATCCGGGTGTCGCCTTTGCCGAACGCCCGATGGTCATATGCCGCGACTTTGCATGCACGCGCCTGAACGACCGCATTACACGCACATTCTTGTTCAACAGCCTTGCAAACGCATTCATGCTGAACGGCTATTCGCGCCTGTATATGTGCGAAGCGGACCCATTCAGCCGCAGCTGTCTGCAATCGGGCATTTCTTTCCCGGTTCGCGCGGGCGTTGCGAACGCGCTGGTAAAAATTCCAAAGGCAACCGTATCCCAGGTTAACGTTTCAACCGGACTGTCCAAGGCGTCCGTCGGAATGACATATGAATTCTTGGTAAACGGGATCGACCGCCGGTGCGAGCCGACCGTGATGGACATCGTCGTTCCGCAAAATTCCCAGGCGACCTTGGTCAACCGCGAATTCGCGTGCAGCATGACGTCCGACGGTGTTACAAACGTGTCGCTGATGGTCAATATCGATTATATTGATTTGGATTACGGGATCATGGGGGGATATTATTCCGTCGGTCTCCAGGGGCCTACAACCGGCGGCGGCACGGGATACGTTCTGTTTAAAACCGAATACACCAACAGCGGTATGAAGTTCAAGGCCGCCACCCAAGAAGGCGCGGGCAGTGTCACCGGAAACGGAATGCAAACCATCCAGCCCGGCGAATACGCTGTGGAACCATTGGAAAAGTGACAGTGCCAGTGACAGCGTCAGCAAAACCACTGTCACTAACACTGACACTGACACTAAAAATGACAAAAACAATCCTTATCATTGACGACGACGACATCCTGCGCAATACGCTGGCGCGGGGATTGCGTAACGACGGGTTTAGTGTCGTAGACGCCGCATCCGGCGAACAAGGCGCAGAAATCTTGGAAAAGCTGACTGTGGACGCAATCGTTCTGGACCGTATGATGACCGGGATCGATGGCCTGACGTTTTTGAAAAATATTCGCGCCACCGGAAATATGACACCGGTTTTAATGCTGACGGCACTGTCTGGGCCGGAAAACGCAATCGACGGTCTGACGGGCGGGGCAAATGACTATCTGGCAAAGCCTTTTCAGTTGCGCGAATTAATTCTGCGCCTTAACAACATGATAAGGGAATCAGGAATCGGGAATCAGGAATCAAATTTACCGGATGGATTAATATTCGCTGACAATGAATTTTTTGTTGGTGGAAAATTATTGGCGCTGTCGGGCGAAGAAAAGAAGTTATTACAACAACTTGTCAGACCTGTCGGCAATACGGCGCCCGGATTGCCGATGGTCGCAAAACGCTTGCGGACCAAAATAAATAGTGTATTATCAAACATAGATATAATAACTGTCCGCGGAAAAGGATATAAGTTAGTCAATAGTCATTAGTCTTTAGTCGATAGTACCGATGATTATGTTTTTGATTATAGCTATTGACTTATGATTATCGACTAACGACTAATTACTGAAAAATACGGAGTATTTTTATGAGACTGATCCCACGCAGCTTTCTTTGGCGCACGATATTAATGGTGCTGGTCCCGCTGATCATCGCCCAGGTTATCGTTGCAAACGCTTTCTTTGGCAATCACTGGACTCGCGTTCATGCAACTCTGGCGCGTTCGCTGGCGGGCGAGATTGCAACCATGATGAACCTGATGGACAGTGGCGAAAGCACCGCTGTCGCAACAATGGCACGCGACACCGGAATAAACGTCACTGTTAATCCAAAGCTGAACCGGCCGGCAAAAAACGACAACAAATCTCACGAAGCCGGCATGTTGGCCCAGGAATTATCAACCAAGTTAAAGCGCCCGGCCCAAATATACATTGACCGCAAGCAACGACTGGTCTATATCGACGTGCCAACCAAAGACGATAAAATCGCGACATTCGGAACGTCACTGTACCGCATTTATTCCACCAGCACCGAAGTATTCATAATATGGCTGATCGGATCAATTCTGATCGTCGGAATCATGATCGCGCCGTTCATCATCATACACACGCGCAGCATCAGGCGCATCGCCAAGGCCGCCGGCAACTTTGGCCGCGGACTGGACGCGCCGGGATTCACCCCGTCCGGGTCCAAAGAAATCCGCGAAGCGGCAACCGCAATGATCACGATGAAGGAACGTCTGAACCGGTACAACCGCACCCGCACGGATATGCTGAATGCGGTCAGCCATGACCTGAAAGCGCCGCTGGCGCGCATGCGTCTGGCGATCGAAACCGGCGACAGCAAACCCCAAGACATGCTGCACGACATTGACCGCATGGCCGAAATGGTTAATGGCTATCTGGCCTTTGCACGTGGCGAAACCCCAGAGATAGAGCAGGCGACCGAACTGCCCGCAATGCTGACCCGGATTGCGCGCGACGCGGCCGGCGACAAGAAAATCGAAACCAGCTTTCCGGCGGCGCCAACAACATTCTTTGCGCGTCCTATGGCGCTGGCGCGTGCGTTTGGAAATATTATCGAGAACGCATCCCGTTATGCGAAAAAGAAAATCAGAATCACCGAAATAGATCACGAAGATTATATCGAAGTCACAATCGAAGACGACGGCCCTGGAATTCCTGCGGACCGACGCGCCGACGCATTGCGCCCATTCGTTCGTTTGGACGAATCACGCAGTGACAACACAGGCGGCACGGGGCTGGGGCTGTCTATTGCACAAACCGCCTTTGAAAACCATGGTGGCCAAATGTTCCTGGAAGACAGCGATCTGGGCGGTCTGAGAGTAAGAATTGTCTTGCCGATTTAATTAATCGTAATTCGTAATTCGTGATTTGTAATTTGCAAGATAACATTTGTCGTTTTACGAATCGCGAGTCACGAATCACGAATCACGGAGTTGTAAATGAACCTTTATAAATACGTATCGAATGCAATAAACGAAAAATTGGGCTTTTCTGTCAGTTTGTCTGTTCCAAAAATCCGCGAGCATGGTGATTTTGCAACAAACGCTGCAATGGTTATGGCCAAATCCGCCGGCAAGGCGCCACGCGAACTGGCAACCGAAATTTTACCAAAACTGATGGAACTGGACTTTGTCAGCGACGCGTCAGTCGCGGGACCCGGCTTTATCAATATTAAAATCAAAGATGATTTTATTTTATCATCCGTAAATCAGAAATCAGAAATCAGAAATCAGAAATCTCTTGTTATCGATCTGGACTATGGTGCGTACAACGTTGCAAAGTCCTTGCACATCGGCCACTTGCGCACATCAATTGTCGGCGACACTTTCAACCGTATCGCGAAATTTCTTGGGCACAAAACTTTCTCTTGGAACCATATGGGCGATTGGGGCAAGCCAATGGCGCTTGTGATCGCGTGGATTGAAAAACTGCATCCGCAATTGCCTTATTTTGATGACAGCTTTGACCCAAAGACGCCTGTTGATTTTAAAATCAATCCGACGGAATTGAATACTTATTATCCCATGGCAAGCGCGTATGCCAAAGAAAATCCAGAATTCCAAGCGCACGCCCAAGACATCAAGGCAAAATTCCAAGACGGACACGCGGGATACTTCGCCCTGTTTGAAAAATTTTTGGCGGTATCGCTGAACATGATGAATGATACTGTACAACGCCTTAACATTTTGCCTTTCGATTATGATCTTGGTGAACGCAACGCGGCAAAATACTTGGATGATGTTGAAAAAATATTGCGCGAAAAAAATCTGATCCAGCCTGATGACGGCGCGGAAATAATCGTTCTGAAACGCGATGACGATCGGGCACCAATGCCGCCGTACATGTGGCGTGATTCACGCGGCGCGGATACTTATGATTCTACAGATTTGGCCGCGGTATATTGCCGTAAAAAAACAGACAACCCGGATCGCATGATTTATTTTACAGACGTGCGGCAAAGCCTGCATTTTGAACAGCTGTTCCGTGCGGCCGATTTGTCAGGGATTTATCCGTATGAAAACATGGAACATATCGGATACGGCACGATCAACGGTACGGACGGGCGTCCGTTTAAAACCCGCGACGGCAATGCCGCCGGATTGGATGATATTATCGACGCTGTAAATAATGCCGTGAACGCGCGTATTGCGGAATCTGGAAAAAACTTGGATCCCGACACAGTTGCGGCAATTGCATTGGCGGCGGTAAAGTTCAATGACCTTATGCATGACGTGCGCAGTGATTATATATTTGACCCGGATGCCGTAACACAATTCGAAGGCCGCACCGGACCATATATCTTATATACCGCCGTTCGTTTGAATTCTGTATTAAAGCGGGCAGGCGATAAACCAGAAATCAGAAATCAAAAATCAGAAATTAACACGGATGAACGTAATTTATTAATCGGGATTTTGGATTTCGAACGCGTGATCCAGGGTGCATTTGACAACCGCGCAACGGATATGCTGGCGAATTACACTTATGATCTGTGCCAGCTGATCAATACGTTCTATCACAACTGTCCGATTTTGCGTGACGATGTCGATGCGGATACGCGCGCAACGCGTTTGCAAATCGCCCAGATCGCCGCAAATACACTGGCAACCGCGATTGACCTGATGGGTCTGAAAGTGCCGGATGAGATGTAAAAAAACATTAGCGTATAGCAAATAGCGAATAGTGTATAGCATTATAGCAAAATCACTAATCCGCTAATCGTTATACGCTATTCGCTATACGCTAATGGTATCATAATACCATATCGAATTTTCTTGACTTTTCTGCGGGGTTAATGCATAATCACCGCGTTTAACAAAAAGGTAAAACAAAATGGCAGCGACAAAATCGTTAAAAGCAAGCGAATTGGAATCTTCTTGGATTCTGATCGATGCGACCGATGTTACGCTGGGACGTTTGGCGGCGTATGTTGCGAACATCCTGCGTGGCAAGCACAAGCCAACCTGGACCCCGAACATGGATTGCGGCGATCATGTGATCATCATCAATGCAGACAAAGTGGCGTTGTCCGGCAAAAAGGCTGATAAAACAAAATTCTTTTGGCATACGACTTGGATTGGTGGAATCCGCGAACGCACACTGGGCCAAATGCGCAGTGAAAAACCGGAAAAGCTGGTATTCAACGCGGTCAAGCGCATGATGGGCCGCCGCACCGCGGTTGCACTGGCGAACAAGCGTCTGACAAAACTGCACGTATTCGCAGGACCAAAACACGACCACGAAGCACAGAAACCGGTTGTTGTTGATTTTGCATCAATGAACCGCAAAAACAAAAGGGGCGAATAATGACAGAAGTTAAAAAGACCGCCACAAAACCAGCGGTAAAAAAAGCAGCCCCAGCCAAAAAGGCCGCGGTCGCTAAAAAAGATACTGGCGAAAAAATTACAAAGTTGAAAACCGCCGTATACGCGACCGGAAAACGTAAAGATTCCATCGCACGCGTATATCTGGCGCCGGGCAAGGGCAACATCGTCATAAACGATGTGCCGATGAACGAATACTTTAAACGCGCCGTATTGCAGATGATCATCGCACAGCCGTTCGGTGTCGCGAAACGCGCCGGATCATATGACGTTCGCGCCATGGTATCTGGCGGCGGATTGTCGGGCCAGGCGGGTGCGGTAAAGCATGGTATTTCCAAATGCCTGATCGCAATCGAACCGGAACTTCGCGCAAGTTTGAAGGGCGAAGGCTTCCTGACACGCGACTCTCGCGTTGTTGAACGTAAGCACTTTGGCCGCCGCAAAGCGCGTCGCAGCACACAGTTTTCAAAACGTTAATCGTTTTGAAAACAAAAATCCGGCGAAAGCCGGATTTTTATTTTATCGCACAGCGAAGCGCGGCGATAAAATGCGTCATACCGGCGAATGCCGGTATCCAGTACATCACAAAGCATTCGCACAGCGAATACATATCGCACTCAAAACGTTAATCGTTTTGAAAACAAAAATCCGGCGCAAGCCGGATTTTTATTTTATCGCACAGCGAAGCGCGGCGATAAAATTCATTATGTTTATTTATGGAAAATTTGTCGCCTTGCGGTTCCCCTCCTGTGGAGGGGTGGCGGAGCCGGTATCGCGAGCCGGGGTGGTCTTGTAAATTTGAAACCAGGGAAAGACCACCCTGTCTTTTTTGTTCACGATAACAGTTCCACAAAAAATCCACCCCTCCACAGGAGGGGAACCGCAGGGCATAATTATTTTCCAAGCTTTATAATTTAAAATAAAAAAAAAATGGCGCAAATATGCGCCCCTACATTTTGGGCGGATACAATCCGTCCATACGGACTTCGATCTACGGTTAACGCCTATCTTGCGTTCTCTTTTTTGACCATCAATAAAAACTTTGCTTTTGGATTTTCAATATTTTGAACAGTGTCGGCGGCGTGTCGAGTATTCGGGCAGACCGTGTTTGTTTTTGATTTTTTCTGGATATCCTTTCCGGCTTGATACCTTTGTATCAACACACCGCTGCCAATGCCCACAATGATAAACATTCCCCAGCACGCATACTCCATCCGAACCAGCAATTTATGGATATATGTCAAGTCCTGGGATATTGTGGTTTGTTTGGGATCGTTCTTTTTCGCCGTTTTATTTTTCTTTTTGTTAAACATCACATTTTCCTTTGGTCATAATTATGATTTAGCACAGAATTCCGCGATTATCAATAAATAACGACATGGTCCAACTTTATGTTGCATACGGAAAATATCAGTGTATAATCACCCGACTTATTATGTTTCCCGCCCATCAGGAGGGCGCCGGGAAATGGTCAATAAAAAAGGAAGAATCATGTTCAAAAAAGAAAAAAATAAAGATTTGCATTATTCGATTACCGGCTTTTTGTCTGCCGCCGACATCCAGACTGCGGCCGATGAAATCTTGACCGAATACGGTAAAAAGGCCAAAATGCCAGGATTCCGCGCAGGGCACATTCCATTGAACGTTTTACGTCAAAAGTTCAACGCGACCGCTGTTTCCGAAGCGATCGATAAAATGATGAACAATGATCTGACCGCGTTTATCACTGATAAAAAATTGCGTTTGGCCGGCGCGCCCAAAGCCGATGTTGCCAAATGGGAACCGGGCGCAGACATGGAATACACACTGGAATTCGACATCTTGCCGACACTGCCGGCGATTGATTTGGAAAAGTTCACTGTTACGAAAAAGATCGCGAAACTGGACGAATCCGAAGTTGAAAAATCTTTGGAAAACCTGCGCAAATCGCGCAGCGTGGCCGAAAAGCAAGCTGACGATTATAAAGCCCAAAACGGCGACGTTGCCGTGATCGACTTCAAAGGCTTTGTCGGATCAGATGCATTCGAAGGCGGTACCGCCAAAAAGCATCACCTGGTTTTGGGTTCCAACTCTTTCATCCCGGGATTCGAAGATCAGATCATCGGACATCGCGCTGGCGACAAATTTGACATCAAAGTGAAATTCCCAAAAGAATATCACTCTGACGCATTGGCCGGCAAGGAAGCCAAATTCGAAATCGAACTGCACGAAGTTCGCCACCACATTCTGCCCGAACTGAACGACGAATTGGCGAAATCCGTCGGCCAGGAATCCGTCGCGGCATTGACCGAACACATCCGCAAAATCCTAACCGAACAATACGACGAAGCGTCGAAACGCGAAATGCGCGACGAATTGTTGGAAATCTTGGCGGACAAGGTTAAGCTGGATCTGCCGGAATGCCTGGTCGACCAGGAATTCAACATGGCGAAATCCGAACACGAACGCGCACACAGCGGGCATGACAACTGTGGACACGATCACAAATTTGATGAAAAGAAAGAACACAAAGACGCCGAACGCCGTGTCAAACTGGGCCTGATACTGGCCGAATGGGGCACCGCGAACAAGGTCGAAGTCACGCGCGACGATCTGCAGAAAGCCATCTGGACCGAAGCATCACGCTATCCGGACCCCCAACAGGTTTTCGAGTTCTATAACAAGAACCAAAACGCATTGTCCATGCTGCGTGGAATGCTGTTCGAACGCAAAGCCTTGGATGCAATGACGGCATTGGTAAAAACCAAAGAAAAGACTGTCAAAGCCGACGAGCTGTTTAAGCAAGCCGAACCAAAGTAAAATAAAAACGGGACAATGTCCCGTTTTTATTTCTTGATTTATAATTTTCATAAACAAAAAACAATCATCAAAACTTATATTCCTTTTATCACACCGCTGATCTTTAATACTTTGGAAATATCTTCCAGCTGTTCGATGACATAGAAATTCGATACCATCAACAGCGCGACAAAATCACACAGCGCGTCATGATCATACTCTGCCAGCATTTCCGGCCATCTTTTTACATCGGTTTTTCTGAATTTTTCCATAATTCTGATCGGATCAATTTTTCTCATGTATTCTCTCCTTTTTTTAAATAAAAATACCGCCGTGATGAAGGGCGGTTGGGAGTTAATTACTATACAGAGATAGCGCGCATATTCGGGCAAGCCCTTATTTTGCAGCCTCCCAACCTACTGTTGGGCTCTCTGTAGAGGTAATTACGCCTCACATCGGTAATCGTCCGATGCACAGACATTCTATATCATATTTCTTATAAAATCAACAAATACTGATAAAATCCTTGCAATTTCAAATAAATTCCCATATAATCAGTGGGCTTTGGATGGGTCGGCGTCCGGCAATCAGAATAACCCGACAAGACCGTGTATCAATTACACTGGCAAACTTTGAATGAAAAATTTCTATGAAAGATTTATCCAAAGATTTATTTAACCCGTTGTCTGGCGAAGATTTCGTCCAGATGTTCGACCAAAATTATGGTACCCAGGAAACACTTCAGGGATACGCCACCAAGGGAACCGTCAAAGACATCCGCGGCGATTTCGCGATGGTTGACGTTGGCCTGAAATCCGAAGGTCGCGTTATGCTGCGCGAATTCGGCGCATCCGTGCCGTCTGTCGGCGACATCATCGACGTGTTCGTTGAACGCTATGAATCCCGCGAAGGCACTGCCGTACTGTCATACACCAAGGCACGCGCTGAAAAAGCCTGGAAAGACCTGGAAAAAGCCGTTGCCGAAGGTATCGACCCAACCGGAACAATCATTGACGTTGTACGCGGCGGATTCACCGTTGACATCAACGGCGTATTCGCATTTATGCCAAGTTCCCAGGTTGATCACAAACCTGTTCGCGATGCAAAATCGATGATCGGCCTGACCGACAAATTCCGCGTTTTGAAAATGGACGCACTGCGCACAAACGCAATCGTATCACGCCGCGCAATCCAGTCTGATTCTATTGCCGCACAGCAGAAAGAAGCAATGAAAAGCATTGAACTGGGCGCTGTTATCGAAGGTACCGTCAAGAACATCACAGATTACGGTGTCTTTATCGACTTGGGCGGGGTTGACGGCTTGCTGCACGTTACAGACCTGTCCTGGAAGCGCGTAAACCACCCGCGCGAATTGGTACACGTCGGCCAAAAGATCAAAGTAAAAGTCATCCAGTTCGATCCGGAATCTCACCGCATTTCGCTGGGCGCGAAACAGCTGGAACAGGACCCTTGGGAAAAGGCTTCCCGCGCGTTCAACGTTGGCGACACCATCACCGGCAAGGTAACCAGCCTGACGGATTACGGCGCATTCGTGGAACTGGGCAACAATATCGAAGGCCTGGTCCATATGTCCGAACTGTCATGGACGAACAAAAACATCCACCCAAGCAAGGTTCTGCAAAACGGCCAGGAAATCAACGTTGTCGTTCTGGGCATCGACCAGGACAAACGCCGTATTTCTCTGGGCTATAAACAGCTGCAGAAAAATCCTTGGAAACTGTTCGCCGAAACACACAATGTTGGCGACGTCGTTACCGGCCCGATCAAGAACACAACCGAATTCGGTCTGTTCGTGCAATTGACACCGGAATTGGACGGCATGGTTCATATCTCTGACCTGTCATGGGACAAACTGGACGAAGAAGAACTGAAAAAGTTCACACGCGGCCAGGAAGTCACCGCCAAGATTCTGGACATCAGCCCGGAAAAAGAACGCGTCACATTGGGCATCAAACAGATGACCGCCGGTTCCGACAACAAATCTGTTTCTGTAAAGAAGGGCGCCGTTGTACGCGGCACCGTGTCCGAAGTGACACCAGAAGAAGTTATCGTTGCATTGCCGGGCGACGCACGCGGTGTTATCCGTAAAACGGACTTGTCCCGCGAAAAGAACGAACAGGAAACATCCAAACACAAAGTTGGCGACAGCATCGAAGCATCCGTTGTTTCGGTCGAAGACAACATTGTAAAGCTGTCTGTTCGCGCGCTTCAGGTTGCGATGGAAAAACAGGCTGTCAAAGATTTCGCAAACCAGGCCGACAGCGGCTCGGTATTGGGCGACATCTTGGGCGCTGCAATCCAGAACAGCAAAAAATAAAAAATGGGGCATCGCCCCATTTTTTTTACAAGAAAATATTAAACCACAAATCAAAATCCGAACTTGACCCGTCCCCCTTTGCCAAGGGGGACAACCCAGGGCGCAAATATGCGCCCCTACGGATTTCGCTTTATAAAACAAAGGGCGCGTTTCCACGCGCCCCTACATTTTGGGCGAATTTATATTCGCCCCAACTAATTTCTTCTGATCTTGTAAAACGTGTATCCGGCATATCCGGCAACCAACAGTATCGTGAATACGAATATCGAAATCGCGACGCCGCGGCCACTGGCAAACGGCAGCCATGTGTTCATTCCATAATATCCGACGATGATCGTCGGTATCATCAGCAATATGTTCCACATCGTCATGCGATTGATCGACGTGTTGTTGTCCATGTTGATCACGCTCTCGAACGTGTCTTTGATAGACCGCAGCATTTTGGAATACGATGTCACGACTTCAATCGCCTGGGACATTTCGATACGCACGTCCTCGGCCAGTTCTTTGTTTTCTTCGCCGCGCACGAATCCACGAACTTTTTCCAGCTTGTCCAGAACGGCGACGTTTTCTTTCAGACCCGCCATGTATAATGTATAACTGTTTTCAACTTCCAGCAACGCCATCAGTTCTTTCTTGCGTATGCGTTCCTGTAATGCCTTTTTGGATTCGATAACTTTTTTGTTCAGCTGTTTCAGAAATTTCAAATACGATTCCGCGATATAGTACAGAACGTTTAAGATAAATTCTTCGCGCGAATTTTTTTCATCGTCGCGAATGCGGTCCAAGATATCACAGCGCTTGCGACAAACGGTAATAACGCGCGAAGACGAATAGATGATTGACAGTGGCTCGGTATGCCACATGGTGTCTGTTTCGCGGTTTACGATCGGGAATCGTACGATAATGACCTTGTAATCGTCTTCGTGTTCCAGACGCGGCTGTTCGTCCGGGTCCAGAATGTCCAGAATGGTATCCTCGTCGATTTTGTAATCTGTCTGCAGTTCTTCAAAATCCTCGTGATCGGGATTTGCGATATTCACCCAAGAGAACGTCTTTAATTTTTCCGTAACGAACATAATATTCTCCTGTTTTTATTAAAATGAGAAATGGCTTGCCATGCGAAGCGCGGCAGCGCGAAGTATGGTCGGGGTGACCGGAATCGAACCGACGACCCCTTGCACCCCATGCAAGTACTCTACCAGGCTGAGCTACACCCCGACGCAGGGATATTTATATAATATAAATAGTCATTAGTCAATAGTCATTAGTCATTAGTCGTTAGTAGGGGCGCATATTTGCGCCCAATTTTTTTAAGGATGATAAAATTAAAGAGAACCGTATAGATAATTGCGGTTTGATGCAGGGAATGTACAAAACGTACATGACCGAAATCAAATCGCAATTATCTATGCGGTTATATTTAATTTTTGCTTGCACGAATCGTGGCAATGTGATTACCATATCGCATCGGAAGGAACCAAAGGGGAACCATCGTGATTATCGGTATCGGAATTGATATGGTCGAATGCGAAAGATTCTTGGACTGGTCCGCATTCAAAAAGCAACGCATATTTACAAAAAAAGAACTGGAATACGCTGATAACGACAATGCGAATTCCGAAAAACATCTGGCGAATTTCTGGGCCGCGCGTGAGGCTTGTTTAAAAGCACTGGGTGTCGGCTTTGGCGAAACGATCGCGTTTTCTGATGTTTCCGTCGTGCATGACGACAGTGGCAAACCGGAACTGCTGATCGCAGGCGGCGCACGGGCGATATTAAAAGAACTGGCCGGGATGACTGCACGCGTTCATTTATCAATAACAGACCAGGGCGGATTCTGTACCGCAATGGTGGTCGTCGAAAACCAAGAAAATTAAATAGTGACAGTATCACTAATGACTATCACACAAAAAGTGTCCCTTATTATTTAGGCTTATAAAAAAATCCGCCGGACGGCGGATTTTTTATCTCATCGGCGGATAGCACAAAGGCATACCGTCGGCGCCGATTTCAATCGTGCAACATCTGGCGCCGTCAAAGTTTTCACCGGCACAGCATCCGTTCTGATCCGGCGCGGTGCCATCGGCACAGGCCACGTCGTCTTCGCTGGAATAATCATATTTTTCATAGCTTTCATAAGTGTCGGATTTTTGGATAACGCCACGGTCATCGGCATAGTATCCGCCAGACGCCTGTTGATCCGGATTATTATAGTTCCGATCCGCGCTGAATGTCTTGTCCGTCGACACGTCGTATGCCGGTTTGTTCACGACCGCCGGTTTTGCCACAGGGGCCGGCGCAATTGGAACTGGCGCGGAATAGGTGGGTTCCGGAACCAAGAAAGGACCCGGTTCTGGCTGGGCGACTGGCGCCGGCTCTGGTTCTATTTCTAAAATCACTGGGGCAGGTTCAACTTCCAGTATTACCGGGGCCGCCGGTTCCGGCTGAACCGCTGGCACTTCGACAACGACAGGTTGTTCCGCAATAACGACCAGCTCTGGCTTTACAACAGGTTCAATGATAAACGGGCTTTCTACAATCGCGGGCGCCGGGGCAGGTGTCACAGCTTCGGGTGCGGTGGTCTGGGCCAAGTCCGGCGTTGTGTCGGTCGCGGTCTTTTTCTGATAGAACCACAATGTAAACACCGACAGAACAATCAATATGACCAGCATGATGTAGTACAGCGCGTTCGGGCGTTTGCGTTCCCCGCCATCGACAGGTACGGCGACACCGGTAATCGGCGATACCGGGCGCACTTCATCAACCGGTTGCGGCGCGGGTATCGGTTCCGGTATTGCGGTCGGTTCCGACACCGTGGTAATCGTTTCCAACACTGGCGCAGGCACAGGTTCGACCGGCACGACCGGTGTTTCGACAATCTTTATTTCTTCGCGGACAGATTCCGTCGCGGTCGGCGGTGTAAATGACAGTGGTGCGGCCGGCTGAACTTCTTGGACCGGTTTGAAAATATCCTCTGACACAAAGCTGGGCTCTGGCTTGTTCGAAAACACAGGTTCCGTGATCGGCGTCACCGGCGCACCAAAGTCAATCGGCTTGAACGCGATTTTTTCATCCAGTATTTCAGGGTCCTTGTCAAACAATGGTTTTACTTCTTCGGCCATTTGCGGTGCCTTTGGTTCTTCGATTATTTCTGTTTCCGATGTCGGTATTTCGATCAGGTTTTCTTTTTGCCCCAGAATGCGACGCGCGATTTTCGCATCTTCTTCGGCGGTGGTCAAGCGTCTTTGCGCACTGGCCAGACGTTTTTTCGCGCGCTTTTGCTTTTCGGCGGTCGCGTCGATCTGGGATTCTGTTTTCAGTATTTTTGCGGCGGATTGTTTCGTCGGTTCCTTGCCCACTTGCTTTTTCTGGCGGGACAATTTCTCGCGCAGTTTTTTCTGATGCGATTGCAATTCGCGCATAGTTTCGCCGGTCTTGGAAATTGTTTCACGCGTTTTTTCGATTGTGTCTTCGGCGGTCGCCAACCGGTCCGCAGCGGCACGACGCACGGTCATTGTTCTGAAATTTGACAGCTCGGCCAAAGGAATGTCCAAACTTTCGTCATTATTATGCGCATTGATCAGCTTGTTATATATGGACAGCCCGCTGTATTCGATGTCCAGCTTTTGGTATTTGTTATCAACCTTGGGCCTGATGGTTTCCAGATCGACGCCGAAATCGTTCGCCAAGATATCGTCCCACTTGCGGTCGCCGATCGGATTGATGACCAGCAGAACATTCGGTTTGCGCGAATCCAAAGTATTGTCCAAAACAAACACCAGCTTGTGC
Source organism: Alphaproteobacteria bacterium (assembly GCA_031555055.1). GTDB lineage: Bacteria > Pseudomonadota > Alphaproteobacteria > Rs-D84 > Rs-D84 > JAFGMC01. The sequence continues at coordinate 83,474 of JAVBUT010000001.1, read as the reverse complement.
GCGCCGTCGTACCATGCCGTAAATTCGTTTCCGGAAATTTTGTATTCTTCCGGGACCAGGCGCACCCCGGCGTCGCCGGTCGCACCGAACGAAACCGTCGGCACACCACCGCGGGCGGACAATTTTACATTTGAAACGGTTTCTCTCTCTTTTTTCATTTTTATTGCTTCTTTTTTGGCGGATTGAATTGGTATGCCTGCTTGCAGTGCTCATAACAATACGGTTTGCCGACGAACACGGATTCGCCGCAAAAATGAAAGTTTTCGGAATCCGGATCGCCCATCGGCCAGCGGCACTGACCAGGCTTTAGGCTGGCCATCCCCAGGCTGTGCTGGATAATACGCTGGTGCATCGCCAGATTTTTCGGTGAAGACTTGGATTCTTTGACCGCCGATTTTGGTGTCGGCAAGGCCTTTGGCGCCGGGGCGGATTTCTTGCCGGCAACCGGTTTTACCGGCGTTTTTTCTGGTTTCGCAGACGGCGATTTCTTGACCGGTTTTACCGGCGCGACTTTGGCTGGCGCCGGCTTTTTAGACGGCGCCTTGACCGGCGCGACATCACCGGTCGCCTTGGAATTCCAGCCCAACCGGTTCAATTTTCCCACGATCGCGTTTTTGGACATCCCCAGTCTTTTGCCGATTTCCGCAGTAGACAGACCCTTGCCGGTCAGCGCTTTCAGTTTTTTCAGTGTTGCGTTATCCCAACCTTTGCTCATATCAAAATTTCCTTGTTATCAATTATGGATTGAGTGTAGCATAGTTACGAATCGAAAAACAAGGGGAATTTAATGTTCTATTACCTGATTTTTTTATTGCCGCTGGCCGGCTTTTTTGCATATAAAATGGCGACCGCGGATTGGCGCCGCCGCATTATTCCGGATGTGTATCTGTGGCCGTTCATGCTGATCGGGCTGATACTGGTCACATGCTTTCCTTGGGTAACCGGCCCGGCAGAATCCGCGATCGCCGGGGCATTCGGATACGGATTGGGCGCATTTACTGGCTTTTTATTTGAAAAGTTCAAGAAAAACAATACCGAACATTCACCGATCGGGCTGGGCGATATAAAGCTGTTGGCGGCGGGCGGAATCTGGCTGGGGCTGACGGGCTTGGCGATCGCGATTGTGATTTCATGCATACTGGGCGGAATCTGGGGAATCCGGAAAAAGCAGAAATACATCCCGTTCGCACCGTTCTTTTTGATCGGATTAATTATTGCTTTAATTATCATGTTCTTTTTGATATAATGAATGGGCAGGGGTGCATATTTGCGCCCAATTATGGAAGAGAAATGTACAAGAATTACATGCCGTTGACCGTGTTGGCGACATTGGCGCAAGTATGCGTCCATGGGGTTGCGCACGCGACCGAATTTCCAAAACCTTTTTCCCAGTACGGTGACATCCAGAATGTCCAGAACTATTCTTCAAATCCGTTTTGGTCGCCCAACGCGCCGTATAATCAACGCATGCCCCAGCCTGTATATGTCAAGGGGCCCGCACTGGGCGAAGGCGAATGCATGGCGGTTGCGAAATCTGCCGTTGCGTACCAGTGCGGCATGAACAACAACTGCGCCGGGAAACAACTGTCGGATGTCAAACCGGCGATATTGACCCAATTATCACAGATGTCCGGCCAGAATTACGTCACCGCATGCGGCGGATTCGTTGATACTGCGTTTAAAGAATATATATCCGCTCAGGTTAATGTACCCGGCACGACCGCATTCCCAACGGCGGTAATCCCGGGCAGCAACGCCCCCCAGCCGGATTTCAAAATCGAAAATCCATACGCGCCGGTTCTGCCGCATTGGGGAACCGAAGAATGGAAGAAAGATATCATTGACCGCGATGCGGAACTAAAACGGCTCCAGGCGCAGAACGGTGGCGGCACGGCCCAGCTGGCGCATGCCGACATGCCGGCGGTTTATTCTGATTTATCATTCACCGAACGCATGGCAAACGCCCAGGCCGGGTATGAAGACTGGCGCTGCGACCCAAAGACCGGAAAAAACTGTGCGTATCAGAATTTAAAAATCGAAACGGATGAAGCACGTCTGACCCGTGAAGTCGCCGAACGTCAGCAGAGATGCTTGGCAAACCCAAACTTGGCAGAGTGTGCGACCTATGGCCAGAACTCTTTGAACAGCACAAATAAAGCTAATGATGAAATGATCCGTAAAATCGCCGAAGCATTAAAAGCCAACAAAAAATGAAATCTTTAACTTCTATTCTATTTTTATTATTTTTTGTATCAACGGCAAATGCCGTGAATCCGAATTGCTCTGCTTATAATGATTGCGACACTCTTGTTGCATGTGAAATTGTTTATGATTTAAATGCTGCGATTGCCAGCGGCCAGGGCACAATCAGAACCCCCAGTTCCGAACAAGTAATATCCGGCGCCATTTCTTCCAAACCCATATGTCAAGATTATGCCGGTACTTTCAAGGGAAATATAGATGCTGAAATCCAAGCCAAAAATCCGAATATTCGTTTGGTGATTGATTGGAGTAAGGTTGAATATAATCGTGATTTGCAAGGACAAATCCAGGCCGACCCGAACTTTAAATCCGTCGTGCCATGGTATGGAATTTTGATTGTAAGAAAAGGAAGTTTGGATCAATATGCTGCCGCTGAAACACCGGTTATATCAACCGAATATATGAAAAATAATCGCAATGAATTCTATCCTGCAAATTCGGACGATACCATAGGTAAAGGATGCACATATCACAATCATATGGCAAACGATAACGATGTAATTAATCGTGCGGCACATATTACACGTGACGAAAAGGACAGTTTCTGGACCGGTAACGATTATTACGTATTTGACGGCAGTGATGTTTACTGGGGTTGGGCCACAATCGCTGGTGAAGTTGCATTGACCGTTCTTACACTGGGTATCGGAACCGGGATTTCCGCAAGTGTAAAAGCCACGCAAACCACTGCAAAAGCCGGGAAAATAGTCTCCGCAGCGCAAGCTACACGTAACACAAAATTAGCCGCAGAAACAGCAAGCCTTGTAAGCAAATCAAAATTATTAAGCAACGCGACCAAACTAACGAAAGACGTAAAATTGATTGATGAAGCAATCGTGGCTGGCAAGGCAGCAAAAGCCGGAGACGCCGCATCTCGTTTGAGAGCTGTGCAGGCGTTTGAAAAAGCCGGATTACGATTTGGTCCGGGAAATAAAACTGCAAAAGAATTGAACGCCATAAGTAAAGCTTTGGAAGGCTCTAAGTCAAATCTGTTGGCCATCAGTGCCGAAGCTGCAACTGCTGCATCCGAAGCAAACAGGTTGCGAGCACTGGCGAACGCACGTGTTCCTTTAGAAGCTTCGCTGGGTGGTCTATGGCGCATTGTTCAAAGCGGAACAAAAACCGCAACCAAACCTGTTGCAAACATATTCAATAAAGGATTGGGTTGGAAAAAACGTTTCATCAGCGCAACGGCCACCGCTGCTTCGGCTGGCATTGGTTGGGAAATTATGAAAGCATGGGGATACAGTTCTGCGACCGCTGAAGTCGCTGATAATGTAAAATTTAACAGTTTTGGCTTGCTGTCCTTGGACGATGACGAAGGTCGCGAAAACATTGTATCACATGGTGCATGGCTGATGTTCGAAGAAGCCGGTGACACGGCCGAGGATCAAGCCTTGGCCCAGGCTACAGCTTTTGCCCTAGATTTTCATAGCGATGTCGCCAAATTGAATCCTGAATATGATTCTGACGATAATTGTGATATAGATATTTATGTCGTCCAACCTGTCATACACAAAAGCAACGTTGTTTACTATTTGATATATAATAACCCTGGCAGTTTACGCATAAGTGGCAGTAACTAAAAAAACTGAATTTTCGGCTTGCTTGTCCCCCTTGTTAAAGGGGAATTTGTTTAGATTTAAGATAAGCCGATCAGCACCTTCACCTTTCACCTTTCACTTACACCTTCACCGCTTTTATGATATAATCATGCACAGAGAGAAATGAATAAACTGCCCATTATTTTTGCAGTGCTGGTGCCGTGCGCGACTTTTGCCGTGGATGATATTGCCGCGCCGAATGCGGATACGGGCACAGCCCTTGAAACTGTGACAACGGAAACGATTGTTTCACAAACGACACAAACAGTATCGCCGGTGGTGACCGCGCCCATATCAGAAACAGCCTTATCATCACAAAATCCGACATCATCAATTTTTCCGGAATCTGCGCAAAACCAAGCTATGTCAAACTGTGCCAGCCAGATTTTTTCCAACGCACTGGCGACCACAATGGACCAGGTTCGTGACGATGATCCCGAACACGTGATACGCGGATGGATATATAAAAATTTCCAAGACCCGAAAACAATTCAAAAGGTCTTGGCGTGTCCGGATGTCGCCGCGACACCGGATGACGAAACAATAAAATTTCCGACGGTTGTGACTAACTTGCCGCTGGGGCGGACGATAACAGTCAACTATGAAACCCAAAAGAAAATTCTGGCCCAGCGCGTGATGATCGGTGAAAAACGCATGCTGTCGGACATCGGCCCCAGTCCCCGTATCGGTGCGCCTGGTGACGGCGCAATCTGGACAAATACCGAACCGGCGTGGTATGGAATTCTGGTCGTGCAATCGGGAACTTTGAACGAATTTGCGACAAAAAATCATACGATATCGCTGAAATATTTGGAAAATAATATTGATAAATTCTATCCGCGCGGCGCCGGATGCACCACAAAATCCGCACTGGCCAATGACAGCGACATTGTAAATATTGCCGCACACCGGACCGTCGGATTGGACGCGCGCGATGAAAAAGACACCAACGATTATTATGTCGCAGGGGATGCAAATCTGCAATGGATCACATGGGCCGAAGTCGGGCTGGACGTTGCGATCACTGTTGCGACGGTCGGCATGGGCACGGTGGTCTTGGGCGCGACCAAGGCTGTACGCGCCGGCAAGGCGGCCAAAAATTTGATCGGCACGATCAAGACATTGGAAAAATCCGCCGATGTAAAAGGCTATATAACCGCAACGCGCAACGCCGCACGCGCCGCAGAAGAACTAAAGGCGATCGACCGCACAACCGACGCCGCGCGATACGCGACAAAATCTGCCGAAGTCACACGTCTGGGCGACACTGTGCGCGATCTTGAAAAAATCGACGACGTGCGCAAGTACAAAACCGCCGTAACCAGCTTTGACGATGTGATGAAATTGCGGCGCGCGTTAAAGGCATGGAAGATTCCACAGCGCGGCAATGTGATCGCGCGCACATTCCGCGCCGGACGCGCCGCATTCACCGGCGGACGCACACTGAACAAGGCAGGCAAGGCCGCGCGCACCGCGCGTTCCAGTACTGGGGCCGGACGGATAAAGGATTATTTATTTCGTAATACATTACAAAATGTTGAACGACTTGGACTAAAGGCCGCAGGCGGGTTTGGCAAGCTAGAGGCCGCGGGTGGCATGCTGTACGGTACGATGAAATTTGTCGGCAATATGTACGACTGGTCCGAAACCAGCACCGGTGATTTCACCAGCAATATCGAATTCAAGCCACTGGGACTGTTGTCGGCTGACGATCTGGCCGGCCAGGAAAACGTTGTAAATCATGGAATGTGGCTGATGTGGGCCGGCGATTCGGTCAGCCCTATGGATGATGACGCGGCATATCTGCAGTCAATGGATTTTGCGGCAAAGTTTCACCAGGACATGATCGAAACTATGGATGATGAAAATTCGACCGCATGCGATGTCGATATTTATGTTGTGCGCCCGATAATCCGAAATCCAGGCGATCCTGACGAAGCGCTGTATTACCTGATCATGAACGATGTGCCGTGGAACATAAGATAGTGTAAGGGGGGCGCAAATATGCGCCCCTACATTTATTTTTCCATTGTATTTTTATTACGGATTACCTATAATAAAAATGTAGAAGAGGTATAGTTATGAAAAAATTATTTTTCATTTTTAATTTTTTGTTTTTCATTTTGCTTGCAACACAATCACACGCTTATCAGGTTTTGTCATCCAAAGAACTGGGCCAGGGCGACGCAAAAAATCAAAACATCGTCGTGAAATGCACAACCGACACCGGCAAAATTTCAACCCAGACATGCACATTGCGCCGATACGCCAAATGCACGAACGGCGGCTGTTCCGGATGGCAGCCATGGCGTGACTTGGCAAATCCCGGTACGCAATACACTGATTGGAAGGCCGGCGCGGCGACATGCTGCCAGGCCAAAGGATTACGGTAAAATACAACAGGGGCGCGAATACGGTGTCCACCGAAGCCTTGGCGAAGGTGGATGCGCCCCTACATTTTGGGCGGATACGATCCGCCCCTACAAATTTTGGTTCATGATTCACGAAAATCCGTAATTTATCCAATATTTTCTTGTTGCAAATTGCCCGGACATAGGTTATTATCTGCTTCGCCGTGCGGATATGGCGGAATTGGTAGACGCGCTAGTTTCAGGTACTAGTGGGGCAACCCGTGGAAGTTCGAGTCTTCTTATCCGCACCACACTTCGCTGCTGTGCAGCTTTGTGTGGCGCAGCCACATAAATAGCGAACAAGTTCCAGCGAAGTAGTGCCCACCGAAGCCTTTGGCAAAGGTCGGGCGACATAGATAGGTTTTAATTTTGGGGTCACATAGCTCACCCGTCTTCGCTTTCGCTGCGCCGCGGTTTCGCAAAGTAGCATGAAGATAAAGAGTTAATTTTGGGGTCATAGCTCAGTTGGTAGAGCGCTACGTTCGCAATGTAGAGGTCGTGAGTTCGAATCTCATTGGCTCCACCACTAATTTTCGTTAATGACAAAGTCATTTAAGAAAATTGAGTGCCCACCGAAGCCTTTGGCAAAGGTTGGGCCAACAAATATTTATGTCCGGTCTTGTGGCGGAATGGTAGACGCTGAGGACTTAAAATCCTTTGGTCATTGCGACCGTGTGGGTTCAAGTCCCACCAAGACCACCAAAAATTAAACCACCTGAATGGGTGGTTTTGTTTTTGTATATGTGGGATTGGTGGGACGGATTTTTGCAAACACAGTGCAGCAAAAATAAATCATGCAAGTGATTTGTTGTCACCCCGGCACCCCGGGCCCCACGGAAATTGAAAATTTTCGTGAGTTGGGCCAGGCCGGGGCCCACCAAGACCACCAAAAATTAAACCACCCGAATGGGTGGTTTGGTTTTTGTATATGTGAACAAAAAAAACAGGGGATGGTTAACCAAGTTTAAAATTATTGAAACCCACCCCGTCGTGCATTCGCACGACACCCCTCCGCCGGAGGGGAATTAAATTTCGCTTGCCCTGAAATTCCGAATTTTGCTAACATCCGGTTAAGGATATAGGATTGGTGAGAAAAGTTCTGCTTTTTGCCATGTTTGCTTTGGTTTGCGTCGCGTCCGCCGACGCGGCTGTGCGTGATACTAATTCCGCCACACGCCAAAAATCAAATGTCCAGCAATCTATTCAGCGTAACGTCACACCCCAGACTGTTGTAAACCGTGCGGCAACCGCGCCCGCCGCAACATCCGCACGATCCGCAACCCCCGCACAACGCGATATTTCATCGCGCGACCAAGGCGCGCAACGCACCACAACATCCGCGCGCAGCGCGGTTAGTCCGCGTCAATCGCCGGCGGCGCCTGTGAAATCCACCACCGCGCGCGCCGCCACAGACACTGCGCAAACAATATCAGAAACACGGACCGGCGCCGCGTACGAACAATGCAAGGAAGCGTACTTTACATGCATGGACCAGTTCTGCAAATTAAAGAACGATGATTATCGCCGGTGTTCGTGCAGCGATAAGGTATTTGGCTTGACCGACAAAAAAACCGTAATCCAAGACGCCAGTGACCAGCTGACCGTATTCACTGAAAATCTTGATTCCGTCGGGATGACCGCGGCCCAGGCGACCGCCATGAAAACCGCCAGCGAAGGTGAAAACGCACTGACGGCGGACACTTCTGCATCCAAGGCGCTGCTGACGGCGATAATGAATTCCATACGCGGCGGCGACACCAACGTCGGCGGCAAATACTCCAGCCTGAACAGTATAAATATTTCATTTGATACCGCAAACGCGTTCGGAATGACCGACAGCGGCCAGATAATCGCGGCATACAACGGTAAAAACCTGTACACAGCCGTTTATCCGCAATGTCGCAACGCCGTGCGCGCGGACTGTAATGACGCGTCGTTACAGCGCGCGGTGACCGCATATCTGATGGCGGTCGAACAGGATTGCAACACCGTCCAGACAATGATCACGGAAAACCAAAAGAAAATGACGGCCGCCGTGCGCGAAGGTGGCGCCATGCTGGACCTGGCGCGGATTGAAAACCGCCAGAAGCATAATTCCGACGACATGACAACATGTCTGGGCAATGTCGAGAAAGCCGTGCTGAGCGAGGAAGTCTGCGGCGCGAACTATCACAAGTGCCTGGACAACGGAGAATTTATCGATATCACAACCGGTGCGCCGATTGCGGGTGTCGTGCACTTTTACAAACTGGAAAAACTGTTGACGTTTAACGATGCTTCGGACGTCGCGGATCAAAAGCTGTCTAAAATATCCAACAACCGGACCTTTGTAAAAACATTTGAAAATCGTGTCAAAAAATTCGCCGAACCGGCGCTGGACAGATGCACTGAAAAAGCGGACCAGGTTTGGGCGGACTATCTGGACAAGGCCATGCTGGATATATACTATGCACAGCGATCCAAAGTAGCCGAGATAAAGCAGGGCTGTTTCGATTTTGTATCTTCGTGCTATGTCAACGGCGACAACGCGCTGACTGCGGCCATGAAGGAACTGGTCGGCGAAGCGGCCGTCGCGCTGCAGCCGGACCGGATCAAGGTCAACGCGTCCGTATGCACCGAATACGTTGATTCTTGCAACAATATGTTCGATGGCGACATCGTCCGAAAATATGTAGAAGAAAGACAAAGCACGGATACATTGTCCGCATGCCGCGCAGTGGTAAAACAGTGTTTTGATAAATACGGCGGCACATCGTACGAAAACTTCTATTATCCGTACAGCGGCCTGTTCGCCACAGGCAAGGCGGCCGACTGGTTCACACTATGTGACGGCGACGCGGAATATGAAACCTGCACAAGCTATAAGTCTGAATGCGCCAAACAGTTGGATGAAATCGAATCATGCCGCGATCCGGAAATGATGCGCAAGGCGTTCGGCGGGCTGGACCTGATCCGGGTAAACATAGATTCCAACACAGGGGCCAGAACATATTCCGCAACCAGTACAACGACCGATTACGGCGTCATGAAAAACGACGACACAACGGGCGTGTCGAAATTCGTTTACCGCGGACTGCGCCCGACCGGCGTCGCGACGGAAATATATTATCAGATCATCGACATACTCAGCACCCAGTGCAACAACGTCCAAGGCCGCTTTGTCGAATTGCAATTCCTGAAAAAGCAAATGTATCATAACGAAAACATGTGCGAAGCAACATTTGACATCGCCGTGCCAAAGCCTGGCGAATATAATAATCTAAAGGCCCTTTATGGCGTCGGTGTCAACGAGGACATGTGTCCGCGCGGATACATCGACACTGTGGATACAAAATCGTGGGGCATGTGCAACTGTTGGGAAAACGGGGCACGACGCAGCAAATGGGGCCAAAGCGTAAAGTGTGTTCCGGCAATACCGACCAGCACTGCCAAGAATGACGTCGATTGCTTTGCCGGTGGGATATATACATCCGGGTACGCATCGACCATACCGACGGCGACGACCAATACTGCGAACTGGTGTTTCCAGACCGCAGCCAGCAGCAGGATATCACCGGTCCTGAATCAGGTATGTCCGCCGCGTACCACAGCCATTGACACCACGGAAAAAAAGAGGTGTTTCTGGCCTGGCGGCACACTGGATATTGAGAAAATACCAGAAGGATTGTGGTAATAGTATCTTTCATAAACCAAATTCGTAAGGGGCGCAAATATGCGCCCCTATGAATTTTGATTCACGGTTTACGGATTTATTGACCGGGCGATCAGTTTCGCCGCCGGCGCACCGCGATGCCACAACTTATCGGCTGATTTTAATTCGGAAATCATTTTTTTACGCACAGCGGATTGCGACAGTTTTTCAATTTCGCGGAAAATATTATCGATCGTCGCACCATCACCCAACAGTTCAGGATATACTGTTTTGTTCAACAGGATATTGACCAAAGATACCCATTTTACCCTTATCACAAACTGGGCCAAAAATTGAGTCAGCCAATTCATTTTATAAACAATCACAGCCGGGATGTGCATAATTGCCAGCTCTGCCGATACGGTGCCGCTGGCCGCGATCGCAATATCTGTTTTTGCAAAAAACTCATAGCGCTTTGCCGCCGGAACCATCTTTGGCTTAATACCCCAGGTATTCACCTGGCTGCGCACGTATTTTTCTGTTGTTTCGACAACGGGAATATAAAAATTATAACATACTTCCGGATGCTGGTGGCACAGCTTTCTGGCGGCGGCACCCATCAGCGGCAGCAGTTTTTTTACTTCGCTGATGCGGCTGCCGGGGATCAGCGCGACAGTCTGTTCGCGCGGATCAAACTTTTTTGCCGATGGTTTCAATCCATCCGCAATCGGATGTCCGACAGCGATCGTGTCCAGACCGTATTTGGTGAAATAGGGCACTTCGAAATCAAAAAACGCATACAGCCGGTCGAAAATCTTTGCGAATTTTTTTGCGCGTTTCGGACCCCATGCCCAAACCTGGGGGGCGACGACGTGAAAGAATTTAATTTCTGATTCCTGATTTCTGATTTCTGATTTAACTTTTTTAATCACACGGGTGGCAAAGCTGGGCGCATCCACAGTCAATACAACATCTGGTTTTTCTTTGACGATTGCATCTGCGGCTTGGTTAATACGGGCGGTTAATGTTTTTGCCCGGGCCAAAACCTCTACAAAGCCCATGACCGCCAGATCGGAAATCGGGAACAGTGATTTCAGTCCGGCGCGCTGCATGTTTTCGCCACCGATCCCGATAAATTCGACACCCGGCAATTCGGCCATGATTTTAGCACCCAGAACGTCGCCCGACACTTCGCCCGCGATTATAAAGATTTTCAATTTTCTTTTCATATTATGCGCTATGTTTGGCGTTACCGATTCCGCGCTTTGAGCGGTTTTCAATAAAGTCAATCGCGTCCATCGCGTACTTGTTATTTTTCACTTCTTTGCGAACCTTGCTTAATCTTTCTGCGGCGGTAGAACCGTCGTCTGCCTTGGAAAAATATGCGGAATAAACGTCGTGGACCGCGTGCAGGTCTTCGTTGGTAAAGCCGTGGCGCAACAGCCCGACCTTGTTGATCGTCTGGTATGTCGCCGGCGCGCCCATATAGATAGAATAGGGCAGAACGTCGTTCCCGGCGCCCGACATGCCCGCGATAAAGGCATTGCGTCCGACACGTACGAACTGGTGGACAAAGCTGCCTGCGGAAATGATCGCGTTGTCTTCAACCTCTACATGACCGCCCATTTGGGCCAGGTTGGACATAACGACGCCGTTGCCGATCTTGCAGTCATGACCGATATGTGCATTGACCATGATCTGGCAATCGTCGCCAATTTCGGTTCCGTCAGACGCAGGCGTTCCGGAATGGATGGTAACGTATTCGCGCAGACGACAGCGCTTGCCGACGCGCAGGCCGGTTGCGGATTCTTCTTCCTGCCATTTTAAATCCTGGCCCAGGATGCCAATAACGGCAAACGGATATATAATCGTATCATCGCCGATAGACGTCTTGCCTTCGATAATGACATTGGAAATCAGTTCCACGCGATCGCCCAGGACCACGCGCGGCCCGACGATGCAGTTTGGTCCGATTTTACAGTCCGCGCCCAGCACGGCACCTTGGTGAATAATAGCTGTTGGATGTATCATATTGATTGCCTACCTTTTGATATCGGTGCAATAATAATCTATCCGCAATTTAAATGGTATTAAAGAAATATAACTAATTATAACAAAAACTTTGACTGGCCCCAGACGTTGGATTTCGGCAAATTAATCCAATACAACAGCCCCAGCGACGCAACCAGCGGCAAAGCGATCATGATTCCAAATACGATCACCAGCGCCGCCCACAGCTTTTTGGACAGGTTTTCCGGCACAGACGTCGCATGCCACACCGACATTACAAACATTACAAAAAATACGCCTGTAATAAAGAAAAACACCGGCACAGATTCCGTCAAAACAAACAGAACCATGCACAGACCGGCCAAGATACGCCCCAGCCATTTCAGCTTTACATACGCGCTGTGATAAATGCGCCCGCGCGGATTTACATTGCGCAACGCGACAATCGCCGCAACCAGCGCACCCGCCATCGAAACGAAAATCAGATGCATAATGGTTAAGTTGCCCAACTGTCCGAATCTGAAAAATTCAGGCTGCATCAGAACTATGGCGGATACCGCAAACATCATGATTGATGTAAACAAAATCGGACTGATAGCACGACTGACGCGAAAGCCTACCAGCGCACCGCAAGCGATCGCGGCGGCGTTTATCAAAAATCCCCACCATGTCGGCGCGCCGGCAAATCCGGCCAGCGCGACCACGGCCAGCGCAGATACAATTCTGAACGTTTTTTTCCATTTGATCTTTCCCCAGAACGCTGGCGCAGGCGGATTGATCGCCTTGATTTTTTGGGCAACAGACGCGGTCAGCACAAATATCACACCCGCCATGACAAACGGCAGCGTCGATACGGAATCGCGCAGCACTGCGTAATTGCCAGGCATAATGATCAGCCACGCCAAAATCAAAACCTCTATACATAATGCAAAGTTAAAAGTACGGGTCTTTGGGTTCGACAGGCCCGTCCAACCCATGCGGGATATGAAATCATTCCCATAAAAGTACACCAGCGCAAATAAAGGCAGCATTAACACGGCCGACCAAAAGAACGACGGCGCGACGATTGCCGCGTTATTGAAACTGCTGATGGCGCTTTGGACGACCATTGGGAAATCTAACATACGTAACCTTTTTATTGCCTTTGATGTTTTCGTGGATTATTATATACGGCGATGTCACAAAAACAAGCTATTTTTGATCTGATGGGCGGTTTGGTCCGCATGCATCGCGGTATTTACAACCCGACTGCGGACGCCGTGTGGCTGGCCGCGTTCGCAGATAGAAAAACAAAAACCGTATTGGACGTCGGGATCGGCACCGGGGGCGTATCGCTGTGCATACTGGCGCACAATCCGAATATAAATATAACCGGCATTGATGTTTCCGACGAAATGCTGGCCGAATGTGCCAAGAACGCCGAACTGAATGCCCGCAACATTGAACTGGTCCGTGCGGATATACTGACATGGCGCACAGGACGAACATTCGATCTTGTGGTCAGCAATCCGCCGTATTTTAACGGCACACCGGCAAAACATAACGCGCATCACAATGCCGATCTTTACAAGTGGACGCGCGCATGCATGAAACGCGTAAAGCCACGCGGATATTTTCATACCATTGTTGACGCGGTCGCAATGGATAAAGTTATCGCCGCATTGCACGATGGCAAGGCAGGGGATATCCAGATAATCCCGCTATTTGGCGCCAAGAACACGGCGGAACGCGTGCTGATCGGCGCGCGCCTGGGGGTCGGCACCGGATTACGGCTGTTTTCCGGCATGTCCATGAACGATGAACGTGTATTGCGTGACGGCTTGACTATTGACGCCATATTTACTATGGTTTGATCAGCATGTTTAATTATATAGCAAGAAAATTTTCATCATTGTGGTCACTGATAACATGGCCTTTTCGCGCAACATGGCGCCTGATCGGCCGTATTTTCCCAGAGCGGGACTTTACGGTGATGGACACGCCACGGGGAAATGTCTACTCATACCACCAAAGCAGCTTTTGGCGCTTTACGCGTTTCTGTGGCGTAATCGGCCTGACAGTATGGGCGGCATGGTCGACATACGTGTTCGTATATCATCGCCCATTGTTACAGAAACGAACGGAACAGCTGGAAGAATCCAGACAACAGCACGCCCGCCAGATCAGCGATCTGATGGTGTATCTGAACAAGTACAACGAACTGGTGCGCAGTCTGAACGTAATTGACGACAAGGTTCTGAACGCGAAAAAGCTGTCGGATCATGAAAAAGACGCCCTGATGAAACAGCGTCTGAACATTTGGGGCGAACTGGACTTTTTGCGCACACGGTTGCAGAACATATTTACAGACGTGAACTATGCGCCGGAATTTACGCGCCTGTCCGAATTGTCGGCAGAATATGAAGTCATACGTGCAACAAACGATGAGTTGCGCAACCAGAACGACCAGATGACCGTCGACATGCTTTTGGTTTCCGAAGCGGATAACCAAATCGTCGAAATGGTGACAAAACTGACCAAGGAGAAAACCGACGAATTGCGCAAGAATTTAAAAAAGATCAACGGAACCGTGGCCAGCCTGGGTCTGAACGAAAATATTTTGGTCGACCGTGCTAATAAATTCAGCAACCAGCTGGTCGGCGCCGCTTTCGTACCGATCCAGATGGACAAGAAAATGGACCCTAAATACCAAAAGCTGGCCGATGATATGGAATTGTGGCACGGCTTGTCCAGACTGGGCGATGTTTTGCCATTGGGCGCACCGGTTGCAAAATCGCGCGTAACATCGAATTATGGCACGCGCGCCGATCCTTTTAACGGCACCCCGACCAAGCACAAGGGTATCGATTTTGCCGGCAAAATCGGCACAGAATTATTCGCGATCGCGCCGGGCCGCGTCATATCGGCGGGCGAACGCGTCGGATACGGCAAGACGGTTGAAATCGATCACGGTCTGGGATTCTCGACGTTGTACGCACATCTGTCCAAGATCAACGTTGCACGCGGCGATTGGGTGCGACCGGGCACAATCGTTGGGCTGGGCGGATCATCAGGCCGATCGACCGGACCGCATTTGCACTATGAAATCAGATACAACGGCGCGCCGTTTAACCCGGCCAGTTTTGTAAAAGAATAAGGAGGCCAAAATGCTGGCATTCACAAATTCAAAAGAAAAAAGTTCACCGACAATCATCGGGGCAGGGTGTAAGTTAACCGGCGATATCCGCACCGAACACACTGTACAGATTCACGGCGTCGTGCTGGGGTCTGTATATGCGGACACCGTTGTGATCGGGCGCGGCGGACGCGTTGTTGGCAAAGTATCCGCACGCGATCTGTTCCTGCACGGCACAATGGAAGGCCCCGCGACGGTTGACACCGCGCACGTATTCAACAATGCGTCGATGACCGGCACGCTGTCGTACATGACGCTGAACATTACCGGAAACACCGGCCTGGAATGCAAGTTGTCCAAACGGAAAGAGAAATAAGTGCAAGTGAAAGGTGTAGGTGGATATAAAGATATTTAAAAAAAATATCGGAATCGATAAAATAGAAATTGGCAAATATATATATTAAATCACCCTGATCACCTACACATTCACCGACACCAAAAACGGAGTTTTTAAAATGAACAAAACAATAACTAAAATTTATATCGCATCCGATCACCGTGGGGTGGGGCTGAAACTGTATCTGATCGAAATGTTAAACGTCGCCGGATACAATGTCGTGAATCTGGGGGTTGACGATCCGAATACAATGGTCGATTTTCCGACCGTATCAAAATCTGTTACAGATTCCATGATCGGCGATGAAAACGCGCGTGGGATTTTAATTTGCGGCACAGGCGCCGGCGTTACGATTGCGGCAAACCGATATCGCCACATTCGCGCGACGCGCTGTGACAGACCGGAACAGGCGCGCGACGACCGCTTTCACGATGACGTGAATGTTTTGTCGCTGGCCGCCGACGATGTTGATATAGAGATTGCGTTCCTGGTCGCCCAGGCATTCCTGGAATCGCCGTTCGACGCAATCGAACGCCGTATCAGACGGATCAAAGAAATTTCATAAAACAATCGCCCATAGGGCGATTTTTATTTGAACTTTTGAAAACAATCGTATATAATATGATCGCACCGGAAAAGACGACCGGTGTGAGGTGTAGTGCCCTCTCAAGGCCCAACCGTTCGGTTGGGAGGTTGCAAAATAAGGGCTTGCCCGAATATGCGCACTATCCTTGATAGGTACTAACTCCCAACCGCCCATTCGTCACGGGCGGTCGTTTTTTGCATAAAAAACAAAAAGGAGAGAAAAATGCAAATTCCATACAAAAGCGAACCTGTTGATATAACAATCAGCGGAAAATACATTGGCAAATGCCTGCGCGAAGCACGATTGCGTACAAAAATCCCCAAACGATACCTTGCGAAATACATCGGAATCAATATTCGCGATATTACAAAAATCGAACGCGGACAAGCCGTAATCCCGTCCGAAGCGTTAATAAAATTATTTTGTCTTAACATGCTGGCACAAAATCATGCCTGAAATAATTACCGCCAAACTGGCGGTTTTTATTCCCGATTTTTCTGGCAATCGCGAATTATTGTGCAATAATTTTTATACAGACAAAGCCAAAGGATGACGATATGGAAAAAAAAGAAATCTTGAGTTTTTTCGATGCCCAGCCGATATTGATTTTATCTACATTGGGGCTGGACGGATCGCCCCAGACGCGCGCGCTGGTCAATATTCGCAACAAAAACATCGCGCCGCAATTGCAAAACCATTTCAAAAAAACCGACCGCATTATGCTGATGACGAACACGCACACCGACAAGATCAAAGAAATCCGCGCAAACAGCAATGCGTCGCTGTACGCGTATGACAACCAGTACAATGGCATGCTGCTGACGGGCACAGTGTCCGAAGTCACCGACGAAGCAGTCAAAGACGACATATGGGATCATTCTTTTGTGATGTATTATCCGGATGGGCGTCACGGCGGCGACTTTTCCGTTATCGAATTCACGCCAAAGAATTTTAAAACATACAGCGGCGTCGGATTTGTGAAAAAGAAAGGTGACGTCAGGTAGAATTTTTCCAAAAACAATAAAAAGTAGGGGGCGCATATTTGCGCCCCATTTATTTTGGGCACAAATATGCGCCCATACAAAAGTTATTTTATTACGAAATTAACCATCTTGCCCGGTACGACGATTGTCTTTACAATATCGCCGGTCAGATATTTTTCCGCAACGCCCCGTGCCAGCGCAACAACATCGGATTCGGCCGCGCCCGTCGCAACATCAATGGTTCCGCGGAATTTTCCATTCACGGACACTGACACTGTCACGGATGACTTTACCAGTTTCGCCGGATCGTATGTCGGCCATGGTTCAAATACCAGCATTTCCGAATGCCCCAACTTTTCCCACATTTCTTCGGTCAAATGCGGCGCGAACGGGTTCAAAACCTGGATTAGGATTTTATATGCCGCGCGCGGCATTTTACCATCAAACGCATTGATAAATTCCATCATTGCGGAAATAGATGTATTGAACTGCATATTTTCAATGCGCTCGGAAACATCCTTGATCAATTGATGAACCAGACGTTCCTGGTCCGGTGACATTTCATCGTCGGTTAAATTATCAGACAGGTTTTCCACACGTTTCAAGAAACGCTGGACCCCAGACAATGTGCCTTCTGACCAGTTTATATTCTGATCCCACGGCCCCAGCGACAGCACGGTTATGCGCGCCGCATCCGCGCCAATCTCCGCCAGTTTTTCATCAACCTGGAATCCATTGCCGGACGATTTTGACATTTTTTTACCGTCTGTTCCCATCAACAGGCCATTCGTCGTACGCTTTTTATACGGTTCTGGCGTATTAACATGCCCCAAATCAAATAGCGCCTTGTGCCAGAAACGCGAATAGATCAAATGACGTGTATTATGTTCGTTGCCACCGTTATAATGGCTGACCGGCATCCATTTTTCCATCTGTGATTTCGAACAAAATGTTTCATTATTATACGGGTCCAAGTATCTAAGGAAATACCAACTTGATCCAGCCCATTGCGGCATGGTATCCGTTTCGCGCGTCGCATGCCCGCCACAGGTCGGGCAGGTGGTGTTTACCCAATCGGTTGCGCGCGCCAGTGGTGATCCGCCGTCGGACGTCGGACGATAATCTTCCATGTGCGGCTGCATTAATGGCAGCTCGGAATCTGGGATCGGCACCCATCCGCACTTTTCACAATATACCAATGGGATTGGTTCGCCCCAGTACATCTGGCGCGAAAATCCCCAATCGCCCATTTTAAAGCGCGTTTTCGGAACTGCAAATCCGCCGGCTTCGCCAACTTTGATCGCGGCGGCGATTGCGTCTTCTTTATTCATGCCATCCATAAATCCGGAATTGATATGCGCACCGTCACCTTCCTGGGCATGCTGGGAAATATCGCCATTGTCCAGAACCTGGATGATCGGCAGATTAAATTTCTTTGCAAAATCATAGTCGCGTTCATCATGTGCCGGCACCGCCATAATCGTGCCATGCGCATAGTTCACCAATACATAGTCCGCAACAAATACAGGAATCGTCGCACCCGTGAATGGATTAGTCGCCATGATTCCATCCAGCTTTACGCCTGTCTTTTCACGTGTCACGTCCGTGCGATCGAATTCTGACTTCGCCGCAGATTCCTTAATATACCCACGTACCGCATCAGCGTTTTTGATACGCCCGTCATCCAGCCATTTTGCCAATAATTTATGCTCTGGCGCAATTACGCAAAACGTCGCGCCAAATATAGTATCCACACGTGTCGTATAGACCGTCATTGTGTCATCACCAACACAAAAGTCGACATCGGCGCCGGTGGATTTGCCAATCCAGTTTACCTGATCACGCTTTACCTTGTCCGGATAGTCAACCAAAGACAAATCATCCAGCAGTTTTTGCGCATATTTTGTAATCGCCAGGTTCCATTGCATTTTTTCACGTATTTCGACTTCGCCGTGACAGCGATCGCATTTGCCGTCTTCCAGTTCTTCATTGGTCAGCGTCATGCGACAATTCGGACACCAATTCATAGGCAGCATTGATTTATACGCCAACCCTGCGTTAAAGAATTGGATAAACATCCACTGGGTCCATTTGATAAATTCCGGATCGGACGTCGCGATATGCGAATTAGGGTCCACCGACAGCCCCAGTTTTTCCATTTCCATTGAAAATTTTTTAACCAGTTCACGCACAACGACCGACGGATGCTTGCCAATTTTTACCGCGTATTGTTCGGCTGATTTCCCAAGACTGTCAAATCCGATCGGATACAGAACATCAAAGCCACGCATACGCTTGAACCGCGCCATAACATCCATGCCGGAATCGCCCAACATATGTCCGCCATGCAATCCTGTACCCGACGGAAACGGAAATTCGATCAAGTTATAAAACGTCGGTTTAACACCATCATTTTTCGGCACAAAGCAATTGGCATCACGCCATTTTTTCTGCCACTTGGCTTCACGTTCATGGATTTTTTTGATCTGTTCTGTCATGTTTTTCTCTTTATCAATAACATGGATGTTATATTTAAATTCATCACTTTTCAAGTGGTTTATAACTGGATTGCATGCCTTTTTATTTCAAGAATAACCCCAAATATTCCACATTTCCACTGCCGCCGGTTATCGGTGATTCAATGATCCCGGCGTTTTTATATCCGACCGATGCAAACGCGGTAACCGCACGATCAATCGCGAACTGCCGGTCTTTTTCAGATTTTATAATCCCGTTTGCACGTTTCGCGATTGCGGCGGGCACTTCGAATTGTGGCTTAATAAGCGCGATAACACACGGCGCACCCCATTTCGCCACCGCGTCCGCAATATCATCCAGCGAGATAAAAGATACGTCGATAACGATAAGGCCAATACCTTTCATAGGCACCAAATCCGGTTCCCCTCTGGCAGAGGGGTGGCCGCAGGCCGGGGTGTCGTTTATTATATCCGACGGATATAAATCCCGAATATCTGTTTTTTCCAACGACAATACCCGCGGATCGGTTTTTAATTCGGGGATCATCTGATCGGTTCCCACTTCGACTGCGATCACATGCGACACGCCACGCGATAACAAAACTTCGGTAAAGCCACCCGTTGACGCACCGATATCCAAGCATGTCATCCCGGTTGGATCAATTTTAAATTCATCCAACGCCTGGGCCAGCTTTAAACTGCCGCGCCCAGACGAATAAGGCAGGGCGCCCGCGTCAATCCGATCATCAGGCCCGACCGTCTGGCTCGGCTTGCGCGCAACAGCGCCATTAATTGACACCAGACCGGCATCGATCGCCGCCACGGCCCGCGCCCGCGTCGTATAAAGTTTATGTTCAACCAGCGCAACATCTAATCTCATGACTGTCATTATAATGCACAGCAAAACAAAAAACAAATGAACAAATTAATATTTACAAATCCGATATAGTTTCATATAATTGCGCTAATATGAAAAACTATATAGAAATCAATAAAAAAGCTTATGATGATATTGCCTATCAATATCAGGCACGCCACGCAGCACTTAAAGAAACTCAAGGTTATATAAAAGTTGTTCAATATTTGGATAAACAATTTCCAAATAAAGATAATGTTTCTGTATTGGATATTGGTTGTGGCAATGGTATGGCATTAGCGGAATTTAACCAATATGAGTTTTTTAAATGTACAGGCATTGATATTTCCCAAAATATGTTAGATTATGCAAAAAACAATTCGCCTACAGCGACGCTGATATGCGCAGATACAATGACATACGATTTTCCAAAAAATGAGTTTGATGTTATTTATGCCAGTGCTTTTATACACTGTTTTCCAAAATCTGATGCGGATTTGATGTTGCAAAAAATACATTCCTGGTTAAAACCTGACGGGATATTTTTTGTATGCACCACAATTAGCACAGAGCCCAACGAAGGCTTAGAAGAGAAAAAAGATTATAATGGAAACATTGTGCGATACAGGGCAAGATATACAGATGTCGAATTGCAGACAAAATTAGCCAAGTCAGGCTTTACAGTCTTTAATATTGGTAGCTTTAATGAAACATCACGCGGTAAATTATGGCATGGTTATTATTGCAAAAAAAAACTAGCAACTTTCAGAGCAGCATGAAAAAAATACAGGCCAGGGGAGACACCCATACAAAAACTTTGTCCCTAACGCCCACTGTATGCAGTATAGCGATTTTTATCAATTTGTTTTTTCTGAACTTTGCATATTTTTGCTAGTTCTCTCGCAACCTTATTAATGATCTTTACATCATTTACAAAATCTTTTCCTCGATTACGGCTATAAAATGTGCCGCCAATTATTAGCGTAAATACTTCACCAGTTTTTTCGTTTGAGCTATTTTCTTGTAATTTCATTTTTTTGAATACATCATGTATCCATTCCATTGTAACAAAATAATACAAATTTTGGGCAGAGACGGACTCGAACCGCCCTTCGCCGAGGCTTCGGGTGGCACAGCCCACAGTCCGAGCGGGGCGAAAATCAAAGTGACTATGAAAAAGGGCGCAAATATGCGCCCCTACGAAAACTTGGATTCCACCTTCGCAGAACGCTGCGGCAGACACAGCGGCACAGCTCTTGTAGCGCCGCAGCGAAGTGCAGGCGGATGCAATTTCCGAGCTGAGAATATGGGTGAATTCACAACCCTTGCCGAACAAATCAGATTGTTTAACGACCTGTGCTTAGGCGATAATTAAACATCTTTTCATAAAATTCTTCGTGACGAAAATGACCAATGAGATGATTTTTCACTTTTTTTATAAAATATTCTGAGGCGTCCAACAAAAAGAGCTGAACATCTTTACGCATTAGAAAGATAACCAATGGGGCGACATCTTCCTCGTATTCAAGCAATGATATAAAATGATTTTCTATATCATTTTTCGCTACTTGTCGGCTCAGTTTACACATAGCGTCTATATATATGCTATTCTTAAATGATTGCTCTTGATAATTTGAATCTGACATTTTTGATCTTTCAAAAATCTCTAAAACCGTTTTGTCTAGCATTTTTGGATTTTCCCGGGCAAGGCCATCAAAGTACACTTCATTGTTGTAAAATTCATTAACTTGTTTATTTGCAAAATAGTGACCGGGTTCCAATATAGATAATTTATGAGAGGATAATTCTTCACGGAGTTTGCCAGAAGCAAAAGATATGATGCTACTGAATGAATTAATGTCAAAAAGCATGTCGCCACGCGACCATTCACCCATCACGTCTTGCAGATTGCTTTTTGAATCATAAAATATCTGCGCGGTGGCCATGTTGCGCAAAAAATCATTCTTGATACAATACGGCTCACTATTTATCCAAGTATCAACAGCCCAATATCCTGCAGTATAAGAGCCTGCCGATCTGCGTTCTATTTTTCCTGCCCCATTTGTAATGAGCCTTTGAAGAATTTCCTTATTTGATGCTGACATTATTAAAAAGCCTTTTGCTACCCCCCCTTGAAAGAAAAGTATAGAACAATATACTCACATTTCAATATTTATTTTCAAATTTGGGCCAGTCGGGTACCAACCAATGAAAGGCTTGGTTTCTCTAAGCTTTTGTGCCAAATTCGCTCGGCCTAGTTAAAATTTAGCGATTTTAAATTGGGAATGTCCGAGCGGGGCGAAAATCAAAGTGACTATGAAAAAGGGCACAAATATGCGCCCCTACAAAAACTTGGCTCGGGATAACATACAATTATCGAACTAATGATTTGGATGGTTTTGATGAATTATTGAAACAGATTCAAATTTACAAATCTTATATAAATACTTGACAAATAAAATATATGTAGTTAAATAACGAAAAAGAGGTATTTAAATGGCAAACTTTACAAAAGAACAAACAGGTTTGATTGTCGAAAAATTATTGGACATCATGACTAGCGGTAATTCAAAAATGCAATCCGCAAGCAAGAATCTGCCGGACCCAGATGGCAGTGGTATGGGGCTTATGTTGGCAATATTAACTGGTGCGACCGGTCATGGCGCGAATAGCTCGCTTTCGGAAGAAGAAATTAAAAAGGTGCGTATTGCATTGACTCAATATATATCATCGCACAATCGTGTTCAATTCGGCGCGGATTATGGTATTGAATACCCATTGTCAGAAATTTTACAAAAATCTATTGGCAAAGTTCCAATGGTGTTGCCAATGAAAAGTTCTTTTAGCGCCGACCCTTCGGGTGTTTCCATGTATGTTGTCCGTTCATCAAGCGAAAGCTGGACATTTGAACAATTGGCACAAGAGTATAAAGGACGTTAAAGGTAAGCAACCTTTAAATCTTTAAAACGTTTTTTTAAATAACCTGGTTTAATACAAAAGACCAGGTTTTATTTTTATACATTCGGGGCAGATGGACACGAACTGGGGCAGAAAACTTAAAAATGTTGAATTTGCAAGGATTTTTAAACAATTAGTTCGAACTTGCCTAAAATTTGGTGTTTTTGAACAGGTTAAGTTCGAACCAGGCGAAAGCCAGCGTGACAATGAAAAAAGGCCACATTTCTGTGACCTTGTATAACTTGGCTCGGGCAGTTGGATTCGAACTAGATTATGTATAGTTTATGTCATAAAATAGTGAAAATTTGCAGATTTTAGAGTTTTTATGGCCCTATTTTTTGGCCAAATATGGATTTTTGTGGGCACTTTTTGGGTAAAACTATAGAAATTCGCCCAAAAAACGTCTAAAAAAATCATTAAAAACATCGCAAAATCAATAAAATATGAAAATATTAGGACCAGAATAGGGCCATAATGTCGAAAAATATTCACAGATATGTGATTATATCATGCCGGGGACGGCGCGCCCCGCGAGGTAACAATTTAAAACCGGGTTGCCCGCGCTTTACTTGTGCAATGGCGAATTTGTTTTTGATCGTTTAATCAAGAGGAATATCTTAATCGAAAAACTCATTCCGTCATTGTGAGGAATTACTGATTATAAATTTTTATTTTGCACGCGGGTATATTATGTATTGTTTGCAGCCATGCGATGTACAATAAACAGATATGGGCCACAATAAGCCATATCTGTTTATTATAACATCTTAAACTATACATAATATACATTATGCGCCTTTATAGTATCGGTTCCCCACTGTATGTTTGCCTGTGTCGAATAATGTATAATCCGAATATTGAGCATATAATAATATTTATCACCCGCCTTTGGTCGTGCGGATGATAAAATTTATTTTTAAATTATTATTTATAATCAAACAAATAAGTTAATAATATTATAATTAATATTAATTTGTTAATTCGCCAGCCCTGGCCCATATTATATACAAACCAGCCGTTCAAAATCATGGCAAATCCTAAAAATATCAAAATCACGGCCAAATTTGGGCCATTTAGCATAATAACCATCGGTTTAGGCCAGCTAAAACCATAAAAAACAGGCCCAATTGGGCCTGTTTTTCAACCATTTAATAAAAGTTATTTTTTAACTTTAACTTTTTTAACTATTTTATTGATGTTGCCAGTTAATTTTGCGACTACATCATCTTCTTTTTCTGCTGTTTTTGGTGGCTTTACAGGGGTTACGGACGAACAGCAATTCGGACATTTGGTCGCCGCCAAAGCAATCGCACTTTTGCAATACGGACATTCGCGTGTTGTCGCCGGCTGACTGCCACGAATCCTGTTGGCGGCCCTTACGAACAAAAATACTGCAAACATTGTAATAAAGAAGCTGATTACTGTATTCAGGAACAATCCAATATTGATCGTAACCGCACCGGCCGCCTGGGCCGCCGCAACTGTGGAATAATGCTGGCCGACCATCGCATCCAGCCCCTTGTTTATAACAACGAACCAGTTAGAGAAGTCAACCCCACCAATCAAAAGCCCGATTGGCGGCATAAGAATATCTTTTACCAACGAATTGACCACCCCGGTCAGCACACTGCCGACAATTATACCGACAGCCATATCGATCGCGCTGCCGCGACGAACAAATTCTTTAAAGTCTTTGATTAATCCCATTATTTTCTCCTTTTTGGTTATGGGTTTTTATTGCGGCAACAACCTTGGACAAAGTCTTTTGCAAGCTTTCGTCCAAAGTTTCCACCGTTATGTCTGCGGAAGAATAAATCTTGTACCTTTCATCGATCAATTGCGATAAAATTTTCTTGCTGTCGGCATTTAAAAGCTGGGGTCGCGTATCACGAAAATTTGTTCTCTTTACAAGCAGATCAAGGTTTGCTTTTAACCAAATTGTTAAGGTTTTTTCGGACAACAATTCGCGCACTGCTGGGGTGATAAACGCCCCCTCGCCCGTGGAAATTATTTTCACCGCGGGCCCCGATTCCAATAGTCTGGAGATAATGCGCTCTTCGACGCGACGAAATTCTTCTTCGCCATACAGGGAAAATATATCAACCACGCTGCAGCCGGCGGCAGCCTCGATCTCTTTATCCGAATCAACAAACGGAACGCCCAATTTTCGGGCCAACGCGCGACCAATACTGGTCTTGCCGGCGCCCATAAGGCCGACCATAACAATTGGTCTATCCAGTGAAAAGCCTATATTCTCTTCCATGACGAACATGATATACAAACGACGGGAATCTATCAAGCAAAAAACTTATAATGTTTTTACAAGCGTATTGCTTTTATTGCGAAAACGATGAAATTTCAATCGATTGGACTCGTAAAAAGGCACCGAGTCAGGAATCGAATTTACGACAAGCCTTTTAACATTATGAAATTTCAAAAATTCCATAAATTCCAATACCAATGACGCCCCTATTCCGTATTTCTGCTGGAAATCCGGCGCTACAAACAATCGTTCTATTTCCGCCACGTCCGTTCCGTAAACCTTGCCTTGTAACATACCGGCCATATCGCCATTCAAATAATAAACATAAGCTGGTCGGCCGAATAACATTATATCATGTGTCATTTCTTTTACGGACGCTTCCATTAAAAAGTCCGCGCAAAAGCCGGGCGGCATAATATCCAGCGCCTTTTTTTGATGCGCATCAGACATATGAAATAATGGAAAAACACCGGTTTTATTAAAGTTTTCCACGCGCTTGTAATACGGTCGCGCGCTTTCCACCGCCATGCCCCTGGTTGCGAATTCGCCGGCAATATAACCACGATTCAGGTAAAACTTTCCGACATCGTTAAAGGCCTGTAATTTAATATGAGAACCATACATCGCCAATACATCTTCGGTTGCGCACAACAAGCGCGACCCGACACCACATCCGTTGGATACATCTCTTTCCGATTTAAAATCCTTGTGCACATACAGCGCCTGGATTTTCATACACCCGTCAACTGTCGGTACTGCCTGGGCTTGGCTGTATCCGACCAGGCAGCCATTCGCATACGCGCCCAAAGACACATAGCCGTTTTTTCTCTGTCTGATTATTGCGGTATTTTTCTTTGCTTCGGTAATTGATCCGTACGAATCCGGATAAAGACTGTAATGTATTTCACCCATGGCGTCCGTGACCTGGGTATCATAATTGAATATCGGAAAAATCTTGATTTTTTCTGGCTTCATTTTGACAAATTATAGCAGAACGCCATAATTTGTCAATTATTAATTAAGATTTGCCAACTGGTCCAGCTGGTCCGCCGCGATTAACGCGTCAATCATTTCATCCAGCCCCGGCCCGCCCGCCAGAATATCATCCAGCTTGTACAAGGTCAGTTTTATACGATGATCCGTGACGCGTTGTTCCGGAAAATTATAAGTGCGAATCTTTTCAGAACGATCGCCGGACCCCACCATGGAACGTCTTGAAGCGTCACGCGAATTTTGCTGTTCACTGCGTTGTTTTTCGTAAAGTTTTGCGCGCAACATTGTCATGCAAAAAGCGCGGTTTTGAATCTGAGAACGTTCGTTCTGGCTGCTAACAACGACACCTGTGGGCAAGTGCGTGATACGGACAGCGGAATCGGTTTTGTTAACGTGCTGACCACCTGCCCCTTGGGCGCGATAAGTATCAATACGCAAATCTTTATCCAGTATTTCTATATCGATTTCTTCGGCTTCGGGCATAACGGCGACAGATGCAGCGCTGGTATGAATACGGCCACCGGCCTCGGTTTCAGGCACACGTTGAACTCGGTGTATTCCGGACTCGAACTTCATGCGTGCAAATGCGCCAAAACCATCGATTTTAAATATCACTTCTTTATACCCGCGCAAAGATGTCGCGTTTTCTTCAATGATCTCGACTTTCCAGCCATTACGCAATGCGTATGATTTATACTGGTTAAACAAGTCCCACGCGAACAAAGCAGACTCATCGCCCCCGACACCGGCACGAATTTCCATGATTACAGACCGGTCGTCGGCTTCGTCACGGGGCAATAACGCCAATTGAAGTTTTTTATCAATTTCTGGCAATAACTCCTTCAGTTTACCAAGTTGTTCGAACGCCATATCTTTTAGCTCTGGGTCCGAATACATCTCTTCTGCGTCTTTGATTCCCTGCTGGGTCTGGAAATATTCCGATATAATCGGCAGTATTTCCGAGAGACGCGAATACTCCTTGGACAGACGCGTCAATTCCTTGCCGGATACGGTGCCAGAATTCATTTGACCTTCGACTTCTGCAGCCTTGGCTTGGATTTCTCTTAATTTTGATTCGATTATCATGTTTGCTTTATTCCCGCAAAGGCGGAAATCCCTTGTATTAACTTTTTAACAGTTTTATCGTGTCAGACAGCGACAAAGTCTGCTGGTCGCCGGTCGTCATATTCTTGACGGACAGCGTTTGATTTTTTACTTCATCTTCACCGATTATTATACTGAATTTTGATTTTATTTTATCAGCAAACTCGATCTGTGATTTGAACTTTTTTTCTGTATCCAGATACGGAATCGCGATAATTCTTTCATTGCGCAGTGACGCCGTCACCGCCATCGCATAGGCGACCTGCGACACCCCCATGATCAGTACCGCAGCGTCAATCGGCGATTGGAATTCGGACAAATCTATCCGATTGGATTCCAGTGCGGTCATAATCATTCGCGTGACGCCGATTGCATAGCCACTGCCGATTACCTTGGTCTTGGAAAATCTTTCGACCAGGTTGCCGTATCGTCCCCCGCCGCCGATCGATCCTATTTCCGGATAAGTTTTTGAATATGCTTCATAAACAATACCATCATAGTATCCCAGACCGCGCATCGTCGAAAGACTGAGACTTGCACGATCAACCCCCATGGATTTTAACAGTGCCATGAAATCGACCAATTCGTTTATCGCTGCATCCAATTCCGGCGATTTCCCACGCAGTGTTTCATAACCGTTTTTAAAGACGTCTTGGATTTGTTTCGCAATATCCGCACCAGCAGTTTCGATCAGCCCAGCAGCGAAATCATCCGCAGTCAGCTTTTCTTTTTTATCAATTAAAACAAACGCAGAATCAATTTGTTCCGTCGATAAGTTCAAGTATTTTGCAAACGCATTCCAGAACGTGCGCGACCCGACGTTTATCGCATAATCGCCGACCAATTCCGGTATGGAATCATAAATATCCGATGCCAGTTTTATAATCTCGGCATCATAATTTACAGACAATCCGCCCAATCCCAAGATGTCAAAATCCAATTGGTAAAATTCGCGATAGCGACCTTTTTGTGGACGCTCGCCTCTGTATCGTTTTGAAAACTGGGTCAGTCGGCACGGAAAAGTCAGATCATTCAAATTTCCGGCAACATAGCGCGACAATCCGACCGTGCCGTCATAGCGCAGTCCCATTTTTGTGTCACCTTTTTGAAACAGGAACATCTGGGTCGATGTTTCGGACCAGTCTGTTTCGTCGGTTAATACCTCTGCCCGTTCGATCGCAGGCAAATCGATAAAATCAAATCCGGCGATCCCCAGCTTGTCGCCCATCTTTCCGACGCATGCGGTGAAAAAACGTTGCTGGGCCGGCAATAATTCTGTAAATCCCGATAAAGGTTTGGTGGGTTTTAAGTTTGACATTGTTATTTCCTTTGGTTGTCATCCACATCAAATGCACATATATATTATGTGCTAATTATATCATATAAAAATAAGATTGCTAATAAGACGCCACTTGGGCGTGATGAACGACAGAAAAAATAACAATTTTTCTAAACATGCGTCGATTATACGGCATTTTTTGTAATTTTCAAGGATTTTTATAAGAAACTTAAAAATACCGATGCAGGTCTTTTCTGAATTTTAACATCTTTCGCGGGCGCCGACCATCCATCTCAGGGTGGAATGACCACTGTTTCTGAAATGTTCCAAAATATCTTTTGTTATATATTTTCCGCAAACAAAATCTATTTGGGCATAATAACTTTCACTGCGCGTTGGGCCAATTGACAATGGGTAAATATTATGATCGAACAATCCGCATTGGTAATACTCTGTTCGGCCAAGTGGCGCTTGCTGGGAAACAGGCGTCCCCATTCTAAAATATAACATTTCACTTCTGCGTTCTCTTTCAGCTTGATCGTCATACATCTTGCACGTTTCTACAAAATACATCTTGGCCGATTCTATCCATTTAATATCCATTGTGCTGTATGGTGCCAGCCCAGGTATTGCAAATTGATTAAATTTTCCATCTTGCATACGCAACAATGTCTGGCCGTTGTAAAACATATTCTTGGACGCTTCCAATTTTTCAATTCTTTCATCCGCATTGGTTTCACATATAACTTTCAAATCTGGACCAAAAGTTTTCGTTCTATAATTGTCTGATTGTATGCAGAAATATCCATCATTTGACAGGCTGACACACTGTCCGCGCATCTTGTCATCAGATTTTGTTAAATTTTTGCATCTGTTGGTACGATTATTAATAAAGTACAGATTATCAAAAACCTTTACCAATCCCATGGGCAAAATTTTGAAATTAGTTTCACGGTTATAATAACCTTCCAGTTCGATATGGCAATCGCCGTTTGGCAAAATAATAGCTTTATAAAAATCAGAGTTCCCACCGCCATGCGTGTAAGGGAAACGGGCCTCAATGATTCCCAGTTTATGTAACAATAAAACTGGTTCCGGGATAGAAAAAATATATCCAACCTGCTTAGCATCAATAACCGTATCCAGACGATTTATGGATTTTATCAACACTTCTTTTGGTCTTGAATATTCTTTCATACCGTAATTTACCTGGATGGTATGCCCGGTATCGAAATGCCAGCTGCAAGTTTCGTCTTCATATAAATATGGTTTAACGCTTTTCATTTTTTCAGTCATTCCTAATTGCCGTTCTCTATCATCCCTACAGCAGATATGATAGTTCTTATTTATTATTTGTCAATACAAAATAGAATGCCCGCCCTATGGCAAATCAAGAACATTAAAAAGTGCGTATAATTGCCACATTACTGGGCGAAATATTGAAAATCTAAAAATACCGGTGCAAATCCTGGCCGTTCTTGGCCAGCCATTGTTTTGCGCGCTCTACCCCGGGGCCGTATAATTCTGAAACTTGTTTCCAAAATGCTGGCGAATGATCCATGTGTTTTTTGTGCGCCAGTTCATGCATGATCACATAGCGCATGATTTCCGGTGACGCAAACGCCAAGCGCCATGAAAACGAAATCGTACCGGATGACGAACAAGACCCCCAGCGACTGGTCGTATCCCGTATCGCCAGGCGCTTTGGCCAGAATTCGCGCGGCGCGGTTTTAATGATTTCACGTGTTGCGGTTAAAAATTCCGCCTTGATAAAATCACGAATCCGTCGTTCCAACATTTCCGCAGATCCACCGATGACAAGGGTTTCTCCGACTTCGCACGAACACGTGCCACCCTGCTTGCGGGGGGGCTCCGCCCGGAGGGCGGTGGGGGGGTGATTGATAACTTCAGATTTGGATGTCACCCCCCTCGTCTGCTGCGCAGACACTCCCCCCGCAAGCTGGGTGAGATGCGATTTCGCAAGTGTGGAGATTAAACAATTCGACTTCTTGGTCGCGTCATGTTTAATCAGAACGCGACGGCCCAAAAATTCGATCGTATCGCCGTCGTGTATTTTGACTTTTTTTGGCGCGCACGCGAAAATTTTGTCCAGCCAGACCGTCTTTTGTTTTAAAAAGTGCAGCGCGCTGGATGTCGGAACCAGCCAAGGTTTTGAGATATGGATTTCTCGCGTCGGCATTGTTTTCGGACGAATTGTTATATTGCGCAGACCACGACGAGCGTCGATAATCACCGGAATTTTTTCACCGCAAGAAGTTGTAAAACTGGGTTTTATCATATCAGGTTTTTTATATTGTTTTTTGGATAAATTGAACATTTTTTGTTTTATAATTCGCGCAAAAAAATCATGCTGGCGGCGCGACGCGGTCAATCAGACAAAATTGAAACTTGTTAAATTTATTTTGCATATTTTTGTATCTCGCCCGCGATTTTTTCAGCGTCGAATCCAAAGTGTCTGTAAACTTCATCACCCGGACCGGATTCCCCAAATGTGTCGATCCCGACAACCGCGTCGGCGAATTCGAACCAGCTTTGCATTGCGCCGGCTTCGATCGCGACGACATACCCGGCCAGCAGTTTGTTTTTGTACCGGGCCGGCAGTGCGCGGAATCTTTCGACCGACGGCATACTGACCACTTGGGCGTTTTTCAACTTATCGGCGACCGCCACAGCCAAAGGCACTTCGGACCCGGTCGCAATCAATGTAACTTTTGGTTTGCCGATCGCATGTATAATATAGGCGCCGTCGCGAATATTTGCAACCCGCGGCGTCGGAATCTGTTTGAACTTTTGACGCGATAAAATTATACATGACGGACGAGATGTTTCTGATAACGCCATGTCCCAACACGCCGCGACTTCGGCCATATTGCATGGGCGAAAAACATTCAGATTCGGCACCAGACGCAGGCTGGCGATTTGTTCAACCGGCTGGTGTGTTGGGCCATCTTCGCCGACCGCGATGCTGTCGTGGCTGAATACGAATATTGTCGGCAGTTTTGAAAACGCCGCCAAACGAATCGCCGGACGCATATAATCGGAAAACACCAAAAACGTTCCGCCGTATGGGCGCAGACCCGCCGCAGTCATGCCGTTCATAATCGCAGCCATTGCGTGTTCGCGCACACCGTAATTAATAAAGTTTCCGGAAAAATCGCGCGGCGTGATGTCAGTATGCGATTTTGTTTTTGTGTTCGTGCTGGATGCCAGGTCCGCACTGCCCCCTATTAATCCAGGATATTGCTTGACCAAAGTTTCCAGATATTTTCCAGACAGTTCGCGTGTGGAAATCGGTAAAGCCGAATGTTCAAAGGTCAAAGCGCAATATTCAATTTTTGTTTTATCGTTTGAGCTTTGAACTTTGGACTTTGAACTTTTTTCCCACAGTTTTAATCCGCGGGCGGATGTAAATTTATCTTCCAGTTTTAATAATTCCGACGCGTCCAGGCCGTATGCATGCGCGCGCGCCGTGCCGGCCACACTGGAACCTGCACCGATCAGGGTTTTGCATTGAATGAATGTCGGCGTGACCGATTTTTGCGCAGCGGTCAGCGCGCGGTCTATTGCCGCAAAGTCATCGCCATTTATTTTTATGACATTAAAGCCCGCCGCACGAACACGGCCGGCGACGTCGGATTCCATTACCGCCGCGCCATCAATGCTGATTTTATTATCATCCCACAGCAGAATCGGGTTGTTTAATTTATAGTGTCCTGCGAATGCGATCGCCTCTGACGCGACGCCTTCCATTAAATCGCCGTCCGAACACAGGCAATATATACGTGAATCGTTGGATTTTTTTATCTTTTTCGCCAGCGCGTATCCAACCGCATTTGCGACGCCCTGGCCCAGTGGGCCCGTTGTCGCCGCAACGCCGTTTGTTCCGAATTCCGGATGTCCCGACAGACCGCCAAATTTTCGAAAAGTCTTTAGCGCCGGTATCTGATACCCCGCCAGCTTTAGCACAGAATACAACATCGCACTGCCGTGGCCCGCAGACAGTACAAATTCGTCCAATCCGCGCCGCAAATAATTCGCGTAAATTGTCGTGACAATATCCGACGCCCCCAGGACGATTCCGACGTGTCCGGATGCACCGGAACGAATCGCGTAAAGCGCACCCGCGCGCACCGCGTTCGCCATGTCTGTTAACTGTTTGGAATTGAATTTCATTTGTGGTATTATTATATCACAAATATATGTATAAAAAAGAGCATTTATGTTAAAAATTTACACAGACGGTTCTTGTTTGGGGAATCCCGGTCCGGGGGGATGGGGCTTTGTCGCGACCGATGGAAAAAACATCGCCGAACGATCGGGCGCGGAAGAAAACACAACGAACAACCGTATGGAATTGATGGCGGTAATACGGGCACTGAATGCCGCACGCAAACACAGCGAAGTCGAAATCCACACCGACAGCCAATATGTAAAAAACGGCATGCAGTCATGGATAAAAAACTGGAAGCGAAACGGCTGGCGCACTGCCGATAAAAAGCCGGTCAAAAATCAGGAGCTGTGGATGCAATTGGATGAAGCCGCATCAAAGATAAAAATCCACTGGCACTGGGTCAAGGGGCACGCCGGGAATGAAATGAACGAACGTGTCGATTGCCTGGCCCGATGTGCCGCCGAAAAATTGAAATCATAATTAGTCTTGCACGAATCGAGTTTGTCTGATTAACTCATAACTGATGACAGGTATTCTGTCATTGGGATTCACAACCCATACAACAAGCGTCCGCAGGGACGTAAAATACTCCAACACAGGTTGGAGTACGGCTGAATATATTGAATAGGCTGTGCAATACTTGTTGATTGTTGTGAAACTCCAACCACCATTTTTTTGGTGGTTTTTCATTGAACGAAAAAAGGAGTCAAACAATGAAAAAACTTATCATGACCAGCATACTGGCAATCGGCGTAACCGGCGCGGCAAATGCCGCGGTGACATCGCCGGAATTGTGGCCGCACTTGGCGGAAAATGATTTCGGCTTTGTCGAAACATTGACCGGCGGTTCCGTCACACGCGCCGATGCTTTTGCCGCGGTTGCGCCATACGTTGGTGAAATCAACGCTGGCCTGGCGGCATACACCGGCCAGATCAATTCGGAATTCGCCGGCATTAGCGCCCAGATCACCGAATTGAGCGACGAAATTGATGACAAAATCAATTCCGGCGTTGCGACTGCAAATGCATTTTCCGGGCTGGACAACCACCTGGATACCGGCAAAAAATTCGGATTTGGCGTTGGTGGTGGCTACTATCAATCGACTGGCGGATTTGCGTTCGGCGGTGTGGTCAGAACATCCGATGATTCCGCGCTGAATGCGGGCGTTGCGGTTTCCACGGCCGGCGACTTTGCCGCCAAAGCCGGTTGGAACATGCAGTTCTAAAAAAACTGGAAAGAAAAAATCCCCCGACTCTATCCCGGGGGATTTTTTAACCTTTATATCCCAATCCAACAATAAACATTTCAACACTGTCTTTGCGGGATGACGGCGGTTTTATATGGTGCACCGATTCGAAACTGTTTTTGATTTCTTTTAACAATTCGTTTGTTGTTCCGCCGGTGAATGATTTCGCGACGAATACCCCGCCCGGCTTTAACGCAGATTTTGCAAAATCCCATGCATATTCCAGCAGCGTCATCTGGCGCAAGTGATCTGTTTTCTGGTGCCCGGTTGTATTCGGCGCCATATCGGACAGGATGATGTCAACGGTGGGGCAACATTGTCCCAAAGTTGCCTTGGGGTCGGCAGGTTTGGGACAAACCTGCCCCGCCTTTTCCTGCAGCCACATCAACGCTTCATCGGTTGTGAAATCGCCTTGATAGAATTCGACGCCCGGGATCGGTTTTATTTCCAGCAAATCCATCGCGAATATTTTCGATTTTGGAAATTCGCGCGCGACATATTGCGACCAAGAGCCCGGCGCCGCACCCAGATCAACGACCACCTGGCCGTTTTTTAGAAATTTGAATTTTTCATTTATCTCGATCAGTTTATAAACCGCGCGGGCACGATACCCGTCACGTTGTGCGCGCGCAACGTACGGATCGTGCGCCTGGCGTTGCAGCCATGCGACGGAAGATTTTTTTGCAGCAATTTTCTTGTTTGTTATTCTCATGATCGTTATTCTAGGCCGTGAAATAATATTTTTCAATTTAAAATCGGCCGCATGGCCGATTTTTCTTTAACGTCTGTGTTCTTTGACCAACCATTCGGCCCGTGGAATCGAATTAACCAAGCTTTCAAACGATGCGCCATCGCCGGACAATGCGCGGTTAATTTCCTGACGCAAGCCCGCATCTTTGTTCGACAATGATTTTACCTGATTTCCACTGTCTGTGGCCACAAAGCTTTTTACGGAAACATCTTTGGCATTTTTTTCATAATTCCATTGGTCCGCAGTGATCAAAAAACCAGAAAAAGACTGGTTACATTTGTAATCCCGAGGGTTTTTATGGAAAAATTCGTTGCCGGTGGCGCGACACGCAAATTCGCGCATATTCGACGCAGACCCAAATACAACTGCGAACTCTGTTTTTGGCGCCCATTTCGAAGTGACCTTTGGCGACAGGCACGGCGCTTGGAAATCCATAAATTGTTCTGCACAAAAATATGATTCTTTTCTTATTTTCGGATTTCTGGCATTAGAGTATTTTTCATCCAGACTTTCCAATAATTTCCACATAAAATTTTTGGTCGCCAACGGCAAATTATGAAAGTATCTCGCGCTTTGGCAGAATACAAAATTGGGTCTGGGCATGCCGCTTTCGTACAAAAACTGTACGGCCAAGACCGCCTGCAACTCTGCATCATAAGAAATTCGTCCCATGCCCGCATCCAGTTCCAGCGGGTTTATCAGTAATAATTTTTTACGTCCAGTATCAAAGTCCAATGTGGTGTTTTTATTCATTTTTTATAATCCTTACCATATAAATATAGACAAAATATATAAAATGTCAAGTTAAAATCAGCAAAAAACGGCCATACAGGTGGCCGTTGATATTAGTTCATTTTTTTATTTAGAGTTTTCTTTTTTCTGCTTTCGCGCCATCATTCTTTCATAGAAACCTGTGGCGCGACGATGTGCAACGTCTTGTGTTATCACCCTCAGCTTTTCAGGGTCCACGCCAAAAAACAGCGTATCCCGGCCATGATGTTTATAAACGACCACTACTTCATATCCGAGCAGTGTTCTATTTCTGCCATAATTGTAATACGATTTGACTGGTTCGCACACATGCTCTATTGACCAGTCGGTTATCTTTCGCCATTTTATTTTCATGATTTTACAAATGTGTTATTCCAATTAATTTATTGGCGCATTGCCACCACCGGGCTTCATCCCTTGCATTTTCTGCATCATGGCTTCCATGCCGCCCATACGCTGGACCATGGCCATTTGGCGTTTCATATTCTGATACTGTTTGATCATATGTTCGACTTCGCGAACAGACGCGCCGGATGTCTCGGCGATTCGCGCCTTGGCATTGGCAAATATTTTATCCGGATCGGCACGTTCTTCGGCTGTCATGGCTTCCAGTATCTTGATCTGCTGATCGACACTGCCGTCTTTTACTTTTTCTTTCATGGCGCCAACAGCATCCTTCATCCCAGGCACCAGTTTCATCAGGCCTGAAAAGTTGCTCATTTTTTTGATTTGTTTCAGCTGCATCAGCATGTCGTTCATATCGAATTGACCGGACATCATGCGTGCGGCGGTTTCCTTCATGCCGGACGGCATTTTTTCTTCGGCTTCTTTCAGTTCTTTTTCTTCGGCCGCGGTCAGTTGTGCATCATTATCGACACCATTGGGCGAATTTACATTCGCCCCTACTTCCTGTTTCTTTTTTTTGCTAAACCAAGACATAATTAAACTCCATTTTTTACCTATCCCATTCTACAGTAATTTATTTATAATTGCAAGAAATTGGGGCGCAAGAATGCGCCCCCCTGCACTTTCACTGACACTTGCACTTACTTCAAATATCTTTTCAAATATTGGCCTGTGACGGAATTCTTATTTGCGGCAACCTGTTCCGGTGTTCCACTGGCGACAACCTGACCGCCGGCCTCGCCGCCGGTCGGCCCCAGGTCGATAATATGGTCCGCGGTTTTGATCACTTCCAAATTATGTTCTATCACGACAACGGTATTTCCCTGGTCAACCAGTTCCTGTAAAACCGACAGCAACAATTTGATGTCTTCGAAATGCAAACCGGTTGTCGGTTCGTCCAGGATATACAGTGTTTGGCCGGTACTGCGCGCAGATAATTCTTTGGATAATTTTATACGTTGCGCTTCGCCCCCCGACAGGTCCAGCGACGATTGCCCCAGCTTTATATAATCCAACCCGACGCGTTTCAGCAATTCGATTTTTCGTTGTATCTGTGGCACGTTTGCAAAGAAACGATACGCTTCTTCGACCGTCATATCCAGAACGTCCGCGATCGATTTGCCCTTGTACTTCACAGCCAAGGTTTCTTCATTATATCGTTTGCCGTGACACTTGTCGCATTCGACATAAACGTCGGCCAAGAAATTCATTTCGATCTTTATCTGGCCGTCGCCTTGGCACGCTTCGCATCGACCGCCTTTGACGTTAAAGCTGAATCGGCCCGGGCCGTATCCGCGCGTTTTTGCCTCTGGCAATCCTGCAAAAAAGTCACGAATGTTTGTGAACACACCGGTGTATGTCGCAGGATTGCTGCGCGGGGTGCGTCCGATCGGACTTTGGTCAATATCGACAACTTTGTCGATATTTTCCATTCCTGTGATTATGTCGTGCGCGCCCGATTCCAGCTTGGAATTATACAGCGATCGCATCAGCGCCGGATACAAAGTGTCCAGCAACAATGTCGATTTCCCCGATCCCGAAACACCGGTCAGCGCAACGAATTTTCCCAGCGGAATTTCGACATCAATATTTTTCAGGTTGTTTTCACGCGCACCGCGTATTGATATTTTTTCACCATTTCCCGCACGACGTGCCTTGGGCAATTCGATTTTCTTTTTCCCAGACAGATACAGTCCCGTCAGCGATTCAGGATTTTTTATAACATCTTCGGGCTTGCCGGCGGCGACAATGTTTCCGCCATGCACGCCGGCGGCACGGCCAATGTCGACCAAGTAATCCGCCGAACGCATGGCATCTTCATCGTGTTCGACAACGATAACAGTGTTGTCTTTGTCGCGCAGCATTTTCAGCGTGTCTAATAATTTATCGTTGTCGGACTGATGCAGTCCGATCGACGGTTCGTCCAGAACATACAGCACCCCCGACAGCCCGCTGCCGATTTGCGACGCCAGTCTGATTCGCTGGGCTTCACCACCGGACAGCGTTCCCGCCGTCCGCGCCAGCGTCAGATACCCCAGACCGACATTCTGTAAAAATTCCAGACGGCTGGTGATTTCGCGCAGAACAACGCGCGCGATTTCATTTTCCTTTTGTGTCATATGATTCGGCAGATCGCGGAACCATTTCAAACTCTCGTTTACCGACATCGCTGATACATCCATGATATCCTGTCCGCCGACCTTTATGCACAGCGCCTGGATATTCAAACGCTTGCCATGACAAACCGGGCACGGCTTTTGCGATTGGTATTTCGCCAGTTCCGAACGCATGGCATCCGATTCCGATTCGCGCCAGCGGCGTTCCAGATTTTGAACCACGCCTTCGAACGGCTTGTCGTATTCAAACCCGTTCCAGTTAATACGGATCGCCCGGTCACCAGTGCCGTACAGAATTATGTTTTTCTGTTCTTCGGTCAATGTGTGCCACGGCTTTGACAACGGAATTTTATATTCTTTCTTCAGCGCTTCCAACAAGTGGTCATACTGCGTCAACATTCCGCCACGCGACCAAGGCGCAATCGCACCCCCCAGAATCGACTTGCTGGGGTCTGGAATAATCAGGTCCGGCGACATGTTTAATTGAACGCCCAATCCGTCGCACGAAGCGCATGCGCCGGCCGGCGCATTGAATGAAAACAGTCGCGGCTCTATCTTGGGCACAGTAAATCCGCTGACGGGGCATGCATAGTTTTGCGAATACAGGACATCTTCGTTCGTATCCAGACGACGCACCAGAACCGACCCCGGCACCAGACGCAACGCCCCTTCGAATGACGAATACAGACGCGAAGAGAACTCTTCTTCTGATTCCTGATTCCTGATTCCTGATTGCTTTTTTGGCATCTCTAATCGATCCACAATCACAAATATATTGTGCTTTTTGTTTTTATCCAGATTCGGTGCAGAATGCAGATCGTACAGTTCGCCGTCAATGATCGCACGCTGGTAACCCTGCTTTATCAGAAACGCGATTTCTTTTTTGTATTCGCCCTTGCGATCGCGGACCAGTGGCGCCATGATGTAAATTTTCGTGCCTGCCGGAATTTTCTCGCGCGTCCATTGAACCATTTCCGCGATGGTCTGGGATTTTATCGGCAAACCCGTCACCGGCGAATGTGGCACCCCGACGCGCGCCCACAGCAAGCGGAAATAATCGTAAATTTCCGTCACAGTTCCGACAGTCGATCGCGGATTTTTAGAAGTCGTTTTTTGTTCGATTGAAATCGCCGGCGACAGCCCTTCGATCAGATCGACATCGGGCTTTTTCTGCATATCCAGAAACTGGCGCGCATACGAAGACAGCGATTCCACATATCTGCGCTGGCCTTCGGCGTAAATGGTATTGAACGCCAGCGACGATTTGCCGGAACCCGACACGCCTGTAAAGACCACCAATTTGTTTTTCGGTATGTCCAGATCGATATTCTTTAAATTATTCTCGCGCGCACCGCGCACTTTTATCGTATTCATTTTATTATAACCTTGCTTGCGGCAGTTGTATCGTTCGCTATGCTCACTCCCAATCGCGCGGCGCTATGCTTGCGCTCTTGGACGCCTTGTCGCGCGCACCGCGCACTTTTATCGTATTCATATATGTCGCTTTTTCCCTATTTTGCATAAACAGATACGCCGCCGCCCTGCAACAAGGCGGCGCATATTTTATTCATCAGACACCAATATAGGCTAAAAATATATAATTTCAAGAATATAAAATGAAGTAGGAAGTTCGAAGTTTGAAGTAGGAGGATTGAAGTCATCTCACCTCAACCCTCAAACTTCAAACTTTATTCCACAACGACTTCCGCACCCGGCATCAGACCTTCTGGCGTCATCAAAACACCCGATTTTCTGGTGTGCGATACGCCCAGTTTTGGCGCCAAATTGCCGTCAACCCAGATATCTACGCCACCGGCGTTGCCGAACGTGCCTTTGTACTTGTCGCCTTCGGGCATATAGTAAACGTCGCCCGGAACCAGAACGCGACTGAACACTGTATTCCCACGCGCATCTTCGATTTTAACCCATGATTCTTGGGCTGCCTGGATGATTATTCTGGCGTTTGCACGATTTTCGGTTCCGAATCTTTCGCGGACTTCGGTTTTATATTCAGGTTCTTTGACAACGGTCGCAACTGCTTCAGTATCGCCGGCCGCATTGGATTCGCCGCCCAAGTTAACAATGACCACAATTCCCAAAATCACAATCACCAGCGCAACAATCCCTGCGACCAGCCACTTCCAGTGCTTGTAAACATATTTTGACGCGACACTAAGGAAGTTATTTTTGTTGGATGCGCTTTTGTTTTTTTTTGCCACAGACACAGCCGGTTTTGCCTCAACGATCTCATCTGCGCTATCGTCCCGCGGACAACATTCTTCGACAAGACCCATTTCCTGTTTGATTTTTGCGACAATTTCATCCGGGTCCAGCCCCAGTTCCATCGCATAATTGCGCGCAAAACCCAATACATAGACCACTTCGGGAATCTGTTCGTACTTTCCTTTTTCCAGCGCAACCAGATATTCTTCGCGGATGCACAACAGTTTGGATATAGTTGCGATTTCGCGCTTGCGGCGACCGACGGTGCGTGCCTCGTACAACATTTGGGCCGCGGTTAGTTCTTTATTGTTTTCGCTCATGTTTTTACTTCCTTGGATTGATGATCCATAATAGAGTCTGCAAGCCATTAAATCAAATGAAAAATTCTTTGATTGCAACCACCAGCGAATTCGGGTCTGTTATCTGGTTTACCCGGATTCTGAATTCAGCCGAGTTTTTCATACCGCCGGAATACCATGCGGCATGCTTGCGGAACAGTGGGACGCCCGCCTTGGGGCCGTAATAATCCAGAACCATGTCCAGATGTTCAAGTACGACCGAACGAATATCGGGCGTGTGCGATACGCCACTAGACATCTCTCCTAATAACCAAGGTTTTCCCAACAGCGCCCGCCCTATCATAGCGCCGTCGTACCCCAGCGATTCAACGCGCGCGACATCGTCGATGGTTTTAATATCCCCATTTGCAATGATCGGTATCGGCAACTCCGGCTTTGGCGGCAGATTGGCGGCCCCAGTATATAACTGCGCCCGCGTGCGCCCATGCAATGTCGCGAATGCGGCCCCACTATCGGCGGCAATCTTGATCAAATCCACCCAGTCGCGGTGTGCGTCATCCCACCCCAGGCGCGTTTTTATCGACACCGGAATATCGACCGCGCCGGACACAGCCTTTACAATTCGACCGGCCAATTTATGATCCCGCATTAAAAAAGCGCCCGCGCCTGCCCGCGTCGCGACCTTGGGCACGGGGCACCCCATGTTTATGTCGATCCACTGGGCGCCGGCGTCCTGTAACACGCGCGCCGCGTCCGCCATCAGTTCGGGATTTGCGCCGAATATCTGGGCACCGATCTGGCCTTCGTCGTCATATCGATCGAAATTCCGAATACAGTTCTTGTGTTTTCCGACCAAAGAATGGCACGAAATCATTTCCGTGACCAACGATGCACCCGGCGCAAAGCGGCGCAGAATACGCCGGAACGGCTTGTCAGTAATACCGGCCAGCGGCGCGCAAAAGATTTGATCTGGTTGAAACATTTTTTTTATTTGTCTTTATTTTGTGCTATAATGCCACCGATGAAGGAAAAAATCAAAAATTTCTTTGCGTTTTTGGGTCGCGCATGGTCCGGCGGCATCCGCGGCAAGATCGGTGTTCTTTGCGCCATATTTGCGGCCTTTATGTTCGTCAGGATATTCTGGGGCGACGTCAGCGCGCAAAAATTCGTCATGAACATCTGGCGTCTGGACACGGAACAGCAACAACTGGTCACGGAACAGAAAAAACTGGAAACGTATCAGCGTCATATTTATTTGATCCAGCATTATTCGTCTGATTATGTCGAAGAACTGGGACTGAAATACCTGAATATCGGCGATCCGAAAATAAAAATTCTGAAAATTTAAAAAAACGCACATAATAAAAACACGACAACTACCGTGTTTTTGAATTTTGGCGCACCCTAGCGGATGATTTCCGAACTATTTACCGTGATCAGATTTTACTTTCGGTAGAAAATTTTTAAATACCGGAAATTTAAAATTCCTAATTTTTACTTCCTTTCCAGCCAAACAATGAAAAAAATACTCCAT
This sequence comes from Alphaproteobacteria bacterium, assembly GCA_031555055.1. Lineage (GTDB taxonomy): Bacteria > Pseudomonadota > Alphaproteobacteria > Rs-D84 > Rs-D84 > JAFGMC01. The sequence continues at coordinate 41,006 of JAVBUT010000001.1, read as the reverse complement.
ATGAGAACATGGTAATTTTGGGGCATTATATTCACGAATTCTAAAAGTTTTGCCCGAGAATCCGTCTTTCCGTTCGGATTTAGAGAATTTATTTTTAACGTCCAAAAGCAGTTTATTTATAGAGCTATATTTATGAATTCCGCGATATTCAGTCCACGAGTGTTCAAGCCAATAAAAGCTATCGTTGGATTTAAAAACAAGAAAGGTGTGTGTATGGGTGTTTCCTTTCTCGTTATAAACATAATCTATAAAGTACGTTTTATTTGGAATATTTTTCTGATTTAGCAAATATCTTTCCAGTTCAGTTTGTTCCCAGCAATGCCCTTTTTTACTTTGTTGCAATTGTTCTGGCGATTGTACAACTGCTTTAAGTGGATCAGGTTCGGCCCAATAAGAAATTTCAGCCAAATTGGTTTCTAAAATCTGTTCAGCAATATCAAGGTTTGTCATATAAGCCTCTTTTAAAAATGCTTTTTAATAAATTCGCGCCCAGATTGAGATTTTAGATATACCTCAAATTCTTTTGCCTTTTGTTCGTCCTTAAATGCAAAATAGTTTTTTATTTCCCAAGGGGTAAATTTATTTGTATGAATAGAATGTCGGGTATTATGTTCTGACAAACGTCTTTTTAAGTCATTAGTAGAGCCTGTATAAAAATGTCCAGGTTCAGAAATACTTTGTAAAATATATACATAAAACATACTAACCCGTCTACGTTCGTTTCACTCACTTCGTCGCGGCATCCGTCCGTCTACGCGCTGACGCGCTACGTCGCGACATCCGCTTCTCTAATCGTCCGTCGGTTTGCTGCGCAATCGCGACGGAGCGAAGCGAAGACGGATGGCGCGCCCCACAGGATTCGAACCTGTGACCTGCAGATTAGAAATCTGATGCTCTATCCAGCTGAGCTAGGGGCGCAATTCCGGCGGATTATACATCATTTTTTTCGAATTTCCAATAAAATTTGAGAATTGCTATATAATAAAGCCGTAGTTTTATTTTTTTCCGAACAATTTTTTAATACTTTGATACCTTGTCTACAACCGTGGTTTTAAAACTTTTTATCTAACAGCTTTAGTTTGATTTCAAAATTTTCAATCGGATAAGAGTCCAACAACGGCAACGGCACAACAACCGGCGCAGGACTGTCGCCATTATTATGCACTTCCATAACACCGTGCCAGTTCAGGTCGTTAGGGCTGTCCGTACTGATCGACACTATACCGCCGCCTTGATAATAATCAAACATCGCCCCGCCCGACAGATCATGCGACATATCCGGATGCGGATCGGTTCCTGTATTGAAAATCTGGCGCAGTTCTTCGGCTGTCTTTTTACTGACTGGGACATCATCTGACGATATGTCACGAGATGTCGCGGCTGCGCATGCGACTGGCATCGACAGAACAGATAATGTAATTAGTACAAACAACTTTTTCATAGTGCGGTCATTTTGCAGAATATTACCACATTTTCAAACAGGAAAGGAATCGGAAATTTTAAACCCCGGTTTCCCGGGGTTCTGATTTAGGCCTTTAGCCATTGATTCTTTTTTTCAGCTTGCGCAGTTCCGAATATATGTACATATCTGACAATCCGTAAAACAGCAAGATCGCGCCGATATAGTACATCGCGGTGATCGCGCCGATCGCCGGAATAAACAGCATCGCGACCGCCAGTGCAATCATCGCCAGCGACAACATAGTGCTGATCACATAGTGTCCGAATTTCGCCTTCCACAACTGGACAGACAATATCAGCGCCTTGATACCTTTGAACAGGAACAGCGCCGCAAAGATATAGATAATCGCAAACAGCGATCCGGCCGGCTGCATAAAGAACACGACGCCCAATATCACGTTTACGATACCGAACACAATGTTCATTGATCTGACGGACGCATCACGACCGCTGTCGAATATTCCGGCGAACGTCTGATACAATCCGAACAGCGCCAAAACAATACCAAACATCAGCGTCAGCACAGTCAGTATCTGGATCGGCTGTATAAACACGATCACCGCCGCGATGATAAACAGTATCGATTCCAACAGCAACAGTGGTGCGGTCTTGTCGTACATGCGTTTGATCGCGCTGCGAATCGGACCTGCCTCTTGCGCTGGCTTTATTGTTTTTGTTGATTTTTGTTTGGCCATTGTTGCCTCCCCTTTTTTTGGTTATGCTTTTATTTTATGTCTTTTTATTAGTATTTGCAAGATTTATCGCGATTTGACATAGGAAAAAGCTCCGAACGAAAACGCGAAATTTATATGCTAGAATTCGAATATTCTTCAAAGGAGAGAGAGAAAATGTTTACACAAAAAACCATACGATCCATATCGCTTGTTGCGATTATCGCGCTGGCCGGATGCAGCGGCACCAGCGATGTTCCACAGAATAACTTTTTATCTGCGGACACGTACGGCATGACGCACTTTGACCCCGCGCAAAGCGATACGTTTCCGTACGCCGTTACAACCGGAATACACAACATCGATCTGGCCCAGCAAAAGCATGTGACGAACGGCCCGATCAATATTATGACGCTGGCGTCGACTGATTCCGACTATATGTGGAACGTCGGAACCCAAGGCGTTACCTATGTAAAAGTATCCGATGGTGATTTCAGCGAAGTCGCCCGATACGACGTTAACAAAAAAATAACTGCGGAAATGCATGACAAGGCGCTGCACCGTGACATTAAAACCGCCGAGAATGCAGATTACGCCGTTAAAAAAATATACGGCGTGGATGAAACCAGAATCTTTAACGGAATTTACAGCGTCATCGATCAAGACAATATCGCATATGTAAACTATGGCAAAAAAATATATGCTTTCGAACTGGTCGACAAGTCCAAACCTGGCAAAGGCATCGCCGCTGCAAAGACTTTGGATTTAACGGACACGTTGGATAAAAACGAACGTATTGTCGGCGTGTCGATTACGTATGACGGCATGCTGACCATTGCCGGAAACCGCAAGCTGATGATTGTAGATCGCAAGTTCGAAACCCAGCCGCAAGTCATCCGATTTGCCAAAGACGAATTCATAACAAACTCTATGGCGATTGACGAACGTGGCGGAATCTATATCGCGTCCGACAAAAACATGTACAAGATTATCTGGAACGGGAAAACATTGTCGCGCGATGAAAAAGACGGCGCATGGACCGCACCGTACAGTTTCGGCGAACAGCCGCCGGCGGTAAAGATAGGCAAAGGCACCGGCGCGACACCGACTCTTATGGGTTTTGGTTCTGATGAAGACAAATTGGTCGTTATAACGGACGGCGTCAACCGCATGAATATCGTCGCATTCTGGCGCGATGAAATCCCGGAAGATTTTATCCAAAAGTCCGGCACAAAATCCCGCCGTATTGCGGACCAGACGCCCGTGCTGGCCGGATTGTCGCCAAAGACAAAATGGATACAGACCGAACAATCCGTCGTGGTCCACGGATACGGCGCGTTCGTTGTGAACAATGTCGTTAACAAAGCGCCCGCAGACAGAATGGTCGGCGTGGTTGCGCTGGGGCCGGCGATAACGCCGCCGATGGGTGTCGAAAAATTCGTATGGAACACGGAAAAAAATATGTTTGAAAGCCAATGGACCCGCGGCGACGTATCTTCAATCAGCATGGTTCCGGCATTAAGCATTGACGGCAACATGGTACTGGTCAACGGATACTATAAGGCGTCCGGATGGGAAGTCACCGGTTTGGATTGGAACACAGGAAAAACCATGAACAGAACCATATTCGGTCATGACAATTTTGGCAACGGCGCATACGCGATTATCCAGTCGTTTAAAAACGGCGACCTGTTATTCAACAGCATCGCAGGCCCGTTCCGCGTAAAGTACGCCAAATAACGTTTGGTTTGTGAGTGAAAAATCCCGCACCAGCGGGATTTTTTCTTGCACATAAAAACAGGGTTTCGTACCTATGGAATACGTTCAAAAATGTATGTAAAATTATGCTCATAATTATACCCAATTTTTAAGGAGAGAGAAATGGGAAAAATCAAAAAATCAAACCTGGGAAAAACACTGGCCTTGGTCGCCGGCATGATGACGATGGCACCATATAATGTTCTTGCCGATTCACAGCTGCCTAAACCGCCCGCAGGATTCAAAGGCGAAATCAATACAACGGTTCTGAATTCCAAACCGGATTGGCCGGACAGACCGACGGCGCCCAAGAACGCACCAAACATCGTTCTTATCATGACCGACGACGTCGGATTTTCCGCAGGATCAACATGGGGTGGCCCTGTCAACACGCCTGTCCAGGACAGATTGGCGGAACGTGGTTTGCGCTATAATCAATTCCACACGACCGCCGTTTCATCACCGACGCGCGCCGCGCTGTTGACGGGGCGAAACCACCACACCGCACACACCGGCGGAATTATGGAAGCGTCCCTGGGATACCCCGGATACGACACATTGTTGGGCAAAGACATGGCGACAATCGCAGAAATACTGCGACTAAGCGGATATAACACTGCATGGTTCGGCAAAGACCATAATGTCCCGGACTTTGAAAACAATTCTATCATAGGTCCGCATGACAGATGGCCGACCGGATTGGGATTTGAAAAATTTTACGGATTCCTGGGCGGGGAATCGGATCAGTATTCCCCTTATCTGTTGTACGACGGAACGCAAAATATTTCCCCATACATTGACAATCCAAAATACAACTTGAACGAAGATTTATCTAAACAAGCCAAAAACTGGATCAGACAGCAAAAATCACTGGCGCCGGACAAGCCGTTCTTTGTTTACTATGTTCCAGGCGGAACGCATGCCCCGCACCAGGTTCCGTTAAAATGGTCAAATAAATACAAGGGAAAATTCGACAAGGGGTGGGATGCAGTCCGCGAAGAAACACTGGCACGGCAAAAGAAAAAAGGAATCGTTCCGGAAAACACAAAGCTGACGCCGCGACCGGAACAAATCCCGGCCTGGGATTCGCTAAGCGATGCGCAAAAGAAACTGTACGCGCGACAGATGGAAGTATATGCCGGATATCTTGAACAAACCGATCATGAGATCGGCCAGATGTTAAAAGCGATCGAAGATATGGGCGAAATGGACAACACGGTCGTAATTTATATCCAGGGCGACAACGGCGCCAGTGGCGAAGGCGCGCTGACCGGGTCTGAAAATGAAAACTATGTGTTTAACGCCCAGGTTGAAAAAATAGAAGATATCGATATTGCGAAACTGGGGACACCCGAAGCATACAATCATTATTCCGCCGGATGGGCGCTGGCTATGGACACGCCGTTCCAATGGATGAAGCAAGTTGCGTCGCACTTTGGCGGAACACGGAACGGGATGGTCATTTCGTGGCCCAAAGGCATTAAGTCCAAGGGTGAAATCCGATCGCAATTCCATCACGTGATCGACATCGCGCCAACACTGCTGGACATCGTCGGAATCGAACAGCCGGACAAAGTCAACGACGTCAAACAAAAACCGATGGAAGGCGTGTCGATGACATATTCTTTCAAGGATAAAAAAGCCGAATCGAATCATAAAAAACAATATTTCGAAATAATGGGGTTCAAGGGGCTTTATCTTGACGGATGGATGTTGTCTGCAACGCCACAGTCGGCACCGTGGGAACAAGGAAAAAAAGACGGCCCACTGTCTTCTGGTTGGGAACTGTACAATATCAAAACAGACTTTTCCCAGGCATACAACCTGGCCGAACAATACCCTGACAAGGTCCAGCAAATGGCCGAGCTGTTCGAAGTCGAGGCCGGCAAGCACAACGTGTATCCGCTGTTGGTGAACAGCCGGACGTTCCTGGTCATAGACACCAAGAACAGACCGAACATAAACGAAGGCAGAACCAAGTTCACATATACCGGTGTTGTCGATCATATTTCCGAAGGCATCGCACCGAATTTCCGAAACACGTCATTTGACCTAGAAGCGGAAATAGACTTTGCAAAAGATGTTGTTCCCAACGGAATGATTCTGACCATGGGCGGACGGTTTGGCGGTTTTGGATTTTGGATCGAAAGCGGGGTCGTGAAATTCGGGTACAGAAACCCGCGATACGATGATTACTATGAAATCAAATCCGACAAAGCCATCGATCCTGGCCAGCATAAGATAAAGCTGGAATTCAAATCCGACTTTGCCGACACCAAGAAACCAGGCGCTGGCGGACTTGCCACAATCTATGTCGACGGTAAAAAAGTGGGCGAAGGCAGGATTGAAAAAACAATACCGTTCAGATTCGGCCTGTCCGAGGCCATGGACGTCGGATGCGATTATGGAACAAGTATAACATCTTCGTACAAAGCGCCATTCATTATGAACGGCGATATAAAAAAAGTAGAAGTTATGCTGAAAAAATAAAACGAAACTCCCCACATGGGGAGTTTTTTTATTCTAATTTTTCATGTTGTGTTTTTACGCTTGCATATAATTGCAATTTTTTAATACAATATTCCTATGTAGCAAGAGAGCGTCGTAGGAATATGTTCATCAAAGTCAGTTTGTCGCCGTTTTTTTATGCCGTGATTTTAACGGGGCTGTGTTCCTACCTTCCTATTGCAAACGCCGCGGACTGGCATGTTCCGACCCCAAATTCTTTACAGACGGCGGTCAATGACGCAAACAGTGGCGACAACATAATAATCGATTCCAATATAACCAGTGATTTGACACTGGGAACCAATATTGATAAAGCACTTCATTATTCCAGTAACCCGCCCGGCCCGTTTGCCATAAACATGTACACCGGCACTGCTGCGAATACCAGTCGCCATTTCAGCTTTACGGCCGGCGCAACCGGAACAACCTTTACCAACATCAGTCTGAACAATATACAAAATATTGCTGCCGCAAACTCTGTTTCGTTTGGCGGCGCGATTTACACAGATGGCGCGCACCTGACGCTGAACGCGGTAAAATTCGGCGGAACCCAGGGTAACCGCGCGGCGAATGCAGGCGGTGCGATTTACAGCACGGGCGGGAATCTGATTATAAACGATGATTCCGCCTTTACGCTTGGTACAGCCCAATCCGCAACCGGCACCGGTGGTGCAATTTATATCGAGAATGCAAATCTGGCAACGAACGGAACTGTCGACTTTACAACTAACAAGGCGGCAATGGGCGGCGCGATTTATACCAAGGACGCAACGACGGCCTTGGGCGATGCAACCAGTTTCACATCCAACCAGGCGACCGGCGGTGCCGGCTCTGCGGGTGGCGCGATTTATAATAATGGCGGAACCATGAATTTGGGTGCCACCACATTTGTATCAAACACCGCAACCGGCGGCAGTGGCGGCGCGATTTACAACGCGGGCACACTGGCGCTGGGGACCGCTGGCTTTAATCTGAACACTGCGTTGAATGGTGCGGCGATTTACAATGCTGGCACACTGGCGAACATTGGTGCTGCAACATTTACAAACAATACCGCGTCCGGTTCTGGTGGTGCGATTTATAACGTCGGCTCTGATTTGACAATGGCCGGCACCGTGTTCAGCGGAAACAAATCCAACCTCGCAAACATTGGTGGCGGCGCGATTTATAATGTCGGCCATGACATAACGATTGCCGGCGGCACGATATTCACATCAAACACTGCAAACGGTGCGGGTGGCGCGATTTATAATAATGGCGGAAATATTACAATCACCGGCGACGCCAGCTTTACTTTGAACAGGGGCATGGTCGGCGGCGCAATATTCGCCCAAGGGACCGACATAACAATGAATATCGCCGGAACAGACGCTGATAACATGACGCTGTTCCAAGGAAACAACAGCAATGGCAATATAGACTCCACGCGAAAAACCGGTGCGGGCGCGGTATTTTTCGATGGGATAACTGCGGTTACGGACTCTGCGTTTGGCCCAGATTTTGACCCCAGCGCATGCGCATTGTGCATAACATATGCAAAGTTCGACGCAAATAAATCAACAAACAGCGTGGCCGGCGCACTGTTTATAAACAACACCACTGCGACGATTTCAAACAGCATATTTTCAGATAATTCCACAACAACGACGGCCGGCACCATGGGCGGCGCGATTTATAACGGCCCCGGCGCCAAGACATATATCGAAAATTCTTCCTTTATAAACAACTCTACCACTGCATCCGCCGCGTATGCCGGCGCGATATACAATTCCGGATTCATGAAACTTAAAAATGTCACCGTTTCCGGAAACAGCGCAAAGACATGGGGCGGCGCCGTCCTAAGTGGCGGTAATTTCAATAACGGCGAAGGCGAATTTGCTGCAGAAATGACTGTGGCGGACAGCTATTTTTACCAAAACTCATCAACCGGCGGCGGCGGCGCTTTGGGGAATGCGGACAATTCGACTAGAATGGATATTATAAACACAAGGTTTGTTGAAAATTCTGCAAACCATGGCGGCGCGTTCTATAACGAAACCGTGGCGGCGATTTCCGGTTCGGAATTCATTAACAATATTGGGACACTCGGCGGAACCGGCGGTGGCGCAATATGGAGTGCGGCGAACTGGGCTATCGGTGAAAAACTTGATTTGACTGTTGATAATTCAACCTTCACAGGCAATCAGTCAAATTCTGCGGGTGGCGCGATATATTTGAACATATCGTCAACAACGACAACGGACGCAAATTATCCCGAATGGAAATATCCGGATACGAATACGACCATAATTAAAAATTCTACATTCACAAACAACCAGACAATTACAACCGGCAACGGCGGCGCGATTTTTGCAGATGTGTTTCTTGGCGGATCATTGGTCCAGGACAGAAAATTAATTCTGGATATCGACAATGTTGTTTTTGACGGCAATTCCGCCGGTGGCAACGGCGGCGCGCTGTATGTAAATACCGGATACGCCGATATCGCAAATGGCAAGGTTGGCAGTGCGAACGTCACCATTTCCGATACTGATTTTCTGGACAATTCGGCGGCGACCAGCGGCGGCGCGATCTACAGCTCTATGACTGGCGCCGGCACGATTTCGAATCTGGCGTTGGATAATATTGACTTTGATTCCAATATGGCCGGCACGGCTGGCGGTGCGCTGTACCTTTCGGGACAATCGGCAACAACCAGACAAAACACATCCATAAACAATTCCACATTTACAGACAACAAAATCAACAGAACCGCGATTACCGGCACATCATATAATCTGACCGGTGGTGCGATCAACATTGCACAACATACCGATCTGGTTTTCCAGGGCGATATCGGCTTTGACGGGAACGGCATTGACGGCTCATTGACCAACATCGGCACCGGTTTGGCAAATTATTCTTTGACCGTCAGTTCTCTGGGCGGCGGCATTTATACCGCCACCACCAGCACTGTGGATTTCGGCACGGTCATACCGCAATTTACGGACAATTATGCCAAAGCATTTACGGACACGACAAATTCAGGAACGTTTGCTTCGACTGCAAACGCAAACGCCCATGGCGGCGCATTCTATGATTCCACCCCCGGCACGATCAATTTTAATTCCGGCACGATATTTTCCGGCAACTATACATACGCCGAAGCGCGATCGGCAAACCTTGGGACCGGCGCGGCGACCGCAACCGCAAACGCAATGGGCGGCTCAATTTACAACAGCGGAAACGGAATTATAAACATTTCAGATTCGTCGTCATTTACCGACAACAGCGTAACCGCTGTCGCAACCGCGACAGGTTCCGCCGCAAAAACAATGAATGCGAACGCAATGGGCGGCGCAATCTACAACGTCGGAACGAATTCGGAACTGAACATTGCCGGCGTGGCGAAAACCGGCATTGATGAAACGCGCGTCACGTTTGTCGGCAACAGCGCGAACGGCAGTGCGACAAACTCGTTCGGTGGCGCGATTTATAATTCTGGAAAATTGAGCATTGAAAACGCGCTGTTTGAAAACAACTATTCGGCGGGCGTGGGCGGCGCGATTTATTCCACAAACCTGCCCTTGCTGTTCGACGGAGTCGAATTCGTCGGAAACAGTTCCGATGTCGCCGGCGGCGCCGTTTATCTGAATCCTACAAGTGGCACGTTCAATCTGGCTGGTTCCGTAACATTCGACGGCAACTCTTCGCTGGACGGTGGCGCAATTTATTCCAAGATAACAACCAACGTTTCCGACACAATTTTGTTCACTGACAATTCCGCGACACAGTTCGGCGGCGCATGGTACATCCACAGCGGCACCGTTAATCTGAATGGCGCGACTTTTTCCGGAAACAGCGCAACGGCCGGTGGCGGCGCGATTTATAATAACGGCACGCTGGTCGTTAACGGCGGGACCAGCTTTGCGAACAATTCTTCGGCGACAACCGGCGGCGCGATATATACGGTCCAGGCGATGACGCTGAATTCGACCGGCGGCGACATAAACTTTACGGGTAACACGGCCGGCGGCGTTGGAAACGATATTTCCGTCGGTGGCGCAACCGCGCGCGCGATTTCGGTCAACGGAACCGCAAACAGCGTTATAATGAACGGCGGATTTGCGACAAACGGCACCCCGACCAGCGGAAACCACAGCATTGTAAAAACCGGCGCCGGCAACCTGCTGATCACTGGTGACAATTTCGGTTTTACAGGCATCTCGACAATATCCGGCGGCCAAGTGATCGTTGACGGCAAATGGATAAACGGTCTGACGACTGTGAATGCCGCCCTGCTTCGCGTGACCAGCGACACTGTTCATGAAAGGGTCACTGTATCGAACACGGCCGGCGTTTTCGAACATTTGTCCAATTCTCTGACACGGTCAAACATAGAAAATACTAACTTTAAATTTTCCGTCGCATCTGGCGGAACGATGAAGTTTATGGCGGATTCTTCATTGGCGGGACAATTGGCAAAATATAATCTGGCGAACAATCTGGCATTCACCACATCGGGCGTAAACAACGTCCTGTTCCAGAATTCAGACGTTACGTTTGGGACAAATTCGTATCAAAAGAATGTGAACGGCTGGATAAACTATACATTCCAAGATTCCGTTATCAACCTGTCCAATGCGGCGCGCGAAACAACAACGTTCCAACAGGTCACTTTGGACAACGCAAAGCTGTCGTTTGACGTCGCGTTCAAAACGGACGGCACACTGGAATCGGACAGGCTGGCGGTTACCACATTGGGCGGGAACAACACGATAAAACTGGGCGACGTTTCTTTGCAGAACGGTCTGGACGACAACGGATTGGCCAAAGTTTATACTTCCCAGGTCCTGATGCCCGCAGGGCTTAACTTTGATTCATCGCTGACCGCGACCGTGGAATCCGGCATATACGAATACCTGGCCACTGTTTCTGGAAAAAATATCACATTGACCGCGGTCGGCGCGGCCAGTGAAAATTCGCTTTATATCGCGAACGCAAAATCCGGAACACGCGCATTCAACATGACGTATTTTGGTGCGGCGCCATACACATATAATATCGGGCAAAGTCTGGGGACGACGACCGCCGGCACGTTCAGTGTTCTTGGAAATTCTGCCGCGACCAGTATTATATCCGGAATTCTGGTTGATTCGGACGGCACGCCGATCGGCGGCAACGGGTCGTTCTTTGACATATCTGGCGCCACAAATCTGACGCTGGGGAACATCAGCATTGTCGACGCGGCCAAGGCCGGCAACGGTTCCGTGCTGTCCGTTACCGGTGCCGGATCAACGGTCAGCCTGAACAGTCTGATCCTGGCCAGAAACACATCCGACGCAAATGGCGGTGCGATTTATAACGAAAGAAATATTACTTTTACCGGTACAAACCAGCTGAATGAAAACTCTGCGGTGAACGGTGGCGCGATTTATAATTCGGGAACCGTGACCGTTGGCGGCGGCGCCAGCTTTGCGAATAATACGGCCAGCACGAACGGCGGCGCAATATATAATTCCGGAACGCTGGTGTTAAATTCGACTGCTGGGAATATTACATTTTCTGGGAACACTGCGACCGGTAATGGCAACGACATATATAACAACGCCGGGACAATCAACATCAGCGGAACCGCAAACGATGTAATCATCGGTGGCGGAATTTCCGGCAACGGCAATATTAACAAGTCCGGCGCCGGCCGACTGCTGATTAATGGCGACAGTTCCGGTTTTCATGGCACATTTGCGCAAAGCGTCGGCACGTCAATATTTACAACCGCGATGTTTGACGGCGTGATGAATGTTACAGGTGGCGCGATGGAACTGGCAAACGGCGGCGCGTTTTCAACGAACTCTATTGTTGCGCTGGGCGGTGCGGGCACGCTGAATATTTCAACTACATCAAATATCACGATGTCCGGCGGAAACCTGACCGGGTACAGCGGGACATTCGGAACCGTCAACAAATCAGGTTCCGGCGATCTGACATTGGCGGGGAACAATTCTGTATTCCAGGGAACTTATAATCAGACATCCGGCAGAACACTGGTTGACGCCACCAGCCTGATGTTCAACGGAACCAACAATATTTCAAACAGTATTCTGCAGATAACATCACCGACCGTGTATGAAAAGGCGAACATCGGAAACAACGGACAACTGATACATATCGCAACGATCGGTGCAACGTCCGCAATCAACAGCGGCAATGCGAACCTGGCGTTCACCGGCACCGGCGGCAGCATGTCGTTCACCGCGGATGCATCGCTGTCGAACGGCGCCAGCTATAACCTGGCGAACAAGATCGACAACGGAAACACGAATACTGTTTCATTTGATAAATCCAACGTGTTCCTGGGGGCGACAAATTATACGGGCGGAACAATTTACGCGTTTACGGATTCCGTGATCGATCTGAATTCCGGCACGCTAAGCAATGTTGCATTTTCAAAAACAAACCTGAGTAACGCGAAACTCTCGTTCGACACACGGTTTGATGTATCCGGTGGAAACATGGTTCTGGCATCCGACACTTTCAATGCCGGAACCTTGCTGGGCGACACCACAATCGGCGTCGGAATAATAAGAATCCTGAACGACAACGACGACACCGGATTGTCCGGCAGCTATACGTCCCAGGTATTGTCAGACGCGTCCGCACTGACCTTTGGCGGCACATCCGACACGGTACATCTATCGACGAACGTTTACGAATACACGGTCAGCACCAGTGGAAAAAATGTTCAGCTGTCGGTTATAAACGCATCGGATATGAATTCTCTGTACAGAATGAATAACACCGCTAATAAGCGCGGATTCAACATATCGTATTTTTCTGGCACGACGGTATATTACAACATCGGGCAAAGTCTGGGCGTGACCAAAGACGGCGAATTTATCGTCCAAGGTTTTGACAATGATCCTGAACATGGCGTGATCTCTGGCCGCATTGTCGACGCGAACGGCGATTACACTGACGAATACGGATCGCTGTTTAAACTGGCCGGCACGACTAACTTTACTTTGAAAAACCTGACTATTGAAGATTCGCGGACAACGGGCAATGGATCTGTTGTTTATATGACCGGTGGCGCATCTAATGCTCTGCTTGAAAATCTTATCGCCCAGAATAACGAATCCACCGGTGCCGGTGGCGCGGTATATGCCAGCAGTGGCGCATTGCATATCGGAAACTCTGTATTTGATTCGAACACAGCCGGCACGGATGGCGGTGCAATTTACAATTCCGCGTCCGGCGCATCGATCAGCGCGACCAGCTTTGAAAGCAACACCGCAACCGGCAATGGCGGCGCAGTATATAATTCCGGCACCGTCACGTTCGCGAACTTGACGGAATTCATGCGCAACTATGGTACAAACGGCGGCGCGATTTATAACAGCGGCACGACTACATTCACAGACGTTGTAACATTCGACACGAACAGTGGCGTTTCCGGTGGCGCGATTTACAACGCCGGCGGAACATTGCGAATGCTGGGCGCGACAGACATCGCGAACAATTCCGCGGTGGACGGCGGCGCACTGTACCTGAGCGCAGGCACCGTGACCATTGACGGATCATCCAATATGACCATCAATACCGCAACCGGGGGCAATGGCGGCGCGGCGTACGTTGCAAACGGCGCAACGCTGAACATAAACAACAACGCACTGATCGCTGATAATACGGCGGCGGACCGTGGTGGCGCGGTATATCTGGCCGGCACGATGAATCTGGGCGGCGCATCGGCTACATCCATTTTATTCTCTGGAAATTCTGACGCCAGTGGCGACAATGATATTTATATCGCCGACACGGGCCTGTTGTCTGTGACCGGTGCCGGCACTTATGATTTTGACAGCGGCATCGCCGGCGACACCGGGTCCAGAATTTCAATCGGCGGCACCGGCGCAAGGTTTGACGCAGACATGACAAACTTTGCCGGAAATTATTCGCAAAGCGGCGCGTCTTCGATCGCCCAGATATTCGGTTTGCTGAACGCGAATTATACGATCACAAACGGCACCGCGCGATTTGTGGATCATGCCCTGTCCGCCGGCAAGACCATTACCGTGAACGGCGCCGGCATCGCGCAATATTCCGGCGCGGGTTCCGACAACCTGGGGACCGTCACCGGCAGCGGGACTTTGATTGTCGCGAACACACTTACGAATACCGGCATGATTGATGTCGGCACGCTGACGATCAATTCCGCGCTTGTCAATAACGGTACAATTGATTCCAACAATACGGCCATAAACGCCGCGGTGACCAACAATGCCGTAATATCCGGAACCGGAATCTCAACGATCGCGAACGGCGGCAGTTTGTCGAACCTCGGCACGGTTCAGCAAAACAGACTGATCATAAATTCCGGGGGCACCGCCACGTCCAGCGCGACCGATCTGACGATCGCGAACGGCATTACGAACAACGGAACGCTGATATTTAACGCCGGCACAAACTCCAACATTGTTTCCGGGAATGGGTTAGTACGGATTACCGGCGACGTTGACAGTCTGGCGAACATTTCCGCATATGACTTGGAAATTATTTCCGGCGCGCGATTTGATACCGACATATCCAAGATCGCGATCACCGCGCCAATCCAGAACGAAGGCACTGTTGCCCTGTCCGGCAATGGCGCGTGGGCGACGAATATCACCGGCACGGACGGCATTGCCACGTTCGCATCTGGTTCGGTCAACAACACCGCGCTGATCCAGCAAAAAGGGTTTATCGTCAAAGGTGACGCCACATTTACAACCGACGGCGGACTGATCCAGACCGGCACGGACGGCGTGACAGTTAACGGAACCATGAATATAACCCAAGGCAATCTGACCGCGAGCACAATGAATTTGACACAGTCCGGTGTCACGGACACGCCCGTGCTAAGCTTGTTAAGCTCATCATCCGTCACGGGCGGTTCTGTGCTTTCGCTGGGCGCGCTTTCTGCGGACACCGGGACCAGGATTTCCATGGACATATTCTCGAACGGGCAAAGCGATCTGATCGATGTGTCCGGCGCCGCGGTCATGAACGGCGAACTGCACATACACGTTGGCGTCGGAACGTATCGAAACAAGACGTTTACACTGTTGAACGCCAGCAGCCTGTCCGGCGATCTGATCGACGACATCGCCAGCGGGAACACACCGACCCTGGCATTTATTGATGCTTCGAATTTGTCGGACGCGCGTTATGAATACAGATACGATGTGGATTCGAATACAATCACGCTGTTCTTTAACGGTATAAACGCCAGTAACTTTGCACATATGTCCGGACTGACATTTAACCAAAGCGAAGCCGCCAAGGCCGTCGACGCGGTGTCGCGCACGGCGGTTGGCGATATAACAAATATAATTAACAATATGATCGACATGAATAACGACGCCGTTGTTCGCGATACGTTAAGCGAGCTGTCGCCATACTTCCTTGCGAACATCCTGCGCCCGACGACCGACGGCGCGAACCGTGCGCATTTGTACGGCAGAATCAAGGATTACTGTAAAGACTGTGCCGGCAATGGTCTGTGGGTTGACGGCGGAATCCAGAATTTCAGTCTGTCGGCTGATGACAATTCTATCGGCCAGCTAACATCTTCGCAAACCGGCGCGTCATTCGGATACGATCATTATTTTCCAGAATCTGATTTCATGCTGGGCGTATTCGGTGCGTTCGCGCCCGGCGCCGCCGACCAAGGCAGTCATCACGCGGAAATCCAGTCCATGGGTGGCGGCTTGTATTTTGGAATGCTGCGCGACAAATGGGATATCAAATCGGTTGTCGGATTCGACATGAACGCGTATTCGACATCCAGACGCATTTATAATGCCGCGCTGAATCTGGATCGCACTGCGACGGCCGACTTTGGCGGATATGCGGCGGATATGGATTTGGAATTCGGGTACAAGTTTGATTTGAACGACACGATGGTTTTGCGTCCATATCTGGGCGGTGCGGCGCAAATGCTGTCGTATGACGGCTTTACGGAAACAGGCGCTGATTCTTTGAATATGGATGTTTCTCCGGGCTCTAACCTGGGGATGTCTGCGCGCGCCGGCGTTGGGATTGAACAAAAAATGGCCCGGACATCATGGTATGCGTCCGCAGAATACAACGTGATTATGGCTGGAAATTATATCGAATTGGAAACCAAGTTCATTGATACAGACGTCGAATTCTTGTCGCGCGGCGCAGACACCGGAACCGGCATTATCGGCCTGAACGCGGGGATTGATTACAATATTGCAAAAGGCTTTGACGCATACGCCAGTGCGAATTACCGCATGGGCGGCGGGTTCAGCGGCTTTGGCGCCAGACTTGGGTTCAGATACACATTCTGTTCGGATAAAAAAGTATCGCACGCCGAGCATGCCGAACCGCGCGAACCTGTCCGCGTCGGCGGTCCGTACTTCCCGGCTGACAAATATAATCTGACCCTGTCGTCCAAAAAAGACATCAAAGACATCGTGGATGAGTACAAAGACACCGCGGTAAAATTCGTTATCGAAGGTCACTCTGATACTTTGGGAACGGAAAAAGGAAACCTGAACGTTTCTGAAAAACGCGCGCACAATGTCGCGCAATACATGGTGGATGTCGGTGTCGATCCTGAAAAGATCGAACATCGCGGCGTCGGCTCTGACGAACCGGATGCAATAAGCCTGTACCCATACGGTCGTGCGCACAACCGCCGTGTTGACATCCTGATGTTTTGATATTTTCGTGACCAATCCACGATCCATGGCGTCACATTAAAATGCGGCGCCATGTTTTTTTTAACAGGATTAGTCCCCTAGGGAACTTAAATCATTTTTATTATAAAATACCTTTTATTAAACCAAAGGGAGAGAGAAAATGAATTTCTATAAATCACTAATTCTTGGAATCGCCGCGATCAGCATGATCAGCACATCCGCAATCGCCGCCGACTATAAATTTGTAAACGGATATCCGACACCGGAAACCGTAAAACAGGCATATGATGATTCTGATTTGAATCGCGCAATCGTGGCGTATAAATTCTTTTATCCAACGGTTGCTTTTTCCGCCGGGTTTGAAACGTTCAAGACACTAGAAATAAAACCAAACGATGGCGCGGCATTAACCGTGGGGACGCCGAAACAAACAGTATTTACCCCAAATTCCGATACGCCATACGCATTCATACCGGTTGATTTATCAGACGGTCCGGTTGTTATCGACATGCCAGCCGGCCCAATAATGGGCGCGGTTAACGATATGAACGAAGGTTGGGTTCTGGATTATGGCCTGCCCGGCCCGGATGCCGGCAAAGGTGGCAAGCATTTATTGTTACCACCGGAATACCATGGCAAAGTTCCGGACGGATATTTCATCGGCCGTGCCACTACTAACAAAGTCGTGCTGTTGTTGCGCGCATTGCCAATCGGTGGCGATAATGAAAAAGCAATTGAACTAATGAAATCTGTGAAAATACATGACATGGACAATAATTGGATTGTTGATAATTGGGTTGATATCTCTGACAAGTCCGCTGATTTTACCCCAAACAAAATCGAACGCAATATTGGATACTGGGAACAGTTGAATAAAATCATAGATAATGAACCTGCAAACGAAGCGTACCGCAATTACTATGGCGAATTGGCCGGCTTGGGGATTATCAAAGGCGAAAAGTTCAAACCAGATTCCAGAATGAAACAGATTTTGGAAAAGGCCGCGATAACCGCAAACGATCAGATGCGCGTCCAGTCATTTGCAGACCGTCGCCCGGATCGCGTAGTATGGAAAGATCGCAAATGGGAATGGGCCACATTGCGTCCAGAAAATGGAACTTTTGACACCAAAAATTATCGTGATTTGGATGCGCGTGCAAAGTGGTTTTACCAGGCGATGGTTGAATCACCCGCAATGTTCCGCCGCGCATCCGGCCAAGGATCGGTTTACTGGTTGGGGACACGTGACGAAGATGGCGCATATCTGGATGGTTCCAAGACATACAAATTACGCGTGCCATTGACGGTCCCTGCGAAACTGTTTTGGTCTGTCACAGTGTATGATATAAATGATCGCAGCGAAATCGCAACCGATCAGAACAAAGCCGCCCTGCGATCATTATTTGAATTAAAGGATGCCGACGGTAAATATGTCGACCTGTACTTTGGCCCCAGCGCACCGGCAGGCAAAGAAAACCGTTGGATAAAGACTATTCCCGGCAAAGGTTGGTTTACCTACTTCCGCGTCTATGGCCCGACAGATGCCGCATTTAACGGCAAATGGAAACCCGGCGATTTCGAAGAAGTAAAATAGCAACGAAACAAACCAAGACCGCATTTCTGCGGTCTTGGTTATTCTGGCACGCCACATGATTTTTTAACCATGCCTGAAATTTGATATGATTTACCCGCGCCCATAACTATGACGACTGTTTTTCCAGAAATCTCTTTTTTTACGGCCCGAACCGCCATTTCAAAGTCCGGAATAAACCGTACGTTATCTGCCCCGAATTTATTTATATCTGATTCTACATCGGGGATTTGCAGGTGCCGCTCTCGCCCACAGTGAAATGCCACTATTATCGACAAATCGGCCAACCCCAAGATATCCATGGTATCTTTTGTATTCTGTTTATATCTTGATATCTGATGTGGTTCATAGACAACGATTGTCTTATGGTCCGGATAGTTTTCTTTGATCGTCTCGATTGTATTTTTAACTTGTGTATGGTGGTGTGCGTAATCATCAAAGATAATCAGATTTTTATCGTCATAAATTTTCTCAAGACGATGCCCGACACCATCAAAAGTCGCAACAGCCGATCGTGTCACGGGATCATCAATGCCGATCGTTCGCGCCAAAGCTACGGCCGCCATAGCATTCGATCGATTATGATTTCCAATTATGTTAATCGGCCAATTTGGAAACTCTTTTACAGAAAACGGAATTTTTCTGCCTGGAATTTTATCCAGCACCTGTAAAACCCCAGAATCATCAGCATTGTATATTACTGTTTTTGCATTTTGCAAAAAGTCTATAAATGCTTTTTTATAATGTTCCCAGTCTTTGAAATACTCTGGATGTTCCATCTCCAGATTATTTAAAATTGCAATTTCGGGACGATATGATTCAAAATTGTTTGCATATTCGTCCGCCTCTAATACAAGCCAATCCGACCGCCCAAGCCGGTTGGACGATCCCCATTTTGGAACCATCGCGCCAATAAGCGCAGACGGATCAAGCCCACTTTCTTCCATAATATGCGCAACCAATGCCGATGTCGTTGTTTTCCCGTGTGTGCCGCAAATCGCGATAACTCGTTTCCCAGGCAGAATATGCTCCCCCAGGAAATCTTGCCACCGCATTAACTTTCCGCTGACCCGCGCATATTCGACTTCATCAATGTTTGATTTTTGCAATATCAGTGCGGGGCTTACGGCGACTATATCCGCATCGTTTACATGATCGATATCATGCTTGTTTATAACTTTGATGCCAGCCTCTTGAACTTGCCCGGAATAAGGGGTGGATGCCGCTAAATCGCATCCGGACACAGTAAATCCCAGATTTTTTGCAATAATTGCCACACCCGAACAGCCAGAGCCATTTACGCCAATAAAATGAACATGTAATTTCTTTGACATTTTACCCAGTATAACAAGTTTTTACAAAATTAATATTTATTTTGTTCAAAACCGACTAAAATATGTCAATTTTTTAGTGGTATTTTTTAATCATGGTCTGGCGAATCCCATCCGGCATGAACCTGCAAACACTATTCGGCATCGCATCTAAATCTGACAGATTTGAATCACAGGAAAAAGAGTTTTATGAGAATTAACTATTCGCCGCCTTTTGGAGATATTGTAGATTGCAACCAATCCGGCAATTCATTTAATGACAATCTTTCGCCATCCCAATCCAATCTGAAATAAGTTGCATTTGGCATACCACCAACCGGTAAGTCAAATGGAGTAAATTTAGCTATAACACTTCTGGCAACGCCACCATGTGTGGATATACCGATTTTTTGGCTATCGGATGTTTTCGCAATATCAGTTATAGCTGCAATCATACGAGCCATTGCTTCATTACGACTTTCGCCGTCCTCTGGTGCAAAATCTGGGTCATTCATCGCATCAGCAGGCATTATAATTAAATCCTGTGAAAAATCCATTTGAACATCTTCTGGATTGCTTGTTATCCTGACAATTTTTCCACCCAGAATACCAAAGTTACGTTCCCTTAAATCATCATGAGTTAAAATTTTTGTATTGTTTGATTTGGCAACAATTTTTGCAGTCTCAAACGCACGAGATAAAGGTGATGAATATATGATATCTAAGTTAATAGAATCCATAACATTCGCCAGATTATTTGCTTGCTCAATACCAGTATCATTTAATGGAATATCTATCCAACCTTGACCGCGTTTTTCTTTATTCCAATCTGTTTCACCATGTCTGAAAATATATAACTGTTTTGTCATTTTAATCCTTAATATTTCGTCCTAGTTTATCAATAAAACAAACAAAACGCAACCTAGTGACTATCGGAATCCGAGTTGACAATTTATTGCCATAGGAGGATACGCGCAAGTCACGGAGTGGCTAAGCGAAAATGGGCATTGTATAGACCCGGCCTTCGCGGAACGCTTCGGCGGGCAAGTTGGGGTATATACCAAGTCACGTCAATGCGAAAGACCCCGCAGTTACCGGGATTTACAGCAAAAAAGTCGCATACAAATGCGACTTTTATAAATCATGGTCGGTCGGTATTCTGTTGCTAACATTCCCATACCTCAATTCATAAATACATTATTTTTCAATTTTTTCAGCATATCTGTTCAAAACTTTAAAAAAACTCTCTTCGGAATTCTCGTCTTTAAATCCTGGAATAAACGTATTTGTGTATTTTTCTTGCGCCTTTTTAATACGCCATTCTGCAAATTTTTTTGTGCCAAATTTGAACTTTTTCATTTTATAAACATTAACTATGCCAGATAAATCATTTAAATTGAAATTGATTTTGTTTATGATTTTTACAGGCTTGCTATTCCTATAATGGCATTCATTATCAGCACCGCAATAATACCAATCAGCATTATTTTCCAATTCGTATACAACACCATCAATTTCGGAAGAAAAAATAAATATCGGGTCTGTGCGAAACCGATAAATTGCGGCGACTTTTTTCATGTCCCGCGCAGAAATATACATAGGCTCATCTATCTTAATGGAAGCATTTACATCATTGCCGATTTTGGATTTAAATTGCGGAATCAGTTCTTGCCCAATTCCCAGTTGTGCACCAGTCCCATGAAAGAATCTATGTTTTTTATTCATGCAGACATTCTATCAAAAAAAGATCAAAAATTCAATACCATTGACTCCGCGGAAACGGGCATTGTATAGACCCGGCCTTCGCCAAGGCTTCGGCGGGCAAGTTGGGGGATATACTAAGTCACAACACTGCACAAGTCCCGCGGAACGCTCACCACACACGAAAAAAGCCGCATATAAATGCGACTTTAATTGAATCTGGTCGGGGCGACATGATTCGAACATGCGACATCTTGGTCCCAAACCAAGCACTCTACCAGACTGAGCTACGCCCCGATAACTAAAAATGTTTTTTCTGAAAATCACGACCAGCATGTGTTTTCAGATACAACTCAAACGCTTCTGCTTTAGCTTTGTCGTCAAAAGCAAAATAACACTTAAGCTTCCAAGGCCTGAATTTATTCGTCTGTCTGGCCTTGCCTGAATTATGTTCTGCAAATCTTAGTTTAAGATTTGATGTAAATCCAGTATAAAAATTTTCCGGTTCATTTATGCTTTGAATAATATAAACATAAAACATAACCCGCCTCATTTGATTCGTCCGTTGCGTCTGTGCGCCGCACAGCCGACACCGAGACGCTCCGTCCTGCCGTTGCCTCGGGTAAACCTCGGCATCGGCCGCGCTTTGCGCGGACATGACGGGCGAACATGCGACATCTTGGTCCCAAACCAAGCACTCTACCAGACTGAGCTACGCCCCGAAGCGATCCAGATTATAACCGGTCTTTTGCGAAAATGCAAATATTAAATAAAAAATACACCAAAAGCCAAAGCCTGATGAAATTTTAACATCCGATCACTGGTTTTTCCACTTGCCCAGCGCGGCGAAAATTTCGTAGAATATGTGAGATGAGAAAGATTTTGATTTTTTACGTCTGTCTGATGACTGCCTGGGCGGCGCCCGGCCTGGCCGACACAGTGCGACCGCAAATGGCAAGCTTTATGGATGCCACGTCGTACGATATGATGTATCCGTATATGAACAATAAAATGCGTGTTGCCCTGAACCCGGGCACAACGCCGACACAATCTATTGGCTCTATTGACGCACTGGTCAAAACAGGCGAAATTGCGCCGGCGGGCCGTCGCGTCGTTGCACGCGGAACAACAAACACTGCGCGCGCCGCGACAGGTGCCGCGACCACATCAACTGTCGCGCGTTCAGGGATCACAACATCCGCGTCCGCCATGCAAGGATTAAGCGACGCTGTTCCGCGTCGCGTGGTCGCGCGCAACGGCCAGAACGCCAATACGCGCGGAACAACGCAAAGTGGCCGCGCAGTCGCCACACCGGCTATCACCAGTGCCACAGGCAGTGTAACGTCCGGCAAATGCTTGGCGGACTATACCGAATGCATGAACGGGTATTGCCGGCGCGAAAACACCGCATATAATCGCTGTTACTGCAGTGCGCGTCTGGCCCAGATCGACGCAGAATATCAGCCGGCTATCGATAACCTGGTCAAGCAAATTCTGACGCTGAAAAACGGCGGTGGCATATACACTGCGGACGAAATGACCGATTACTGGAACGAGAAAGTCGGTCAGTATACCGGCGATGATTCTTGGGCCGACCTGGACAATGCATTGAATATAAACTGGGCCGACACCGAAAGCCGTGTGCGCGGCCAGAATGCTTTCTTAACCGGACATGAGTATTGTGTCCAGCACTTGCGCGGATGCCAGTATATGGCGTCAAACCTGCGCGATGCGTATCGTTCCGATATCGCGCGCGACTGTTTGATATACGAAAACGCGTTGCAAAAAATCAAAAACGTCGCGGAAAGCGTCGTCGAAAACTATAGCGAGTAAATTTATGAACAGCTTTGTTGGCATCGAATATGGCCGTGGGTGTTTGGCGACCGCAATTCCGGGCGGCCCGGCTTTGGCTACGGCGGCGGTAAAACAAATGTTTCCGGACGCGGACTGGACCGTTGTGACCGCGGATACATTTGACGCGGAAAAATGCGCGCACGATCGATTCGGTGAAAATTTTGAAATCCAGCGTAAAATTTACGCGACGACACCGCGCGAACGACACATATTGATTGGCGGCGATCATTCTGTTAATTTTGGACACTTTGCCGCGATCGCGGACCAGATGCCGGACCGCGATCTGTGCCTGGTTTACATTGATGCGCACCTGGACATTCATTCACCGGCCAGCGCGATCGCCCAGGCGTCCGGCGCGCCGCACGGAACAAACGTTCGCGCGTTATTGGGCACTGGGGACGAACGCTGGCTGGCACTGATGAAGCGGTGCCCAGCCGTGCGCCCGGAAAATATTTTCTATGTGGGGACACGATCGTTCGAGCCAGCAGAAATAAATTTCGTACACGAAAATAATATTTTTTACCGCACCGCAGACCAGTTGAAAACACCGGATGATTGGGCACGCGTTGCACAACAAATACGGGAACAGATTGCCGATCGCGCATTTATCGTATCATTGGACTTTGACGCAATAGACCCGTTGGAATTTCGCGACATTTTGGTGCCGGCGCCAAACGGAATCAGTATGGATGCCGCAGAATTTTTCGTGACCGAGTTTCGCGACGCACACAGTTTTGAATTCGTGGAATACGCCCCAACCGGCGATAAAAAATCAGCCGAGAATGTAAAAAAATTAATCGAGATTGTCGCAAAAAAATGATATTATTTTACCCGATAATATTCTGCCGCACGACACATAAAATCAATCAATTTTAGGCGAATGTTTTCAGAGAATACCAGAGTTGCCGCACTCGCTGCGGATTGAAAATCCGGCACCGACAAATGGCTTTTATACACATGTTTAAACTTTTCGAAATCGTCCGACATGCATAAATTTTCAAACGTTCTGTACAATTTGCGCGCACGATAATTCAGGTCGCCATAGACGGTTTTATTCAAACCGCCGAAATCTATCAGGCGACCACCGCGATAATTTTCAAACGCATCTTCGCCAGATGACAAATAGAATATTTTGTTTTTACCCTTGCGCGCGTGCACGCCATCCGGCGCATCCCCACCCCACAGCGACATCAAATACGGCACCGCGCCCATCGACGCCATAAATACCGGATTATTTTCGCGCGGACGAACTTTGGACGCATGAAACGCCGCGCAATTTTCAAACACGGGTCCATGGCGCCACCCACTGGTATTTCGCACATTGTCGAAAAATATTTTCAAACCAAAATCCGCCCCGATATTAGGAAAAGACAACTTTGCGACATTGCCTGATTTCCCAACCCATGTCCTTGCATTTTCATCTGGTGAAAAAACAAACGTTCGAATAAGGCATTCGGTATCAAATATGTCCGCGATATTTTCCAGATCATATCGAGAGTTTAAAAGCGCGCCCTGCAGACTCTGCTTTTTCTCGACCAGGAAATTATCCATCGCGATTCTGAATTGTTTTGTTGCCGACGAAATATCGTATTTTTTAACACGCGCACGCAGAACATGCGGCAATGCGCCGATATATGGCGACATATTGCCGGACGCAATCATACGTTCGACATCATCCGGCATCAGCCAGTTCCGACGAACATATCCGGTGTACGACCCACGTTTTGGCAAGATAAGATTTTTACTGTTCGACATGCGCTTGGTTTTTTATATCGACATGATATTAGTACATTAATTAATACTGTCAATTATAAAATTCGCATAACTCGTTATGCCGATAGATATTTCGCGCCAAGTCGTCGCTGATTAGGCCCCAGTCGTTGGCGCGACCATATATCGGCTCGCAAACTTGTTTGATCACCAGACGATCATTCGGCGATAGTGTATCTTTCGCGCAGCATGCGCCGCACATCAGCAACGCCGGTATTAAAAACAGTCGCATTTATTTCTCTCTTTTTATCAATTATTTCGGTTTGGATTTGTGCGGCAGCGATATTTTGTTGGGCCGCGAATTCCGCCCTGGCCCGCTCTGTCGCGACGCGGCCGCCCACCCAATACGCGCCGCCCACCGCCAACACAATGGCGATTATTATGTAAGGTTTCATAAAATTTCCTTTTTTTTAAAATAAAAACAGCCCGAAACCGGGCTGTCAGAAAATAAAGAGAACCGTGCAGATGTGCGGTTATATTTATTTTATGAATTCATGGACCCAAAGAAATCCGCATTGGTTTTCGTCGTGCGCAATTTATCCAACAGGAATTCCATTGCTTCTAACGTGCCCATCGGATTGATGATACGGCGCAGCACATACATCTTGGACAAGATATCCTTGGACACCAACAGGTCTTCTTTGCGTGTGCCGGATTTCGTGATGTCAATCGCCGGATATACACGTTTGTCGGACAATTTGCGGTCCAGAATGATTTCGCTGTTGCCGGTACCTTTGAATTCTTCAAAGATAACTTCGTCCATTTTTGATCCGGTATCGACCAGCGCGGTCGCGATTATGGTCAATGATCCGCCACCTTCGATATTACGCGCGGCGCCGAAAAAGCGCTTTGGGCGTTGCAAGGCGTACGCATCGACACCACCGGTTAATACTTTGCCGGACGACGGCACGACCGTATTATAGGCGCGACCCAAACGGGTGATGGAATCCAACAGGATGACGACGTCCTGGTTTGCTTCGACCAGTCGTTTTGCCTTTTCGATCACCATTTCGGCGACCTGGATATGGCGCGCGGCGGGTTCGTCGAATGTCGACGATATGACTTCACCTTTGACGCTGCGCTGCATGTCGGTAACTTCTTCGGGGCGTTCGTCGATCAGCAGAACAATCAGGTGAACATCCGGATAATTGGTCGCAATCGAATGCGCGATATTTTGCAGCATGACGGTTTTACCGGTACGCGGCGGCGCAACGATCAGCGAACGCTGGCCTTTGCCGGTCGGCGAAATAAGGTCGATAACACGCGCAGACAGTGCACGTCCCTTATCCTTGTCGGCATCGTTTTCCATTTTCAGCATTTCATCCGGATACAGCGGCGTCATGTCGTCAAACGATACGCGGTGACGCAACTTTTCAGGATCGTCGCCATTTACGCGCTCGATCGTTTCCAGTGCGAAATAGCGTTCTGATTCGTTTTGTGGGGCCTGGATCTGACCTTCGATAAAGTCGCCAGTTTTCAGGCCGTATTTTTTGATATGTGACGGCGACACGTACAAATCGTCCGGTCCGGCCAAATAGTTGCTTTCGGCCGCACGCAGGAATCCGAACCCGTCCTGCATTCGTTCCAGGACGCCGTCACCGATCAGCGTTGTCTTTTTATCTTGGGCGAACACGCGCAGAACTGCGAAACGTAGCTGTTGTACGTTCAGTTGCGACGGGTTTTCGATTCCCATATCTTCGGCCATTTTCAGGAGTTGTTGAGGCGACTTCGCCTTTAATTCATTAACATGCATAAAAAAATCCTTTTGGAAACTAATATAAAATAAAAATTAAAAAACAAGAGATCTCTTGCTCAAAATTAATACCTGATCATTATAGTGAATTTTAATAAAAAAGTCAAGTAAATCACGACGAAAAAGTTACGTAAGCCGTAATATGAACCGAAACATATGGGCGCTATCCAGCTTCGTTAAAACTTCGCTGGATACGCACTTGCGCCCCTTACAAAGACATCGCCCCCCCTCGGTCGCTTTGCGCCCCCCCGTAAGCGGGGTGAGACGCGACAGAGTGTAGAGGCGAATCATATTCGCCCTGTTTTCGTAAACTATGAAACGTAGGGGCGCATACTTGCGCCCTTAATTCCCCTTCGGCTTTAGCGAAGGGGTGGCATTTTTATGGAACTGGTATCGTGAATAAAAATGATGGGGTAGTGTGTTTATTCCCCATGCTACCACGTCTTTGCGCTTCGCGCAAATCCACCTCTTCGCCCACAATGGGGGGGGCAAAGGGGAATTGGGGCACAAATATGCGCCCCTACCAACCCGCGCGAACGAGAACAAGGGCGCGTTTCGGCGCCCCACATCGTTTATTTTAATGATAAATTAGGTAAATTCCATGCCCATAGGGGGCGCCAAAACGCGCCCTTTGTTTTTTTATACAACGCCCGCTGCACGACCATCCCCATACACCCACAAATGAAAGGTGCGGGGATGACCCCCGCACCTTTGTGTACATAAAAATCAACCAAAACAAGTTGTTAGGCAGCGACCTTTTCTTTCTTTGCCGACAAAGCCATATCAACGACTTTTGTCTTTTTAGCGCCTTCCATAGCCTCGGTCACCATGCGCAGTTCAATACCGCGGTTTTTAAATACCTCGGCCAGATTGACCGCTTTGGTCTGCAAAATGCTTGTCGCGCCGACGGCTTTCTTGTATTCTTCAACTTTTGTTTTAATATCTTTATTTCCAGCCATTTTACAATGCCTTTGGTTATTATTTATTCGAATAGTACACTAATAAATTGTTTTTGTCAAGTACTAATCTCAACATTTTCATCCATCAGTCCCCATTTGCCAACCCCTTGGTTAACAGCCGTATTCCCCGCATGTGCGCGTTGAATACTCTTCAACCTCTATTGCGACCGGAACCGGTTTCGCAGGTTCGGTGTAATGCGTTTCCTTGATAACCTGGACGCGGCGGTTTTGCGCGTTCTTTACCTGGTCGCCGGTCTTTACTTTATTGTCTTTTTTACCCGCAGATACAGACACGATCTGGGACGACGGAATTCCGTATTTCACCAACATCTTCTGGACCGCTTCGGCGCGGCGTCCGCCCAAGGCATAATTGTACGAATCCGTTCCGACAGTATCAGTATGCCCGACCACGGAAACCTTTATATTCTTATTTTCCTGGGTTGCGGAAACCAATTTGCGGATCAGCGCTTCGTATTCCGGTTTGATCGCGGATTTGTTGAAATCAAACTGGACTTCGAATATTTCTTCCATGACATGCTGGGTCGGTTCCAGCGGAATCTGTTGAACCTTGATCATGGTTTTGTCACTTTCGATTTTGTCCAGGCGCGCATTGATCGCCGCCAATTCCGAACGCAACGCCATCATCATATCGATGAATTCCGCGCGCCCGACGACATCGTCGCCAACCGCCGCAGTACCTTCGGCGCCATAGATATTCTGGTTAAAGACCATAGGCTGGACCGGGACCGGATTCAGCAGATATTCCGGCAGATTGACATTGTTCACGACAATCACGCCTTCACGTGCCGCGGCGCCATTGGCCATTGCGGACATTCTGCGCGTTTCGGGATAATATGTTTCAGCGGCAGTGTGTTTGGTCATAACTTTTTCAACAGTCTTTTTGGTTGTGCTGTTGATCGCGACAGCCTTGCCGCCACAGTTGCGCAATGCGGTCATCGCCTTTTCAAAGCGCGTATGGCATTCGCGGGCGGTGTTCATCTGACCGGATGCCGTCGCAGACAGCCAGCAATCGTACTTTGCCTGGGCCTCGGCCGCCAAGGCCGGATTGATATCCGCCGCATCGTTCTTTAATTCGCCCAACAGATCGTTATATCCGGTGTGTAATTCGAACGCAATATTTTCGTCATCAACGGGCCAGTTATCCAAAGTTTCCGGAAACGGCAGTTCACCGCTGAACGCGGCGACGGCTTTTTGCGCGAACAGTTCGCCCATTTCGGAATATCCGGACGTGCGTGCATTATATATCGCGTACGAACGATAATTCATCGCCAATTGATTCAAGAAAGAATCCTGGTGCGGGGCGGAATAAACATCCAAAGATTCGACATAGTCCACAGTCGGCGTCGCGATCGGCGCATAGTGTTCGTTATTGTCCGTGCCGGTGCATGCAGCCAACATCGCGCATGATATTGCTGCAAAAACATAAGATATTTGTTTCATAAAAATCCCCTTGGTCCTTTCTTATAACAATTATAACGAATTTCGATTATGCGAGTAAAGCGAAAAGTGAAGGTACAGGTGGAGATGAACGCAATTTAAAATATTCAAAGTTAAGTAACAAATTATAAACTACGACTCCACCTTACACTTACACCTTCACCTCTACTATTTCATCATAAACTGTGTCGCAATAGACCCCAGCGAGCCCAAAGCCCCTGCCCCGCCGGACGCAGATATTGCGCCAACCTGGTCCATTATGCTGCCCGTATTTGTTTTCTGCCCGATGCCGGACGCGGTATTGACCAAGAATTCACCCCACATCGCGCGCTTTTTCGCACTAAGTTTTGCGGTGGTGCATGTTTCAACCTTGTTCAGCAAACGTGCGGCCATTGTCGCTTCAGACGGCAGATAATCCGCCGGCCCGAATCCGATCTGGTTGAACAGATCATACGTGTCGGACATTGTTGCAATATCATTGCCCGAACATCCGGTTACCATTCCGTTTTTACAATATGTTCCGATACCGGTCTTTGGAAATCCGTCCCAGACCATGTTCGTGTTACCTGCGCCGGAAAAATAATTATAATGTATGCCCATCCCCGAAGAACCCACAGCCTGAACATCCATGCGATAACAGTCCGGACCGTTCTGACATTTTTCGCGCCCCAAAGTGCCCTTGAAAGAATCCGCAGTCATCGCGCCGGATTTCGCCCATTCCTTCATCGTGTTATCAACAAAATTCATTTCCGTTGTACTGGGGATGCATTCCGCAGTCAGCGCGTTTTGCTTTGCATTCATTTCGATTATGCCCGACACCAGTCCGACAACGGTTGGAACCAGGCTGGCCGCGCCACCGCTGGACCCGGCGGATTCACTGCTGGCGACGGGGGATGCTTTTTTGATTGTGACTGCGGCATTCGCGGACGCAATTGGCGCAACGCACAAGACGGCGATAAAAAATCCGATTAGCTTTTTCATTTCTCTCGCCACACATTATATCACAAAAAAGGACGTGATAAAATATAAAAATTGCTTTTCGGCGCAAAATATTCTAAAATCATTCGCAATGATCCGCGACAATCGCAACTTTATAATTTTCGACAAGCACAGACGATGGAAGCGTCTGTGGCAGTTCTTTTTTACAGGATGGGGCTTGGTCATGGTCGCCGCGCTGGTGGCGGGATCGCTGTTTACCAAACAGTTGCTGTGGACACCGATATCCGCGATAAATATGAAAGAAATCGCCAGCAACCAATTCAAGATGTCAAACGCCACTTTTGCCGGCACTGATAAAAATGGTGAACCATTCACACTGCGCGCCGCGATTGCGCGCCAAGAATATAACAATCCAAACATGATATATGTCGAACGGGTTTCCGGCACGATAATACGCGCGTCCGGCGGCGAAAAGATCAAGGATACGATCGCATCGAAATCCGGCCGATATGACCGCACCAACCGCAGCATAACCCTCAAAGGCGACGTGCACGTCGATTCCAGCAACGGCGACAAAATCCGAACCGAAGAATTGGTGATACAGCTGTGACGCGAACTGTAATTCGTGAATCGTGATTCGAAGAAAAAACAGGTTTTAATATGAAAGTAATTGAAGATTTAGATGTATATAAATTATCATTCCAGCTTGTTTTAGACATATATAAAATTACAGGATCATTTCCAGAAAATGAAAAATTTGGTCTAATTTCACAGATGCGTCGTGCCGCGGTATCAATCGTATCTAATCTATCCGAAGGCGGTGCCAGAAATACAATCGGCGAACAAAACCACTTTATCGAAAATTCCCGCGGATCTGCGGCTGAATTAAAAACTCAAGTATTGTTATCAAGAGAATTAAATTTCTTGCCCACAGAAAAAGCCAATGATACAATCAAAACAATTGATCGTATTAAAATGATGCTAAATGGGCTATCAAAATCTGTTTAGCAAATGTCGTTTTACGAGTCACGAATCACGAATTACGAGTCACGAATGAAAAAGTCAGTATTAAAAATTCAACACCTGTCGAAATCGTACGGCAAACGCATGGTCATCAGCGACATTTCGATGGAGGTAAAGCAAGGCGAATCCGTCGGACTGTTGGGGCCGAACGGCGCTGGCAAAACAACCGCGTTCTATTGCATCACGGGCCAGCTGGCGGCGACCGGTGGCACGATATTCTTGAATTCCCAGGATATCACAAAACTGCCTTTTTACCAGCGCGCGCGACTGGGGATTGGTTATCTGCCCCAGGAAAACAGCGTGTTCCGCGGCCTGACCGTTGAACAGAATATCATGGCTATTCTGGAAGTCGTTGAACCTGATCGCAAGAAACGCGAACTGAAACTGGACACATTATTGGAAGAATTCTCGATCGCGTCGTTGCGCCGCAGTCCGGCAACCGCGCTGTCGGGCGGTGAACGCCGCCGCGTTGAAATCGCGCGCGCACTGGCCGACGATCCGAAATTCATATTGCTGGACGAACCGTTCGCAGGCATTGATCCGATCGCGGTGAACGATATACGTTCATTGGTGTCGCAATTGAAAAACCGCGGACTGGGGGTTATTATCACCGACCACAATGTGCGCGAAACTTTGGGCATTACCGACCGCAGCTATGTCTTGCATGACGGCAAAATCTTAAAGCACGGCACGACACCGGAAATCGTCAAAGACCAGATGGTAAAGAAAGTCTATCTGGGCGAAGATTTCGTGATGTGACAATTACAATAAAAACTGTGATTATCGGTTCCCCTGTTCCACGGGAAAGGTATGGCGCGAATACGCCGGGGCATGGGCTAATAAACCAATACTTGACAAATTATACCAGTGTATTAACATGCTCTATAAATAATGAAAAAGGGACATCATGTCAACATGGCAAGAATTATACACCTGTGATAAAGTTGGTCAAAACTGGAAAGATAAATTCAAAGATCTTTATTTCGCACAAATTTTACAGGGCGAAGAAAGCGCAACACCAACCGCCAGAACCTATTCACGTCGACAAAGACAAACCGAAATCGCGGCATCCAAAGTAAATCGTTTGAATGTCGTTTTAAATAAATTGAACACTAAAATCACAAAATTAACGGATCGGCGCGATCAGATTGCATCAAGACACGGTATTAATGTCACGAAAAATAATAACATCACTCCGTCCGCCCCTGCATCTAACATATCCGCTTTGATCAATTGCAATCCAGCTGTTGTTGGTGTTGCGGTTGTTAATAGCCAGGTTTTATTCAGTAACAGCGCGAATAACTTTCCATTGGAAACCCGTTGGGATGGGAAAAATGATTTAGAATCAGGTGGCAATATTGTATATCAAGATTGGTTATTAAAAAACTTTACGGAGCGCATGAACTTATGCACAGAAAACAGCGCGTTTAAAGATACTGATTGGGAATTCTGTGTTCAGCTTAGCGCCCCATATACTGCAAAAGTTCAGCCCGATACATATGGAAAGATTGTAGAGGCTCCAACATTTGGTACATCGTCTAAATACGGTTGTACAATGCTGTGGCTGCGTAATAAAAATACCGGTAAACTTGCGAGATTGATTGCGGATGAGACGAAATGGCTTTCGTGTTCCTATTGGGGCGATGCGTTCGACTGCGCGCGGCTCTGCCCGTACGGCGCGGCGGACAACCTGTACGCAGGCGACGATTTGTGGGGGGCGGTGCGCCGGCTTTCGGAGTCTCGTGTCAAAGAGCTAAACACAAGGTAAATGAAATAAAAAACGCCCCAGTTGGGGCGTTTTTTTCTAGAACCGGTAAATTCCGGACAGCTTGAACTTATGCATTTGCACGTCGGCGTTATATTGATACCGGTAATCAATGCCGAATTGGAATCCGGATGCGGTCAAAAACTCTATCCCTGCGCCCGCATACATCCACAGCGGATCAATCGAAACGTTATAATCGGTCATGTTCTGGGCCGGGCCGAATTTAAACTGGGCAACATCCGGAACCCCCAGAACGTCGTATTCTGCGCCAATCGTGATATTCGGACGGAACTGAAACCATGCGGACGGATAAACGCGCTTTTGCGCCGTCAGCGAATATCCCGGCGTCAGCATGATGTAACCTTCCTGTTCCATACGCGCATATTCCGTATTTCCAACATTTTCAGTGATCGAGAACCCAGAATTATATCCGACGCGCGCATACAGGTTGCCAACAATGTATTGGTTCAGCCAATCGTGCAACAGGCCCCATTCGGACGCGATGCTGAATGACGATCCACTGCCCTGGATTTGGCCGTCAATAAATTCCTGGTCGCGTGATACTTCCAATTGATGTATGTCCAAGAACGCGTTGCCATACAGACGCATTTTCTGGTTCAGCGTTTTCATCATGTAACCGCCGACACCGATATTCAGATCGGTCACATCCGTACCCGCGCGCGCCCATATCGGCGTACCGGTATAACCGATATCAACCGTATCTGTCGCCGTGCTGTCGGAATAAGATGCGTGTGCAGACAGACCCAAAATCAATGTCGGGCTTGACTGCCAATCAAATCCACCGATCACGCTGAAACGGTCGCCATCCGCGCGCAGCCCGTCGTCGGTTTTCGTCTGGAACATTCCAAAGTCCGCGTCAACCCATAACTTTTTCAGACTGCGATTGCGGTTCCAGATAAATTCGTCCAGCATGCGGTCTTCGAAATCACGGAAAGTTGTGTGTTCGTTCTGGGACACAGTATTTACAATCTGGTCGATTTCATGCGGCTGGAACAATCGGCTGAAACGTGACAATGGCGCACCATCGCGACCCAGATCAAACTGGACCATGCGGGCGTACAATTCATCGCCGAAATCGCTGAATATCGTGTTGTCGAATATACCCTGAAGTGTTACAAGCGGCGCGTTGCTTGGGAATCCCGTGGCCGCCAATTGTGCGGCAATCATTTCGTCCAATGCACCTGCGGTATCATATTCGCCGCCTGTGTGCGACGGTTCGGCCGCGACGATCGGCTGAATCTTTGGCAACATCAGCGGCCCGCCGAACGCCGGATCAAAAACCAGATACAAACTGTCGGCAACGCCGTCACCATCCGTATCGCGCATCGCCAAATACGCCGGCAGATCGTCCGGGTCTGCACTGCCCGTATCGTTAATCGTATCAAAATAATTATAGCAAATCGTGCCCGACGCGTTGCAGAATCTGACAACCGCGTTACTCGACTGGATAGATACGTCGGCAATACCACCGTCCGCATGCAGCAACCATATCGCAGTCCCAGGGTCGATTATGTCAAAAATATTAACACCAAATTGTGAATCCAACAGCGGTCCGACCGTGCTTTTATCCCATGCAGGATACGTGCTTGGGTTGCCACTGGACAGATCGTTTATCAGCTTTCCGTTTATGGATATCAGTGCTTCGGTTGCGCCGGAAAATTGCCCGTTACCGTTGACTGTCGCCCAATATCCGGATGACGCGCGATCCAAGACCGACGCCAGAACTCTGCTGGAATCATTAAACGTATAATCACCACCGACCGTCATTTTTTCCAGACCATAGAAATAAATCCCGCCGGCAATATCACCACCGACGCTGACATCCAGCCAGTTCGCCCCCAGATTGGAAACCATCAGATCGCCGGCGCCAATATTGCCAACAATATTCAGATCGTTTGTGTTTATGCGCAGTGCGCCCGATGTCTGACTGATCCCGTTTGCCGTCACGCTGGCCGCATTCATAACGAAATCATTAGATATCAGGTTTACATCGCCGGCAGTTGGCGTATCAAAAGAATTTTGTAACAATTGCCCGGCCAGATTTATGCTGTTTGTTACATCAATGCTGTTACCGCTCAGGTATACTCCGCCGGCCGTGGTTACAAAATTATTCGCCGCCAGCGTGTCATAAAAAATCATCATTGTGCCGGAATTCGTCGCGTCGCCCAGATCGATATCGTCCCCTTCCAGCCCCAGCATCCCGCCGTTGTCCAGTCCGCCAAAAGACACGTTCGGCGCCACCATCAAGACGGTCGCCGGTCCTGCGACATTCAAGGTACCGGTGATGTTTATGGAATTCTGGACATCATATCCGCCCGATTCGCCAAACGCATTAAAGTCGCCACCGATTATCAGGTTTGTTGCCTCTACCGATGTGTGGGCACGCGTCAGGTTCAGCATTCCGGAATTACCGCCTTGGACCATGTCGCCGGACACATTAATATCGTTCGTCGCGGTGACAAATCCAGAATCCAAAGTCGTAACACCACCAGTTATCGCGATTGCCGTCGCATTCAACGTGGTCGCATCAATATCCAAAGTTCCCGCGGTCGATGTGATTGTGCCAACGTCAAACGGTGTACCGCCGATCGTCATATTGCCGCTGTTTGTAATATCACCGGCGACAATCGCACCACCGCTGTCGATATTCATTGTGCCTGTGTTTACGATATCCGCGGTTGTTATGCCGATCATATCAAAATTAGAAATATCCATGGTCCCGCTGTTCGTGATCATATGCGTAAATACCAGCGCGTTGATCGCATCCGCGTACAGTTCGCCATCGTTCGTAACCAGACCGGATACGTTCAGTTCGTCCGCAGAACTTAATGTCAATTTGTTTCCAACGCCGATTGTGATACCGCCTGCAACACGAATATCCGCGTCCGCGCCGGATGCCCACAGCGTCAGATCGGTTGTATCCTTGATTATAAAGCCGGACGCCGGTTCGGTCCCGTCGTACCAGATTCCGTTTTGAATATTGATTGCGTCATCGGCGGCGGCGGTCGCTTCTATGATATTTCCACGCGCGACAAATGTCCCGGCACCGGCCAGCGTTCCAACCTGTGTATCACCAGAACCCAAGTCAATCGTACCACCCGCATCGGACAGCATGTCGCCCGTCACACCCAAAAAGTC
Organism: Alphaproteobacteria bacterium; assembly: GCA_031555055.1. Classification (GTDB taxonomy): domain Bacteria; phylum Pseudomonadota; class Alphaproteobacteria; order Rs-D84; family Rs-D84; genus JAFGMC01. The sequence continues at coordinate 4,638 of JAVBUT010000001.1, read as the reverse complement.
GCCAACAAAGCGCAAGATTCCCATGCCCCCAGCCGTTACATTTCCGGCAATCTCGGTTACTGCCGCATTTAATATGATTGCCCTGGCCTGGTCGTTTTCAATTGCGGAAACATCGCCGCCGATATCGATTGCGCCGGCCGTCGAAGTCATCGTAAAGTTCGGCGTGCCGATCGCCGCGACATTAACATCGCCCGCATTTGTCGCATCGGTCGCGCTGGCCGTTAAATTCCCATCAATATTGATCGAGTTCGCAGCGGTGACATTGCGCGTACTGGCAGAAAAGTTCAGCGCACCGCCGTCAACAGTGACAGCGCCATCAACATTCAATCCGACCAGAGCATCAATATTCACCACGCCACCCACGACATCCAGACTGCCGATTTGGGCGGCAGAACTGGACGCGTCGGACCCACGCAAAGTCATTGTGCCACTGTTGTTTATCACCGCGCCGGCAATATCAATTTCGCGTCCTTGGACAAACAGCGTTCCATTATTAACAACATTAGAATCAACATGCACGCCACCAGTCACGCCGGTCGTCGCCAGTATCTGCATATCGCCGGAATTCGCAACCGAACCCAAATCAACCGTGTCGCCGTTTAAAACCATTGTGCCCGCATTTACGGTGGCGCCGGTTACATCCAGTTCCCCCGCAGAGATCAGATTGGTCGTCGAACCCGCAATCGCGTTAAGATCACCACCGACATAAATTCCGCCAGCAGTATCCGTGGCATTCACATTCAATATCTTGGCATTGTTCGTAACATCGTCAACTGTAACCGATGTCGCGGTTAAATCCATATTCGCATTTGCGTTACCGTCACCATTAATCAGATCAACCGGCGCCACAATCGCGCCATTTCGAACAATCAGTTCAAACGAATTCAACCTGTTCGCCAGCAATTGCAACCAAGCATCCGGGTCCATTCCCGCACCGAACGTCAAGGTTCCCGTATCCAGACTGAACGTATTCGTAATTGCCATCGCCGACAGATCAAATCCATATTCCAGATGGGTCAGGCCAGTCACAGTCAAATTCAAATTACCCGCATTTACAAAAGAAGGATTTATTGCATCACCGCCATTAACCATCAGCGATCCTGCATTGATTGTCATCGTGCCGGCCGTCGAATCGTTCTTCATTGTACCGTCGACCAGTATGTCTGTATCCACCGCAATTTGCATCAGCGTACCGGAATTTTCGATATCGCCAGCGCTGGTTGATAAATAATCAGCAGTTATATCAATTGTTCCGGAATTATTTTGAATCGTGCCGCTGTTTACCGTGCCCGTGTCCAGTGTAACCGTACCGCCGCCATTGTTAACCAGCTGGGCGATATCTATATCCAACGCTGTCGTAATCGTTGTATTGCCACCGTTCACCGTGGTTGCACCGAAACTGGCACCCTGGGCAGCGGATACTGTAAAATCATCAGCCACTGTTGTTGCCCCAACGGTAACGCCGGAAACATCTGAAATTGTTAGTTTACCCAGACTGGATATCGATCCGATATTTACATCGATTACCGCACTGCCGTTTGGACCAAAGCTGATATCGCGGCCCGCCGCAACATTCAATGTATTCGTAATGTCAATATCGCCGCCGGACAAAATTGTAAATGGGATATCCGTACCGGTTTCAATATACATCTGGCCTGTGGTGGCACCCTGGTTATCGACACCGACATACATATTGTCAGAAACGGTTATTCCGCCGGACTGCACGACAATGCCGTTTCCAGACTCTACAATTACAGAATCCGCGGTTGTATCCAGCCCGACCAGCAAGCCGTCCGCGCCAACAGCGTTGCCGGTACCGGGGTCATAAGAGACACCCATCGCCGTCGCTGGGACCAGGCAAGCCAATAAAGAAACGATCTTTTTCATCATACTTGTGACTGTATTTTATCACAAATCGACTTTCGAACCAAGCGAAACAATATAATCCGACCATTAATTTATCTATTGAATTGAATTTTTAAAAAGTGTATGAGATAATCTGCATTAATTTGTAGGGGCGCATCGCGATGCGCCTTGGGCGGTTCACGAACCGCCCCTACAGAACCGAATACAGGAAAGGAGAAAAATATATGTTTCAGATTAAAAATATACACGCCCGACAAATAATCGACAGCCGTGGCAACCCGACAATCGAATGTGATGTAACTTTGAACGGTGGCGCATTTGGCCGCGCGGCGGTACCATCCGGCGCATCAACCGGTTCTTTCGAAGCACTGGAATTGCGCGACGGCGGATCGGCGTTTATGGGTCGCGGTGTTTTAACCGCGGTCAAAAATGTAAACGAAATTATTAGACCTGCGTTGATCGGCATGGACGCGTCCGCACAGTCCGAAATTGATAATAAAATGCTGGCGCTGGACGGAACCGATAATAAAGGCAAACTAGGTGCAAACGCAATCCTGGCCGTTTCCATGGCGTGCGCGCATGCGGCGGCGAATGCGAAACAAATCCCGCTGTATAAATATATCGCGTCTGTTTATGAGAATACGAATCCGGACATACTGCCCCGCCCGATGATGAACATCATCAACGGTGGCGCGCATGCGGACAACGGCCTGGATGCCCAGGAATTCATGATCATACCGAACGGCGCAAAAACATTTAACGAAGCGGTTCGCATGGGCGCCGAAGTATTCCACAATCTGAAATCCATTTTAAAGAAAGGCGGCAATTCCACAAACGTCGGCGACGAAGGCGGATTCGCACCGAATTTTCAATCCAGCCGCGAAGCGCTGGACACAATCATGGCGGCGATTGCGGCGGCTGGGTATCATGCCGGCGAACAGATTTCAATCGGCTTGGACGTTGCGTCATCCGAATTCTATAAAGACGGCGTCTATGAATTCGAAGGACAAAAATTATCATCCGAACAAATGGTGGAATTCTATGCGAAACTGGTCACCGAATATCCGATCATTTCGATCGAAGACGGCATGGCGGAAGAAGACTGGGACGGATGGAAATTATTAACTGAAACGATCGGCTCAAAATGCCAATTGGTTGGTGACGATTTGTTCGTGACAAATCCGGTGCGCTTGAAACGCGGCATTGACAACGGCGTTGCGAATGCTATCCTGATCAAGGTAAACCAGATCGGATCACTGACTGAAACCATGGCCGCCATCAAAATGGCCCAGGACGCGAAATACGGCGTTATAATTTCTCACCGTTCTGGCGAAACCGAAGATACGACAATTGCGGACCTGGCGGTTGCGACAAACGCGGGCCAGATCAAGACAGGATCAATGTCACGCACCGACCGTATCGCAAAGTATAACCAGCTGCTGCGCATCGAAGAAGAACTGGGCGCATCGGCAAAATATGGTATTTAAATAGTCAATAACCCATAGTCATTAGTCAATAGTAGAAAACACTAACGACTAATGACTAGCGACTAATGACTAATGACTAAATGATTACCGCGCCTAACATCTTATTGATTTTAAAATACGCCGTTTGCGGTGCGATTGTGATCGGCATTATGCTGGCGCCCGCATGGCTGGCGCGCCAAAACGGCAAGGATAAATACGCAAACCTGATGATACGCACGGCCAGCTGGCTGTTCGGCTGGACCGGTATCGGATGGCTGGTCGCGCTGTTCTGGGCTGTTAAAAAGTAGTAGGGTTGAAGTAGGAAGTAGGAAGTTTGAAGTTTGAGGTTTGAGGTTTGAGGTTTGAAGTTTGAAGTCATCCTACTTCAAACTTCAAACTTCCTACTTCCTACTTTCCCCTACTTTCCCCTTGCAATTCGTGGATTTATCTGCTCAAATACCGCTATACGAAAACAAAGGAATAAGGCATGGCAGGAAGCTTAAACGAAGTATCATTAATCGGAAATTTGGGCCAAGACCCCCAGATACGCACAATGCAAAGCGGGCAAAAAGTAGCCAGCTTTTCGTTGGCGACATCCGACCGCTGGAAGGACAAGGCAACCGGCGAACAAAAAGAACAGACCGAATGGCACCGCATCTCTGTATTCAATCCGAATTTGGTCGATGTCGTTGAACGCTTTGTGCAAAAGGGAACAAAACTGTATATCAAAGGCGCCTTGCGCACACGCAAATACCAGAACAGCCAAGGCCAAGAAGTTTATACGACCGAAGTGGTTCTGAATCCGTTCGCAGGCCAGATGATTATTCTGGGCGGGGCAAAATCCATGGGTGATGGCGGCGCGGGTGGTGACTATCATTCCGCACCGGCACCACAACAGCCACGCGAAGAAATATCCGTATCCGAAATCGGCGACGATATACCGTTTTAAATTAATAACCAGGGGCGAATGTAAATTCGCCCCTTTTATTTTTCATTCAAACCGTTCGTTAAACTCTTCAATTTGTTTTTGGTATAATACATCCGCATCCCAAGTTTGCGGATTCGTAAATATATACCCACGAATATTTTCATAATTTGCCGTATCACGAATGATATGTTCGTAATAATTCCGCTGCCAGATATTCACATCATTACCAATTAATATTCGAATTTTATTCATAGCAACAGTTTTAAATGCACCAACCAATTCGCCAACAGGTTTGATCAGTAGGGGCGCGGGGATAACCGCCCCGGGCGCAGTTTGGGCCGGTGCCACCGCCCCCGCCTAGCGAAGATCGAATATACC
>JAVBUT010000006.1:0-85314 GCA_031555055.1 Alphaproteobacteria bacterium | reverse complement strand
TTACATTCGCCCCTACGATTTTCGATTCATGGTTCATGAAAAAAGGGCGAATATGGATTCGCCCCTACCATTTCGGTTTACAATAAAAGGGCGCGTTTCCACGCGCCCCTACGAGTGTTTATTTGATTAATATCCACAACGGTTGCAAGAACGCGGGGTTTCGACAACTTCGCGGGTGGAAACCGTGCCGACTGGGACATACTTGGTTACCGGCTGGTAAACAGTATAATGATTGATAACTTCGGTATGGGTTTTAACCGCAACAGGGGCTGCCATAGTGGCAGGGCGGGCACATTTGTGCTTGGTTGTATAAGCGCGGGCCGGGGCAGGTTTTACCTGTTCTGCATAATATATGGTGTCGCTGTTCGCGCGAACATATTCCGACGATGTGTATGTTTCTGTGACCATGCCGCCATCAGATGCATATGCGGACGCGCCGATCAAAGTTGCGACAATTCCTGTCAAAATGATTTTATTCATAATTTTTCCTCTTGGTTTTCTTATATATTAATACAAATATAATAGTTGTCAATATAATTATTAATAAATTTGACAATTACATATTATGTGTCAATATATGGTTGTGCGTATACTACAGGATTAATATGTACAATATGGACGAAATTATCGGCGACCATCCCGGAATGCGCCAGGTTAAAAACCTGCGCACGTTCAGTGACGTGAATGTTCGGCCCGAACAGATCGGAATAACAGGCGGAATTACTGGGCTTGGCGACAATATTGCGCTGGCCCGGACGATCGTTTTAAGCTATGAAGGCAATATCAATTTTCCAAGATTGGAAAAGTGCGGGTACATTTATGTAACCAGCCACGGTTGTCTTAATATGTTTGTTTTGACGTACGCTGTGGCTGTTATAACACCGAATATTCGTGAGTTGGATGTGCGATCCCTGGAGAACCCAGCGGATATTTTCGCATTTGGGGCGAACAAAATCCATGCGTGTCAAAGCTTTTGCGGGAACATTTTTTGCGGTCAAAACACTGTGATAAATGCCGGAATGTATTCCAAGGCCAAGATACAAAGACTGAGCACGCTAAGCGAAATGGAAGAGATTTTATTCAAAAGATACCAAAAGTAAAAAACAGCAATGAAAACTGTATAAAATATTTGACTTTACATAATGATTGCTGTACACTGCCCGGGCCAATAAGTGCGAAAATAATAAACTAAGCATAACGGAGATCCCATGATCGAGAAAAACTGGATGACCCTGATTAAGCCAAAAAAGCTGACAATCAAGGTCGACGAACACAATCCCAACATCGCAACACTGATCGCAGACCCGCTGGAAAAAGGGTTCGGTATGACACTGGGGACCGCATTGCGTCGCGTTCTGTTGTCGTCATTACAGGGTTGTGCGCCGCTGTATATCAAAATTGATGGTGTTCAGCACGAATTCAGCAGCATCTCTGGCGTGCGTGAAGATGTCACAGACATTATCCTGAACCTGAAGGGCGTATATTTCAAAGCCATTAACGAAGGTCAGCACAAAGCATATTTAAAAGTCAAAGGTCCGGCAGTCGTCACAGCCGGCATGATTGAAACATCCGGCGGCGTCACCGTAATGAATAAAGACGCTGAAATTTGCAACCTGGACAAGGGCGCATCTTTGGATATGGAAATCACACTGGGTACAGGCCGCGGATACGTTCCGGCCAGCGCGCATTCCGAAGGACTGCCGCTGGGGGTTATTCCGGTTGATTCCATCTTTTCGCCGATCCTGAATGTATCATCTGCCGTTTCCGAAACCCGCGTGGGTCAGTCGACTGACTTTGACAAACTGGAACTGGTTGTTAAAACAAACGGTTCGGTTACACCCGAAGACGCGATCGCATACGCCGCGCGTATCTTGACCGATCAGCTGGTTGTATTCATCAACTTTGAAGACCCGGCGCAGATATCCGTCGCGACCGAAGAAGAAAAAACCAAAGACGCATTGCCGTTCGATCCGAAATTGTTAAAGCATGTTGATGAACTGGAACTGTCGGTTCGCGCGAACAACTGCTTGAAAAACGATAAGATCAACTGGCTGGGCGAACTGGTTCAAAAGACCGAATCCGACATGTTGAAAACACCGAATTTCGGCCGCAAGTCTTTGAACGAGATTAAGGCACAGCTGGAAGCAATGGGGCTATCACTGGGGATGGAAGTCCCGGGTTGGCCGCCAGAAAACATTGCAGAGTTGGCAAAGAAATACGAAGACCCGTATAAATAAATTAAATTCTGTGGATGCCTGGCGCCGGTGGCTCTGGCTTATGTACGTCTTGTACACTTCGCCATCGCCACTGACGCCATTCATCTCGCATAATTTAATTTCTTCCCAAGCGCTAGGATATTAGAGCTTTGGAAAATCCCACATTTCTGACAATGGTGTCAGGTTGTGGAATGTCTTAATCCCGGATGGGAATATGTAGTAGGGGCGCGTAGTAACGCGCCCGCATTGGGCGGCTGTCCAGCCGCCCCTATGACAAACCCGCCGGGCAGCAACACAAAAGGAGCAGATAATGAGACATATGAAAGCAGGACGCAAGTTCAATCGCGACGCAAACGCACGCAAGGCGCTGTTTGTCGGTCTGGTAAAGAACTTGGTTGAACGTGAACAAATCAAAACAACATTGCCAAAGGCAAAAGATCTGCGCGGTGTTGTTGAAAAAATAATCACAAAGTCAAAAGTTGACACTGTTGCAAACCGCCGCTTGATCGCGTCCCAACTGGATAACAGCAGCGCCGCCACAGTAAAAAAACTGTTTACGGTTTTGGGCCCGCGCTATGCGAAACGTCCAGGCGGATACACCCGCGTATTAAAAGCAGGCTTCCGCTATGGCGACGCCGCGCCGATGGCAATCATTGAATTGGTTGATCGCGATGAAAACGCCAAGAAAGCGTCCGCGCCAAAAGCCGTCGCAGAAAAAAAAGAAAAAGCGCCAAAGGCCGCCGGTGAAAAATCTGTAAAAGCGCCTGTTGCGAAAATCGCAAAAGACACAGGCGCCAAAGCGACCAAGGCAGTGAAAGAAGTTGCCGTACAACGTCGTGCCACCGGAAAATAAAATAAATATAACGGCGCATTCTGCGCGATTTGGTGCGGCTCATGTATGTCAAATACACTACGCCGCCCCAAATCACTCCGACTACTTCGTTCTATTTATTTTCTTAAGGGCCCAGTTTTGGGCTCTTTTTATTTGTAATTTTGGGCGCCAAACCAACCCATAAAAATTTTCAATTTTCGTAGGGCCCGTGAACGTGCCCCTAGAATTTTGTTTCCAATTATAAAATTTCTTATTATTTCACATGTTCAATCATCAAAGTCCTTTCCTTGATTTTAGTTTTATGATAAAATCAAACGAATGGAGAATTTTGTTATGAAGAGAATATTCTTATTTTCTGCCGTTTTTGCCAGCCTGATTTTTGGCGCGAATGCTGCCGAACCTGTGCAAACCCGCGCGGCGCCTAATGCTCGCGGTAATTCGACGGTGCCTGCGACAACGACAAATGCGCCGACGGCAAACTCCGCACGCGCCGCACGCGTGTCGACCGCCGCGCCGGCAACAACTGCGCGGTCTGCGACTGTTTCTCCGGCTAGGTCTGCTGCGCCGACTGTCGCCGCCAGGTCCGCCGCAACCCCGACCGTCGCTGCGCGTGCCGGCGCAATGCAGAGTGTGATTGGCACCGGGTCCAAAATTCAGACGGCTGCGACAAATACCGTTGTATCCGAAGCATGCCGTGCAAAATATATGGGTTGTATGGATTCTTTCTGTATGATTGACAACACGTCCGGTGGACGCTGTATGTGCAGTGATCGTAACGCGGAATTGAATACGGTTCTGTCTGAAATAGAAAAATTGGATGCGCAAAGCTATAAAATCGCGACCGAAGGCGTCGAAAAAATCGAAATGGGCCAGGACGCGAATGCCGTCATTGCCGCCGCGAATGCTGCTGCACAAAGCCTGGAGACTGTGGAAAAAAAGCCTGCGGCAACCAGACGTTCGTTGGATTTGACGCTGTGGGAACAGGTCGATTGGGAAAACGAGGATATTTTCAGCACAATGGAAGCAGACCCGCTGGAAGGCAAAACCGGTGACAGCCTGTATCGCGCAGTGTCTGAGATATGCCGCGCCCAAGTGCCGGAATGCCGCGCAGATATGACCATGCTGCAGATGATGTATTCGACGCAGATCAAGTCGGACTGTACCGCATATGAAAATAATTTAAAGACCCAGCAGCGCGCCAGCGCGACAAAGTTGGCCGCGGCGGAAAAAGCACTGCGTGAAGCCGCATTGGACCAATATCGTGCCGCCAACAAATACGACCTGGGGCAATGCACGACAGCATTCAAAACTTGTATGGCGACAACTGCAGGGTGCAAGGATGACTTTACCGGCTGTGCGACGATGACCGCGCTGGATAATACCAGCACAATCCGCAGCACATCGCGTGGTACGCGCCCGTACGCGATCAAAGGCGCCGTCACCACCATCGAAATCTCGGCCAGTACTTATGACGCAGTATTCTCTAAAAAAACAATGTGCGAACACGTCACCAATTCTTGCGTCGCTGTCAAAGACAAGGTCTGGGATACATTCCTGCGAGAAGTCGCACCACAGTTGAAAAGCGCAGAACTGGCCGCGGAAAACGATCTGCGTATGAACTGTATCGGCAGAATATCCGAATGTTTCCAACAAGGTTGTAAAGATACTATGGACCCAAAAGACCCAGAAGGATCATACGATCTGTGTCTGACACGGCCGGAAACTATGCTGAATGTCTGCAAGGTGCCACTGAACGCATGCGGAATCAACACAAGCTCGGCAGAAACTGCAAAAACATCCAATATATGGGATTTCGTCGTCGCTAAACTTGCTTCTATGAGAGTAGATGCTTGTACGGACAGTGTAAAAAAATTACTGCAAAGTGACAAGGCCTGTGGCGAAGACTATACGGGCTGTGTGGGGCTGGATTTGGATGCGATCAACAGAATGGTTGATACCGATTCGTTGCTGTCGTGCCAGCAGAACGGTGTCAGAAAATCCATGGATGACATCAACGATATGATCCAGGGTATCATGCTGGGGATTGACAATTCGATGTTGTCTGCATGCCAGACGGCTGTCGATGCGAAAATGACGGAAATATGCGGCGATACATTCGGCTGTGAAGCGGCGTTTGAAAACGATACGAATTACGGAACCGAAGGCATGGCAATCAATATGGACAGCGCGGATGAACTGCATATCGTCGGAATGCTGGATTTCAGCGTGTTGGAAAAATCCATGACGGACAGGCTGTCCACGGAAACCGCATTGAAAAATTGGTCCAGTGCCGATTATAACGCGTCCGGATCGAAATATTTGAACGTGTCCAAGGCAAACGCCGGAAACATCGTAAGCAAGATCAATCTGGTGATCGGTATGCTGGCCAGTGATGCCAAGGTCAGCCAGTGTGTGAATGGCCGCGATATGTCCCAGATTCGCCGCAGTGCGACCAGGGATACTGTGGATATGACCCGGGCACGCTATCCGAAAATTTTGGACAGCTATATGAAAACGATTATGAATTCTGGTTTGTCCGTTGCCAAGAACAACTATAACGTTAAAAAAGAAGAGTTGTTAAAGGAAGCGGTTAACAAAGTAACCGAAATACAAAAAGCGGCCAATGACATCAGCGGCGGCGGAATGTGTTACGACAAAAGAATCTATGGCGCCTTGGATGCGACAAAATAAGAAAGGTATAGAAATATGAAGAAAATATTATTTTTGATTTTGGTCTGTGCGTTCATTCCCGTCGGCGCGTTCGCAACGCGCAATGGTGGCGATATCGGTACGGACTATTGGGGAACTACTTATGGTTGCGCGTGCAATGGTGGCGGTGTCCAGGTTCAAAAAAGTCGCGGTAACAGGATATTTTCGCCGAAACCGGGCAAGGAATTGCAATGCGGAGGATGCTGGCTGTTCTGTAACGATCGCTGGAAAGAAATTGACGGTGGTTGGTGCAATAATATTTCTGCGATAAACAACAGTGGAAATCCAGACTTGATTACCAAAATGGATGAAGCGCGGAAATGCTGGACACGCACTTGCCCGGACGGCAGTTATTTTACAGGCAATCCTGATGGCAAAATTGATTATTCGAAATGTGTGAAATGTACCGGAATGAGTCAGACTGTATCCGATGGCGTATGCTGGAATGTTTTATGCGGATCGGGTAATGCCCAGGAAGACGCACTTACACGTGGTAAAAGATTCGGAACCGAAGTTGTTATTTACAACGGAAAATGTATGCCTGTATGTGATCTTCAAACAGCCGGCGCAGTTTATGACAATGCCGACAGCACATACATCGGCATAAAGATCAAATCCAAATCCGCCGGTGTTGTGGGAAGGCCGGGAACATCCGGGGAAGGTTTGGCCGTGGAATAAAACAAACATTTGGTAATGATTGGTTAAAAAATCCCGGCGTCGCTGGGATTTTTGTTAAAGGGCGCAAATATGCGCCCCTACAACTGACTCCTGATTATATATCACTTAATTTCTTTACAACGCGCACACCGTTCTTTTCCCATTCGGCGGTTTTCGCGTCCAGGTCCATGATGTTTTTTTCGGCCAGATAAATCGCTGGTGAAATATTATGGTGCTGGGCAATCGCGATCGCTTCGGCGATTGGTGATGATTTTTGCTTGCCGGCGGCGAACCAATTGTCGTCGTCCGCAATCCAGAAATCCGAATCGTCGTGCAATGCGATCGCCATGCCGTTTGCGATCGTAATGTTACCGTCGGTTTTAATTTCACATCCACGATCTTTTAAATGCCGATGCAATTCCGATTCGGAATGCATTGTTTCAACCGCACTAACCGAATCGGTTGTCGGTTCGCCAAAACTGATTTCACGGAACACCGGCGCGGATTCGGACATCGTATCCGGTGCGGAAAAATCAAAATTATCAGGCAAGGGCAGGCCGACCGGAACGGGTTCCGGCGAAGCGCTGACCACTGGTGCGGCGGGCTTTTCATCGGTCATGTCCTTCATTTCAAAGTCCGATACGACGCGTTCGTTTACCGTACGGCGTGCGCGCGCAAACGCCCCGCGCAGTTCAGATGGAATGCCGGTCGGCAGTGGCTTTTCCTGTTCGATCGCGGTTTCCGTCTTTTTTTCTTCTTTGGGTGCGGGTTTCTTTTTTTCGTATAAAACAAACAGCGGTTTTTTTGTTCTGACAATAATGCAGGTAGTCGCAATATACAGCGGTACTGCCGACAGCATCAATAATCCGAATACAAATCCAGGGAAACCGCGCAGCTGGGCATGAAATAGCAACGACCACTGGCGCGCGGAAAATATATTGAAACCGAACAGCAACGACAAGACCAGATAAACCACGGCGATATAGCACAATGTCCAAATCACCGCGTATTTATTGTTTTTTATAAATTCTGTCAGCTTCTTCATATATATTAAATATAGACGAAAATATATTGTTTGTCAAGCAAAGGTGGGGGGGGTGAAGGTGTGGAGGTGGAAGTGGATATGTAAGTGTTTATTGGCTTGTTTATAAATATAGAATAATTATAAGGCTATAAAATTATCTAAAAAATATCCGGTTGTACAAACCACCTCCACCTACACCTTCACTTTCACCTACACCTCAAGTTTCACTTTTCCCTTTTTTTATCGCTGTTTTAATGATATAATTACCAAGATAGAAAGGGAGAAAATATGCACAAGGTTTTAAAGTTATTCTGTGTGTCCGTGATGGGAATCGGCGCAATTTTGGCGGCAAATGCCGCAGAAGCGCCCGGTCGCGCGGCGGCCAATATGGCGCCGGGACGCGCCAGCATGGTCCAGCGTATGCCGACAATGCCAACAATGCCGATCAATACGACTGGGAATTTGTCTCCGAATTTGCCAACGGATAGCAAGAGTGGTCCTGTACCGCCATGCCCGGGTGGATTCCAGCGTTGTCCGGACGGCCAGTGTCCTGATTCAAAAGGTGTTTGTCCTTGTCCTGGCGGACTTCCGCGTTGCCCGGATGGTAGCTGTCCTGATGCCAAGGGAAATTGCCCAACCCCCAGCAAATGTCCTGATGGTGGTGTCGAAAATTCCGATTACACGGTTGAAAACTGTATGAACGAAGTTCTGGCATGTGTCAATAATGGTGCATTGCCGAATGGCTTGAACGACATGTTCAACTATGATCTGCGTTATGCGATTGAAAATGGAATGGGACTTTGCACACTCCAGGTTGAAAAGTGCATATCGACCGTTCGCAAAAATTGTGCGTATGTATATCGTGTGTCTTCCGATGTTTGGTTGGATTTCAATTCCCGCAAGGTCCAGCCGGAATACTATTCCTTTATTCTGCGCAAGACAGGTTTGACACCGAACCAAGCGGAAAACACTTGCTGGCTGTTGGATAAAAACACGTATGGTGCGTCGTTTGACGCGGTTGCAAACAGTGGCGTAACAACATCTGAATACAATAACCGCGTTGGCGCATATAACAGCCAAGCCGGCGGTATTGGCAAGGCCAACCCCCAGGGTGTGACTGTGAATAACAATAATCCTGGCGTTGATGGCCAGCGCGGACATTACGCGCGGTGGGACGCAACAACCGGCGAATGCTTGATCCGTGTTGCGGCGTATAACAAGGATACTCATATTAAAAACAGCTGGCTGTTCGGCGCATTGGGCGATGACAAGCCGGCCGAAGTATGGAAAGCCGCAGGCGACACGTTCAGCTGTAACAAGGACATGTTCGGATTCAGCCTGTTGAATGATACCAGCACGGTTGCAGTCGTCGGCGTTGGCGGCGGTACAGCGGTTGGCGCGGGTATTGGCGCGCTGGCGGGTCATGGTAAACGCGATTTCAATTGCGGCGATCAGGGCCATCGTGAAGAATTGTCAAAACAACTGCGTAACAGCGGTAACGTGATTATCATAAATGAATATTTGGAAAATTATCAGGTTCCAACCAGTGGCACAATGGATGCCGAAACATGTAACGAAATCGTCGATCTGTACAACAAATACAATCTGGCTATGACGTACAAGGATACTAATTGTGACACTGCGTCTGCGTACAAGATAACTGTTACCACAGAAGAAGAAACCAGATATGTGGTCAGCGGTGGCACCAGCATGACAAAGGCAGAAATTGAAGCCGCGATCAAAGAACTGAACGCCAAAGAAAATAAAACTCCTGCGGAAACGACCGAGCTGAATGCATTGATGGCCCAGGTGCAAAATGCCACCCAGACAGAACTGAACAAAGGCACGTGCAAAGAATTCCATTCGCTGAAAAAGACACCGCTGGCTGATTTTGGTCCGTGTGACAGACCGGGTGGGGGATGTATCCCAGGACCAGAATTCGTTAAACAGCGCACAACATTGGGCAACGTTATAAACGCGGTTCCGATCTTGAAAGACGGCGAAAAGAGCAACATGCTGAAATCAACGCTGATCGGCGCCGGTACCGGCGCGGCGGCTGGCGGATTGGCCACGGCGATAACATCGTTCGTCGAAAAGAACAACATTAACTGTCGCGTTGGCGATGGGTTGGAAAGAGTAGGCTATAACAAATCGCACAGCATCAGCACGTTGAAAGATTTCTATGTAAAGTGGAATCTGCGTCTGCCGGATACGGTAATGCCGACCCCCAGCGTCGTTGATTGCACGACATGGAAAGCAGCATGCGCGACACTGACGGATTTGAATCAATGCGCGGCCGCACAGATAAACTATAAACCGGCCAAGTCGAATGCGACCATTTTGATCCCGGGCGCCTGCAAAGTATCGGGCAGTGCGTGTCTGGAAAATCATGCGGTGGCTGTATCGTTCGGCGCATGCCCAAAGTAAAAAAAACGCCCCATCGGGGCGTTTTTTTAGTCAATAGGAGGGGCGCGTGGAAACGCGCCCTTGGTTCCCGTACGTGCGGATTTGTAGGGGCGAATGTAAATTCGCCCAAAATGTGGGGACGCATCTACCTTCGTTAAAACTTCGGTGGACACCGTACTTGCGTATAAATTGAGACGCGACAGAGCGCAATTGCAAATGATGTCTGTCTGTATAAAAATAAAATGCAAATCGTGTATCACCCCCCTCGGTCGCTTTGCGACCACTCCCCCCGCAAGCGGGGTGAGACGCGACAGTATCGTAGGGGCGCGTGGAAACGCGCCCTTGGTTCCCGTACGTGCGGATTTGTATGGGCGAATGTAAATTCGCCCATAGGCACATATGCCATTGTGATAGTTTAAATAATTACGACTAAATACTTCCAGCGGTGCAAGTGGTTTCAGAAACGTCCAAATTTACACGACGACAGGCTGAACAAGCTTTGGCGCCGCTGGAACATTTCGCAGCCTTGTGATCATTTCGGAAGTCTGGCGTGCAATGATCCCACCCATATCCGCGCGCAGATACCAACTGTGCATCCAACCCTTGGGATTTGATAAGGTTCGCAACGGCCTGGGCGCGCTGTTCGGACAAAACCTTGTTTTGATATTCCGTGCCAGTCAGGTCGGTATGTCCAGTAATTGTAATGCACCCATTAAAGTCTTTAACCTGTTTGACTTGGCCGACAAAGGTCATGATCGCGTCACGACCCTTTGGTTTAATCGTTGTCTTTCCACTGTCGAACAAATTCGATCCGGATATATCAATACTGGTGGGTAACTTTACAGGCACTTCGACTGTATTTATGATCTCGACAGTTTCAACTACTTTTTCTGTTATTACATCAGTCACAACTTTGTGGCATACACCATTACTCTCGCGCATTGGTGCCAGACATTCGCATTGTTTTAGAGTTTTGTTATATTTATATCCGTTTTCACAATCGCAACTGCCATCATACAATACAATTATGTTGGGCAGATTGGTATCACATTGCGGAACAATCTTTGCCGGCATCTTGACACAAGTATTCGTATCAGTGTTTGTCAGATATCCACCTTGGGCATCACAAACGCACTGGCCGTTCTTTACAATTTTTCCAGCGCCACAGGGCGTGCATTTGTTTGGCTCTGATTCATAAACTTCATTCGGGCCGCATTCGCAGTCTTTGCCGTCCAGGGGTAACAGGCCGTTCGGACAGAGTTTATCATTGAAAGCTATATCGGTGTCCGGGATTTCAAAAGACTCTGGTTCTATGACTGGGGGTTCGACATTTTTCTTTAAATCATCCAGTGCCTTGTAAATCGATTTATACTTTGCGTTGATTTCTGCGCTGCGTTCTTGGGCGACAGTGTTGCCGAAAATATTTTTGCCTTTATCGCCCACGGTGTTCAATGCCAAATTACCGATAATCCCACCCGCAACGCCGGCACCCGCAACGATCAGCCCAGTTTTTTGGGTGCTGTCCGCTTGATCTTTTTGCGTGGCCCATTCGGTTGCATCTGTGCCGGTCGTATTGGTCAGTGCGCGATAAACACTGGTGACGCCGGCGCCACCGGTCTTGGTGCCTTCATCGTCATACAGACCGGCGGTTGCTTTATCCATTAACGTTTCGGATTCAATTCCAGGTGCCATGCCCAACTGTTCTTTGTTAAACTTTAAACTGTCGGCCAATTCGGTGTATTCGTTGTACATATCAAACAGCGCGTTCCCGCCCGGCAGTTCGATATTCATCGCGCCGGCGCGTTCGGTTTTTCCAGTGCCATAATCGCAATACATGCTGGATATAAATGATCGCATTTCAGATTCCGTGCGTTCATCGGTTGCTTTTTCTGCGGAACCCTGCATAGCCTGGCTTAGCCCATACGAAGTCGCGCCGATCGATGCCGCGCCCAAGACCTTGTTTGCGGTTGATCTTTCCTTGGCCTTCATCGCATCAGCGTTTGCTTGCAGTTCGGCAATCTCTGCCTGTTTGGCCTGATCCATTTCAGGAGTATTAGTGTCAGTGTCAGTGCCAGTGTCAGTGCCAGTGTCAGTGTCAGTGCCAGTTGTTGTAGAGTCAGAACCGGCTTGCGATGATTTGGTTGGTGTCTGATCATTTTTTAAAGTGGCGCTTGATGTGGTTGGCGGTTTAGGCAAAGCGATAGTAGGTTTATTTATACTGGTCGCGGGGGCGACAATCGGTTGCAGTTTTTGCAATGGCTCTATTTGTGTGCGTCTGGATGGTGCCGTTTCTTCGGCGGCAAACGCCGGCATCATAAATGCAAAAACAGAAAATAAGATCGTTGTTATTTTTTTCATTTTATTTTTTCTTGCCACCAAATAATCCCGTGATACCTTTCCATGCCGAACCGGCTGCGCCGCCGACTTTTTGGAATATATTTTTCTTTTTGGTCGCGTTGCTTTGTCCGGATACAGCCGTGTTTGCCGCGGTCGCATTGTTGTTGCCGGCGGCGTTCCCGGCCGTTCCGTTATCGGAATTATCACCGTTATCGCCAGAGTCATCATCGTCGTCAGATTTTTCAACACATTGCCCGGCGTTTTTATCCCATTTATATCCAGTGCCGCAACTGCATGTGCCCAAGAATGAACTATAATTTCTGCCGGTTGCTTCACACTCTGCACGGCTGAGAGCAGTTTTTGCTTTTTGTGTGTCCATTGCGCGATCAATGGCACCAGATGCAATTGCGCCAACCGCGACACCCAGACCCGCGCCCAAGACCGCAGACGAAGCGCCCGTCGCCGCGCGTGTTGCCTGGGCCGCGTTTTCACGATGTGTCGTTATATCAATCCCAAAGTATTCCGGGTTACAGTCAAAAGTGCTGCCGGCGTATAATTTTTTCGACGCGTACGGAATCTTGTTGCCGGACGAATCCACGGACCCGTCTGCGAAAAAGTTCACAGTGTAAACGCAATCCAAACTGCGTTCGTCAAACATCGCCCCCAGCATTTTACACTGGGTCCGCATTTGGTCGCGCAATTCGTACAGGCGTTTTTCGTCTGCGGCGATTTTTACTTCGGCGCCTTGGCGCAGTGTGCCGAATACCTGGCCGGTGCGCGCGGTTATGCCACTGTCGATTGTTGCACAGTTTTTACCGACCGCTTTGCTGGCGGTTTGCATACAGTCGGCCATGGCGCGGTCCGCGACCGCTTTGCCCAGACAATTATCCAACGTCATGACATCGCCAACAATTTTCACACATTTGGTCGCGATACATTCGTTGTATTCGACGCCACAGTCAATAACTTCCTGATATGCAGACAGAGTGTAATTCGCGTCGCGGTCGGCTTTGATCTCTTTGGAAAATACAGCGAATTCGTGGGCAGTGCATTTTGTATCGCGGCGGCATGTGTTCATTTTATTACCCCATGCCGTATCGCCGTCGCCCGCGCACTTTGAAAAATCGTTATTGCATTCGCGGCGCATACAAGCGCGCAGTGCAGTGTCGCACGCATTCGTGCCGTATGCCAGCGCAGTATCGGTTGTCTGTTTAGTCGTTGCGATCGCATCCGCAACGTCCAGCGCGGCGCGTTGCTGGCGTATCATTTCCGCGCGCGCATCGCCGGCGGTGTCCGTTGCGATCACGCCACTTGCGCCCAATGCGGATTCAAATAATGCGTTACGTTCATCAATATCAATCGCGCTGACGATTTCCTGGACAGCGACTTCTTCTTCGACAACGACAGGTGGCTCAATCACAGGCGCGACCTTGATCGCGGCGGCGCGTGTGCCGGCCTGGGCGCGCGAAGGCAATGGTGTCGCACGATTCGTTGAAACAGTATTACGCTGGACCACGTCGGCCGCGACTGCTGGCGCAGAAATGAAAAGTGAAGCAATTAAAAAAATGCCTAATTTATTTTTCACTTTCTTAACCTTTGGCATGCGGTGTTATGGAAGCTGCACAGCTGGGTCGCCATAGACCGTTCGGATTCGAACCCGCCGGCGCACTTGTTCGGCATCATGGCCGCGCATACGTTCGTGATGCATGTCTGGCGCGCGGAATTATCCTTGCATGCGTCCTGGGATGATTTTAATTCTGTTTCGCGATCAGTCTGATATTTTTTTACCAGTTTTGCGACCAGTGTTTCCGAGGCCGCGAACGCCGCGTCGCGCGCCGCAATCAATGTCGGGCGTATCTGGCCGGTGAATTCGGTACAGCCGGTCGCGGAAACGGAACATGACGAAAACATCCGGTCAAAGTCCGCATTTGCTTCGCATGCGCCGTAATTCGTCCCGCAACGCTTTTCATTGTTCATGCATATGCGGATATCGTTTTCGCAAGACGCCAAAGTTTTTGTATTTTTCGCCGCCGCCATATTTGTAATTTCGGTGCTGATCCCGGCGGCACGGCAAGACTGTACAATCAAATCGTTATAGGCCGATGTGTCGGCCACGGTACAGCCGTCGATTTTTTTAACGCATTGCTCAATCGCCCAAGTATATTTCGCGGTCGGATTGGACGGGGCGGACTTTAATTCTGTTGCAGAAATAGTGTTTTTGGATAAAGCGCCGGCGGATATATTGCGTAATGCGGCGTCTGGGGTTCCGGCGGATTCACTGTGGCATAATTGGCACCGTGCGGCCGGATTCATGCCGATATTTATCGCACATACGGAATCAAGGCACTGATTCAGCGCAGATTTCGAACATGTCGCAGCCCCCGCCGCAGTCAATCCAGCGGGCAGGGCAAACATTGTCATCATAAATAATATGACCGGTTTATTCATTTTCTCTCTGTTTTGGATTATATCAAAAACAGCGCATGATAAAAAGAGAAAAACAGGACATGATTTAATAAAATTGACAATTCTGTTGACAAGGCGTGTGTTTTGTCTATAATAGTAAGTGAATGGTCTGCAGTTTTATTCAAAATAAGGTAATAAAATGACCAAGCGCAAAGATTATGAAAAAGAGTATAACAAAATTATCAAACGTTATACCAAAGAATATAACAAGAAAAATAAAGGGCATAAAATGGCGAAAAAATTTAAATTTGATAGAACGTTTTGGACAGGACTGACGTGCACGGTTGTTGGCGCGGCTGTTATGTTTTTGACCTTAAAAAATTGCTCTGGTGATAAAAACAAATCGCAAGACGATTCTGCAAAATGGAAAGCAATGTACGAAAACTGTGCGAACGACAAGGCAAAAGTTGTTACACAACCGGCGGTGGTTTTTGATACTTTGGTCGTAAAAGGCGACAGCCTGGTCAAAGGACAAAACCAGACGAACGTTATCATCGTGAAACAAGAAAACAGCCCGTATGGTAAAGTAATCGTCAATCAAGGCAATGCGCAAAATGGCAGCGGTCGCCAGATTGTTAATCCGGCAACTCCGGCGCAATCCGCAAAGCGTGCTGAAAAAAACGTTAAAAAAGGTACAAAACATGTCCAAGAACCGGCATCCGCACCACGCGTCGCGGCAAAACCGGATACGGTAAAAATCAAGCAAGCCTGTGACAGTCTGGTTATTACAAAAACAACCAAGCGGACGTATACGATCACTGTTGAAAAAATACGCTAATCACAGTCGGCTGATCAATGCATGGACCCCGGATATAACGCCGGGGTGTTTTATTGTATTTTCACTGGACATGGAAAAAGATTTTGTGTTAACATTCTTGTCATAGAGAGAAATGTTAATGAAACGCATCAAAGTTTTACTGTTCGCAATATTGTTTGCGGTTCCGACCGCATCCTTTGCTGTCAACGATTTCCAAGCCGCCGCCCAGTTGTTGTCTGCGGCGAAAAACGCCGATATACAACAGGTCCAGGCACTGGTAAACAATGGCGCCAATGTGAACTATGTTGATAATACCGGCTTGTCGCTGGTATGCACCGCGCTGATGAACAACGATGTGCGCGCGGCCCAGATACTGCAGATGTATGGCGCGGACGCATCACAGTGCGACCGACAGATAAAAAAGTATAATCAGAAAAAGCCCAAAGAAAATACGGGGGGGCTGTTCAGCGGCCTGTCCTCGGCCCAAAGCATAGCATTAGCGGCGGCGGGGGCCGCCGTTGTCATAGGTGGCGTGCTGTGGCTGTCCGACGCATTCGGCAGCAGTAACAGCAATAGCAGCAGCAGCAGTCCGGGTGCCGTTTGTCGACCGAATGCCGCATGCACATGCAGTAACGGTACTGCTGGGACTTGTAACGCCGACGGCGTATGCGCTAACTGCGGAACAGACCCCAGTGGCGGCGCGACGGCTGCATTCACTTTGCCATACGGTCCGGCGATGAAAGACGCCAACGCCGAGGCTGCGGAATATACAGAACGACTGAATGACTGGAATCCGAACAGTGTCAGCGGTAATTCCCCTGGTAATCCAAACACAAACAGCATATACAGCAATGATTTTGCCGCAATGTCGCAAAACGGACACCAGAACCATTTGCTGATCATGCATGGCTATTCGGCATTGGCGCGCGGATATCTGGGCCAACATACTTTCCGTGATTCATCGAATAAACCGGTTACGATCCAAAATGCCACCGGTGGCGGACGGCCCGTCGCAGTTGCGCTGGTCACGGGCGACGGCGTGAATCCGACCGGGTCCGCGGGACGTGGGGATATAGATTGGGCGACCAGCGCGGCGGCAGATTCGGCAACGCATGTCGCGGACAAGTATATGAACTATAATCCGGCTGGTGGAACCGAAATATCCGGGTATGATTTGTCGGGGCATGGAACAGTTTTTAATTCCAGTTCAACCGAGACGGATATGGCAAAAATTATCGCAGGATGGGAAGCAAACGGCGCGCGGCCTTCGAACGTCGGCGACCTGTACGGATTTATACCGAACGGCCAGTTGGCGGTTTATCGCACCGGCGCTGGCAAATCGGTCAGCACGACCAGTGGCGGGTCTATTGATACGGACGCGGACGAAATAACCATCGGGACGGATACATACAACGATCTGGTTGTAAATTTGGACGGCACGTTTACGGCGGACGCCGGGAATATTACCGGAACGATCAACGGAAACATATTGCAGATCGACAGTGGCGCCACATATGAAATATTTATGGACGGATCACTGCATCAAATGTCGAATGCGGCGTACAAGAATTGGACTGCGATGAATCTGGCGCGCACAACGGCTGTGGACGCAATTTCGAACGCGTATGTGTTGCCGGGGATGCGCGACCCGACAACCATGACCGTCAGTGGCATCCGCGCATTTGCCGGAACAGACAAGGCCAAGTTCGGCGACATGATAAACTATTACTATTCTAATGGGACATCCGATACCAGCCAGGGGACCGACGCGCTGAGCCTGTTGAACGCGGTCGGCGCCGCCAGCCCGGTTATAATTATATCGGCCGGCGAATTCGCATACGGCGTGGGTGCCGGTCAGACACTGGATATTCAAGAGGCAACATTGGAAAGCTATGCGCCGGTATTGTTCCCGAATATAGAGCATATGTTTATGACGATCGTCGCGGTCAACCATGTCAATGGCACGGGCAGTGTGTCCAGCATATCCGGTTATGACGGCACCGGCGCAGTGGGCAAGTTGGCGCTGGGGTATCATGTTGACGACCAGGGCACGCCCAGCACGGCGGACGATGTTGTGTATGCGTCGCGCGCATGCGGACGGACTGCGGGACGCGGCGCGGCCGGGATTGATCCATGGTGCTTTGCGGCGGCCGGGAATAGTGGCGCCGAAGCCACAGCAGCGGCGGCCGGTGCGTTTGCCGCGCTAAAAGGTGCGTTCAATATGACAAACGCCCAGACATTTGCGCTGATGGCGCTGACTTCGGACGGCTATATGTTGGGGACTGATCCGCGTACAGGGAACGCTTGGGCGGGATCAACCGCCGCCGCGCGCCAGGAAAGTCTGATCCAGTTTCTAAAAGACAGATATTCGTTGCCGACGGAATACCAGGATCGCGTGACTGACGGTGAAAACTATCTGGATGTTTTCGCAGAAGTATTTGGATACGGAATGATCAATTTGGAAAACGCGACCAAGCCCGGCAGCAAGATTTACTATTACAACGGCAATGACATCGTATCCGGTAACGGCAACGCATACTGGCGCAAGGCGTCGAACACCATATGGCGTTCGTCCGGCGTGTTCAGCCCCCAGGTCGCATCGATCAGTGCGCCGTTCTTTGATGTGCTGACCAGCGCCGACGGCAGTTTGACTTTGCCACGCGTTTGGAAAAACGAATTTGCGGCTGCGGCGTCCGACGCGCGCGGACTGTACATGGGTGACGTGCTGGGCGAATTTAATGTCAGAAAATCAGAAGCCAGAAACCAAAAATCAGAATTTGGAAACATGTCGTTGGAAATGTCGTTCAGTGAAAAACCGTATGCTGATAATCTTGGCGGACTGGACAACATGCGATTCGGATACAGTGTCGGCGACACAGACGTGCGGGCGGGATACCAGCGTCACTTTACCGACGGCGCGAATCGTTTTGACGCAACGGTAAATCCTATATTGGGATTGGCGTCGAATGCGGTGTCTGCGGATGTGAAACATAATTTCGGTAAATGGTCCTTTGGCGCGCGTGCGTTTTCCGGCACGGTCACGGATGAATCACTGCTGGAGAATGATCCCACGATAACCAGCCAGTACACGCCGATGACATTGGGGCGGATTAGTGGTGCCGAAGGTGGCGCGACATGGGGTGGTGAAAAAATTGGACTGACCGCGTCGATCGGAACCGCAACGGAAAGTGGCACGATACTGGGGGCACAGACAGGGGGCCTGTTGGGTATGGGGCCGGCGGACACCACGTATGTTGACACTGTTGCGAAATTCCGCCCGATTGCCGATGTCGCGGTGTCTTTGCGTGCAACGTTCGCACGCACGGCGGCGGACGCAACCGGGGATGTAATACTGGGGATGACAGACGTTGAATCAAACGCATTCAGTGCGGCTGTCGAATTTGGAAATTGGTCTTTTGCAGTTGCCCAGCCGCTGGCTGTGACATCGGGTCGCATGCAGTACGCGCATGCGGATTATGAAATTGTCGAAGATATTGACGGTAAATTTGATTTAAATATTGCGGACGCCCATGTTGCGGATTTGGCATTGGCGCCGAATAATCGCGAGCTTCGTTTCAGTGGTGCATACCGTCATAAATTCGGACCATGGACGGATGGTGCGGTTGGATTCATATATCGCGTAAATCCAAATAATACGAATGCGTTCGGCGACGAATCGATATTTATGTTCAAGCTGTCGCATCGTTTGGGGATATAAAAAATCCGCCAGTGGCGGATTTTTTATCGGCTTGATCGGGTGAAATAAGTATTGGTGGCGCACATGTTATCGCTGCGCATTTTGGATTGGAAAAAATTTTGCGCGTTGTCCGATGCCTTTGAATCATCAACAGATTGTTTGGCTTGGTTCCAAAAATGTTCCGCAACGTATGGCGGTATATCTGCATATTTCTTGTCCGGTCTGCTGAAATCGATCAGATATTTTCCGAAAAAAATTGGCTTTTGATTATCGGTTATTTTGCGTGCGACAAACAAAACCATCGAGCTTTCTGCGGAAAACATTCTGTTCAAATCTGAATATAAAAAGTATGTTTCCAATCCGTCAAAACCGTTTTTTATCAAGACAGATCGTTCGTCGACATAGCCGGCGATTTCCGCGGCATATTTTACAATTATATTTTGTTCCATGTTTTTTCTTTTTGTTATATAGCGATATTATAATACAAAAATATTATTTGTCAATTATAAAACGCACAAAATTGAAATTTTTTTTGGGGACGGATGGGGGTGGGCATAGGTGTGCGGTTTTCGCGTCATTTTATCGTAAGTCGTAAATCATAGGGGTGCAAATCGTATATCACCCCCCTCGGTCGCTTTGCGACCACTCCCCCCGCAAGCGGGGTGAGACGCGACAGAGTGTAGGGGCGCGTGGAAACGCGCCCACCGAAGTTTTAACAAAGGTGGATGTGTCCTGGGTGCGTTTCCACACGCCCCTACGATTTTCGATTCATGAAACAAAGGGCGCGTTTCCACACGCCCCTACGATTTTCGATTCATGAAACAAAGGGCGCGTTTCCACGCGCCCCTACGATTTACGATTCATGAAACAAAGGGCGCAAGAATTCGCCCATACTTTTTTATTTTCCAACGACAACCATTGCCGGGCGCAGGACCACGTCGCCGAACATATAGCCGGCCTGTAATTCACCGACGATGGTGTTTGGAATTGGCTTGATTGCACAGGGTTCGTCCGATTTGGGTTGTTCGACAACCTGGACGGCATTATGAAATTGTGGATTTAACTGATGACCAACGGTTTCGATTTTGACAATTCCGGTCTTGGCCATTGCGGATTCCATTGCGCGCGCCATCGCGTTGATTCCCGCGTCATCCGGCGCCAGTTTCAGCGCCGCGTCAATCGCATCCATCAGCGGCAGGAAGTTTCCGGCAATCGACATCGCACGGGCGCGGGCGGTATTATCCGCGTCAATCGCGGCGCGGCGGCGTGTGTTTTCCAATTCTGCGGCCATGCGTAAATACTTGTCATTCAGGTCCGCGATTTGAAAATTCAACCTTTCGATTGATACGTTTTCATCACCCCCATTGCGAACGGGCTGGGACGCTGGTGATTGGTCTGCTGTGTCCAGAGTTACTTGTTCAATATCGGTTTCTTTTGTTTTGTCTTTTTCCATAATAAAACTCACTTTATCATTAAACAATAATCCCCCAAGAAATTGTAACTCGCGATGCTCGTAACAATTTCTATCCCCCTTTAACAAGGGGGACAAGCTGATATTTATAGCATATCTTTATTTTACGCTTTCTATTATAGGTATAAAATCGTCCGGTTTCAAGGACGCGCCGCCAACCAGCACCCCGTCGACGTTCGGAATCGACATTATTTCCGCCGCGTTTGATCCTTTGACCGATGCACCGTACAATATCGGGGTATTCGCCAAGCCCATAGATTCCAGTGTTTTCGCGATCAGCGCGTGCGCGTCTGCGATTTCTTTTTCCGTCGGGGTTAATCCTGCGCCGATGGCCCAGCGCGGCTCGTACGCGATGATTATTCCGGATTGGTTCGCCGGGACAGAATTACGTAATTGGCATTCGATGACATCAAATGTCTTGCCGGCCTGTTTTTCTTCCATTAATTCGCCGATGCAGATAATCGGGGTCAGGCCGTTTTCTAGTGCGCGGGTCGCTTTTTCGCGGACGATATCGTTTGTTTCGCTGTGATATTGGCGGCGTTCGGAATGACCGACGACCACGTATTTCGCATGCGTGTTTGCGATCATTTGTGCAGAAATTTCACCGGTAAATGCGCCATTGTTGTGTGCGCTGACGTCTTGGGCGCCAATAGATAAATTAGTCGGCTTTTCAATACCGTTGGATCCTTGGATGTTCAGCAATGTAAAAGGTACGCATATAATAACATTATTATTTGTCTGAATTTCCGACATGCCCGCATACATATCCCGCAAGGCCCCAACAGTTCCGTTCATTTTCCAATTCCCAGCAATAATTTTCATTTGATTTTCTCCTGTTTGAAGTGCTATGTTATCTCAAAAGGTGGAAAAATGCTAGAATATTTACGTGATGTGTCAAACAAGCCGGTCGCCAAAATTCTGATGGGCGTGCTGATCTTTTCGTTCGTCGGATGGGGCGTTGCCGACTGGATATTCAGCGGCGGGCGTCGCGACAGCGTTGTCGCAACGGTCGGCGGTACCGAAATCGGGGTCAAGGAATTCACAGTGGAAAAATCCCGCGCGCTGGCGAAACTGTCGCGTGAACAACAAAAACAGGTCTATACCGATCCTGTGTTCGCAAACCAATTTTACGGCAAGGTATTGTCCGACATGATCAATGACGTCATGATCAGAAATCATGCGCACGACATGGGCTTTGTGGTGACGGATAAACGCGTCGCCGCGGAAATCAAAACTTTTCCGGAGTTTTCCGAAGGCGGCGAATTTTCTCCTTTCCGTTTCGGCTATATTTTATCCCAATCCGGATTTACAGAAAACCAGTTTGCGGAATATCTGCGCGGAACGATATTGCGCGGCTATACATTGGGGGCGATGTCGATGCCGGTAACTGTACCGAATTTTACGGTTAATGCGGCGTACAATGCCCGGTATGGCGAACGTGCGATCGAATATTCGACTGTCAAATTCGAAGATTTCAAGGCTGGTAATCCGACCGAGGCACAGCTGAAAGAATTCTATGCAAAGAATCCGAAAACCGTCGCCGAAACACGGACCGTATCGTATGTTCTGGTGCCGGCAAAAATGGATGCGCCGGATACTTATGACGCCGGATATAAAAAAGCGCAACAGATCGAAGATGATATAATCGCAGGCGAATCCATGGCTAAAACAGCCGATCGGTTAAAGGCAAAATTCGTGTCTTTACCGGCGTTCGCGCGCGACAACCGTCCGGTTGATACGATTATCAACGATGTGATCTTGTCCAAGATATTCAATATGGACGCGGGCATGGAATCCGAAATCATCGAAACCAAACAGGGCTTTGTGATTTTGCGCGTCGATAATATAAATGCGGCCCATACGGCGGAATTTAATTCTGTCAAAGACAAATTGGTTGCGGGCTGGAAACGCGAAGAACAGAAAAAACACGCGTATGTTCGTGCGAATGAACTGCTGGTTGATTTAAAGGCGGGAACAGTCTTAAAGTCGGCGAAGTCCGCGACGGTATCGCGTGCGTCCGGTGCGCCGAATGATGTCTTGGTCGCGGCCTTTGCGAACACTATTGGCACAAGTACGATCGTGCCGTCCAGTGATGCGTTTTATGTCTTAAGCGTCAAAAAGGAAATCGCACCAAAAGCCGATGCCGCCAAACAAAAGGCATTGCGCGCGGAATTGGAAAAGATGGCCAACCGTGAAATCATGGATGACTATAATTCTTATTTGATGCGCGAATATCCGGTCAAAATCAACAAGAAAACGTTGGACAAGATGACGACTCATTAATCAATCGTAGGGGCGAATTATTATTCGCCCTTTTTTTTCGTGAATCGAATTTGTGGGGACGTATTGCATACGCCCTTTTTTTTATTTCCTGGATTTTTTGTGGGAATAAAATGCTAGGCCATGATGAAAAATTATGATAAAATACCATACGTATTACACAGGGCGAAATTTGAAAACTGTATAAATCGTTTTCACTGAAATATGCGCCCGGTTTAAAAAACGCAAGGCGAAATCCAAAACGGATTTCTTGTTGCGACTGAATATAAATAAAAAACGGTTCAAGTTTTGATATGTGGCAATGGGCCGCATGTATTGTTATAAAAACGAATCGTTTGGTGATTTTTTATCAAGCCAATAAAGGGGGCGTTTATGAAAAAAACAACGTTGTCGATCGTCGCGATGGTGATATCGGTTTCTGTTACAGGTGCGGTCGCGTATCCGGTGGATGTGGCATATGGGGCGGACGAGCCGTATTATCCTGATTATCAAAATGCAAAATTTATTTCAGAAAACAGTATAAAAAATCTTTATGATTTTTACCTGGGGATACGGTTTGCCTATAACATGGCCAGTTTCAGCAATCAATATTCATTGGCCAGCGATCCGTTTGACAGCGAGACAGAGTCTTTTTCACTTGTTCCGCAAATTGGCTTTGACATGTCTTTGGGATACCGCTTTGCGCCAAAATGGCGTGCCGAATTAAACTATGGGGAAACAGGAACGTTTGATGACCATGATTCCGGCGCGACGTTTTCGCTGTCGTCGCAATACTTGACTGTGAATGCGATTTATACGCTTGCCAGATGGGGCGCGACCAGCATTTATGGCGGCGCGGGGCTGGGGCTGGCGTTTGTAGAGGTGACAGACGCCGGGCCGGTGTTTACAAACGATGGTAACGACAGTCAGACGGAAACAACATTCGCAACCCAACTGATCGCAGGTCTGGAACAAGACATAAGCAATAATTTTTCCATACATATTCAATATCGCCTTATGTATACCGGCGGACAAAGCCATTCGCGTGGCGTTACCGGCGATATCTTTATAAACGATGTCAGCAATATTTGGACAAACAGCTTGATGGTCGGCGCCAGACTGAAATTCTAACGCCATATGAGAGAAACAAGGAGAGAGAATCATGAGAAAAATATCAGGCAGTACTGCGGTGCTAATTACGATATTCTTTGCGCTGGACGCGATTGGTGCGACACCAACAGTTCGTGGGTCTATACCCATGCCAAAAGTACAATCTGTGACGATCAGTACAGTGCCAAAACCCACAGGGGCGTATGTCGCAAGTGCAACCAACAGGTTAAGCACAACATCGTTTTTGAATTCGCGTGGCAAAGGAATTTCCACCACAGGCGGTACAGGCGCGGACTTGTCACAATACGCGACGAATACGCGGGTCGATAATGTTGAAGGCCGGCTGGATAACCGTATAGATGTAATGGATACAAACAAAGCGAATATCGCCGATGTTTATACGAAAAGTGAAGTCGAAGGTATGGTCTCTGATACTGTCGGTCCAGCGGGTCCCCAGGGCGAAATTGGTCCTGTTGGCCCCCAGGGCCCTATTGGTCTGACCGGTCCAGCGGGTCCCCAGGGTGAAATTGGTCCTGCTGGTTTGGATGGTGCTACTGGACCGGCTGGTCCCCAGGGTATAGGTATAGCCGGCCCCCAGGGTGAAACAGGCGCTGTCGGTCCGCAAGGTATCCCAGGCGAGCAAGGTATCCAAGGAGAAAGGGGTGAACAAGGTGAGGTAGGTCCCCAGGGTCCACAAGGTGAAATAGGACCAGTTGGACCGATCGGGCCGATTGGTTTGACCGGCCCCCAGGGTGAAGTTGGTCCTGCTGGTGCAACAGGTCCCGCGGGTCCAAAAGGTGACACTGGTGCTGTCGGTCCGCAAGGTATCCCGGGTGAACAAGGTATCCAAGGTGAAAGGGGTGAACAGGGCGAGCAAGGTATCCAGGGCATCCAAGGTGAAACAGGCGCCACTGGTTCGCAAGGCCCCCAGGGAGAAACGGGTCCGACCCCAGCAAACGCTGTTTTGACAACTGCCGGTACTTACTCAATGGTTGGAATTTTGAATGTGCCGACGCCGACTTTGCCGACACCTTAAAAGGTTTAGATGACAATGCCAAGAATAGTTTGCCTGTTGATTGTTTGCGGGGTGCTTTGTGTTTCGATAAACGCGGGCGCCGGACAGATCGCAAATGTTAAATACATTCACGATTACATAAATCAAAAGCATTCGGTAAATATAAATATCGCCAATCCTTTGCAAACCCAGGCCGCCAATATGAAATACCTGTTGTGCATGGTTGATCTTGTGAACCAAGAACTGAATGGTGCGCCACCGACAGTCAGATATTGCGACCATGCGCTGGCGTTGCAACAGGCTGTTGATACGACCGCAGTGGTTGGCGCGATTGATTCTTTGGTATCGTTGTCCGGCAGTGGTGATCCGTATTTGCACTTGGCGTTGGCAGATTATCCGGGTGTTTATACGTATTCGTCAGAATTTAACGCATTGCATCCGACCTATTTATCCCAGACGGTAACAATTGATCCGGTGAAAGAAGAGGACTTGGAGTTCGCTGGTATATATCCCGGCTATTATGTACAATCAATATGCACCAATGAGTTTGGAAGCTATGGGGAACCGGGTCTTTCGGAGTCTTTTGGCCAAGGAACATTTTGTTGGTGCAGGGCAAAAAGAAAAGCAAACGCCCAGAACAGTGATTGGATATATTCGTACAATCTTAATGCACCTGATTCCACGGCGTGTGCAAAAAATTGCGGTACGGTATGCGTAAACGCTGTGACAACGAATCAGGATTTTATGATTGCGGTTTTCGAACCATGGATTAATCCATAACGGTTTTAAAAAGGATGAACAACAATGATGACAAGGTTTTGTTTATCAGTGTTTTTTGGAGTGCTTTGTGTTTCGTCGGACGTGATTGCCGCGCAGATCGCCAATGTTAAATACATTCACGATTACATAAATCAAAAGCATTCGGTAAATATAAATATTGCCAATCCTTTGCAAACCCAGGCCGCCAATATGAAGTATCTGTTGTGCACGGTCGATGTTGTTAATCAAGAGCTGAATTCGGAATTACCGGCGGTCAGATATTGCGACAATGCGCTGGCGTCGCAACAGGTTGTCGACACGAATGCTGTGATCGGTACGATTGATTCTTTGGTGTCTTTATCCGATGGTGATCCGTATTTGCAATTGGCCATAGATGATTATTCAGAGATTTATACATACTCGTCAGAATTTAATGCATTGCATCCGAACTATACTATAACTTCGGTGACAATTTCGACCGATCTAGAGGAAAGGCTGAGACAGGCAAATGTTTATCCGTACTATTATATCCAGGCAATGTGCAGTACTAAAAATCAGATGGACGATCCAGAGACACGCATAGGTACGCCAACATATAGCTGGGGTGGGGGGTATTGTTGGTGCCGTGCAAAAAGAAAAATAGATGCGACAAACGGTTACTGGATATTGGCACCGATTATTGGAACACTTAGCAACTGTGGAAAGGACTGTCCTGGTGCATGTGCGGATTTTGCGATGACCGATGACGTTGCACCGTATATATTTTCTTTTTTTAACTAAAAAAGCTTATGCCGCTTTTTTGATGTCTTGTTTCACGCTGCGGACGTATTTGCGCAGTTCATCGATCGGGACCAGATTCCCATCTTTTTTTTCCGCCGACCAATAATCCCAGCCGTTAAAGCTGACACTGCGCTGCAGTTTTGCAGCCATGACATGGATCGACGCCTTGCCGTGCAATGTATGCGTCAGCTGGGCGTCGCGCGTGATCATGACGCGTTCGCCGCGCGGACTGACCAATGTCTGGCCCGGATAGAGCAGGCCGCCGTCAATCAATTCTGCAAACGAAACGCGGATTTCATCACGTTTTGGTGCGGCGACTTCAATGCCCGTCAGATCAACCGGAATCACAGAATCAACGCGCGCGCGCGCGGCGGCGACGTACGATTCATCACGTTCGAATCCGATGAAATTGCGGCCCAGTTCTTTGGCGGCTGCGGCCGTCGTGCCCGATCCCATAAACGGGTCCAGTATTATGTCGCCAGGCTTGGTCGAAGCCAAAATCACGCGATGCAACAGGTCCAGCGGTTTTTGCGTATTGTGCAATGATTTGCCGGAATTGCCCTTGATCCGTTCCCGGCCCAGGCATATGTCGATGTCCCAATCGGATCGCATCTGCTTGCCACCGTTGATTTTTTTCATCGTTTCGTAATTGAAAGTATATTTGCCGGTTTTTTTCGGCGTCGCCCAAATCAGTGTTTCGTGCGCATTTGTAAACCGTGTCCCGCGGAAATTCGGCATAGGATTCGTTTTTACCCAAACAATATCGTTCAAAATCCAAAACCCCAGGTCCTGCATAATCGCCCCCAGGCGGAATATATTATGATAACTGCCGATGATCCACATTGCGCCGTCCGGTTTCAGCACACGCTTGCATTCGGCCATCCATTCGCGACTGAAATTATCATATTCGGCGTTGGACGCGAAAGAATCCCAAGAATCGCGCACTGCGCGTGCAGCGGTCTGGTCTTCTGGGCGATACAGCGTTTTGTCCCCAAGTTGCAAATTATATGGGGAATCAGCAAAAACAGCGTCAACCGACGCATCCGGCAGTTCGCGCATACGTTCAATACAATCGCCGGCCAAGATTTTATTCAGATATTTTTGCATTCTCTCTCTTTGGGCGCAAATATGCGCCCCTACAGCCATGTATTTTATCATAAATCAGGGTGTGAAAAAAGCGTATCCGGCCGCCGCGCCATTAAATAAATGTCTTGATTTTTATGAAAAAGGGGGAAAGTGGATAGATAGGGGCGAATGGGAATTCGCCCAGGGCGCGTTTCCACGCGCCCCTACTGATTCCTGATTCCTAATTCCTGATTCCTTTTTTTTCTTGCCCATTGGTTCAAAATTTTCTATGCTTTTCGGGATATGAGATGCCCGTATTGCAATTCCAGCGAAAGCCAGGTCAAGGATTCCAGACCTGATACCGAAGACGCGACTATTCGCCGTCGCCGTGTCTGTAATGACTGTGGCGCAAAGTTCACAACTGTCGAACGTGTCCAAATGCGCGACCTGACCGTGCGGAAAAATAACGGCAAACTGGAACAATTCGATCGTGAAAAGCTGAAACGCAGCATACTGGTCGCTTGCCGCAACCGGGACGTCAAGGAAGAGCAGGTTGAAAAACTGGTCACATCTATCCACCGTCGTCTGGAAACAGAAACGGTTGACGACACGGTCAGTTCGGAACTGGTCGGACAGATGGTGTCGGATTCTTTATTGAATCTGGACCCGATTGCGTTCGTGCGGTTTGTGTCCGTATATCGTAAGTTTTCAAAAATATCAGACTTTAAGAAAATAATTAACCAAATACCCGAAGCGGACGATGGCGCATTTGTATGCGATTTGCCGAAAAACAAAACTACGCTGTTTTAAATATGAGAAAAATTATAACATTTTTGATGTTCATGTCGGTGTCGGTGTCGGTTTCGGCATCTGAATTGCCGGTAATATTGTCCGAAGAAGACGCTGGCACGTATGCACAGATATTTGATCTGCAGTCGCGCGAAAAAATCGATGCGGCGATGAAACTGGATAAAAAAATATCCGACCCGCTGCTGATGAACGAGGTGCTGTATCAAAGATATACTTCGAAAACATACCGCACCAAGGGAACCGAAGTCGTCGCATGGATGAACAAATACAACACCATGCCGGGGGCCGAACGCATGGCAAACCTGGCCAAGATTAAAAAAGTCGCGGTGAAATCACCAAAAGTCCCAACCCCGATAAACGGAAAGTCGATCGAAACCGCCCAGTCCGAGACCTGGACCCAGAAAAAATACACCGGCGACACCGATAAAAAAATCACAAAATTCAAAAAAGCAATCCGCACCGGCAGTACGAAAACCGCGCGGAATCTGCTAGAAGAAACTTCCTTTAAAAAGAAACTGACCGAGGCTGATTACGGTCGTCTGGCCGGACGCCTGTCGTTCGTGTATTATACTAATGGAGAGTACGAGCTGGCGAAAAAATGGGGCTTTGTGGCATCCGACGCCGATTCGGAATACGGGTTGTGGACCATGGGTTTGCTGTATTACAAAGAGGGCAAGTTCAAGGAATCGAAAAAATATTTCAGCGAAATTTTAAAGCTGGGGCAGATCAACGACGCGCGAAAGACCGAAGCCGCATTCTGGGCCGGTCGCGCCGCGTACGCCAATGACGAAAATGCCGAAGCGAAAAAATATTGGAAAACAGGCGCCGCGCATCCGATGGCTTTTTACGGCGCGCTGTCGGCGACAATGCTGGGGGATCGGCCGTCGTACGAATTTTTCGAACAAGAATACGATGATGAAGATATTGAAGAATTGCAAAAAGATAAATACGGAAAAATCTCGCTGGCGCTGCTGCAAATAAACCGAAAAGCGCGTGCCGAAGAATATCTGAAACTGATGATAACATCCAAAGCGTCTGACCGCACATTGCACGCGGTGAACTCTGTTGCGACGACGCATGGTCTGCCGCGCGTTTCAATGCAGGTCGCCGACGTCGTGCGCGACCGCGGAATTCTGGAAATCGATAAAGACATCATTTATTCGGCGCAATATCCGTTGCCGGATTGGGAGCCACTGGGGGGGTGGTCGATCGACCGCGCGTTGTTGTTCGCGATCACCAAACAGGAAAGCGGATTCAAAACAACCGCGAAATCCGGCGCCGGCGCGAACGGCCTGATGCAGTTGATGCCGGGCACTGCTAAAATTGTAGCACGCGCAGCGAAAATGAAAATGTCCGACATCGATATGTCGAATCCGGAACATAACATGTTCCTGGGACAACAGCATATCGTTGATCTGTTGGCGCAACCCTGTATCGGCAACAATATAATCAAAATGTTGGCGTCTTATAATGCCGGAATGGGCATGATGACCAAGTTTGAAAAGGCCTTTGACACATCGGACCCGCTGTTGTATATCGAGAGCTTTCCGGCATACGAAACCAGAAATTATATCAAGCGCGTAATGTCAAACCTGTGGCTGTATCGCGCAAAACTGAACCAGCCGTTGACGTCGATGGAAGACCTGGCCGATGGCAAGTGGCCGCTGTATAACAACGAAGACGACTATGTGCGTCAACAGGTTGCAGACAGACTTTCAATTTAAATTCTATGGATGTCTAGCGCCGGTGGCGATGACTCATGTAGCATTTGTACACTTCGCTATCGCCACCGGCGTTATCCATCTCATATAATTTAAATTGACCCAGCAATCATGGAAAAATAGAGAATGCCAGATTTTTCTTTTGAAATTGAATGCGGTGCGCGCGTCGTTGCCGGTGTGGACGAGGCCGGACGCGGACCATTGTGCGGACCGGTTGTCGCCGCCGCGGTTATAATTCCCGCGCAGGCGGGAATTCCTTGTGTTCCAAAAACTTTGATAATCACCGATTCGAAAAAGATGACCGCGCGCCAGCGTGACGCGGCGTACGAATGGATTATGGAAAACTGTATCGTCGGGATCGGACAATGCAGCCCGGCCGAGATTGACGAACTGAATATCTTATGGGCATCGATGTGTGCGATGAAACGCGCGATCGATTCGTTGGAAACGCATCCGGAATTCGTTTTGGTCGACGGGAACCGATTACCGACAGATGTTGTTGGCCGTGCAATCGTAAAAGGTGACGCGAAATCAATTTCAATCGCGGCGGCGTCCATTGTGGCCAAGGTTACGCGCGATAAAATAATGTCCGATCTGGCGCGTCAGTTTCCGCAATACGGATGGGATAAAAATGCCGGATACCCCACTGCGTCGCATTTGCAGGCAATCGAAAAATATGGTATAAATGAACACTATAGAAAATCGTATAAACCGGTAAAGGAAATAATATGCAAATCAGAACAATAGATAATGTTGATGTTCAAAATAAATTCGTGTTGCTGCGTGATGACTTTAACGTCCAGATCGTCGATGGAAAAATAACCGACGCATTTCGTATCGAACAATCGATGCCGACGATTCGGAAATTACAAGCAGCAGGTGCGAAAATTGCGATATGCGCGCACTTGGGGCGGCCCAAGGGCGTGCGCAATATGGAATTCACTCTGCGCCCGATTGCAGAGTATATGAAAATTCCATTGATCACGGATTGTCTGGATAAAGACTTTATGTCATCGATGAAACCGGGTGATATTGTTCTGTTGGAAAATGTCCGCTTTTATGCGGATGAAGAAAAAAACGATCCGGAATTTTCGAAAAAATTGGCCGCAGGATTTGATCTGTTTATAAACGACGCGTTCGCTGTGTCGCACCGCGCCCATGCCAGCACCGTCGGCGTGACGGAATTTCTGCCGTCGTATGCGGGCGAATTGCTGGCGTCGGAAATCATGCATATATCAGATGTTATGGAAAACCCGGCCAGGCCGTTGATGGCGATCGTCGCAGGGTCCAAGGTTTCGACAAAACTGCAGGTCTTGAATGCGCTGATAAAATTGGCGGACAAACTGGTTGTCGGCGGCGCAATCGGTACCGCGTTTCGTATTGCGAACGGCGCCAATGTCAAAGATTCTTTGTACGAACCAGAAATGCAGGACGAGATTTTAAAAATCATGGCATCCGCCACACAGACCGGTTGCGAAATATTAATGCCGATTGACAAAGGTGTTGCGAAAATATTCGCGCGCGATGCCCAGCGCACGAATAAAACTTTTGATGAAATTTCGGATGATGACATTATTCTGGATGACGGTCCGGCGACGACTGCTCGTAATATCGCGGCCATGGACGATGTTAAAACGGTTGTTTGGAACGGCACGGTCGGCATGGCGGAATGGTCGCCGAACTGGTCCGAATCGTCATTTGCGATCGCGCATGCATTGGCGGCGCGCACACGGGCGGGACAGTTGGAGTCAATAATCGGCGGTGGGGATACGGTTGCGGCATTAGAGGAAACCGGTACCAAAGACGACATGACATACGTGTCAACCGGCGGCGGCGCGTTTTTGGAATTTATAGAGGGCAGGGAGTTGCCCGGAATAAAGGTATTAGAGATATAATCCCCATCCCCGCAAGCGGGGCGAAACGCGACGGAGAAATGTAGCCCGCCGGTCTAGTTTCGACAGCGCTTATTAGAATACGCTTGATTATACAAGGTTTGATCAAGCAGCTTTTGTGCAGTAGCCATTTCGTCCGTGACCGTGGTGTTATATTCATCATACGCACGTTCATAGATTTCTTCGATACTGGTTTCGTCTTCTCTGATTTGCTGGCGGATATTTTTCAGTTCTTGGATTATGGTGTTTATTCTTTTCCATGCATGTTCTTCTGTGATTATCATGGATGTGATTTTACGTTCAGTTCCGCGAATTCGTTGGATTTTGTTCTTTTTATGGCTTTTCTGGGCCAATTTGATTCTCTGTGTTCTGGATGTTTTTATCATATGCCCCAGCTCTGACATCTCGCGTTCCAGTTCGTGTATCTGTAAATTATAAAAACTATCGGTCATATTGTTTTAGGAATTTCCTGCTATGGTGGAATCATATTATCATACAATACATGTGTTTTGTCAATTGGTACTATAAAGCGCTTGTAATTCGGCTTGCTTGGACTATATCTGTTATAAATTCGCGAATCGGGATTTTGTATGATAGAATTCAATGTGACATTTGTGTATGTGCAAGTAAAGGTATAAGTGGTATGAAAATATCTGAAATAATATGATAAATTCTGGGCCGCTGCTATATACTTTCACTTTCACTTACACTTTCACTAAAAAACGGAGTTTTTTATGGCACTGATACCAATGGTTATTGAAGAATCGCCGCGTGGCGAACGTTCGTTTGACATTTATTCACGCTTGCTGCGTGATCGTATTATTATGCTGCAGGGCGAGGTTAATTCTCAAATGGCTAATACGATCATTGCCCAGTTACTGTTTTTGGAGTCGGAAAACCCGAATGCTGATATTTCGCTGTATATCCAAAGTCCAGGCGGCGAAGTTGACGCCGGCCGCGCAATATTGGATACAATGCAATACATCAAAGCGCCGGTTTCAACAATTGGTATGGGAATGGTTGCGTCTATGGGGTCTATATTGTTGGCCGCGGGACAAAAGGGCAAAAGATTTGCTTTGCCGCATTCCAGAATAATGATTCATCAACCGCATGGCGGAACCCAAGGCCAGGTAACAGATATGGAAATACAAATGGCGGAATTCACAAAGATGAAAAAAGAATCCGCCAAAATGATGGCTGAATGGACAGGGAAAACCGAAAAAGAACTGACCACGGCAATGGAACGTGATAACTACATGTCTGCCGATGAAGCAAAAACATTCGGACTGATCGATGAGGTTTTAGTACGTAAGGCGTAAAGATTAATAACTTGGCACGGTGCAAGTTCCCCTCCTGTGGAGGGGTGCCGCGAAGCGGTGGGGTGGTCTTGTGATTATTAAATCTTGAAAAGACCACCCCGACGCGCGATAACAGCGCCGTTCTCCCCTCCACAGGAGGGGAACTTAGTGGAGAGCTTAAAAAATGACAGACGATAAAAAAATAAAATCACCGGATGTAAAAGGCGATGCAACCCAATTCTGCAGCTTTTGCGGCAAGGCCGTATATGAAGTGAAAAAGCTGGTGTCGGGCAAAAACGTCTGTATCTGTGACGAATGCATCAATCTGTGCAACGACATCATGGCCGACGATATTCGGACCGAAATTACAAAAGACGCCGCGAAACTGCCGACGCCTTCGAAGATTTTCAAATTCCTGAACGATTACGTAATCGGCCAGGATGAAGCAAAACGCACGTTGTCCGTCGCGGTCTATAATCACTATAAACGGCACAGTGCCGCAATCGCGACAAACGTCGAAATCCAAAAATCAAACGTCTTGATGATTGGGCCGACCGGGACTGGTAAAACGCTGTTCGCACAGACATTGGCGCGCGTGCTGGACGTGCCGTTCGCGATCGCGGACGCAACCACATTGACCGAGGCCGGATATGTCGGTGACGACGTAGAAAGTGTTCTGACACGCTTGCTGCAAAATGCGAACTTTGATGTGGAGCGCGCGCAAAAAGGCATAATCTATATCGACGAAATGGACAAGATTTCGCGCAAGTCTGAAAACCCGTCGCTGACCCGTGACGTATCGGGCGAAGGTGTTCAACAGGCGTTATTGAAACTGATCGAAGGCACGGTCGCAAACGTTCCGACCAGTGGTGGCGGACGCAAGCATCCTGGCGAAACCACCGTTCAACTGGACACCGGAAAAATATTATTCATCTGTGGCGGTGCATTTGACGGTCTGAACAAGATCATCGGCAACCGTTCCAGCGAACGCGCAGGAATCGGATTCGGCGCGGATGTCAGATCGAAAACCGAACGTGCGGAAAAAAATCATCTGAATGATGTTCAGCCCGAAGACCTGGTTAAATTCGGAATCATTCCGGAACTGGTCGGTCGCTTGCCCGTGATTACAACTTTGAATCCGCTGGACGAAGAGGCTTTGGTAAAGATTTTGACAGAACCGAAAAATGCAGTCGTAAAACAATTCTCTGCAATGCTGGAAATGGACGGGATAAAACTGACGATCACCGAAGACGGATTGCATGAAATCGCAAAGCTGGCATTCAAACGAAAAACTGGCGCACGCGGTCTGCGCAGTATTTTGGAAAAAATTCTGCTGGCCCCGATGTTCGACGCACCTGACAAGGAAGATTTAAAAGAAATCGTTGTCGATGCCGATGTGGTCAATGGCAAAAAACCGGTGGTGGAAATATTCGGTGCGGCGAAAAAAGCCGCATAGAAAAAAAGCGCACCATTGGGGCGCTTTTTTTTAGTCAACAGTCAATAGTCATTAGTATGGGCGCATACTTGCGCCCATAATGATTACTGATCACTTGTAACTGATTCCTGATTAAAAATGCTCTGACCGTTTTGTGGCGGATACGGATTGCATCATGTCAAACATCGCCTTGGCGGCGGATTCGGTTGTCGGATAATTGTACGATCCGCCGGATGCGCCGACAATGTGGTTCGCACCGTTCAGCATGACGATACGCGATGGCGCTTCGCTTGTGCCGGTGCATTCGATATAATAATCATTCGGATCATAAAACTTGCCGTAACAGCGACCGCTTAGCATTGCGACATAACCGTTCTGTGACAATGTCGCGCACGTAGGCTGGGCGCCAAAAGTAATTTCGCCGGTTGCCAAGATTTCGTCTGCGCTGTTCAATACACCGTTGCACCATACTTTGACGGATTGGCCGCCGACCGTCGCCATGGAACCGTTCGCGGTTGTCTTGCGCGAACCGAAACAGTCGCCGTTCAAAACGTTCGTATCGAAATCAGGATTTATTCCGGTGCCGGCGACAATCGTTGTCTTGCCAATTGCGATCGGCGAATTTCCCGCGGGTGACAATGCTTCGCCACAAATCATTTTAATTCCCCAACAATTTGCAGTCGCATCCCACATTCCATCGTCGAATCCCATGCCCATCCCGGCATAGCAATTGGCAGGGTTCAGTCTGCACACGGTTGGCTGTTGCCACCAGGGCGTTGCAGCGTCGGCTGGCGCAAGGAATAAGGAACAAGGAATCAGGAATAATAATAATTTTTTCATAGTGTCTCTCTTGCGGTTCATTTTATCAGATTTTTTATCTTGTATCAAGGGGTGGTGTCAAGAGGTCTGCAGTATCCCCACTTTCTGTTTGAACTGGTTTCGGTATAGAATTTTTCCAGTATGGTCGATGTTTCTTTGGCCGGTGTGTCGACCCATATGCCGCCCAGTCGTTCGCATTCCGCAGACAGCTGGGTTCCCATGCTGACCTTTATCTTGTCCATGACGGTGTTGACGTCGCCCAGCACGCTGATCGGCAAGGTGTCGTTGGTTGCCTCGGACGGGCGGACGCATGTCTGCATCG
This sequence comes from Alphaproteobacteria bacterium, assembly GCA_031555055.1. Classification (GTDB taxonomy): domain Bacteria; phylum Pseudomonadota; class Alphaproteobacteria; order Rs-D84; family Rs-D84; genus JAFGMC01. The sequence continues at coordinate 49,457 of JAVBUT010000006.1, read as the reverse complement.
CATATCGGACCAATTTCTGATACAGACTGCCGGCGTAATCTTCGCCGCATTCGACGTTGATCGCGCCTTCGGTGACCATCAAGGTTTTGTCCGCCGTGCCACCAATGCATTCGTATCCGCTGGGGCACTGGGTGCAACGGTTGCCCTGGCTGGCGGTTCCGTTATACCGGCCGTTCTTGGTCATGTAATAGCCCGGATTACATTCGATGAATGTCGCGTATTCGGATGTTAAGCCGACGACACATTGGTAATTATTGTTGAATCCAAAAATACCGATGGTGTCTTCTTCGCCCAGTATGGGGTCGGCAGCCGGCGATTTATTCGCAAACAGCGAATTGCATCCCGGGACAGACGCCCACTTTTGTTCGCCGGGCGCGTACGTGCGGCATGCGAACGGATACGCGTGCACGATATCGCTGCTGGGGGTGGCGCATATTTCAATGGCGTATTCTTCCAATGTGGCTTTGCAATCCTTGGCGATTTTTTGTTCCGTTATGCTTTTCATTGTGGATACCAGTTCGATCAAACCGGCCGTGCCGCCGCCGTACAGATTGCTGCACGCGTCCAGTTTTTCCTGGCACATCTGTTCGGACAATTCCAGGCGCGCGCCCAGCAACAGTTGTTCTTTGACATTGCTGAAGTCTTTCAACGATTTGCTTTGCGAGTCATAACAGTTGTTAACAACGTCGATACATTCGTTTTTGACAAGACGTATGCGTTCCTGTTGGCCCTGATAGATTTCGGCGATCGCCTGGCGCATGAATTCCGACCAGACGTCATTCGCCAGATCGCGACACGTGTCCAGTCCGCGACGCGCGAATTCCTTTCTGCGATTCAGTTCGGCAACCAATACGCGGTTTGTCTGGTTGGTCAAAACGTCGCCAGTCAAAGATGTTTGCAGTTCCAACTGATAAAAGTTCGGCGAATAAATAGGCTCGCCCGTGGTGTTGTTCAGATATTTGCCGGTAATGTCCAGACAGTGGACATAATCTTTTCCGCACGCGGATTCCGACGTGATGTCTTTGCGCACCTGGGCGATGCAGTCGTTAATAGATGTAGAGTTATGGGCGTTGTAGTTTTCCAAGCGCGCCACATTCATTTCGCGTTCAGTTTCGCGGATTGATCCCGATGCCGCGGTTGTTTTTTTTGCCAGCGCGTTCGACAGCGTCGTGCAATCGTTTTCAATATACATGCCGTATGCCGCAACAACCATGTTCATCGTTGATCTGGATTCACAGTCGGCCGCGGCCAGTTCTGAACACTGGGCGTGCACCGCATTGTACAATGATTCACCGGTCAGATTGATTATGTCCGCGCCACCCGCCAGATCGGTCGTCGCCCATATGGAATTTATATCGCCGGCGATATCCAGCTTGCCTGCTGTTGACAGCGACTGGGTCTTGGTTTTATTCAGAACCGCGCTGATCCCGGCCAGCTTGTCGCTGCTGGCGGAAGTGTCGTTGATGGATTTTTGTTTGTATTCGCCGGGTGTTGCGGTCAGCATAGCCTTGACTTCTTCGCTGGTTTTCGAAATTGAATCGATGTTCAGATCCTTAAAGTCCTGGAGCTGTTGCGCGGTCTGGCCCAGTGCGCGTTCTTTGGTTTTGATTTCTTCCAGTCTGGACGAGCATGCGCAGCGCCGATAGTCTTCATTCGCATGCGCGCAGAATTGATCCATGCATGTGAAATATGCGTCGCGACAAGAATTGTATCCGGTGCCGAACGTCTGGGTCACAGGTGTTATCGCGGTGCGCGCCGCTTTTGTTGTCGCAGCCCTGGCCACGGGTGCGACGATACGCGCGGTTCTGGCCGAGCGCGCAACTGTCGGTGTGGCGGCCGTTCGTGCGGTAACCGCCGTCGCGGTTGTTCTGGCGGTCGCACTGCGTGATACGGCGGATTCAGTAATGTTGCGGTTGGAAATTTCGCGGCTGGACGTGTTTGTCACAGTACGGCCAGCGGTTCCGCGGTCAACGCTTTTCTGGACGGTCGCACTGCGTGATGATGTTTCGTTTTTCTGGCGGTTTACAGTTGTTTCGTCACGAACGGCAGAATACGCGCACAACGGCGCGCAAAGCACGGCAATCAAGGTAAGTGTTATAATCTTTCTCATCCTTGGGTAAATGTTAGCAAAATTGTGAAATGCGGGGCAAGGGGAAAAATAGTCAATAGTTGATAGTCGATAGTCAATAGTAGGGGCGCATACTTGCGCCCTTAATTAATATCCATTAAAAACAAATCCGTCATTGCTAGCGAATGCGAAGCAATCCAGTCAAAAATAAATAGGGCGCGTTTCCACGCGCCCCTACTATTATCGACTAATCTTTTATTCTTGGGTTGGTGCAGTGGCGGTCGGTGCGCCAGGGCGAGTGCGTTCGACGAACGTAATGCGACCCTTGTCCAAATCGTACGGTGTCATTTCAACGCGGACCTTTTCGCCGACGTTGACCCATATGCGTGCCTTGCGCATTTTTCCGCACACGGTTGCCAAAATCTCGTGACCATTTTCCAGCTTTACGCGGAACATGGTGTTGGGCAGCTTGTCTTCGACAGTGCCGCTGAAAACAATAATATCGTCTTTTGCCATAAACAGTGGTTTAGTGTCAGTGTTAGTGTTTTAGTGTTTTTTCTGACAACTACTCGACGCATTCTTGTGCAAAATGGCATAAAATGCAAGAGAAAAGTGAAGGTGGAGGTGGTAACACTAACACTTGCGCTAAGTCCGGTTTTTTGATAAAATTAACTAATGATAATGTAGGGATGGGATATATGAAATTCAAAACCATTTTAGTGGCCTTGTGTATTTTGCCGGGTATGGCTGTGGCTGCGGAAAGACCAGAAAACGCCAGGGTTGGCATAGTACGCGCATCCGGCGCCGTATCGCGTGCGCCAAATGTTACCAATGTGACAGGAATGAAAAGCGGCCATACGACGACCGTCGCAACCGCAGAAAGAAAAGCCGCCGGCGTTGCCGCCACCGCCCAGGAAACGGCGCTGAAAACGGCCGAGGCTGATCCCGCCACATGCCGTGACGCATACCGCGCGTGCATGGACGAATTCTGTCTGTTGGATGAATCCGAAGGTTATCGTTGCGCTTGTTCCGATAATATCAGCCAATCAAAGCCGTTGATCGTCGACATACAAAAAATCCAGGCCGAAGCCGAGACGCTGTATACAACCGGGGTTGAGCGCGAAAGGCTGGGGGCCAAGGCAAAGCTGGTGTTTGGTGAATCCGAAGCCGCCAAGAAAGTTTCCCGCGCAACCGGCTTGTCGTTTTCGCAATGGGTGAACAGCAACGGCGAAGTATCTGATGAACTGGGGTCGGACGCCGATATTGGCGATGGATTATACAGTATGGCTGCGGATTTTTGCGCGGACAAACTGGCCGCGTGCGGTCAATCCGGCGATATGGAATCCGCCCTGTATTCGCGCCAGATAACCCAGGACTGCAAAGCATTCAACACGTATCTGACGGCGCAAAAAAAAGATGCCGAAACGAATAAAAGAACGGCCGAGGCCGCCGTGCGCGCCGCACGTCTGAAAATGCTGGACACGACGAACAAATATAATCGTGGCGAATGTCTGCTGGCGTATAAATCCTGTATTTCGGACAAGGGCGGTTGTGGTGCGAACTTTGAAAACTGTCTGGATGCAGAGCTGTTGGGGCGTCGTGCGAATGTGTGCGAAAACGTTCTGGACCAATGTTTGGCAGTGCGCGATTATGTATTGCAAGACTGGGCGGCGGAATCGAAAATGGTTCTGACCGATGCCGTGGTTTATGCGGACAAGTACCAGCGCCAAACCTGTCTGGCCAAGATACAAAGATGTCTGGAAGACGGATGTTCAACGTCAACCGAAACCGCGTGTCTGACCAATATCAACGTCGCGGCCGGTATATGTCCGATCATTGACGAATGCGATAAAAAGATTCCGGGTCTGCGCAGTTTTACGAAAGACAAGCTGTCGTTTATGCGCGTACAATTCTGTCAGAATGATATTAACAAGTGTCTGCAGGACAAGTGCGGCAAAAACTATGACGCGCCGGAATGTCTGAACAAAAAGACTTCGCAAATTGTGTCGCTGTGCCCACAGACAATGTTCCCGTCTTGCAAGGGCGAAACGCAGTATAATATTATTGTGCAATCCGCAATGTTGCAGATGGACTATCAAATGGTCCAGGGATGTGTGAATCATTTCAGCAATACGTTGAATGCCGCGTGCGGAACGGACATGTCTTGTCTGCCGGCGGATACAACCGTCACGACGATGACGGCGATCCCGGCAACTGATTCGGAAATGGCGGCCTTGCGTGAAAAAGTTCGCGCTGATTCCAAAACGGCTGTTAATAATTATTTCAAAAAATTTGAAAAAGACATAACAGTTGCCGCATGCAAAAGCAGCGGGGCAAATCTGGGCAGCGCTGTTTTCAATACTGCGAAACTGATTGCGGAATCATCGGCAGAAAACCGTGCGATACGTGCACTGGATTCGCGTGTTGCGGAATTGTCGAAAAAACTTAGCATTGCGGAATCAAAGCAAAACTGTCTGACGAAGTATGTAAAAGAGGTCAGACCCGAAGGCAAGGCCGGAACATTTATCAGTAGCGAGCCTGCATATGAAGAAAATTTACGCAACTGTCACGTATGCCGCACACAGTTCGGATATGCCGAGGGCGGTGAAGATAAAAATACCACAGGTCTGAAAACCGCGGGCAGCGGTCTGGCGACGGGTGCGGCGGCGGGCACAATGATCATGCCGGGCTGGGGCACGGCGATCGGCGCGGTTGTTGGCGGTGTCGGTGGATTCTTTGCTGGCAAGGCAACGGGCAAGGGGATAGAAGAATCACCGTTCGAAGTCACATCTTGTGAAGATATAAATATGTAGTAGGGGCGAATCATATTCGCCCAAGTATGGTAGGGGCAGATATCATCTGCCCAAAAGTAAAGAGAGAGAGCATGAGAAAAATTTTAACATCATTTTTCATTTTTCATTTTTCATTTTTCATTTTGCCAGTGTTCGCGGCGCCGGCGCCATCGTCGTCTGTGCGAACGGCCGCAACAAAAAGCCAATCGGTTGTGCAATCCGGCACAAATGTCCGTGCCAAGGTTGCGCCGACGGGATTGTTCACCCAGGAATGCTATGACAAATATTACGGATGCATGGACCAGTTTTGCATTGTTGATAATGCTGCCGGCGGATCATGCGCGTGCAGTGATGAAAATGAAAAGTTTTTAAAACAACTGGCCGATATAGAAACACAAAAAGCCAATGCGGAAAATATCAGAACCATCGAAGTAGAACGTATCCAGGCCGGTGGTCGTGAAGATATTATATTCGGCGGAATGCGCAACTATGACGCCGCTGGGAATATTATAAAATCCACATCCGTAACCGCGGCAGAAGACAAGGCGAAAAAGCGTGCAGACTTGATGGCGCTGTTTGAAACGCCGTACGAAGAAGAATTTTCCGAAGACATAATTGATTCTATTGCGACCAAAAAAGGCGCCGCGCTGTATAACTCTGCGAACACTTTGTGCCGCGGCCAATTGCCGGATTCTTGCACAAAGGAAATGTCGTTCCTGACCCAGATGTATTCGACCCAGATAAAGTCGGACTGCAAAACGTTCGAGAACTTTGTCACAAAAGAAAAAGCGGCGGCTGATCTGGAATTGGCCGAAGCGAACGCTGCGGTCCGTGGCGCGCTGGACGCCAGTTTCAAGGCCGCGAACCAATACGACCTGGGGCAGTGTATGGTCAAATTCCGCGAATGTATGCAAGGAAACGACGCGTGCGGGGCCGACTGGTCGAAATGCGTTTCAAGCATCGCGTCGGAAAATATGCAAAATTTAACGGCGAAATCTACTGCGAAAACCAAGGTTGCGCATGTGTCGGTGTATGACATAACAGATTCTACTTTGGAAATGTTAGATGCGAAACGCACGATTTGCGAAAACGTTTTAAACAGTTGTGTCGTTGTGCGCGATATGGTTTATCCGGCGTTTCTGCGTGAAGCCGCGCCGACGATAAAAGTCGCGGAACAAACCGCCGAATCGAAAATGCGCCAAGGATGTCTGACGACGGTTTCGGAATGCGTATTGAATTCGTGCAAGGTCGATATCGAAGGCAAAGGTGTCGCAACCATGGATGCGTGCTTGGCGTATCCGAATATGGCGCGCAGTTTCTGCAAGGTTGAAATTGACCGCTGTGAACGTATGGAACCAAATATATGGACATATGTAACCGATAAACTGGCGGCCCAGCGTGTCGACGCTTGCACGGCCGAGGTCAAAGAATGCTTTACATCACCCGATCGTTGTGGAACCGATTTTACAAACTGTATCGGTATGGATTACAGATATATCCGCGAAATTTGCCCGCTGGATAAACTGGTCGTGTGTCGGAAAAATAATCCGAAATTCGCGATGTCTGATCTGGACACTATGCTGACCGGACTGTATCTGAATATCGATAATTCCTTGGCCGATGCGTGCCAGGCGGCCGTCGATCGCAAAATGGCCGAAGTCTGTGGCGGTACCACGAACTGTGACACCATGTTCGCCAAAGACGATGTTATTGGAACAAATTCTTTGCGTGCGCAAAAAGACGGCAATGTCTATCGCGTGACCGGAATGATTTCATTCGGCAGTGTCAAAATGGGCGATGAAACCGGCAAAATAACCGAACGGGTTAACAATAAAGTCGTAAAGTTGGGACCGGGTGAAATCGGTGTCCAGGATTATCTGGAACAGGTGCGGAACCGGAACGCTGGCGTCGCGAACTTTGACGGAATCATGTCGTCGATATCCGAAGAGCTGAACCATATCGCCGGGTCAATCAACCGTACGATCAAGATGATCGAACAGGACCAGGAAATCCAATACTGTATAAACGGCCGCGATATGTCGCAAATCACGGGCAAGGCGAAAAGCACGACTGCACGTTATCCGAACATATTGAACTCGGTCAAGGTCCAGATCGCTGCAAGCGCACTGCGCAAGGCGAACGATAACTATAACGCGAAATTTACCGCCGCCGTTGCAGACGCGACCAAAGACGCGTCCGCGGACCTGGCGCAGTACATGTGTCAGAAAATTGCCGAAGGCAGCAGTGTCGCCGGATTGGGCAATGTCAGCCTTGATACGCCGCTGACACCGCCGTATGCGATTTCATACGATGTCGGCGCGGGATTGACGCTGGCGGATTTGACACGTGGCGGGGCAGGTGTCTTAAAAGCCGGCGGTGTAAAGTTCAGCAATACCGGATATTTGGGTGGCGGAAAGTTGGAAGGCGGCGGCATGACCAAGGAAACGACCGCGATATTCAATCGCGCGGATCGCAACTGTCATGTCTGTACGACGACAATGACCGAAGATTGCAAAACCACAGGCAGCAGTTCATGGTTCCACAACAGCCGCAACACATCATGTGAAACCAAAGTATCCGAACCAAAATGTGAAGACATAAAGATGTAAAAAAAACCGGCGTTCGCCGGTTTTTTTAAGGAATCAGGAATCAGGAATTAGGAATCAGGAATCAGTAGGGGCGCAGTCCGAAACGCGCCCTTGTTCTCGTGAACCGAAATTTGTAGGGGCGCATATTTGCGCCCTTTTTTCTTGTAAACATAAATCGTAGGGGCGCAAATCGTATATCACCCCCCTCCCGTCCTGCGGACGGACTCCCCCCGCAAGCGGGGTGAGACGCGACGGTGCGTAGGGGCGCGTTTCGGACTGCGCCCCTACTGATTCCTGATTCCTAAAATTCTGATTCCTATCTGTTTGTTAATTGCAATTCTATGCGGCGGTTCTTTTGCAATGAAACCGGATCGTTGCCCAATTCAATCGGATGCAGTTCGCCAAAGCCCGACGGGACCAGTCGGCGCTGGGACACGCCGTCGCGCGCCAATTCATTCGCGACCGCCGTCGCGCGCAGCAATGACAGCTGGATATTATTTTTATACGCGCGGTTTCCAGGTACCACAGGCTTTTTGTCGGTATGGCCGTCAACGCGGATAATCCAATTCACATCGGTTGGGATTTTGTTTTCCAGATCACGTATAACGTTTGCGATCAGGTGCAATTGATTTTTACCTTCGGCAGACAAAGTGTATTCGCCGCTGGCGAACAGGATGTCGCTGGATACGATAAATCTGTCGCCTTCTTGGCGAATCGATGTGCGATCCCCCAGTGCCATTTTAATCGCCTTGTAAAATTCGGACTGGTATGCGCTGACCTTGTTTAATTCTGCAATTTTATCCGCCAGCGCGCGGTTCAGGCGTGTTGACATTTCCACATATTGAATTTCTTGGGCCGATGCGCGCGCATCCGCTGCGTCCAATGCAGTTTGCAGCTCTGCCAATTGTTGCGATAGCGATTGACGCTGGGCTTCCATATCCGCCTGCATCTGGCGGCGTTCCGCATCCAGATTTGCGTTTTGTTCCGCAGATAAAACAGCCGCGGTCAATTGGGCGCGCAGATTTTCAATTTCGGCCGACATGTCTTGGCCGGATGCCTGCATTTCTGCGATCTTTGCTTCATAAGCATTAACCAGTTCTGTGACCGCCTGGTCTGTCTGGTTCAATTCGTTATCCAGTGCCGCGACATCGTTCGACAGCAGGCCGACTTCGCTTTCCAGCTGTTTTTTTTGCGCTTCGAGGGCGGCGGTCTGGTCAGCCAGCGCCACACGCTGCGCGTCCAGATTTTCCAGTTCGCCACGCGCCAGAATCAGCAACCGTTTCGCTTCCTGTTCGTCTGCGGACATCTGGGCGATTGTCTGTTCCTGTTCCGCCGTTGTTTTCTTTAGTTCTGCGACAGTTTTCATGCCGGTGTTTTTGTTAAACACGCTGGTGGTTGTCCACAGGAAAACAAATACAATCAACAGAAAAATCAGTATGATGACCAGGTTGGAAAACAAATCCACAAACCCTGGCCAAGTATTGGTCTTTTCACGAAATCTGATATTTAGCATTTTTCTCTCCCCCTCTAATTAACATTTAACAATTTTTTTCAAGACTGTTTTTTGTTGTTTTTATTGTTACAATATTTTCTTTCATTTCTCGGACCAGTTGTTAAATGTTATTTGTTAAATGTTATTTTTGAAACTGTTTTTTCCAATTTCTGTACAGCCTGGTACAAATCCTTGGTCGCTGTGTTCAGGTCAACCGGTTCGGCCGCAATGTCCATAATTCTGGCGCGCGCGGCCAGATTGTCTTCCAGTTCGCGGAATATCGCATTCTGGGCCAGTTGGACTTGCCATCCCAAAAACCCGACGATCAAAGACCCAGCCAAACCGAACAGTGAACAAGTAAACGCCGTGCCCATTCCGGCCAATGGTTTCGATACACCAGCCTGGAGTGCATTCATAATATTCGCGTCGTCAAAGTTCAGCCCACTGACCAATTCGGCAAATCCGCCGACGGTATGTATCAGACCCCAAAACGTTCCCAGCAATCCCAAAAATATCAGTGTGTTTGTGATGTATCTGACGGATTCGCGCTGGTCTTCGAATCGTAATAAAATCATATCCAAAAAGCTGGCCATGGTGGTCGGCGATACAGGCTTACCCATTTTGTCACCCATCAGAATCATGGCGACTGGTTTCAACAAACGCGGGGGCAAGTCGGCTTTTTGGCCATTTTTAAAGTATGTCTTCAGCCATTTGTATTCCGGCAACAGACGAAAAATATCAACAAAGCACAGCCCAATTCCGAATATGGTTGCGCCGATAATTATGCCGTTCAGCCATATGTTCGTCATCGCAATCCGCAGAAATTCACCATGAAACAGTATTACCAAAACGGCCAAAAACGCCGTAAACACCGCCATTCTGTTAAGATTTCTGTGAAACTGGTTATTCATATTGTCTCTCTTACCAAGAAAATGGTAATAAAAATACATAGATTAAGTCAATAGGGAAAAGTGTAGTTGAAGGTGAAGGTGTAGGTGAGGGTGATTTGACCAGCCAGCCGCATTTGTTAGTATATTTATAAATAACCAGTCACCCCACCACCTTCACCTACACCTTTTTCCTTGCAATTGTCGGAAAAATGTTCATAATACGCCTGTTCCTGCCAAAGACATGGGGTCGTTGGCTGATTAAACCATAGGAAATAAAATGGCATTCTATGAAAGCGTTCTGGTTTTTCGCCAGGACCTGACCGAACCGCAGGTCAAAGAAAAAGCGGCAAAATACACCGACATCATCAAAGAGTTGAAAGGCTCTGTTAAATCCACAGAATTCTGGGGATTGAAAAACCTGGCCTATATCATTCGTAAAAATCGCAAGGCGCACTATGTCATGCTGAACGTTGATATGCCGGGCAGTGCGGTTACGGAATTCGAACGCCGTCTGCGTATCGACGAAGACGTAATTCGTTTCTTGAATGTACGTGTAGAAGAATTGGCAACAACTCCTTCTATTATGATGAAGAAAAATACAGAAGAGGTTGAATAATGGCAGTAAGAGCCGCGATCTATCGCAAAAAATCAAACCCGTTAAAGGGCAAAGCAATCGACTATAAAGACGTCAAGACGTTGGGGCACTATGTTACCGAACGCGGTAAAATCATACCGTCCCGCATTTCCGGCGTTTCCCAAAAAGATCAGCGCGCGCTGGCCGTGGCCATCAAACGCGCACGTCATTTGGGATTGGTACCGTTTGTACGCAACAATTTGGGTTGATTTCTGATTTCTGATTTCTGATTTCTGATTTAGGTTGGAAGTTTGTAATTAGATAAATGGAAGTCACTCTAACTCTGGATGTTGTATTTCTGATAAAAATCATAAATCAGAAATCATGAATCAGAAATTAAAAGAGGACAGATAAAATGAAAGTAATACTGACAGAAAAAATTAACCGCCTGGGCAATATCGGCGACACCGTCGAAGTAAAAACAGGCTTTGCGCGCAACTATTTGTTGCCGAATAACAAGGCTATGCGCTGGTCAACTGCCAATGTCGCGCTGTTCGAATCGAAAAAGGCCGAACTGCAGGCGCGTCAAGAAGCCGCCAAAAATACAGCGACCGGCAAAGTGGACGCGATCAAAAACGCAAAACTGCACATGATCCGCCAGGCTGGCGATACCGGACACCTGTACGGTTCTGTATCATCCCGCGACATTGCGCGTATGCTGACTGAAATCGCCAAGGTCGAAGTTGAATCCGCCCAGGTATTGCTGGGCAGTCCGATCAAATCCGTCGGTGCGTTTGATACACGTGTCGCGCTGCACGCGGACGTTATCGTTCCGATCAAGGTCTATGTCGCCCAGACCCAGGATGAAATCGACGCATTGGTCGCCGGCAAGGTTCTGACATTCGGCACCAAAAAGATTGAGGAAGTAGAAGCCCCAGAAGCAGAAGCGAAAGCTGAAAAATCCGAAGAAACTGCCGAAGTTTCCGAAGAAACAACCGAAGCCAAACCGGCACGCAAACCGCGCGCCAAAAAGGCCGAGGTTGCAGAAGAGTCCGCAGAATAATATTCTGGGTGTTTAAAAAAAATCCCGCGTTGCGGGATTTTTTTGTAATTTATTAATAGTACTAATATTTGACTTTTGTCAAAAACATAATACAATTCGACTAAATTAGTTCCATAAATAAGGATTTAGAAAATGCACATAGATAAAGATGGTGGCGGCAGCACTAGTTTACGCGTATGGGATGATGATTTGACAAGTGATGGGGTTTTAGTTATCCCGGATAATGTTAAGTATTTTTTTGATAATGATTGTCATTGTGGCGATAAATTAAGAAAAATAGTTATACCAGCTGGCTCTCGTGTTATTATGTCTGGCTGGTGGAGTGCAGAAAATCGCGCAGGTAATTTAGAAGCAGTTGTTATTAATAATATTCAATACAAGTATATAGTTATAAAATCTTCGTCAAATAGTTATAAACGGGCCTATCTGGCGCCGCAAGAGACTTATGATGCGCAGGCAAAAAATAAAAAAATGCTGTATCAGGCTTATGAGTTTGAATTTAAGGACGGCAGCCTATCACAAAACAAAATCTTTGTATGCGAAGCTAATGGTAATAATGATATAGATTTTCGTGGTGTTGGTAAAACTGAAAACGATGCGAAACGCGACTTTAATGCAAAGATTTTTAGCTGGGGCAAATTGTCACCAACAAAAATTACAGAACGTGTATCAATGGATCGTGCGGCCGCAATATATGCATTATTAACATGCTATTGCTATAAGGCTGAAAGTTCTGCAGATCGTTTGGCTGAGTCTTTGCGTAAATCAGGAATGGTTTCAGAAAAAAATGGTGCGGTGAAAATAAAAAATTTTACATTGAAAGAATTTTTCTGCAGAATGTCGGTTTCTGATCCGGAATATATCGAACCTGCAGTTGTGCGATGGAACTTAGAACATGGTGGTAAAAGAGGCCTAAAATCTGAACAAATATCATTTGGTAAATCGTTAAGTGAAAATGACAATAAGCAATTTTTAGGCGATTGTATAAATTGTAAATTATTACAGGATATGAATATCGCCAATGTTCATAAAAAATGCGCATTTGCAAAAATAATACACAGTGGTAAAATTAAATAAAAAAATCCCGCGTTGCGGGATTTTTTTATTTGCTGTATACTTTATCCTATGAAACTGGAATCGACGGGAATTTTGATTGCTTTGCGGCCGTTCGGCGAACGCGATTCGATCGGCGTGATTTTTACACATGATTATGGCGTCATGACCGGCATGCTGACGGGTGCCCAAGTTGCCCGGAAAAACAAACCGCTGGTGGGCCAGGTGGGTGGCGTGTCATGGAACGCGCGACTGGATTCGCAACTGGGGGCGTTTCACTGGGAAGCGGAAAAAAACATGGCTGCGCCGCTGATGTCTGACCCGCGGACGCTGGGGATAATGAATTCGATGTTCGCACTGATCGCGGCATTATTGCCGGAACGCGAAAAGTACGAGACACTGTTTATACGCACGAAAAATTTACTGCACAGTTTGGCTGTCACCCCCCTCGGTCGCTTTGCGACCACTCCCCCCGCAAGCGGGGGGAGATGCGACGGAGTGTTTGATATGCTTGGACCAAAAGCACGTCTCACCCCGCTTGCGGGGGGAGCGCCCACAGAGTGGGCGAGGGGGGTGAACCGTTGTGCGCCCCAGGCACAAGTCTTTGCAAAATCATTACGGAAAAACCTAACAAAACACGAAGCGATTCTGTGGAAAAATTTAAGCGGATCAAACGGCGGGTTTGATTTTGTAAAACAGATGCCGATCGGAAACTATATTGCGGATTTTGTAAACAGAAAAACAAAATTAATCGTTGAATTAGATGGTGAACATCATGGAGAACAACAACAAATTTATCACGATGCTGTGCGCGATAAATTCTTGCAGGATTCCGGATATCGCACAATTCGTTTTTGGAATGACGCTGTGATCAGGGACTTGCAAAATGTTCTGGATAATATTTACTATTATTTAACGCATGAAAATGAAATCCCACCATTGCAGAATTTTTATCCCAAAGAAGTTATTGATAATCACCCCCCTCGGTCGCTTTGCGACCACTCCCCCCGCAAGCAGGGGGAGACGCGACAGAGTCAGGATGATAAAAAAAATCTGTATCTTTCGTGGGAAATAAATTTTCTGGCGGATTTGGGATATGCTTTGGATATGTCGCGCTGTTCCGGGTGCGGCAAGAAAGATAGCTTGAATTATCTGTCGCCAAAGACCGGACGCGCCGTTTGCGACGAATGCGCCGCGCCGTATTTAAACAGGCTGCATAAATTACCGCTGACGCTGGATGTGCTGAAAAAGTTTTTGGAACGTGCGTGCGAACAGCACGGAATCACTCTGCCGGTGGCGCGCCAGATGTTGTAAAGGAATCAGTCGATAGGAATCAGCGATTAAGCACAAATCCGTCTTTGCGAGGAGCGTCAGCGACGTGGCAATCCAGTCAAAAATAAAGAGGGCGCAAATATGCGCCCCTACTAATTCCTGATTCCTGATTCCTAATAACTGATTCCTATTTTTTACTTGCGCTTTTTTCTAAATTTGATACGATCAGGTCCGTTCAACACAAAAGGAGAAAACTATGACTTGGACAATACTGGTTCTGGTATTGGCTGTTGCGTTATACTTGTGCGGCGGATTGCTGTTCAAGCAAAGCGGCAAACCATCAGCTGGGACACACTTTGCAAAAAATTCAATCAAAGTTCTGGCGGTTATCTTGATTGCAGGTTCCGTATGCCGTTTGGTTACGCCATACTATCTGACATCTGTTAACCCTGGTATTCTGCAGGAAATGGCAACAGGAATGCAGGAACAAAAACAAAACGAAGCCAGCAAGGAAGTTCGCAAATACGTTCGTGCAAACATGGATAAAATGATTGCCGATGCGCCGGTTCTGGGCAAAGAAAACGCAGAAAAGACAATATTCTTGTTCAGCGCTTATTCTTGCGGATACTGCCGTCGCGTACATGGCGAATTGGAACGCGTATTGGCTGATCGTGACGACGTTCGCGTTGTTCTGAAGAACTTCAGCATACACGGCGTATTGTCCGATGTTCCGGCACGTGCGGTTATCGCTGCGAAATTGCAGGGCAATGACAAAGCGGTCGCATTGGATCACGCTTTGATGGCTGGCGAATATTACACCCAGGACGATATGAAAGACCAGGCCAAAGCCCCGGCAAAGCTGACTGCGAACGTTATGAAAATCGCAAAAGAAGCCGGCTTGGACACAACACGTCTGGAAAAAGACATGAACGGCGAAGTTGTCGCGCGTGAATTGGCCCAGGTTCGTGATTTGGCGGAACGCTTTCAAATTGGCGGCACACCGTTCCTGATCATCGGCGACCAGGCTTTCCCAGGTGCGATACCGTACGATCAGATTATCAAGGCACTGAAATAATTGCTTTGGTTTCGATTAAAAAAAATCCCGCGATTGCGGGATTTTTTATTTAGGTTTTATCTCTGATCGTATGCCGGCGCAAAAAAAGTCGGTTATAAAATCCAGCGGGATGCGCGTCACCCCGTTTTCATATTTCAGTATGTCCTTTTTACTGCAGTGCAGGCGCCGTGCCAGATCGATTCGTGATACGCCCAGTGTTCGGCGTGCGTCTTTTAGGCATTCGCCGATACGTTTGTTGCCATTTGTTGTGGTTTGCATTTTTTTCTCTCCTTTGTTAAAAAAACACCGCCATGATGAGGGGCGGTTGGGAGTTTAGAACTATACAAGCATAGTGCGGTGTATTCGGCAAAGCCTTATTCCACCAGCCTCCCAACCATTGGTTGGGTTTGCCTGTAGAGGTTCTAACACCTCACACCGGTAATCATCCGGTGCACACGCATTGTATATCATATTTTTCAAAATTTCTAGGGATAAAATTAAACATATTGAAAAGGTGGGACAAGGTCGAATTACCCATCGCCGGAATACTCTATTTATCCCAAGACGTATCAATATTGTATTCCGCCAGCAGCGGCACAGATAATTTTGCGACATTTTCCATTTCGAATTTTATTTTTTTCGCCCAATGTTCCGCTGTTTCGGCCGGACATTCAAATACGATTTCATCGTGTACCTGCATGATCATTTTCAGACCATCTGATTCCTGATCGCTGATCCCCAGATTCTCGTTGATCTTTACCATGGCGAATCGCATCAGGTCGGCTTCGAATCCTTGGATCGGGGCGTTGACCGCGGCGCGCATTGCATAAGATCGCAATCGCGGATTATTCACATCCGGCAATTCAATGCGGCGGCCCCATGGGGTATATACGCACGAATGCGACATCGCAAAGTCTTTGATGTGATCCATATATATTTTTATTTCCGGCAATCCGGACATGTATGCGTTGATTATCCCTTGGGCTTCGGACCGTGGGACGTTCAGTTGCGCGGCCAGGCCGAACGAAGATATTCCATATATGATTGAAAAGTTCACGGTTTTTGCCGCGCGGCGTGAATCCTTTGGCACGATGGTCGAATCCGGAATATTGAATATCTGGCGTGCGGTTTGTTCATGGATGTCCTTGTTCGACAGGAATGTTTCCTTGAAAGTCTTAACATTCGCAACATCCGCCAGCAATCGCAATTGAATCTGGGAATAGTCGGCCGAAATCAGAACGCGGCCGGCGGGCGCGATAAAACACTTGCGTATTTCCGTCCCCAATTCAGTCTTGATCGGTATGTTCTGCAGGTTCGGATCGCGCGAAGACAGACGGCCTGTATTGGTGCTGGTCTGTAGATAAGTGGTGTGAATACGTCCGTCGGATGCGATTTGTCGCGGCAATGCGTCCGCGTAAGTCCCAGCCAGCTTTGCGATTGACCGCCATTCCAATACTTTTTCGATAATCGGGTGGTGTTCCGACAGTTCCGCCAGCGCATCCGCGTCGGTAGACATCTTTTTATTCGCCGGCAATTTTAATTCTTCGAATAAAATCGTGGCTAATTGTTTCGGGCTGGCGATATTAAACTCGTGCCCGGCCAGATTCCAAATTTCGGATTCCAGTCGAGATAGGGTCGCGTGGAACGTCATTGACAGCTGGCCCAGGCGCGCGCGGTCAACCAAGACGCCCGTCCGTTCCATGCGCAACAATATCGGCATCAGCGGCCGGTCACAGTTTTCGTACAGCTTTTTTAATTTCTCGTTCAAATCCAGCTGGGGCGTGAACAGTTCATACAATGCAAAGCACACGGTTGCGTCTTCGGCCGCATATGGCGCGGCGGCCGCAATATCCAGATAGTCGAACCGCATGTCTGCGCTTTTTGTCTTTGGCGGGAACAGCGACGCGAACGTGATGTTTTCATGGCCCAGATATGTTCTTGCCAATTCGTCCAAGCTGTGCGAGTGCAGCGTTCCATGCAGAACGTATGATTGCAGCATTGTGTCGTCAAACGGCGCAATCGCATAGACGTCCCAGCCTTCGTTCGCCAGAATGTGCAGATCATATTTCAGATTGTGTCCGACTTTTACAATATCTGGATTGGTCAGATACGGCCACAATTTTTCGCGGACGGTATCCAATGATAGTTGTTCCGGTACAGATGATTCCGTATCAAACAGATCGTCGGAATGTTTCTTGTGCCGAATCGGAATGTAAATGCCGTGCAAAGAATCCGCGGCCAGTGATATTCCGACAATGCGGTCCGCCATCTGGTCCAGTCCGGTTGTTTCTGTATCCAATGCCAGGATATTTTTTACCGTGCCCAGGAATTGTTCCAACTGTCCGATCGTTGTGATTGTTTCAAATGTGAAATTAATCGGCGCGGTCGTGATTGGCGTTGGTCTGGCAACTTCGTCATCAGCCGGCAAAAATTCCGGCGGGATAAAGCATTCTGGGGCCTGGGTTGGCGCGGGTGTGGCCTGGTCGTTGGGAAACAATTTTTCGATTCGCGCGGCCAGGGCATTGCTCTCTATCTGGTGTCTTACGAATTCCAGTGCGGATTTTTTATCAAATACAAACGGGCAAAGTTTCAAGCCGTCCAGATCGACATCGTCTTTCAACGTGACCAATTTTTGGGAAACGTATGCCTGTTCCATATTGTCGATCAACAACTGGCGCACGCGGTCGGATTGAACGCCGTCCAGGTTTTTATACAGCGCGTCCAGCGATCCGAATTGGTTGATCAGCTCGGCCGCTTTTTTCGGGCCGATACCCGGCACGCCGGGAACATTGTCGGACGCATCGCCCATCAGCGACTGGACATCTATAACCTGGTCAGGGCGGACGCCAAATTTTTCGAACACGCCGGGGGCGCGTACTTCGACTTCCTTCATCCCGTCGTACAGATATATACAGTCCGATACCAATTGCATCAGGTCTTTGTCACTGGTGATAATGCGAACACTGTCCGTGGTGGCACAGTATTGTCGGGCCAATGTTGCGATGACGTCGTCTGCCTCGACCCCTGGGACGCACAAGACCGGCATGCCGGTCGCACGCGCCGCATCCCGGGTCAGTTCGATTTGGGCAATCAGGTCATCTGGCAGAGGAGGGCGGTGGGCCTTGTACTCTGGATAAATATCCTGGCGGAAAGTAATGCGCGAACTGTCGAACACGCATACGAAAATATCGTCGGGCCGGGCCGCGGCCAGCGTCGGCAACAGCATCGTCATAAACGCAAAAGCCGCGCCGGTCGGCGCCCCGTCCGCGCGTGTCAGACGGGTGCGCATGCCGTAATAGGCCCGAAACAATAAAGAGTTTCCGTCAATCAGTGTGATCATTTTTAAAACATTAATCTCAGCTTTACGCGTGCTTCGTATTGCAACAAATCAGAGCTGGAGTTAAAGATTTCAAAAGCATCCGGTATGTACAGCAGACGTCCTTCGACATCAACCTTTAACGGTGCGACCGGGATATCGAACGTTATTCCCATCATGCCTTGGAACGCCGGTGCGGTTTCCGCGTTCAAGTGCGTGTGGTGTGTCACGTGCATTTTGCCGTCAAACGAAACGCCGGCGCCCGCGCCGATGTACGGGTGAACAACCACCGAAGGCAACTTTAGATAAACGTTCGCCATGGCCAGATTGGTGTTAAAATTATCATTGTCCAAATAATTGTATTCCGCTTCGATACGGACCAGCGGGATATCCACACCGAACATCGCGCCATAGCTGATTGCGCCGGCGCTTTCGGTGTCGTGTTCGGCGAAAAGCGTCGCGCCGCCCAACCCCAGGTTGCCGCCGACGTAAAAAGCAATCGTATCTTCGGCATGTGCAGCGCCGCTGACGCCCAGTACGCTGATGATGGTCAAAAGACCCGCTGTTTTTAATTTCATATTTTTCTCCTTTGTGTGGTATTATTATAGTAGAAATTAAAGGTGCGTCATGCAAGAAAATAAACCTGTATTGATCGTCGGCCTGGGCAATCCGGGCGACAAGTACGTGATGACACGGCACAATGCCGGATTTATGGCGGTGGATTTTTTGGCCGGTCCGAATGTTGTTTGGAAAAAAGAAAAAAATGCGCTGGTGGCAAATGTCACTGGCGATGGCCGGAAAATCATCGTTGCTAAACCTCAAACTTTTATGAACAACAGCGGTATTCCTGTGCGTGAACTGATGACGTTTTATAAAATCCCGTTGGAAAACTTAATCGTGATCCATGACGATATGGATATCAAGCCGGGCGATGCGCGCGAAAAAGTCGGTGGCGGTTCCGGCGGTCACAACGGGATCAAATCGATCGATGCGAATGTCGGGAACGAATATTTCCGTCTGCGAATTGGCATCGGGCATCCGCGTGACATAGGGTCCCAAATGGACCCGTCCGATTGGGTCCTGGGTAAATTTTCCAAAGAAGAGCTGGGAAAAATTTCCACAGTAATAGATAATATAAAACTGGCATGCTGAAATGCGATAAAGCATAGGGGGCGAATCATATTCGCCCAATTATATCGGCGGCTGTTTCGTAAAATTAATATCCGATGAACTTTTTATTAAATGCCGTTGGGTAGAAATCAGGAGCGACCCCGGTTTTAATGCAAGCGGGATTGCTGGTGTTCGGGTTGCCACCCTTGGTCGCCCATATCTTGGACGAAAGATTCAATATGCATGCCGTCTGCGGCGTATCCTGGGAATTCAGGTTATAATAATTGGCCGGGGAAGTCGGATACTGGGTCGGGTCGGGTGTCCCGTCAACCTTGGTCGCGTAATGCGGTGTTGCATATGTTCCGTCATTATTGTTTATCATCATAAACTTGCCACCATCGCATTCGACGGTCTGTCCGGACGGGAACGCGGTCGTCGGATTGGTTCCGCGCAGTGTGCCACCAACACAGACCAGGAAATTCATGCCGGCACGTATGTATGTCTGATCCGACATCAGACGGAATCCAGCCGTCAATTTCGCATCGGTGCCAGAAGATTGCGTGCACACATCCAAAGAACTGGCCGGGGGGGTGATGGTGCTTGGGGTGATGTAATAGCTGGTCGCGTTATTCTGGAACATTCCGGGAATCGTAACGTTGCCACCGATACAGCAATTTCCATAAACGTCATATATCCCAGATGTACAGCAGTTTGTAAAGCTGGGCGTCAATGTTGTCGATACGTCGAACTGTTTTTCCTGTACGCATTCAAGCAGGTCCGAAGACATCTGGTCACTGGGGACGCAATAGCCGCCGGGCGCGTTAAGGAAGCTGCCTGCGGGACACGATGTGTCGCGACAACTGTCGGTGTTGGTGGTGGTGCCGGTGTTCGTGTCAAACCATGACAACAACGTTTCACGATCTTTGACAGTCTTTTTAATCCTGTTATATCCGCCGGCGCTTAATTGTTCGGTCGGTTTGAATTCGCAGTTGCCCCAAATGCTTTCGGCCAGACGGCATACTTCGCATGTAGGCTTGTACGGTTGTCCGCAATCAGCGCAGATGTCGTAAACGCAATTCTGGCCGGGCGTCGTGGTGCCGTCGGAATTTGTTACGGTCTTTGGATTACACTGAACAGGCAACGGGTCTTGGACGCGGACCGGTAATTTGCCATAGTTTTCGACATAAAAGTTTCCGCCGCCGGATGCGTCTGCGGCCTTGGCGTGTCGTTTCATGACACTGGCGATGGATGTGGCGCCAGCGGACTGGACACACTGGACCACTTCGTTCCAGCATGACGTGCGGTTGATGATGGATTTTCTGTTGACGGACTTGTCAATGCTTTCGCACAGGCCAAAGTTACCGGATACCGATTTGCATGTCTGGATGATACACGCCTTGCCGACTTCGCGGCAAGTCTGGACGATTGTGTCGTATGTTTTGTCGGTTTGGATTTCGGACATGCCGCCGACCCAGTCTGCCTCGGTGCTGGTGGTTTGTAACAGCGCGGTGCAGGCGGACTTTACACTGGTGCACATTTCGTTCACGGTTTTGTCCGCGCTTACCCCGAAAATAGACAGCGCGCGCGCATCGAATTCAGATATGGATTTCGCCGTGTCGGACAGGCACTGGGTGGTCAGACTGGTACAGCTTTGGCGCATATCTTCCAGTTTACGCGACTGGGCGATTTTAATCTGGGCCAGCGCGTCTTCCAAAAACATTGTCCATACCTGGTCCGATATGTCTTGGCAATTTTCCATCGCCGGTTCCAGATATTTCTTTTTCGAATTCATAAATGTGACGAATTTTTCGTTGCCCGGTACGGATATCCATTTCTGGTCGCTGGCGGGGCGTGTGATCAGTTTGTCCAAATCCGCCAGGTTGACGGTCAGGAATGCTTCGCCCGTCGAAGGATCGATATATTTGCCGGTCGTGTCCAGACACTTGCCCAGGTCTGTGCCGCAAACGGACACGTCGGACATCATGTCCAGCATCTTTTTCTTGCACGTCAGGATGTCGTCGGAATTGCGTTTCTGGTGAATGTCCAGTCGTGACATTTCCAACAGCGCACTGCCTTCGCGGACCTTTTCCAAGGCGGTGTTGCGCATGGTTTCGTATGTTTTTGAAACCGTGTTGCAGTCCTGTTCAATCGCCATCTGGTATCCGCTTTGCGCGATTGCCAAGGCGTCCGCGTCGCATACCTCGGCCGCCATTTCGCGACAAACGGGCAGGGCGGCCGCGTACAGCGCGGTTCCTTCCTTGACCGTCGTGCCGGCCCCCAGCATGGAATCAATTGTGTCGAATGCAGAATCCGTATCCAAAGACAGCGATATCGCCGACAGATTGCGCGACATGTCGGTTTCTGCGGTTTCGGATTTAAGTTTTTTAGTTATTTCATCCAGGATTTTTTTCGACGTGGATTTGTCATCTGTCTGGAACGCCAGTTCGCCGGTTGTAGCAATCGATATTGCCGTGGCGTCTTCTTTTTCCATACTGACGGTCAGCAGGCGCTCGTTAAAGTCCAGCATTTTGTCTTCGACCTGGGACATTTGTTGTTTAATTCCGTCGAAATTATGAACCTTGGCAGAACAGGCACAGCGCTTTAACTGGGTGTCTTTGTTCGCACAGAATTCGTCCATGCACTGGTAATAAACTTCACGGCATTTTTTGAAATCTTTTTGACCGACTTTTGCGATCGCTTCGGCGTCCAGCGCACTGCGTGCGACATGCGATGACGTTGCGTTGCGCGCGCGTCCGACCGGTGCGGTTGCACTGCGCCCGGCATTGGTTGCGGCCGCGCGCGATGCATTCGGGGCCGTCGTCGCAGTGCGCGCGGTGGTGGCGGGTGCGCCAGCCGTGGTCCGCGCGACAGCGGTTCTGGATTGGTCGATAACTTTTTGTGTGGTGGTTGCGGCGCGTTGCTGGACATTGCCGGGTGTGCGTGGCGCGACGGCTTGGGTCGTGGCGGACCTGGATTGTTCGGCAGTGACGGCATTGTCGCGTGGTGCGATTACGCGGGCCTGGGGGGTATCGGTTTTTTGTGGTGATCCGGCGGGCACACGGGTCGCCGTCGGCGATGTCAGAATATCTGAATTTCCAGATTGTCCGCGACCTGTGGTTGCGCTGGTGGCGATTGTGTTCGTAACGCCGCGTTTTGCGGCGCGCGCCGCGTCCAGTGCATCATCGGCAACAGCCGCGTGCAAAGCAAGCGGGACAAGGCATACAAATAAAAGAGCCTTAAGTTTTCTCATTCCTTAGGGCTTATGTTAGCAAATTTCGGAATTTCGGGGCAAGGGGAAAGTTAGATATTAGTCAATAGTCAATGGTCGGGCGAAGCCTGGTGGGGTTAATGGGACTCGGACCCATACGAATTTCTTCACAAGCACCTCAAGCCTGCGCGTCTACCAGTCGCCAATTTTCACCGAGCGTAGCGAGGGCTGAAAATTGAGCGCCCCGGCGTAGGCCGGGGTCCAGTATTATTAAAACTAAATTTCATACTGCTGGTTACCGGCGTTCGCCGGTATGACGGCGATGGATAAAATCCCGATAACATAGATGTATGAATAAATATGGTGCGAGTAAGGAGACTCGAACTCCTATGGATTGCTCCACTGCCACCTCAAGGCAGCGCGTCTACCAATTCCGCCATACTCGCAATAAAAATGTGTCTACCATCCGTCTTCGCTGCGCTACGCCGTGACGCTCAATTTTCAGCCCTTGCTTCGCTTCGGTGAAAATTGGCGATTCCGCCATAACCCCGTACCAGCGAATAGTGTATAGCGAATAGTGAATAGTGTCCAGTACTTAAGAGCTTTTTTTTAAATCGATTTTATGTTAAAATAAGACGGATAGAATGTAGGATTTTAATATGAAGAAAATATCTTTGTTTGCTGTATTGTGCGCACTGGGCGGAATTGGTTATGCCGACGCGGCCGGAACTTATTATACCGGTGGGTACCAGTCGCCGCAGAATACCTATGCCCAGCCAGGATACGTTCGGACCGGATATTCTCAAACCGGATACACGCCACAAAGATACGCCCAGCCCGCAACAGCCCAGCCGCGTGCCGGAAACTATACGGATTCTGACTATTCAAGATATTCGCCGTACCAGCAACAGCAGCAGGGTCAGCCCCAACAGCGTGGCCAGCAACAGCAAGGTCAGCAGAAACAGCCGAATTCCGGAACCCAGTCGGGCTTTTATCTGAACGGTGGTTATTCGTATGAAACCGCCCAATGGCAATTCGATATGAACCAATCCGGCAGCATATTGCACTATGACAATATCGCTTGGAATGTCTTTGACATCGGCGCAGGCTACGTGTTCGGTGGAAATACCAAAATGCAGGTGGACGCCGGGGTGAAATTCGGATTCCAAGGCGCGGAATCATACATGGTCGATGATGACATAACCAACGGCGGATACTTTATAACGCAATGGATCGATGAAGCCACCGACACCGTGATCGGAAACGAATTCGGCCAGGCGCTGTCTGTTGGGACAACCGGCGGCGGCAGCATGTTCGGCTTTAACGTCGGATTTGGATTGACGGATTTTTTCAAGCTGGGCAATACCAGAATCACACCGTCGATCGGTTACCGGCACTTTAATTATAAATTAAAGACGGATAAGAATTACGGGTTGTCGTTTGCGACGTCCGCGTGTTTCAGCGTTCCCGACAGCGATGAAATGCAATGCGATCCGGCTATCATTGTAAACTATCCTGGGCCAAACGGTACAACGGTTCAGCAGATAATTTGGCGTGATTCCATAACTGATGAAATGACGGTCGGCAATGACGCCGAAAGCATTGACACCGGCGATACTTATTATTTTCAACAGCCCGGTACCAGCCATTCGTATGAAGTGACGTGGTCTGGTCCTTATTTGGCATTGGATATGGTTTATGATATTAACCAGAACAATTCCGTGGGTGCACGCGTTGAACTGGGGTTGCCCGGATACGAGGCAATCGGTGATCAGCCGTACCGCTTTGATTGGCAACACCCGAAAAGCATCGAAGATTCCGCAGGTATCGGTTCCGCAATAAACTTTGGTTTGTCCGGAAATTGGTCAACCGCGATAACGAACAGCATAATGCTGACGGTGGGCATGACATACAATTACTACAGCGTCAGCGATGCGGACGCGAAAACGTATCTGAACGAAGGCTTCTATATGGGTGTGTACGACACAATCCTGGAAGAATGGCTGGACAATGGATTCACCGAAGCCGACATGCTGGACCCGGATACCGGAAACCAAACCGCAATCAATATCAAAAATATAGAGACGGAATGTCCGGGATGGGTATGCAGCACATCCGGCGAAGTGAATTCTTTCTATAAATCGTTGGGAATCCGCGTCGGCTTTAACGCAAAGTTTTAATTGTTTTCACTTTTTCATTCCTTATAATAAAGGTCAAAGGTATTAATTGTGCAAAAAAAGATATTAAAGTTATTTTTCATTTTTAGTTTTTCGTTTTTTATTTCTGCGGCAAGCGCGGCGGACCTGACCGGTTCCGCGGCGGTCAATGTCACAAGCGACACTGCGGCAACTGCAAAAACGATGGCGTTCGTCGAGGCGCGCCGGCAGATTGTGACCGAAACTTTGTCGCCGTATGCAAACAGCGCGGACTTTCGCGATCTGATGAAAAACACAAATGATGCGACGCTGGCCAATTTAGTATCGGCGACGACGATCGATGGCGAACGCTTGTCCGCGACAACATACTCTGCGAATATAAAGATGACGATTGATGCGGTGGCTGCTAAAAAATGGATGGCGGATAACGATGTCGAAAACTGGCTGGGGGAAAGTGTTTCCGTCGACCGGTCTGTTGTGGTCATTGATCTGGCCGGCGGTCTGCGTGACCTGGTCGAACTGAATCGCGCGTTGCGAAATGAAAATATAAAACCGGAAATAAAGAGAATCTCTGGTTTGACGCTGACCATTGGTATTCCGGCCAGCAGTCGCGCGGCATTCATAAACGCTGTGCGCGGCGCCGGCTGGCGCGTATCCGATACGGATGGGTTTCTAAGGGTTTCAAAATAACAATCATCAAGGGGCGCGAGATGCGCCCCTTGATGATTAAACTTATAAAAGGTGGCTGGAGATTTTGTATCACGGATTCTAAGCAGTGATCGCCAATATTGGGCACGAATGTGTCTTATTCTTGGTCACTCCAGCCATACGATACGAGGTTTACACAGAAAATATGCGAACACAACCTGATTATATTCATATTATGGCAACATTATTTTAAAAATTTCCATAAAAATATTTTTCATAGGATAATTTTCTTGACGCGATTGCGCGGTGTCTTTTATCATCCCCCCGTAACATAAGGATTGAAAGTTGAAAAAAATATCACTGATCGCAATCGCGATGGCAATGCCGGTTTGCGCGTTCGCCGAAGAATCACAAACATCCGGACTGGTTCTGAATATTCGCCGTATCGGGCTGGACTTGTCCCAGACCAGTGTCCAGAACGCGGCCGAATATTCCGATTCGCCGATTGCTGCACTGACCGCGGCAAACCAGGAATTTATCAAAGGCGTGACCGATGTCGCGCTGGAATACCAGCATGGACGACTGGATTGGGACAACAGCGTGTTTATGGAATACGGCCGTACAAAGCTGCAGCCTTATAACGATGTGGCCACATCGAATGAAAATGCGGACAAGATTTTGCTTTCCAGTGATCTGTCGTACGCATGCTGGGAATCGTCCGGGTTTAAGTTCGGTCCGACCGGACGCGGCCAGTATGAAACGGAATTTACTGCGAACGGTGATGCGCCACGCCAAAACATCGCGCGCGCAAACACCGGTCTGGCTGTATTCGATCACGATATCGTCAAAGACCTGCATGTGTCCGCAGTATACGAATATGATTTCACGTATTCTGACAACGTGGTTAACAAGCTGGCGGCGGAACTGGGATGGCGCCTGGAATACGAAATAAGGGAAGGCGTCAAATTATCCACCAACGGATATTACCGCGAATATTTATCTTATTCGAATTATGTCGGCACGGATTTGGAACGCGATCTGTCTGCGGTTTTGCGCCTGGATACCAACCTGTGGGGCAGTTTCACTTTGGGCCCATATGTCCAGTATCGTCTGGCTAAATCCCGCGAAGCAGATGTGTACGGCAGCAATATGATCCTGGGGATATCTTTCAATTACATAACTTCGTTTGACTTGAAATAAAAATCGGATAATAATAAGAGTGTATTAAAAAAACGGGGGGATCGGATGAAAATATTCAAAAATGTTAAATTCGGCATGGCGGCGGTCATGTTCATATTGGCGGCGGGCGTCGCGCTGGGCGGGTATTTTATCGGCAACGGTGTTTACCAGTCGCTGGCGAAAAGAACGGTTACGGTCAAAGGACTGGCCGAGATGGACGTTGTCGCGGACATGGCGGTATGGAACATTAATATCACCCGTGTAGGGTCCGATCTGGCCGTTGTGCAAAAGGGCGTGGATTCCGATATCGAGAAAATAAAAGTATTCCTGCGCGAATCGGGTTTTACAGATGCGGAAATCCAGAATCGCAGAATCCAGGTGCGCGATAAAAGCGCCGGATATTCTGACGCGGAAAAACTGCAAAAAAACACCGACAGATACGTTATCGAAACCGGTGTTATGGTTCGTTCTCCGAATGTACAGCTGGTCGATTCGGTTTCGCGCCGCATGGGCGAACTGGTGCGCCAGGGCGTCACGATCACCGAAGACTATTCCGGTCCTATGTATTTGTTCGACGGTCTGAATGATATAAAAATAAAGATGATCGAAGAAGCGACCAAAAACGCAACCGACGCAGGCCGCCAGTTTGCCAAGGACGCTGACGCCAGACTTGGGAAAATACAAAGCGCGAACCAGGGTGTATTCACAATCGAATCGCGCGATCCGATCGACCAGTGGTCAAACAATGAAAAACAAGCGATCAATAAAAAAGTCCGCGTGGTATCGACAATAACTTTTTATCTGCGATAATTTTCGATTTAAAAAACGCCCCGTCGGGGCGTTTTTTAAATCTGTTCCATAATTTGTGTTTCGAATAACCAGCATTCGGTATTTTGTAGTAAATAAAAAACATAGAAATTGTAAAAATTATGATATACAATATACCTGCATCGGATGATTGCCGATGTGAGGTATAAGACCCTCGACGAGAATGCCCAAATGTGTAAACCGCATGGTTGGGAGGTTGCAAAATAAGGGCTTGCCCGAATATGCGAACTATACTCGTATAGGTCTTAACTCCCAACCGCCCTTCATCACGGCGGTAATTTTTTTACAAAAAAGGGAAAGGCATGAATAAACACAGACGCGTTGGCAGATGCCTGAAAGCTGCCGCACGAAAACACGGAATGGGACACACTGCATTAAGTAAAATACTGGGTGTTGCGCGATGTCATATTTTCGAATATGAAATTGGCGCGAGACCGATCCCAAAAGAAATCCTGACAACACTGTTCAATAACGCATTAAAACAGATGAGAAATTAAAAAAAACGCCCCGTCTGGGCGTTTTTTAAAATGCGATTTTTGTCTTGGCCATTATGAAAAATTCGTCGCGCGTTAATGGATTGTCGATGAACGATGTGGTCAAAAATTTGTACTTTATAGAATATTCCAGCGCCGGGCGTTCCGCCAAATCAATGGCGTAATTCGCAAACAATATGTCGCCATTTGCCGCGCGCGCGTACGGCAGATTCATATTCATGGCGCCACCGATAATCGTTTCCGGTGTTGAAATCGAAAGTGTCCAATCATGCCAGGCAGCGCCGAATTTCGCAGACGCGCTGTATATGTTCGACAGTCCGGATATAAACGATTCGGACGCCGCGCGCGGCGCGGAAAATCCGACGCGCGCGTTTTGGAAAAAGCTAATTTCACCGATATTGAATTCGTTTTTCAATCCGACAAAGCTGATCAGATTGTTCTGATCCGTTTGTAAAAATCCGTCGCCCACCAGCAGGTTTTCATTTGAAAATCCGAATTCGAAATTGCCCGCTGCGAATGTGACACGCGGATCGTCCGCACGCAGACGATCGAATCCGCGGCCGCGTTCTGTGAATGAAATATTGTCGTTCAGGTTCGCGGTAAACGCGCGGCCAAAGCTGTCAAAAAATGCAAACTGCAGATTTGCAGATTTCAATTTTCGCGCCATGGTTCCGCTGGCGCTGGCCATGCGCAGCGGCGTCATGCCATCGCCCAATGGTACCAGTGCGGCGCCCACCGGGCGCGTCGCGCGTTCCAGGTCCAGCATGCCCCAGCCGTAAATTTCATCATTTCCGTCCGCCCCCAGATCGCGCGCGGTTGTGAATATCAACTGTGTGATTTCATTCGCGGTCATGTATGGAAATGCTTCGGATATAACGGCGACGGCGCCGGCGACCATCGGCGCGGCAAAGCTGGTTCCGCTGACTTCGAATCTGCCAATGTTTACATCGGACCCGGGGGCGGTTATACAGTACAACTGGGTCACGCCACAGGCGTTGCTGTATTCGGCCAATTCGCCTGTTGCTGTATCCCATGCGACAACGTTTATAAAATGACCGGACAATTCCGGAATGATTTTTCCCATAGCGCTCAACGCGTTGCTCTGTTTGGTTCCGTCGTTGCCGGCAGACCATACGAATATCGCATCGCGTGCGGTGGCGGCGCTCGTTATATTATCTATAAAGTTCGCGCTGGTAAGATTCACTAATTGCGTGCGGCTTTTTACGCTGGCGGCGCTGATATTGTTGTATGTCGTTATGCCCCAGCTGGAATTAAATATCTTCGCGTTTTTTTCCGATTCGATAATTTCGCCGATTTTGGCGTATGATAAAAAGTCGCCGTTGTCATTTACGATTTTATAAGAATTTATTGTGGCGTTTGGTGCAATCGCGTTGCCGGCGATATTTGCGACCGCGGTCCCATGCCAGCTGTAGTCGCCGGTATCCAAAACTGCAATGGTAGAATTTTTTCCGGTAAAGCCGCGTGCCAGCGAATATGCCAGTCGGATTTCGTTATAGTGTTCCAGATTTTTGCCATATTCGGTCGCGGACATTGCCGTCGCCAGCAAGTTCGGGTCCGTATATCCGACGGTGTCATAGATTTTCATTGTCGGCACCAGGATTCTTTTTCCAGTTGATCCCGGTGCGGAACCGGTTGTGGAACCGTCGTTGCCGCCGGCGGACATTGCGGCCAAAGCAATCCCGGCGCCGGCAACAGCCGCGCCGCCGACCAGCGCGATCGTCCATAAATCGTCGGCTTTTTCAGCAGTTTTACATTTGGATGGATTGTTTTGCCGGTATGCTCGATTATTGCATTTTTTATCCGCGGCAAAGCAGGGCGCCAATGACACGGTCGCGCATAAAATCCCGATTAAAATCTTGGATACCATTCTCATGCTGAAAATATAATACATAAAAATAATTTGTCAAGTAATATTAAAAGGAAAAATAATGACCGGATTTAAAGGTTCCGGCCATAAAAAACGCCCCAGTGGGGCACTTTTATGGTGTTGCGTTACAGTTATTGGTAAAGTGATAGGTCCCAGGGGTGTCCTTGAAATTATACGTGCTGGACATATAGCAATCCAATACGGATTGCGAGGTGTTGCGAAGAATAACAGGTGTGGAATTCCCATAACGTACGAAATTGTTGACATCGGTCATGCTTGGGCATTGCACGCAACCGGGCTGTATTAAAAAGTCATAAGAGCCGTTGTGATAATAACCAGCGTGACATCTGTATTCATATTCGTATGTGCATTCGCATGTAACTATATCCTGGAGTACGTTAAGTTCATTTCGATCAAAATGCATGGATGGAACCGACTGCCAGCCATATACCCGTGGGCATTCGGGACACAAAAAACCGCCGCAACTGTTACTGGTTTCCACACATGTGCACTGGCCATTGCAATTTTCATAACGGCAATCCATGCCAAAACATTGATTTTCCACGCGATTGTCCACAAAAAATGTGCAATCAGACCCCTGTAATAAACCATAGTAAGAGCATAGCGCCGCATTCGCATCCGTGGTGGTGCCGATCGCAATCAGCGCGCAAAAGAACAATAAAAGAGTTTTTTTATGAAACATATCCTAAAGGCCGGAATCTATATTTTGATTATAGATAATTTATAATGACCCTGTCAACAATATTAGGAAGGATATCTGTGTTTTTAATTAATTCGAGTTTGACAAAGTTATGCCAAAAAGATACACTGGCTGAATATAGTTTTTGAGAGAAATTTATGCCAATTATCCAAAAGATTTTCATGTTTGTTGCGCTGTGTTGCGCGTTTTGTGTCACCGGCGGTGCACATGCGGTATCATGCGCGTTCTTGGGAATTACGCCTGGGGGGGCGTGCAGTTCCGGTGGCGGTGTAGCGATATGGTCAGATTCGGAATGCATGTCGGCATCCGGTTCCGATGAATGTGTTGCGATGGATTGCAATGGGGAATGCGTGTGTGTCCCGTCGTCCAGGGGATGTGGTTCCGGCCCGATTGAGCCTTGTGGACCATGCCTGACGCTGGAGGGGAATTGGACACCAAAACCCGCCAAGCATTATGACCGTATAGAATACTCGTACCAGAATCCAATTACATGCGAATGTATCAGCATATATGATTACAGATGTCATGCTGGATACTGGTGGGAAGTCCAGAATACCGGTGGACCGGTATGCAACCGGTGTCTTTGTTTTACCGACAAGGATGGTATCCAAAGATGCGGAGAAACAGTCCCTGTGCCCGTATCCGAAGGTTTGATGCCCCAGACCGCATGCTTTATGCCGTCAACCTATACCTTTGAAAATAACGATGGTTATTACAGATATGGTTCGACGTGCAATTATTCGGACTGATTTTTCCTTTTTTGCTTGATTTTCCGTGGAAATTGTTCTATGATCGTGCCACGCGACTGTAAAAAGTACGCGAATAACACAGTTATTTGCAAAGTTTATGTCCCGGCATCCGGGTATTTCCGCAAATAACGAGGATAACAACATAAACGCAAAAGATTTCTGATTTCCGATTTCTGATTTCTGATTTATTTTGCGTCCTAAAACAGGAGCAAAACTATGGCATTGCCTAAATTTACCATGAAGCAACTGATGGAAGCCGGCGTCCATTTCGGACACCACACCCGTCGTTGGAACCCGCTGATGACATCGTACGTATACGGCGTCAAAGACAAAATTCACATCATCAATCTGAACAAGACCGCACCGTTGTTGCACCGTTCGCTGGTTGCGCTGGAAGCGATCGCGGCCGCCGGTGGTAAAGTATTGTTCGTCGCGACCAAGCACCAGGCCAAAGACATCGTCAAAGACGCTGCCGAACGTTGCGGACAATTTTATGTTAACAACCGTTGGTTGGGCGGAATGATGACAAACTGGACGACTGTATCCCAGTCTATCCGCCGTCTGAAAAAGATGGAAGCCGATGTTGCAAACGCTGAAAAATTGGGTCTGACCAAGAAAGAAGTCGGCGTCATGACCAAAGAAATTGAAAAACTGCGCGATATTTTCGGCGGCATCATGGATATGCACGGAACGCCCCAGGCGGTCATCATCATCGATATGCCGCGCGAAATGAACGCTGTGAACGAAGCGAAAAATCTGGACATCCCGACAATCGCGATCTGTGACACAAACGCGAATCCGGACATCGTTGACTATCCGGTTCCGGGCAACGACGACGCGTCACGCGCGATCCAGTTGTACTGTGACTTGTTCGTTGACGCGATCTTGTCCGGTATTGAAAAGCGCTTGGGCGGTGTTGCCGGTAAAAAGGTCGAATCGAACATGAAGACCGATGCGGCCGAAGAATTCGAAGAAAAAATCATCGAAAAAGAAGCCAAAACAAAATCCAAAACCAGTGAAGCGCGCGAAGTTCGCCGCGAAAAGCTGGCCGAAAAACTGGCGGAATAAAAATTCCCCTCCAACGGAGGGGCGCAAAGCGAAGCGAGGCGGGGAGGGTTCCGTTTCACACAGCGTATTAATTTAAGAAACCCTCCCCGTCTTTTTTTGAATGCGATAACAGCATTGCAAAAAATCCACCCCGCCCATGGCGGGGAGTTAATAAGGAGAAAAACAATGGCAGAAGTAACAATCAAAATGATTCAGACCTTGCGCGAAATGACAGGCGCCGGAATGGGCGATGTTAAAAAAGCGCTGGTCGAAAATGATGGCGATATCCAGGCGGCGGCAGATTGGCTGCGCCAAAAAGGTATTGTCAAAGCAGCGTCCAAGGCCGGACGCGTCGCGGCATCGGGCTTGGTCACTGTTGTTAAATGCGATGGGATGGGCTGTGTCGTTGAACTGAATGCGGAAACGGACTTTGTTGCGAAAAACGAAAGATTCCAAAAATTGGTTGCGGATGTTGCAAACAAGGCGATCGAACTGGCCGGTGATTTCGAAAAAACAATGGACGCGACACGCGACGATATCGCTGCGACGATTTCTACAATCGGCGAAAATATGAACCTGCGTCGTATTGCAAAGGTTTCGGGCGACAATATCTTTACATACGTTCATAATGCCTTGGTCCCGGGTATGGGCCAGATCGGGGTTGCGGTTGCGATCAATGGAAATGATCCGAAAATTGCGGAAATCGGTCCGAAAGTCGCAATGCACATTGCTGCGAACAAGCCGGAATTCATGACAATTGCGGACGTTGACGCAAATGCCGTCGAACGCGAAAAGAAAGTATTTATCGAATCTGGCGTTACAGCCGGCAAGCCGGAAAATGTTGCCGAAAACATGGTTGCGGGCCGTATTAAAAAATACTATGGCGAATCCGTGTTGGAAGAACAGCCGTTCGTCATGGACGCGTCCAAGACCGTGAAACAGGTCATCGCGGAAGCGAATGGAACACTGGCGGGCTTTGCATATTATCTGTTGGGCGAAGGCATCGAAAAGAAAGATGATAATTTGGCCGACGAAGTCGCCAAAATGCTGAAATAAAATAAATATAACGGCGCATTCGGCGCAGTTTGGGGTGGCTCATGTATCTCTAATACACTACGCCACCCCAAACCACGCCAACTACACCGTTATTTTGTACCCCAGTTTTTTTTAAAAAAAACAGCCCGATCTGGGCTGTTTAATTTTTTATGGACAAAAGAATAAATTGGCGCTATGGTAATCTGCAGATAAAATTATAAAAAGTGCCCCGATGAAAAAATACACAATATGCAGTGTTTTGCAATATGAAGGTGGCAAAATCAAAGTTGTTTTAAAAAATGGCGGGCTTACAAAAAGCGTGCTTTTGCCAAATGCTTATGAATCCGGCATAATCGCCGGCGCAGCCTTTGTCGTGCACGAAGATAAATCTGGGAAAGATTTGGCGTATGGTTTCGGCAATAATCTGGCCGTGTGTTATGATATATCAAACAGTCTGAACATTATAAAGTTACTGGGGCGTCTGGATGGGATGCTGTGTGGCAGTTTGGACCGTAAACGTTTCAACAGGGCGGTGCGCGACGTGCTGGTCAGCCACAGTGTATCACCAACATTTTCGAAAATCTTTAACTTAAAAACATTGGCAAGATACACAAAATAATTATTTATCCCCATAAAAATGCGGGATTTTTTTTATTATTATCAATTGACAAATATAATTATTGTGTTACTGTTTGTGCAGTAAACCCAGGATGCGAGATGTCATTGACCGACAAACAGCGTGCAGATATAAACAGCTTTAAAGAAAGAATGACCTATGCGTTTTATAATGCATGGGACAAGATGGGATTACACTTTTATATGACATACAGATGCAACTTGGCGTGCCCGTTGTGTTATATGCAGGCTTCGCCAAAACGTCCGATTGATCATATCCCCGCCGCGGACGCAGTGCACTTTATAAATTATTTCAACAATGTTCCGGGGTATGCAAAAGTAATATGCTGCAGCGGGGGCGAACCGTTGATGATGCCGTTGAACGAACTGGAAGTCGTGCTGCGCACGGGTATAGAAAACGGGCTTTTTGTGGCGTTAAAGACAAACGGCTTTTGGGCAAAATCCAATTTTAAATCCGAACAGGTTTACAATATGCTGTCGTCTGTTTTGCGTGACGCCGACGGGCGTAAAAATCCATCTGGCGACCGACCGTTGCAAATAGACATATCCGTTGATGATGTAATACATCCAAAAGAAAGTGTCGATTGCTTTAATGAAATCGCAACACGAATCAGCAATGACAAAAAACTGGCAAACAACATACATCTGTATTTGATGTCGTTCGCGCAAAGCACCAACCTGGTTTGCGACAAGATCATATTCAATAAAAAGATTGGTGCCAGCAACCCCAGACACGCCGGTGGAATAACAAAGTTTGAAGTTGGGGACCTGGCGGTCAGTGCGGATTTGCGCGGCGGATCAGTTTACCAGATCGGTCCTATAAAAAGCTCGCGCGAATTGGAAACTGTTTTTGAAGATAAATTCTTGTGGTTGATTGTTCATCCAAACGGCATGATCGGGCTGGAAGCAGATCAGGGTAAAAATTGTGCAATGGTACCGTACAAAATCGGCGAGCAATACAAGGATTGGGCGACGTTGCGCACGGACATGCTGAACCAGCTGGTTGCGGAATACACCGAACTGGTGCGCCAGGGCCGATAATTTTTTTTGACTTTTATGCAAGAAACGTTTAAAATCCTGGTATGTTGAAAGTATCGGGATTTTTTCATTATAATCCGTACGGCTGTCCGTCAGCCTAATTTAACACACCCCAAAAAAACTTTACAGATTAATTTATGGCAAATTCACCGGAATTTTGCTATTATTCAAGGCATAAGGAAAAATGCTATGACACAAAAACTTTTCGATATGTTATCCGAACGCGGCTTTGTCAAAGACATGACGCACCCGGACGCGATTAAAAAAATTCTGAATGGCGACAAAAAAATAACGTTTTATGTCGGGATTGATCCGACTGCGGACAGTCTGCACATCGGGCACTTTTTCGCGCTGCGCATGGCGCGGCATTTGCAGAACGCCGGACATCACGCGATCGTTCTGATCGGTGGCGCGACCGCGTTGGTCGGCGATCCGACCGGAAAATCCGATATGCGCAAAATGCTGACCAAGGATCAGGTCAGGCATAATCTGTCCGAAGTAAAAACCTTGGCGAAACGGTTTGTTCTGCCAGAAACAGAGTTTGTCGACAACGCCGATTGGATAAACAAATTTACGTATGTTGATTTCATGCGACTGGTATGCACGCACTTTAACGTGAACACTATGCTGGCGTCCGAAGCATACGCGCGCCGCCGCGAAACAGGCGGACTGACCTTTTTGGAAATGGGATACATGCCGATGCAGGCGTATGACTTTGTGCATTTGAATCGTGAAAAGGATTGCGTTCTGCAAATCGGGGGCAGCGACCAGTGGGGCAATATTGTCGCTGGCACCGAACTGTTCAGAAAAATGAATATAGAGGCGGGCAATGACAAAGCCGAAATATACGGTCTGACCGCGCCACTGCTGATGACGGTCGATGGCAAAAAAATGGGCAAGACCGAAAAGGGAACGCTGTGGGTTGCGCGCGACAAGACAACGCCGTTTGATTTCTTTCAGTACTTTTACAATATGCCGGACGAAAACACAAAAACGCTGCTGGCGCTGTTTACAGATATTCCGATGTGGGAAATCATCGCTATGATCGAAACGGATATTGTCAGCGCGAAAAAGAAAATGGCATACGAAATAACCAAGCTGATCCATGGCGAACAGCTGGCCGATGAAGTGTTTGACGCCGTGACTGCGCTGTTTTCTGGCGGTGACTCTGCGAATGCGCCGGCTGTGGATTACGATGCGCCGGGCACCATGCCGAACGTTGTCGATTTCGTTGTGGCGGTCGGGTTGTTTACCTCTAAATCCGAAGCCAGACGCATGATAGAACAGGGCGGTCTGAACATTGACGATCAAAAAGTCACCGATGTGAACCAAGTCGTCCTGGTCCAGCCCGGCATTTCACTGATGCTGAAAAAGGGTAAGAAGACTTACCTGAAAGTTAATGTGAAGTAAAAAATTAAATATAACGACGCATACTGGCGGCGGGGCCGATGGCTTATGTAACATTTATACACTGCGCCATCAACGCCACCACCATCTGCATCGTTCTTTTAAAAAGACTTTTAAAATGAAAACCGTATCGAATGAAACCGCGCTGACACTGTTAAAGTGGAGTGAGTTTTTTATATATTTTTTAGTGGTCGTCCCGATCATAGTTATACTGTATCAGACCAGGGGAATCACAGTCGGCGACTTTTTCCTGATCCAGGGGATGTTCCGTATCGCGTCGTTCTTTTTTGAAATTCCGTCCGGGTATCTGTCCGACACGTTCAGTCGAAAAAAAGTTCTGCTGATCGGCAGCGTGATATATTTTCTGTCATACGCCGGACTGTTTTTCGCGTACGGATTCTGGGAAATCGCGGCGTGCGAAATGGGCTTGGGGCTGGCTATGGCGCTGTTCAGCGGGACCAAGGAATCATACGCGTATGATCTGATGAAACGAATGGGCCGCGAAAAAAACTTTTTAAAAGAATACGGCAGCATGAATACATATGGCCAGACCGCCAGCTTTATCGCCGTGTTGGTCGGCGGATCGCTGTATGCGCTGATTGGCGACTGGGTTATCGCGATCGAAGCCATGGCGGCGCTGTGCGCGATTGTATGCTGTCTGATGTTACCGGAATTGCACGAGGTCAGAAGAAAGATCGCGCCGGAATCCAGCCCGCTGAAAGACATCGCGGGCATTGTGAAAACGACAGTTCGACATCCGGAAATAAAATGGTTCATGATGTTTCCGGCAATATTTGGATCATTTACGCTGGTTCTATTCTGGATGTTGCAACCGACAATGGAAATGGTCGGCGTCGCGGCCGCGCTGTTTGGGATATTCGTCGGCATCAATCAGTTTTCGCGCATTGTCTTTTCTAAATATGCGCACAAGATATATGAAATTTTCGGAACGAAAAAAATTATGTACGGATGTGTTGGCGTGATTATTATCGGTACTGCGATAATGCTGGCCATATTGAATACGCAGAATATGTGGATGATATATTTAATGCTGGCTATTGTCGCGATAATCCCGGCCACCCAGAAAATGTGCGGACTGGTGTTCAACACTTTTATACATCATCGCATAGAATCCAAAGAACGCGGAACGGTGCTGTCCATAAATCAGATGTACAATACTTTCTTTACAGGTGGTATAATGATCCTGATGAAGCCGTTGCTGGACGGGTTCGGAATAGAATGGACATTGCTGATCGCGTTATTGATGTTCGGATTTATTCTGATACCGTTAAAAAAAATACTGGATATGAAATTATAATGAAAAAAGTTTTGCTTGTTTTTATGTCTTTGTTCATTGGTACAGCAGTTGCTGCACCAAGCGAGCTGGCGCAGATCCAGTCCCAGATAAAAAAAACCGAACAGCAAAGCAAGATAATAGAGGAAAAAGTAAAAACATCGGAACGCGATGTAGAGCGCACAAAAAACGATCTGGTTCGTACCGCGGACAAAGTCAGTGATCTGGAAGTTGAACGCGGCGATGTTGCCCAAAAAATTGCAGAGCTGGACAAACAGCGCGACCGACTGGTGTCTTCGTTGAACCAAAACCGGGAACGGATTGCCGACAGTGCCGCGACAATCCTGTTTATTTCCAGCCACCCCAGCTTTGATTCCGAAAACATGCGCGATTATGTTCTGACATCTGCGGTGCTGTCGGGTGCGTCGCAAAAATTTGATGAGGAAATCCAGGACGCTACAAAGAAAATCAAAGAGCTGGAACAAGTAATCGAAAAACGCGCGATCGAAAAAGAAAAGCTGGACCGGACCGCGAAAAAATACGCGACCGAGAAAAAAGATTTGGACAAACTGTTGCGCCGCCGATCGGCCCAGAATGAAACTTTGAAAAACCAACAATATGCGGTTCAGAAAAAATTGCGCGAACTGTCCGATCGTGCAAAGAATATCTCGGAACTGTCCGCGGGCGTCGGCAGTTCGGAAATGTCGGATGATCCTAAATTCTCTACACGAAAACTGAATCCGCCGGTCAAGGGGCGTCTGGTCGTTCATTTTGGCGAGAAAACCGCGCTGGGGCTGGAATCGGACGGATGGCGTATACGCGCGCGTGGTGACGCACTGGTCGTGGCGCCGGCCGACGGGGTCGTAAAATTCGCAGACAGTTTCAAGGGATTTGGCCGTGTGGTAATCATGTCGCACAAGAACGGATACAATACCGTGATGACAAATATGGGCGAAATAGACGTAATGATCGCCCAGGAAGTTCTGGCTGGCGAACCGGTCGGTCGCATGAATCCGGACAAGTCGGAAATGTATCTGGAAGTTCGCCGCGGCAGCAAAGTCGTCGATCCAGCAAGGTTGTTCAAAGAACCGTGATTTTCCCTGGCTTTCTGGACGGGTATCAATACTGGATTTTTTCATCTTAGAATTTATATTATTGTGCTTGACAAAATAAAGATGTGTATTAGCATAGTCGTGCTGTAAAAAAGGTATTGTTTATATGCATGATGATTTGTTTGTAGGAAATATAAAAACGGATTCCGATTCTGGGTCTGGGAAAATAAATGAATTTGAAATTGCTACATTCTTTGCACGTGCTGTGTGGAGTGCGCATTTCACACTGACGGAATTCTGCAATCTTAAATGTAAACATTGTGGCGGCGCATTTGGCCCGGATAAATCTCGGGATTATATCAAGGTAAAGCATGTGATCGATACTATTAACAATATTCCCACAGAAATGATTTTTGCGAATTCTATTTGTTTGTCCGGTGGCGAAGCGTTAACAATCTATGAAAAAAAGCCGAATTATTTTAATAGAATATTTAGTGCGGCGGAAAAAAATTGTATTTTTATTACATTGAAAACTAATGGGACAATTGCACAAAAACCAGAATTTTCAAACTTTATGAAAGATATTGAAAAATTTCCGAACGTTCGTGTCGATATTAGTATAAATAAATTTACGAACAATTGTGTGTCAAATGGCATATTGATTGTAAATGAAATCCAGCGCCGCAAACTGTCAAATGATGTTAATTTTACCATGTCTGGGTATGATGCTAGGCTGAAACTGGCTGAACGTCTGGCGATCGGTATAGGTCAAGAAATAACATATAACAATTATGGCATACCGGATAGAATAGGTATCTATAAATGTCGCGTGAATGAGGTTTTGCAAGATTCCGGACGTGCGAACGAAAACGGACTGGCGTGTCGAAAAGAAATACTTAATCTAAAAGATTATATAGAGTGTGGCGAATATCGTAAAAGAATCACACGCTTGGAATATTGTCCAGATGGCACGGCAGGAATTATGATAGGATTTGACCGATATTGTCCTGTTAAAATTTCTAATGTACGTGGGAATATCAAACCATTGCCTGTATTGTTACGTGATTTACAGATAGAGACTATACGGCAATATGGCAATTAAAATATCCGGCAAATGCTGGATTTTTTAATTGCGAATATTTATATTATTGATTATGCTGAACGGGTTGGATGTTTTAAACACGGAAGGGAAAAGTATGTTCAAAAAGATATTTGTTATATTGATGATTTTGGCGATGGCCTTGCCGATGGCTGGGTTCGCCGCGCCTGACAAAAAGAAAAAAGAAGAGCCGGTCGTGCATCTGACCGACGCCCAAATTTACGAAGAACTGAAAAAACTGGCACTGGTGTTTGAAACCGCCCGTGACAGCTTTGTCGAAGAAGCCGACGAAAAAAAGATGCTGGAAGCGGCGATGAACGGTATGCTGGGCGCACTGGACCCGCATTCTTCGTATCTGCCGGCCGATGATTTCAAGGACTTTAACGATAAATCCACCGGCGAATTCGGCGGGCTGGGGATTCAGATAACCAGTGACCAGGGCGCCGTGAAAGTCATTTCGCCCATCGACGATACGCCGGCTGAAAAGGCTGGGATCAAGGCCGGCGACTATATCACGCATATCGATGACGAACCGGTTTTCGATCTGACACTGAACCAGGCGGTCAAGAAAATGAAGGGCCGGCCGGGAACCAAAGTGAAACTGACCGTCATAACCGAAGGGAAAGAGCCACGCACGCTGACGCTGAAACGCGCGATCATCAAAGTCAAATCCGTAAAGTATGAGGAAAAAGGCGATCCAGATGCAGACAAAGATTCGTCTGGGGCCGGCAAAATCGGCTATATCCGCATTTCCGATTTCGGCGCGACAACAACCAAAGAAATCCGCGACGCGATAAACGCGCTGGAAAAAAAGAAAGTCATCGGCTATGTCGTTGATGTGCGAAATAACCCGGGCGGGTATCTGACCGCGGCGATCGATGTGTCCGACGCTTTTCTGGACAGTGGCGAAATCGTATCGACGCGCGGAAAAAACAAAAACGACGTTGATCGTGTGTTCGCGACGCCGGGCGATCTGGCGCATGGCAAACCCGTGGTCGTTCTGATCAATCATGGGTCCGCATCCGCGTCTGAAATCGTCGCCGGCGCGATCCAAGATAACAACCGCGGAATCGTCATGGGATCGCAAAGTTTCGGCAAGGGCAGTGTGCAACAGCAAAAACCGCTGGGGGATGGCACCGCGATACATATCACAATCGCGCGATATTATACTCCGTCGGGCAAATCGATCCAGGGCGAAGGCATAACGCCGGACGTCGAAGTATTACAGTCCAAGGTCGAAGTGCTGGAGAAAAAGCACAGCGCATATTCCGAAGCGACATTTAAAAACGCGCTGAAAAACGAAGACAGCGACGACAAGAAAAAAGACAAGGACAGCGATGATGAAGACTGGTCCAAATTGACCGATGAAGAAAAAGAAGCATTGGATTATCAGTTGCAACGCGGTATGGATATGGTTCGCGCCATGGCAAAAATGGCCGAGAAAAAACCAATCACCAAAGACGATTCCGCGACAGATAAAAAAGAAGACATAGGGGCGAATGTAAATTCGCCCAAGAAAGAAGAAAAGAAAGACGATAAAAAAGATACCAAGAAAAAGTAAAATCGTGTATGGGCGCAGTCCGAAACGCGCCCAATATTGTGTGATATAATCCCGTCATGCCATATGATAAAACCGTTCACCATCGTCGATCAATTCGTTTATCCGGTTACGATTATTCGTCACCGGATTTGTATTTTATAACCATTTGCACATTGGATAAAAAATGTATATTCGGCCGAATTATTAACGGCGAAATGCAATTGAACAAATATGGCGAGATTGTCCGCCAAAAGTTAATCGATATACCGAAATATTGTGATAACCAGGTGAAGATTCATGAGTTTATAGTGATGCCCAATCATATACATTTTATTATCGAATTAATAGAGCCTGTGAACGTAGGGGCGGATATCATCCGCCCGATCATATCGGTTGCACAGCAACCGACAGGGCAGGTGATACCTGCCCCTACACCCAAGGCTTATGGATACTCCAGGTCTTTAAGTTCAGTAATCCGTGGGTTCAAGGCGGGGGTATCAAAACAAGTCGGACATTCGATCTGGCAACGGAATTATTATGAACACATCATTCGTGATACGGCGGATTATGAAAATATCCGCGGGTATATATTTACGAATCCGCAAACTTGGGATGCGGATGTATTATACCAAAAACAAATTGAAGAGTTTAACGAACGGCTTGAATAAAAAATAAAGGGGCGAATCATATTCGCCCCTGCATATTCCGGATGTTATCTTTCCAGATAACCGTTGCTGGTCAAAACATAATCACAAAAGCCCAACCGCAGGCATTCCTGGGCGGTCAAAAACCCCATTTCGTCTTTCATTAATTTCGAAAGCTCTTTCTGTGTGATCTTTGTGTGCTGTAAATATGGTTGTCTTATAAGATTCTTATGTTTTTTTATTTCTTTTATTGATTTTTCTATTTCTGAATCTTTCGTTACTGCTGGTGATGCTTTGCCAAAATGAACCATATGTTGCGAATACTCATTCATAATTCTATATTCTGGCGTTCCTTGGATTGCAATCAGGCTGGCGCAGCTGGCCGCTAAACCTGTTACATTGGTGCGAACAATAATATTATTGTGTTTAGCCAGATTAATCAGGTGAGCAAACGCCAGATGCTGATATGTGTTGCCGCCAGTAGAATTGATAGTTATATCAATCAATTTAAGATTTACATTTTGATCAAAAGGGGAAACTGGTGTAACGAAACCAGGTTGTGGCTTGCTATTTTTATCTTCGCCCTGGGAATAATTATTCTGCGGGGTGGCTGCGATCTTAATCAATCTGGCCATTTCGCCGATAACAGCAGTTGTTGTTGCCGGATAAATTGTATCAAACAAAAACACGTTATTATCAACCACATAATTAAAACATGTGTCAGGCTTGTTGCCGTTGCTGACAGCTGCGTTTTCTGATGAGTTATTAAAATTTAACATTTTTATCCTCTTTTTGTATTATAATAATACTATATTAATAATTTGTCAATAATTTTATTAATTCTTGCCTTGGGGGGTGGAAATCGGTAATATTGGCCTTGTGCGAAATTAAATTTATCGCATGCGGATGGGTATCGGCGCCGGTATCGCGCGACGGGGATGGCTTGACCCCCTATAAAGATAAGAAAGATAAGGAAAATCGACATGTCAAAAGTAACAGAACAAATCAGGGGAATTATCACGGATGGGAACTGGGCCGCGGCGGATGTTGCGTACCGCTGCAGTGAATTCGCCGCGATATATCCGATAACGCCGTCTTCAACCATGGGCGAGCTGGCCGATGAATGGGCGTTCCAGCACAAAAAAAACATCTGGGGCGCAATTCCGTCGATCATCGAAATGCAATCCGAAGCCGGCGCCGCCGGCGCAATGCACGGCGCGTTGCAGATGGGATCGATGTCCACGACTTTTACGGCGT
Source organism: Alphaproteobacteria bacterium (assembly GCA_031555055.1). Classification (GTDB taxonomy): domain Bacteria; phylum Pseudomonadota; class Alphaproteobacteria; order Rs-D84; family Rs-D84; genus JAFGMC01. Next base: position 6,265 of record JAVBUT010000006.1, on the reverse strand, counting down.
CCCAGGGATTGTTATTGATGATTCCGAACATGTATAAAATCGCGGGCGAACAGACGCCGTTCGTTATGCATGTTGCTGCGCGCGCACTGGCAACACACGCGCTGTCGATATTCGGCGACCATTCCGACGTTATGTCCGTGCGCCAGACCGGGTTTGCATTGCTGTCTTCGCACAACGTGCAACAGGCGGGCGACATGGCCGCGATCGCGCATGCGGCAACGCTGCGATCGCGCGTTCCGTTTTTGCATTTCTTTGACGGTTTCCGCACCAGCCACGAAGAATCGCGTCTGACACGTGTTTCGGACGAAACTTTGCGCGCGTTGATTCCGGATTCCGAACTGCTGAAATACCGCGCGCGCGGAATGACGCCGGAATCGCCGACTGTACGCGGTACCGCACAGAATCCGGACGTATATTTCCAAGGACGCGAAGCCGCCAATGCGCTGTACGATGCCACCCCGAAAATTGTTCAGACGGTCATGGACGAATTCGCAAAACTGACCGGGCGCGAATATAACCTGGTTGACTATGTCGGTGATGCTGCGGCCGAAAACATAATCGTATGCATGGGATCGGCATGCGAAACGATCGAAGAAACACTGCCGCATTTGCCAAAAGGTATCGGTCTGGTCAAGGTTCATTTGTACCGGCCGTTCCCAACCGAAGCGTTCTTGGCCGCGTTGCCGAAATCTGCAAAGCGAATTGCCGTTCTGGATCGTACCAAAGAACCTGGCGCAATCGGCGAGCCATTGTATATGGATGTAAAAACAGTTGTTGGTTGCGGAATTGAAATTTTTGGCGGTCGATATGGTCTGGGGTCCAAAGAATTCAAACCGCGTGATGTCAAGGCGGTTGCTGAAAATCTAATCATGGGAACACTGCGCCATAACTTTACCGTCGGTATAGAAGATGATCTGACAAACCTGTCGCTGGAAACCGATCCGGCATTCCGTATCGAACCGTCCGCGGGCAATCCGCGCGCAATGCTGATGTACGGTATCGGGTCTGACGGCACGGTCGGCGCGGTAAAAAATATTGTTAAAATCATCGGCGACAATACCGATCTGTATCCCCAGTCTTATGCGGTTTACGACAGCAAAAAGTCCGGCGGTCTGACCGCGTCGCACCTGCGCTTTTGGGATCGTCCGATCCAGGCGCAGTATCTGGTCGAATCCGCTGATTTTATTTCCGTATCGAACTTTATGATTGCCCAGCGATTCGATGTATTCGACGCACTGACGCCGAATGGTACGGTCATGATCAATACGTCGATGGCGCCGGATGTCGCGTTTGCGAATCTGCCTAAATCGGTCCAGGAACATCTGATACGTCTGCGCGCGAATGTATATTTCTTGGACGCGAATCGTGCAGCGTCCGAGTTGGGATTAGGCAACCGTATCAACACGTTTATCATGCTGAACTTTTTTAATCTGACCCAGGTTATCGATCCGAAAATCGCCGCGAACGACGCCAAGGCTGCTATTGAAAAAACATACAGCAAAAAAGGGATGGATGTCGTCCAGGCAAACTGGAACGCGGTTGATCGTGCGGCGGAATATTTACACCGGTACGAATTGCCGACGTCGCCGTCAAACTTTGCGCCTGATTTTATCCCGGCGATGACGGCGGACGCGCCAAGCGCGATCGCAAGAACGCTGGGCGAAATCGCCGCAGGCCGTGGCGACAAGTTGCCGGTAAGTGTGTTTGCAGACAAATCGGAAATCACATACGGGCAATATCCTGTCGGCACTGCGAAATATGAAAAGCGTGCAATATCCGAAAAAGTCGCGACCGTCGATTTGGAAAAATGCATTCAATGCGGCAAGTGTTCGATGCTGTGCCCGCATGCGGCGATACGCCAGAATGTTGTGAATAAAGAAATCAGGAATCAGGAATCAGGAATCAAATTCGTACCGATGAAGACGCCTGAATTGGGGCCGGATTTGGATTTCACTTTGAACATATCGCCGGCGGATTGCACGGGATGTTATGTTTGCGTAAAGAATTGCCCGGTCAAAGCGCTGTCGCTGGTTCCGGCGACGGATGTCCCGACCCAGCAGGCCGCGTTTGACGCCGCGGTAAAGTTGCCGGAATTTCCGCGCGAAAAATTGAATCTGAACATTCCGAAACACTTGGAATTATTGCCGCACTATTTCGAATTCCCGGGCGCGTGCGCGGGGTGCGGCGAAACGCCTTATATAAAAATGCTGTCGCATTTGTTCGGTGACCGCATGGTTGTTGCAAACGCGACAGGATGTTCTTCGATCTATGGCGCGAATCTGCCGACGACGCCATGGACCACGGATTCGGCGGGCCGCGGGCCGGCTTGGTCGAATTCGTTATTCGAAGATAATGCCGAATACGGTTTGGGGATGAAGATCGCGCTGGACCAGAAACGCGCGGCACTGCGTTCGCTGTTGTTTGAAATTCAGAATCAGGATAATCTTTTAAAAGACATTGACGTCGAAAAACTGTTCAATGAAAAAGACGTTGCAAAACAGCGCGAAAATATTGAAATAATTAAATCAGAAATCGGAAATCAGAAATCAGAAATCGCCACAATGGCATTGTCATTGATCGACAATCTGGTCGATCGGTCTGTTTGGATTATCGGTGGTGACGGCTGGGCGTACGACATCGGATACGGCGGGCTGGACCATGTTCTGCACAGCGGCCAGAATGTAAACATCTTGGTTCTGGATACCGAAGGATATTCCAACACCGGCGGTCAGCAATCAAAATCCACACCGTTCGGCGCGTCTATGAAATTCGCGATCGGCGGAAAAGAACGCGCGAAAAAAGACCTGGCGATGATCGCAATGATGTCCGGCGCGTATGTTGCGCAAATATCCATGGGTATGAACCAAGCCCAGGCGATTCGCGCCATGCGCGAAGCCGAGGCGTTCGACGGTCCGTCGATTATCTTGGCGTATTCGCCGTGTATTGCGCACGGATACGCGCTGTCGGCGGGGATCGAACATCAACAGCAAATGGTCCAGACTGGATCATGGCCGCTGTTCCGTTTCAATCCGGAATTAATAGAAGCAGGCGCCAATCCGCTGACGATGGATTCCAACCATGACAATCCGCTGGAATTGGCAGAGTTCTTGAAAACCGAAGGCCGCTTTAACGCCGCACGTGGTGTGAACAAGAACTTTGATAAATTGGTTGAAAACGCGGTTTCAAACAACGAATATCGCCGCGAACTGAAAAAGCATATCGCGTCGTTCACGCTGTTGCGGAACAGTCCGAAAAACAACGAAGGCTGATGATAAAAAAAACCGCCGTTTGGCGGTTTTTTGTTTTTATTATCTGATGTGTGTTTTTTTCCAAGCTGTTTCAAAAGTTTTTTTCAAATCTTTTTTTGATCGTTTATCGTAATCAGAGATGTTGATCTTTACATAGTTAAGCATCATGATCCGTTGATTCGCGCCCAGTTCGTATGCAAAACTTTTTTTCGGCCCGTTTTTATGGATCGTGTTAAATGCGGGGCGTATCGCGTCATAGACGTCGCCTGGGGTCAGCTCTATTGCTTTGTATGAATATTTCGGCAGATCGCCGTTTGTTTCGGACATGCGGATTTCTTCCGAATATCCGCGGATGTCTTTTTGCACAAAGACGCCAGTCTTTGTGTTGGCCAGAAAATATAGGCCGTGCGACCCAAGCCCGGTCGACCGGTCATGGATAAAGCTGTCTGTGTCTAATAGAACAGCGCACTTGTAAAAAACGGCGTTCGGGGTATTTGTAAATTCGCGGGTCAGATCATGGGTCACCGCATATTTCCGACCGTTTGTATGGACGATTCCAATATGGTCGTTGGCGCTTTCGAATATTTCCAGCAAAGAATGCCACAGCTCTGTGTGGTTTAAAAATCCCATTTCGATTCGATTGATTATTCTGTACATAATATATATCTTTATTTTTTTGTACATTTGTATATATAGCACTTTTCAACTGTTTGTCAATAAATAATCGCAAAATCTATCTTGAACAAAATCGGAAAACAGATTATAGTTTAGCCTATGATGAAAAAGATATTTGTTAATTGTTATTTGTTAATTGTTATTTGCGCCGTCGGCGCGTGTACTTTCCAGACCAAGCATCGCGGGTTTATCTTTCCGGAAAATCTGGAAACGGAAGTCGCCGGGATAAAAACAACCCAACAGCTGGAAGATAAATTCGGCAGCCCCCAGGTAAAAACTGTATACGGCAAAGATGTCTGGATTTATTACAGCGCCGAAGAGAATTATCACGGACCATTCCCGCTGACTTGGGACGACAAGACCGTATTGCTGGCGTGGGTTGACGGCGCGCGTGTGATGAACACAAAAATTCTGCATGATGCGGATTTGCCGGACGTAAAAATTGACGAAGATGAAACGGCGATTCCGGCCGCGATTGAACTGAACGCGATCGAGGAATTGTTTAACAATGTCGGGCGCTTTACACCGGCCGGATTGGGACAGTAAAAAAACAGCGCCATCGGCGCTGTTTTTTTAATGAAAAATTAAAAATGAGTAATGAAAAATTTTAGGTATTGAAATAACTTTAGATAAAATGTTATAATGCATGCATGAGAAAAATCGTTTATTCACTTTTTGTTTTTTGTTTTTCATTATTCATTTGCGTTGCAACGCACGCCGCAGACGAACGGTTTTTGTCTTGCGGTCCGGGATATGTTCTGGTGTCGAAAAACAAGATTGATGGCGTGCCTGTTGTCGAATGTCAAAAACTGTGGTGTCGCGATCTGGAAAGCGGTAAGACTATGGGTGATGGAAATTCGCCTGCATCGGGCTATAAAACGACCGGCGGCCCGGTAGAGCTGTGCGATGCGCAAAATAATTGCATCGAATGTTTCGGTGACCGCAAGTGGTGCGAAGGCGAGGCGAACGGTATCTGGAATTCCGAATACGGCGCATACACGCGTGGCGGCGCCGACAGCGCGTCATATATATCATATTTGCGCGGCGGATGTTTTGCTTGGCGCCTGGAAAAGCCGACTTGCTCGAACAATCAAACGGCCATTTTACGCGATGGCGAATGGGTGTGCGCAATATCCAGTGGAACGACCACGGGTGGTCGTGCGTCCAGTGTGCGGCGTACCGGTACCACAGGTTTGGGGCGTATGGTTCGGTAAAAACATGTAAAAAAATCAAAAAATCGGCCGTTTGGCCGTTTTTTTATCTTTTTATTACAAATTATTACAAAAAATCGTTGATTTATTTGTTTTCGGCCTGGATTTATGATACAATGAGTGAGTTAGAGAGAATTACAACCATAAAGAGTAAGCTTATGGCAGGTAAGAAATTAGACTTTAAAGCAGGACAGTTTGTCGTTTATCCTACACAAGGTGTGGGCAAGTTGTTGCGCGTGGAAGAACAGGCAATCGCCGGACAAAAGATAAAAATGCTGGTTATTGATTTTGAAAAAAATCATATGACCTTGCGCGTACCGCTGGAACGTGCGGAAATTTCCGGACTGCGCCCGCTGGTTACAAACAAAAAGATGGACGAAGCGATTTCATCCGCCCGCGGCAAGGCCGGCGCCAAGCGCATGATATGGGCACGCCGCGCCGCACAATACGAAGAAAATATCAATTCCGGCGATCCGATGAAACTGGCCGAAGTGGTTCGCGATCTGCAACGTCGCAGTGCGGCCGACACAATGACTTTTTCCGGGCGCCAGTTGTATCTGCGCGCGTTGGAACGCATGGCCCAGGAATTTGCGGTTTTGCATAAGTTGGACATTGATGCGGCGTCGGATAAAATCGAAGATATATTGGGAATTCCAAAAGAAATCGACCTGAACGCGGTTGAAGAGGAAGAAGAAATCGAAGAAGAGGAAGAGAGTTAAAAACGATTTTATATTTTCGACAAAACAATCCGCCATCGTCGATCAATTCGTTTATCCGGTTACGATTATTCGTCACCGGATTTATATTTTATAACCATTTGCACATTGGATAAAAAATGTATATTCGGCCGTATCCATAACGGCGAAATGCAATTGAATAAATATGGAAAAATAGTGCATGATTCATGGAAGTGGTTAGAACAACAATATGATTATATAAGATTACATGAGTTTATAATAATGCCCAACCACATGCATGGGATAATAGAAATTACGAATGTAGGGGCGCGTGGTAAAGCCCCCCACGAATTAATTGGGGGGTTGAACGCCCCCCCAAGGGTAAAACACTGTTGGGTATTGTTGTGGGGATATATAAAAGGTTGGTTTTAAAAAAATAAAAAATTAAATTGTA
>JAVBUT010000003.1:0-34097 GCA_031555055.1 Alphaproteobacteria bacterium | reverse complement strand
CTACGGATTCCATTATCTCGTTCACGGTGCCCGAGGTCTCTTTAGAGATAACCTGCCTCACAAGCTCCGGCTCGAAGGATTTAACGACATTGCCGTTGTCGTCAAAGCGCAAGTGATGGTCCGCGCGGCGCATACAGCCTTTGATCTGACAGTTCGACCCGATCTGGTTCAGCTTTGCGCCGACCTCGATCAATCTTGCGGCGGACGGGAACAGGCGCTCGTTGCTGTCCACCATCAGACCGTAACACATAACGATAATTTCAAAATTGTCGGCAATAGACACCAGCACGTCAATATCGTCGGGCTGGAAAAAATGAACGTCGGATACCAGTATCACCTTGGTATCGGATTCCGGCGAATATCCGGCCAAAGTTTCCAAAACGCGCGCGTCTGTTTCGATACCCATGCGGGACAATATTTTGCCGTCATCGAACTTGTTCCCGAATGCCGGCTTGATACATTCGACCGCGATGTCGTTTTTTCGAAAGTTATACGCGGCCATGACCAGGCTGGCTGATTTTGATGCGCCCATGGTTCCGTAATGAAAGTGCAGGTTAGCCATTTTTTATCCTGTTTGTTTTTACATTGATTCCAATCGTTTTATACGTTCGGCGACGGGCGGATGCGTTGCGAACAGTTCGCCGATAAATTCTTTGCCGGACGGATTTTCAATAAATACAGACGCCATTGATTTTACTTTGTCAATGCTGGTGACATGCGGGTCGATGCTGATCTTGCGCAGAGCCGACGCCAGTGCGGCCGGATTTCTGGTTATCTGGGCGCCGGTTGCATCGGCCGCGAATTCGCGCCGACGTGATATCGCCATGCGCAGAAGTGGCGTGATCAAAAAGTTAAACACCATAAACGCCAGCCAGACCATCATCAGCACTGCCGCGCTGTTATTTTTCTCGTCCCGGGAACCGCCGCCGGTCATCGCCGCGCGCAGAATTATATCCGCCGCGAATACCGTGACGCCGATACCGGTGATCAACAGCATGTCCAGACGGATGTCGCGGTTCCCGATATGCGCCATTTCGTGCGCGATCACACCTTCGAGTTCATGCTTGTTCAGTTTATTGATAATTCCGCGGGTCAGGGCGACACTGGCGTCGCGCGGATTGCGTCCGGTTGCGAACGCGTTCAGGCTGTCGTCATTTATAATATAAACGCGTGGCGTCGGCAGACCCGCCGCCAGTGAGACGTTTTCAACACTGCGAAAAATTTCGCGATATTCGGCGCCGTCATCGTGTATTTCGACCGCGTTTGCCGACGACAGCATCATAGAATCGCCAAACGCCCATGATATTGTCATCCATACCAGACACGCGATCGCTGTCGGAATCGCGACCATCATTGTCGTATGGACTGCATCCGCCAACGGTGACACCGTCCACACTAACAGAAATACCAGAGCGATAAATATGATTGGAAACAGCGCGACCAAAATCGCGGTTTTTATATTGTTTGATTTTATATGATCATAAACGGTTCGGACTGTTTTCATAGCAAATGCTTCCTATTAAAATTACCGGTTTGCCTGCCTATTATAAACAAAAAAGCGGGTGTATCCATGAAAAAAATATATGTCGTTCTGATGATGATTTCAAGTGTTCCGGCGTTAGCCGAATATACACCGACCACGCCGTACGGGACGACCATGAAGAACCTGGGGTCGGCGAATTATCTGATCGGTGCGGCGGACGCATGGGCCAGCGTTGTGCCAGGATGGGGTGCAAACGGCCTGTTGACCAGTGGCTTGGCCGCGTCGCATGTTGCGGACATTCCGCTGTTCAAGAGCACAATATCGCTAATCGCATACAACGACAGCGCACTGACAATTTTTGAAATAAACAAGCAGATAGAAAACGGATTCCTGGCAATTTCAAATCCTTTGTCGGCGCGGCGCACAGATTGCGTATGGTCGGACGGTCGGTGTGATGTTGTGGCAAAGTCGCTGATCATCGACATCTATGCTTTTGGGGGATTTTCAAAATATGACTCTGATGATAACGCTGCGTTCGAGACTATGCGCGCCAGCGCGGCTCTGTCTGCAAAAATATATCTGACGGACGGATTCGTTTTGGGCGCGGGCTTTGGCACCAGCTGGGCGGAAACCGACGATACGCGCGCATACGCTGATATATACGGCAGCAGCTTTACGCTGTTCGCGCAATACCTGTCGCGCGATGGATTTTTTATTAACGGTGGTGCGATGATCGGGCAAAACACCTGGGACAGCGAAAAGTCCATAGCATCAATCAGCAACACAACGGATTATTACACCAACTTTTATTCCGGACAAATCAGCACCGGCGTAAAAATGGAAGGCCACAGTCTGTTCTTTACACCCCAGTTAGGCGCACGTTATGCTTGGATGAAAACATTGGCGCACACAGACCGCGTGCTGCAGCAATACGACGCATGGGATTACGGCGTTCTGACCGGCATGGCCGAGATGCGGTTCGGGGCAAATATCGTCAGTGGTGACATCGCATTCCGCCCCAGTGTTCTGGTCGGCGGCGGATACGACATCATCACTGACGGCGATGACACGATTGGCGTCACGCTGATAAACAATTCCGTTTATGAAATGCCTGTGGAAACGCCGGACCCATGGGAATTTAACGCGGGCGTCGGATTCGGGATTCGTGGCGGAATGTTTGAAATTAACCTGGATTACATTCTTGATTGGCGCCAGAATTTTATGGCGCATACGGGTATGCTGAATTTGAAACTGATGTTCTAAATAAATTGCAATTTGGTTTGTATGGGGTATAATCTGTTTGCGGAAAAGCTTCCTGTTTAACTTGCATTAAAACATTGGTTAAATTCCAAAACACAACAGGGGAATAAAATGAAAATCAAAATCATAAAAAACGGTCCGTACGAAGTTACGGGCGGCATTCCATTGACGCGGAAAGAAATCGCGCCGCGCGCGGACGGCGTGCTGGAATTGCATAAAATCAAAGACTATGTCCCTGCCGATCCTCAAAAGTACCATATATGCCGATGTGGCAAAACCAAGCGCAGTCCGTACTGTGACGGATCGCATGCCGAGCGCGGCGCGTTCAACGGAACCGAAGTTGCCGACCGGCGAAAATACATGGAACGCGCGCGCGTGGAATACGGCCCTGGGTTGGATTTGCTGGATGATGACCGTTGCGCGTTTGCACGGTTTTGTCATCGTCAAAACGGCGATGTCTGGACTTTGACGCAAGTGTCGAATGATCCGGAAAATCGGCGCCAGGCGATCGAAGGAATCACTGAATGTCCAACAGGCCGCCTGGTCGCGCGCGACAAAGACGGGAACATAATTGAAAAGAAATTCCCACCGGAAATCGAAATCGTCGAAGACCCGCGCAAAAAATGCAGTGCGGGCGTGTTTGTAAAAGGCAAAATTCCGATTGAATCTGCGGACGGAAAAATGTACGAGACACAAAATCGCGTCGCGCTATGTCGCTGTGGAAAATCGCGCAATATGCCGTTTTGTGACGCAATGCATGTGTCGGTCGAATTCGACGACAAAGAGTAATAAAAGCGCGCCATGGGCGCGTTTTTAAATGAAAAATGAATAATGAAAAATGAAAAAAATATGATATAATTGTGGCATGAGAAAAATAATAAAATTACTTTTCATTATTCATTATTCATTTTTCATTTTTTCGGCCGCCAATGCCGAGAGCTTTTTAACCGCGGAAACATTTCCGCAAACCTTCAGCGACTTGTCGTTCACCCAGCGTATGGCTGTGCTGGCTGACGGATACGCGCCGTGGGAATCCGAATACGATCCGGTTACGCGCAAATGTATCAAGAACTGTGCGTATCCGGGCATGACAATCGAAAGCGAACTGAGCATGCTGGAACGCAATACCGCGGCCGCGAATGCGCGCGCGGAAGTTTATCGCGCGACGCACCCTGATGTTTTCCAAATGCAGCGCCAGCCCCCACAGATACAACAGGTTGTTGTAGAGTCTAATTTAAATCAAACGAATATCCGCCCCCAGGTGGCAACGCCGACAAATGTCGCGGTTATCGGCGGTGCGCCCGAATCTGGCCGCGGCGGATGTTCCCCGCGCAAGGGGTCTGTTCCGCCCGCACAATCAATCCCGCTGGGGAATCCGCTGGACGGATCGCCACGTGTTTCGTCTGGGTATGGATATCGAATCCATCCTGTGACCAAACAGCCGTCGGTGCACAAAGGTATTGATCTTTCCGCCACCACAGGAACGCAAATTTATTCGCCGGCCGCCGGTGTGGTTGAAAGCGTGTGGACTGACGCCACATGCGGAAACGGACTGCGCGTGCGGCATTCTGACGGCTTTGCATCATTATATTGCCACCTGTCCGAATATTCTGTCAAAAAAGGTGAAACTGTGGGCGCCGGATGCCCAATCGCCAAGGTCGGAAACACCGGGCGCAGTACTGGTCCGCATTTGCACTATGGAATTTATTTTGATAACAATCTGATTGATCCGACAGGGTATCTGAACGCAAGGTAATTATTTCCGTTTCCGAATCTGAATCTCGAAACTGCCGTTATTGATTGGCGTACACGAATATATCCGTGGCGCGATTGTGCTGTTTTTTACCCAGTCCTGGAACTTGATTTTCAATATGCCGGACGCGCCCGTGATAACATTTGCATAGCGTGCGCCGGAATTTATAACAGCGTTCAGGCGTTCCCAGGCTTGCTCTTCGGTGTGTTGGTGCAAATCCAGCGTGACACGGTCCGGCGCAGGCATATCCGGTTCTGGGATGCGCGAACTTAGTTTCAATTCTTTGCGTACTGCGTTTTTAACGGCGCGATCATCGGGCGCAAATTCCCCGCCAAACATTTGTTCAAGATCATTATCGGTCAGTTGCTTCATATCTATAATATTAGATAGTCATTAGTCGATAGTCAATAGTCATTAGTCAATAGTAGGGGCGCATACTTGCGCCCAAAAGTATGGACGTATTGCATACGCCCGCTTATCAACTGGATTGCCACGCTTCGCTCGCAATGACGGATTTGTGCTTTATCGCTATTGACTAATGACTATTGACCAATGACTAATGACTAAATTAATAAAAAACCGGCTTGCGCCGGTTTTTTATTAAATGCTATCCGCATTTATCCATTTGCCGTTTTTCAACAGACCCGGCGCCATGCCTTCGCTGCTGCGCAGGGCGTCGATTGTCTGACGCGCTTTTGGCGCATCCAAACCGACTATGCGGACTTTATACATGTCGCCTTCGGTGACAACAGTCGCATGGCCGTATTTCTGCATTTTCTGGGCCAGGGCGGTCGCGCTGTCTTCGGCATAGAATGCCGCGACTTGGACGCTGTATTCGCCGGACGATACCGCTGGCTGGACCGGTGTGATTGTTTGTGTTTCAACTGGCTCTGCGGTTACAGGTACCGATCCCAATGTCGCGTTTTTAACAGCGACGCTTTGTTCGGCCAAAACCTGGACCTGGACCTTGGTCTGGCCGGTTACACCGATTTTACGTGCGGCGGCCGGGGACAAGTCCATAATGCGAGAGTTAACGAACGGACCGCGATTGTTTACGCGGACGACAACGGATTGACCGTTATCCAAATTTGTTACGCGCGCGATTGTCGGCAAAGGCAAAGTTTTGCTGGTCGCGGCCATCTGGTTTACGTCAAAAGTTTCACCGTTGCTGGTTTTTGAACCATTCAGTTCCGCAGGAACGATACCCGCGATTCCGGTCTGGTTATAATTCAAATCTTCGGCCGGGATGTATTGAACGCTGTCAACTTTATACGCGGAACCGACATAGTATTTCGGCGCCGCCGCCAACAGATATGCGTCGTTCAAAGACTGATCGCCGCCCGCTGTCAGTGTTTCTTCGCCAAAGCCTTCGGTGCCGTATCCGCTAAGGTCGCCGTCGGTTGTGCCACTACATCCGGCGACCAAAGCCGCCAGAACTGCCAATGATATTAATTTCTTCATATGAGAACTCCTTACATTCATAAGGACATTTTATCATAAAAAAAATGTAAGTGCAAGTGGTAGGTGAAGGTGTAGGTGGAAGTGGTTTGTCCGGTTGTATATGTTTTTTAGATAATTTTAAAACTTTATAATTGCTCTATATTTATAAGCAAGCCAATAAATACCTTCACTTGCACCTACACCTTCACCCCCCCACTTACACTCTCTTATTAACCAGATATGCCGCCGGCAGATATAAAATTCCAAATCCGGCGATCACAGCGAACAAAATAAATATGTTCGTTATCGGGATAAACGCCATGCAACTGCCCAAGATCACTGCGATACCCGTAAACGCGCCGATTGCGCGGTATGTTTTCGGCTCTATCCTGGTCAGTCCGCATTTGATGCACGCACGCGCCATCAGATAGTTCTTTAGATATCCGCTGATCACGATACCGACCGGCACGGCCAGATATCCGATAAAATGAAACAGCCCCAGATATATCGCACTGGCCACGACCAGCGAAATCACACTGCTGGTGACGGGTGTCTTGACATCCTGGGCGGCGTACAGCGTCTTGCTGTAAATTTGCGACAACATCATCGCCGGTAATACCAGTACTTGGATCATAATCGCGATTGCAACGGCGTGTGTGGATTCCGGCGTCCATGCGCCATATTCCAGCAAGTATTTGATCAGTGGCCCGGCCAGTACGAACAAGCCGACCGTGCTGGGGATGATAAACATCATCGATTGGCGTATGGCAGAGTTCTGTTGGATATATACGCTGCGCATATTCTTGGCGGCAATCGCGTTGGAAAACGAAGAGATAAGCACCGTTCCCGCCGCTAAACCTATGATCGCAAAGGGCAACTGAACAACGCGGTCCGTATAGTACAGCCATGAAACGGCACCGGTCTGGAAACTGGCCACCAAGGTTCCGACCAGTATGTTTATCTGGTAAAAACCGCTGCCGATTATGCTGACGCCGAAACGTTTGAACATCTGTTTGATCTTTGGCGTCCATTTGGGCATGACCAGTTTTAATCCGAAATGCTTTTTTCGAATTCGCCACAGTAATATTCCCGCCTGGATAATCCCGCTAAGCACGACGGTGCCCGCCAGAATGTACAATATATACTCGTTGCAATGACGACCCGCCAGTATCAGCGCCCCGATCAGCATTATGTTCAACAGTATCGGCATAAAGGCGGCCAAGGCAAAACGAGAAAAAGCGTTAAGCACCGCGGATAAAAACGCCGCGCCGCATACGAATATGACGTAAAAGAACATAATGCGGGCGACCATCACGGTCATATCCATCTTGCCTGGATCGTCTGCAAACCCCGGGGCCAGCGCCCATATCACCAGCGGCATGAATATTTCGAACAGAATTGTGATTCCCAACAGTACCAGCATCAGCCATGAAAACACGTTCTTGGCAAAGCCTTCATCTTTTTTGTGATCTGCGAACATGGGGATGAATATTGCGGACAGCGCGCCTTCGCCCAACAGGTCGCGAAACATGTTCGGCAGCTTGAACGCGGCCAGGAATATGTCCGACATGCGTCCCGCGCCCAGATATCGCGCGATCAGCATGTCGCGGACGAATCCGAACACGCGGCTGATACCGGTCAGTATTCCAACACTGAAAATATGTTTACCTAGCTTCATTATTGGTTCCCCTCTGACAGAGGGGTGCCCGCAGGGCGGGGGGTCGATTATTGTTTTAGATTTTTAAAACGACACCCCGGGCTTAGCCCACCCCTCTATCAGAGGGGAACCAGCAGCACCCGCAATTTTATACTTTTATTTTTATGTTCACAGTATTATACTCCCATGGAAAAGGAAAAATCAACTATGAAAAAGTTTTCGTATTTCTTATCTCTTATCTCATGTATCTTACTGGTCGCCTGTGGCGGTGGTGAAACAATCGAACCGGAAAAAACGATGCCACAATTATATGCCGACGCGTATACCCAGATTGGCAAGGAAAACTATACCCAGGCCGCCGAAGATTTCACAAAGGTCGAAGCCCAATTCCCGGCCAGCCCCTGGGCTGCAGATGCGCTGGTCATGGCCGCGTATTCCCAGTATATGGATGAAGACTTTGTCGGCGCGCTGTTGACGGCGGATCGATTTATGCGATTCCATCCGGGTCACGCCGATGTTCCGTATGTTATGTATCTGCGCGGGATGTGTTATTATCGCCAAGTGTCCGATGTTCGCCGTGAACCGGGCATGTCCGCGTATGCGCTGGCTCAGTTTCAAACTCTGGTCGAACGTTTTCCGCGCAGTCCGTACGCCGAAAACGCCCAGAATCAAATCGTTATCCTGAAAAACTATATTGCGGGAAAAATTATGTATTCCGCACGTAATGACATGGCGAAACAGAATTGGCCGTCGGCGATCACACGCCTGCAATCTGTTGTAACCGGTGCCCAGGAAACAGTCATGACACCAGAGGCAATGTACAGATTGACCGAAGCGTACACAGCAATCGGTCTGCCGGAACAGGCGGCTGGATTTGCCGAAATGTTGCGCAAAAATTTCCCCGACAACGAATGGACCAAGAAGCTTGCCACGCAGAAGTAAAACGAAGGCGGGTTGAAATAGGTGAAGGTGTAGGGGCGCATACTTGCGCAGCTTTTTGTTTTATTGTTTTTGTTTATTTAGTATTAATGTTTTGACCTCGGCCAATTTCAAAAATTTTTCAACCGTTTTCCAATCAAGTCCCCATTGCTGTCCCCATATTGGGTCGTTGTAATTTGGACCTTCGGGTACAACCAGTAATTTAATCCCAGCGTCTATAATCGCGTTTACACATGGTACGCATGGATATAAAACAGAGTACATAATGGAATTCTTGGTTGATTTTCCATTTTTTGCAGCGTTCGCAATCGCCTGACGCTCGGCATGCTGCATAACGGTGTATTTATATGGTTTTTGATTAAAAAATTCTTGCATTTGACGCGGGGTTCGAAAGTCATCCAATTTAACGCGATTTTCTTCATCCAATTTATAAGTCGTGTTAAAATAATCTAGAAATTTTTCATCTTGAAACATTTTTAATGATTTATGATTAATTGGAAACGGCAATTTATTTGTGCCACTGGCGATATGTTTTTTATCGCGGTTAACAATTACTGCGCCGGTTTGTGTTCGCAAGTCATGACTGGATTCTTTTTGAAAATAAGCCAAGGTCATAAAAAATAGATGATCTTTTTCTGTAAAGTGTGAAAACATTTTATACATTCCTTTCGTATGAAATATGTGGATGGTGGATATAATTTGATATTTTAGCTTTTTTATAATCGAAATTAAAACAGTCTATACCCGTTTCCAATTCCAGTTTTGGCAAAGGGTATTCTGATCGTTTCATCTGGTCAGATATTTTTTCTATGTGTTGTTCATAGATATGCGGGATTGCCAATTCGGCTGTTAGAACGCCGGGTTCCATATTTGCTGCCCGCGCAACCAGTGTCAACAACAGTGCGTTTGATGGAAAATCGTTTGCGCCACCCAATGCCAAATCACATGATCTTTGATAGTATGACAGGTTCAGTTTTTTTCCTTCGTGCGAATAGAATTGATACAGCAATATGCATGGTGGCAATGCATATTCTTTTTTATTCACCGGGTTCCATGCATTCATAATCAATTGACGATCTACAGGATTTTCCTTAAAAGAATCGACTATTTCAGCCAGTTGATCGACACCTTGTCCGGTATAATCATATTCGTATCCGCGATATGTTGCGCCAAAATGACGCCATTCCCAACCGTACCCGCTGAATATGTCACGTTCTTCGCGTTGGATTTGTTTTTCCATTTCTTTGGATTTATCGTCGCACATTTTTAATTTGCCATTAACGATACGTTTGTTTGCCCATTCGTTCCAAAAGCTACAACCGTTATCCTGGTACCATTTCTTGTCAGTAATGCCCTTTAGAAAACCGTCCAGTTCCACAGCGATCGCATTAAAGTTCAGTTTTCGCGTGGTTAATAATGGAAAGCCGTTAGCCAAGTCGTGGTGCATTTGCAATGGATGTGCGACCAATGTTCGTGATCCTGTTCGTGTCGGTGGTGTCATAACCCCTTTGGTCAGAATATAATTTACAACTTTTTTGTACGGTTTCATAACAAATGTCCTTATATTTCCTAATCTTTTTAAACAGTTCTTTTTTTTGACTCTTTTAACGCCCGGACTTGCAACTCGCATATTTTCGCATAATCGTCAATCGTAATTTTATTATCATTCAAGCGGTCTTTCAACTTGTCTATAACTTCGCTGGACTGGATTTGCGGAACATATATTCTGCTGAAATCATTCAGGTCTTTGGTCATTATGCCAGAAACTATCATAACGTACCGTATCGTGTACAGTGTGTCGAACAGCTCGTCAATGATTGTCTGTCGGCAATCGCGCATGCCGGCTTCGTTATTGGTCAGCGAGTGTCTAAGATACTTTGATATTTCTTTGGCCAATTCGCCGGCTTCTTCGCTGGCGATACATAACTGGTGTTGTGCGCCAGCCAGATTTCCCATGGTTCGCGCCTGGTTGGCCATAATGGAATACGCGGCCAGGTCCAATTCGTAATTAACTTCGGCCTTGGTCGGCAGTATGTTATATTCCTGGCCCAGAACTTTTTTATAAATTCGTGGTATTTTTGGTTTTTGGAATTTTGTTTCGCCGTCTTTTGTATATTCATAGCCCACAAATCCAATCTTATACAATTCGTCTGCCGTGATATTCAAATAGTTGATCAAATGATATGAAACGTTCAAAACATCGACAGTGGCCTTGACCAGGCTTGCTTGGTGCTTTGTACGGCCGATACCGTTTATGCTGTAATCGTCGACAACCGCCGAGTATTTGTTCAGGATTTTTTTTGTTCGGACGAACTGGTCGCGCCAATTGTTGATTTTTAGCAGATTTTTGCTGAGTTCTTTGGTCCGGACAATATTATTTCGCGAGAGATATACAATAGAATTCCACATTATGGCGTTCTCCTGTTTTTTCTCTCTGGCCTGATGTTACAGGATAAAGTTATGATTTTCAAGATTTTTGTTAACTTTTGGAAATCTCGTGCTAAAATCCCGATCATGACACAGAAAACAGATAAAAAAATTACCGAAACGCCTAAAACCCGATCTGGGTTTGTGGCGATCATTGGGCCGACTAATGCCGGAAAAAGCACACTGCTGAACCAGATTATGGGGCGCAAGGTTTCGATTACATCGCACAAGGTGCAAACCACGCGAACCCGCCTGCGCGCTGTGAAAATGGTAAATCACCCGCCCCTTGAGGGCGGGTCGAAACGTGAAACGTTTCGGGGTGGGGTGAACAATTGCACAAATGATAACCCCACCCCGACGCGCATGACGGCGCCGTCGACCCGCCCTCAAGGGGCGGGTAATCCCCCCGTCCAGTTAATATTCGTCGATACGCCCGGAATATTCAAGCCTGCACGTCGTCTGGATCGCGCGATGGTGGGCGCGGCCATGGACGCGACCGGTGATGCGGACGCGATCTTGCTGGTCGTTGACGCGACACACGGCGTAACCAGGACAGTCCGCGAATTGATCGAAAAAATCAAAAATCATCAAAATCTATTCGTCGCGATCAATAAATCCGACGCCGTGCGCAAGCAAGACCTGTTACCGATAGCATTCGAATTAAACGAACTGGCACCGTTTCGTGAAATCTTTATGATTTCCGCGCTGAAAAACGACCAGGTTGATGTCATGCTGCAATCTTTGGCCGCGGTTATGCCCGAAAGCCCGTATTTATTCGATGCGGTCGATGCGCCGGATGTTCCGGATTCGCTGTACTTGGCTGAACTGACCCGTGAAAAGATTTACAAATATATTCACCAGGAACTGCCTTATCACATCTATGTCGCGACGGAAAAAGTCGATGTGGACGACGAAGGCGTTCTGGAAATTTATCAGAAAATCGTCGTGCGTTCGGACGGTCATAAAAAAATCGTAATTGGCGCCGGCGGTGAACAATTAAAAAGAATAGGCACCGAAGCCCGTCATGACATCCAAGACCAGTGGGGTGTCAATGCGCGGCTGCATCTGTTTGTGCGCGTTGAACCCGATTGGGAAGAAAAACGTGAGAACTACGAAGACCAGGGACTAGAGTTTAAGAAATAAAATCTATTATGCGTACATCTGATTTTGATTTTGAACTGCCACCGGAATTGATCGCGTCGCACCCATTGGAACGACGCGATTCTTCGCGTATGTTGGTGGTTTCTGTCCCGCTTGCGCAGGGCCAGTTCCCCTCCTGTGGAGGGGCGCCGGTGCTGTCATGCGCGGCGGGGTGGTCTTTGAATAACAAGTCTGCAACATATTTTAATTTGCCGTTTAACCCAAAGCTTGCACAACGTGCGCGTGAATTACGTACAGCTGGCAGTCTGCCAGAGGCTTTGTTATGGAAAGAAATCAAAAATAAGAAAGTAAATGGATTGGACTTTGATCGTCAAAAAATTATCGGGAATTATATCGTCGATTTTTTCTGTCCGGTGACTGGCGTTGTTATTGAAATTGATGACAAGGCAACGCATGACTGGAAAGGCGAATATGATGTTAAGCGTGATGAGTATTTGAAAAGCTTGGGATTAAATGTTATTCGTTTTTCTGCCAAGGATGTTCTGAAGAATCCGCATGAAGTGTTTTTATATTTAAAAGAAATATTAAAAGACCACCCCGCCGCGCATAACGGCGCCGGCACCCCTCCACAGGAGGGGAACTTGGTTATGTGCCAGTTAGAAGACCGCCATATCCGGGATTTTTTGGGTTATCTGAAACCAGGCGATGTTGTTGTTTTTAACAACAGTAAAGTTATTCCTGCGCGTTTTAACGCCACGGCCAGTGACGGTAAAAAGTACGAAATTACATTGCACACGAATAAATCAGAAATCAGAAATCAGAAATCAGAAATCGTTTGGCTGGGCTTGTGCAAGAAATTTAATAAAATAAAGATCGGTGAAATTTTAACTCTGGATGATGATACGCAAATCGAGATAATCGATAAAGACGACGATGCGGGTTTAACAATCCGGTTCTTAAAAAAATCAGAAATCATAAATCAGCAATCAGAAATTTTTGACATTCTGGATCGCGTCGGAAAAATGCCACTGCCACCGTATATGCACCGTGATGAAGAAGATTCTGATCGCGAACGATACCAGCCGGTTTATGCCGGCCCGCTGGGATCGATGGCGGCGCCGACGGCCGGATTGCACTTTACGGACGACATGTTGCGCGAAATTGAAAATCGTGGCGCGAAAATTGTAAATATTACATTACACGTTGGCGCGGGCACTTGGATGCCGGTGAAATCCGATGATTTGTCAGAACATAAAATGCACAGCGAATGGGGATGTATCACCGCGGACCAGGCCGATATAATAAACAATGCGACGCGCGTAATTGCGATTGGCACAACATCGCTACGATTGCTGGAATCTGCAGCAAATAAATCAGAAATCAGAAATCAAAAATCAGAAATTGTTAAGCCATTCTGCACAACCACAGATATATTCATAACGCCGGGGTATAAATTCAAAGTCGTCGATGTTTTATTAACGAATTTTCATTTGCCGAAATCGACGTTGTTAATGCTGGTGTCGGCGTTCGCCGGGGTTTCTGAAATTCGCGCGGCATATAAACACGCAATCGAACAAAAATACAGATTTTTCAGCTATGGCGATTGCATGCTGTTATTCAAAAAGGATCAATCATGAACTTTAACCCAACAATGCACAAACTATCAAACGGCGTAACGGTTTTCCTGGACCCGATGGATTTGGAAACAACAAATGTCAAAGTGCATTTTAATACCGGTGCCCGCGACGAATTGCCACACGAACATGGCCTGACGCATTTTTGTGAACATATGCTGTGTAAGGGAACACCGCGTTTCCCAACTTCAAAAATCATTGATGATTATATGGATATAAACGCTGGCACACGGAATGCCAGCACAGGCAATTCATTGCTTAACTTTTATGGAAGAATTTTAGCAGACAATGTAAATGTGTTGATTGATTTTCTGGGCGATCAAATTCAGAATTCTTTATTTGATCCGGGAAAAATTGAAATTGAGCGTAAAGTTGTTACTGACGAGCTGCGGCGCGTGTTAGATAATCCTGGCGATCAGTTGCAGAAATTTACTTCGGAAAAACTTGTTGGTGATGCGCTGTATTCAGGTGTGCGTACAATTGGCACAACAGACAATATCAATAATTTTACACGTGAACAAATGCTGGAATTTCTTTCGCGTCGCTTGTCTGCCAAGAACTGTATAATTGCAGTATCTGGCAAAATCAATGATGCGGACGATGTTTTGAAATGTCTGGAAAAAACCTTTGCATGGCTGCCGTCACGTAATGTTTCTGAAAACAGCGAAATCAAATATACGCCATCTGTCGCGCATAATTCGCAGCCTGATAAAAAGAATGTAAAGCTACGCATATATTTCCCTGATGTTTGGGCACCGACATTTGAAAACAGATTTAATAATTTTTGTGTTGCAAAATTCGAACGATTTTTAATTGAAAATTTATACGAAGTAATCCGTCGTGAAAATGGCTTGGTTTATGGCATGTATGCAACAGGAATTGGAAATGAAAAATTTGGCTTAAGCGGAATAGCAACTGAAACATCGGTTGAAAATATTAAAAAGTGCGTTGCGTTAGTTGCAAAACATGCATTCGAAATTTACAATGATAATAAAATAACGGACGAAGATATGGATCGCTTTAGTCGAAAAAACAAACTTGGCGATGCTGACTGGTTGGAATCTGCTGGCCGACGAGGAGATAAACTTATTAGTTTTTACCGCGATCACGGCCGGATTTATGATTTTTATAACACAGTAAAAATATCTGATTCCATTACACGTGACGATGTGATAGAAAAATCACGCGGGTACTTTGACGGCGCGATGTCGAT
This sequence comes from Alphaproteobacteria bacterium, assembly GCA_031555055.1. Taxonomy (GTDB): domain Bacteria; phylum Pseudomonadota; class Alphaproteobacteria; order Rs-D84; family Rs-D84; genus JAFGMC01. The sequence goes on along the minus strand of JAVBUT010000003.1, from coordinate 19,190 downwards.
CATTACCCAGGGTGCCGATTACACTGCGGATTTAAAATCAGTATGGGATGAAAATTTTAAATAGGAATTAAAAATGAAACAAAGAATAAAAAATATTTTGCGTTGGATCGCGTTGCCGTTTGCCGCCGGATTAACGATATGTTTTTGTTCTGTGGTTTCAGTGTTTATATATTTTAATCTGTCGGGTTATGTTGATGGGGCGTCCCAACCGGGAATTGATGTAATGGGGGTTGCGATTATTGGATGGATACTGTCTGGTATGCCGGTATGGTTTCAAAGCTTTTGGATCGCGCCAAAGTATAAAAAAATAACCGCATGGATTATGTCTGGTGTGTTTTGTGGCACACCACTGGCGATTGTCTTTGGCGCATTGGTTTTAAATTTAATAGGTTTTTAAAATGTCATTGAAATTTAATTTGATCAAAGTTGATGGTAACGCGCGCCGGGGCAGTGTCGAAACCGCGCACGGAACGTTCCAGACGCCGGCGTTTATGGCGGTCGGCACAGCCGGCACGGTCAAGGCGTTAACAATGGACCAGGTGCGCAACACCGGCACAGAAGTGATTTTGGGAAACACATATCATCTGATGTTGCGTCCGGGTGGCGATCTGGTCGAACAAATGGGCGGGCTGCATAAATTCACCGGATGGCACGGCCCGATTTTAACAGATTCCGGCGGGTTCCAGGTTATGTCGCTGTCGCGTCTCACCCCGCTTGCGGGGGGAGTGTCGGCGAATGCCGACGAGGGGGGTGGCCAAGGCCTGGTTAAAATGACCGAAGATGGCGTTCACTTTACATCGCATATTGACGGCGGAGTAAAACATTTTTTAACACCGGAAAAATCGGTTCAGATTCAACATCAGTTGGATTCGAACATTACAATGGTTTTGGACGAATGTCTGCATTTGCCGGCGCCGCGCGACCGGGTTGAAAAGAATGTCGAAATGGTGACGCGTTGGGCCCGGCGTTCACGCGACGCGTTCGTCGACCGTCCGGGATATGGAATTTTCGGTATTGTCCAAGGTGCGGACTTTCCGGACCTGCGCGAAAAATCTGCGCGCGAATTGATCGAAATCGGATTTGACGGATATGCGATCGGCGGGCTGGCTGTGGGTGAGCCCCAGGATGTAATGTTCGACATGATCGCCAAGACAACGCCGCATCTGCCGACAGATCGTCCGCGTTATTTAATGGGCGTTGGAACGCCGCTGGATATTCTGGGTGCGGTTGAACGCGGGATTGATATGTTTGATTGCGTTATGCCAACGCGCGCCGGCCGAACGGCCCAGGCTTTTACGCGCCACGGCACACTGAATATGAAAAACGCAAAGTTCCGCGATGACAACAGCCCGTTGGACCCGGAATGCGGTTGCCCCGCCTGCGCCCAGGCTTCGGCGGGCAAGCCCGCCTGCGAACTTTCGCGTGCGTACATCCATCACCTGACCAAGGCGGGCGAAATGCTGGGGGCGACATTATTGACCCAGCATAACCTGTGGTTTTATCAAGATTTAATGCGCGATATTCGTAATGCGATAGAGCAGGGACGCTTTGCCGAATTCAAAGCAGAATTTATCAAGAAATATACTGGTGAATAATCTTATTGAAAACATATTAAATAAAAACTACAGTTGAATTATAAGAAAGAGGGATTTCAATGTTCAATAAAAAAGATAAAGAGGCGAAAAAAAACGCCAAAGCCGCCAAAAAACAGGTCGAAGTAATCGATATGGGCGGCGCGAAAACCGTCAAGAAAAAACAGTCCGTTATCACTTGGGCGCGCCGCATATTCGCGATTGTATCGATATTGTGGCTGGTGTTTGTGGCGCTGGCGCCGCTGTACGTCAAGGATCACTATTCCGGTCCGATTAAAAAATCAATCGTTGTGTCGATGTTTTTTGATCTGCAACGCAACATTGTCGAACAATATGAAAAACTGTTGGACGGAATTAAAAAATCGATCAATTTGGAAAAGCCGATCGCAATCGCGATTGACAAGGTAAAAATGGCCGAAGGCGCGGTGGCCAAGGTTACCGATACAACGGCCAAGGCCAAGAACGTAACCGACAGTGCGAAAAACACAACGAAAAGTGCCAAAGGAATCACGGGTCTGGCCGGTGCGTTCGGTGTTAATACCAGTGGCGTTGACAAGGCGATCGACAGTGCGACCGGCGCAATCGGCAAGGCCGACACCGCGATCGCCAAGGTTGATGACACTGCGAAACTGGTGAACGAAAAACTGGACAAGGTCGAAAAAGAACTGGTCAAGGTTTCCCAGACCGAAGTCGATAAAATGATCGACGAGGCGATCAAACACCAGATTGATAAAAACACTGGTGGACTGGGGACGACATTGCTGACCAATTATGGAATCAAACACGTTTATCCTTGGCGCCCGTCGTCTTGGCCTGTTGCGGTAAAGATTTACAACGACCTGGAAAAGTCCGATGTTGGCGTTATTCAGATTCTGACCGGGACGGTCAACAAATATTTTAACTATGTCGCGTGGGGTCTGGTATTCGCGGCATGGGCGGCCGGCCTGTTCATATGGTCGGTCATGATGAAGTATTACAAATCCGTCGTCGCACCGTTCCTGGTATGCCCGCGTTGCGGCCATACATATGCGGACAAGCGCACCGCGATGAGCCTGCTAAAGGTATTCCAGCCTTGGAAATGGTTCGGAATATAAATTATTTTTTTAAAAGCTTAAATAAAAACCGCCGATACCACTTCGCCAAAGCTACGAAGGACAAGTCGGCGGGTTTTTATTAGTATTGGTATTGTAGATTGGTTTTTAAAAGACTGTGCCAACTGCCGATCAATTCATTGTATCGGTCGCAATTAATTCTTAACCAATTGTCTATATCGGTGCCTGAAAATCCGGCACGTTTTGCGGCGCCGATAATTATGCAACCGGTATCGTGCCCGGTTCCCGTTGCAAAGGACAATGATATGCAATTTTTATTCGCATAATTTTCCATAAAACTATTTATATTTTTGTTGTCTTCATAAAGATAAATTATTTTTGGATTTCGTTGTTGCAACAAGCGCATCTGGCAGGTTTCTTGTTCATAAACCGGTCGCCAGTCGATATCGTAAATGACATTTGTTCTGTGTAATAATTTCTGTTCAACGCGCCGCCCGTCCTCAAGTGTTCTGATCATGCTCGGCCGGCGCATATTTCTGTTTGGATTTCTGCACGCCAGATCAACATCGCCGGTATAAATATATTTCATTTTTTCAGCATTCCATGTGCGTGTCGCCAATCCGTGCTTTGTGCAAATATAATAAAACAGCCAAGTATATTCATCAGGCGTATTTGGGACATCTTTGACGCTGATTCTGATATGATGCGACCGTCGCCCGGATTCGACAACCAAATTTGTGGCGTTTTTGTCGATGAAATATTTTGCCAGATTTTCTTGTTCTTTGGGCGGCAGAGTGTCGCTTTCTATCAAGTAATTACACATCTGAAAATTTTCTATGACCAGCGACGGTATCGTGTTGCCGTTTTTTATACGAAATGCGGTTGGATTTTCTTTCAACGGATTGACGGACATATAGATGCCGCTTTCCGAAAGATACCAGTCATCGTATTGCTTGCCTTTATAGTTAACACATTTTTCACTGGTAACGGCATGACCGTCCGGAACCAATATTTTTGATTTTGGTAAGGTTACAAATTCAACGGACTTGTATTTTGGCGACTCCCATATTTTCATTTCTTTGAATTGAATTTTGGTTTGAATGCTTTGGTCATCCGATTGTATAATTTGTGGAATATTAATGTTTTTTGGGATATAGAAATCTGTTAACGCCTTGTCGGCACCGATGACCGGTCGTGATGAAAACATCCCGTCGCGCCCAAGAGTTTCGGGAATCTTGACAAAGGCTTGAAAATTAAAACCATATATCGCATTATTTTCAAATATAATTTTCTGTTCTGCTGTGTGGATTTGTGCGGCCAATTTTGAACTTGGTTTTATTAAGTATTCTTGGTGCAATTGGGCCAATTTTATTTCTGCACTTTTTCTTAATTGTAAACAAAAATTAATGTCATCATCGAACAAAGTCTGATTTTTATATGCATCGATTGCACCCGGAATTTCTCGAAATGTGTCGCCTGTTTTTTTATCGGTTTTACGACGGCCGGCCCCATCTTTTATGGCATTGCTGGCATCCATTGCATCGGAATGATGTTCATTTACAAAAAGTGGCGCATCTTGGAATTTATATTTTTTATTTTGATTCGACTGCGCGGCGGCAAACATTCCGTCGCGGACAACGTTAAAGAAATTTTTTGTTATCAAATCAAACCATTTTGATTTATCGGCCATTTGTCCGGTTTCTTCTTGGGTGTTTACGAATTCACAAAATGCATTCATCAGCCAACCCATTAAAAAGCCTATGTGCGGCGCAAAAAATGCGCCCGGGAATTTGGGTGCATCGGACCGCCGATGTTTTTTCCATTTATATTTTCCATCCTTGTCCTTAATTTGTTTGTATCCAAAAGACTTGATTGCGTCTTCATATTGTGCTTGGAAACTGCCGTTTTTATGGTCTTTGAACAAGATGTCGAATATGAATTTTTGTTTGAATTTTTCCAGATTTCCGTAAAATTTTGACGGATTCTTTTTGTTGAATTCAAATTCGGTCGCTTTGTATTTTAGCGCAATGTTTGCAAATTTTTTCATTGAATATTCGTAATATGTTTTCAAGCGTTGACCCCGAATGCGCGTCCACATAGTATCAATTATTTCACCGCATTCTGAATCTGGCATAATAAAATAATGACCGGCAAAACTGGCGCATATTCCGTGTTCAAAATCTTTTTTTGATTTTTCCAGGTGTTCTTCCGATGGCTTTGCCAGCAGTTCTGTATCGGCGTCGGTTTTGAAAGATTTTGATTTTAACATAACTTTCTTGGTCAAAAGACACATAGCATATCGCGAAAGGTATATTGGCCTGGCTGTTACTGGGAATATTTCGCCGGGTACAAGATTTGCGTATTCATTGCCAAAGTTAATATGACCTTCGGGTATTTTGCATGTGTTTACCAGAAAGTCCAAAGTACTTGCAAAATTTTTTGACTTATAATCTGGGGCAATAATTTTTATAACTTCATCAAAGTTCCAAGAATTATTCGTTTTTCTTGCGCTTTCAAGGCTTTTGAAAACATCATAAAACATGCCGGCCATAAAGTCTGGACGGGATAAAGCGTAAAATTGGTGGGACAGGTTAAGGATTTGATCGTTAAAAACACTATTATACTGACCAGACAGCAGAATTTCGCTCTGTTTTGTTATTTTTTCGAAATCAGGCGCTGGGTTTATGGTCATTTCCAAATAGTCTATACTCGAAATACAAATTGTCAATTAAATTTCTGCTTGCAAAGTGAAAAAATATGTGTAAATATATCGGGGCTGTGCAGGCGGTTAATTGGTCTGCAATGCAAAGTATGTGCGAGCGTAGCTCAGTTGGCTAGAGCGCAACCTTGCCAAGGTTGAGGTCGAGGGTTCGAGCCCCTTTGCTCGCACCAAATTTTGTTAATGGCTATGCCATTTAAAAAATTTGAGTGCCCACCGAAGCCCAAAGGGCAAAGGTTGGGCGTAAAGAACAAAATACAGGTCAAACACCATGATGTTAATTTTTAAAAAATCTTTGAATTAACAACGTGCGACCACATAAAGTTTAATGGCGGACGCACAATGCGTCCGCTTTTTTAAATATCACAAGGGGAAAAAATGTCAGAACAAACAATCATTTCTACGAACGAGCTGGAAGCGCGTCTGCAAAAGACTGAAAATATCCGCGCACGCGACGGTGTTGTATGGAAGGATAAATTCGAACGCACCGGCACAATCGCCGAAATTCGCGAAATGGCCGATGGTGCGCCTGTGCGTGTGCCGGGACGCGTTACCGCACTCCGCTGGCTGGGGAAACTGATGTTTGGTCGCATTTACGACATCGACGGCGAAATTCAGTTTTCCATGTCGCGCGAAGAACTGGGCGAAGAAAACTATAAATTTATGAAGGCGAATGTCGACATGGGCGACTTTGTGGGACTGACCGGCGAACTGTATCACACGACTGCTGGCGAATTAACAATCAAAGTGTCGCAATACGAAATCTTGGCCAAGGCTTTGCGTCCGCTGCCGGAAAAGTTCCATGGTCTGACCGACATGGAAACCAAATACCGCCAGCGTTACCTGGATATCATCGCGAACGAAGATACGCGTCGCACGATGTTGACGCGTTTCAAGATGTTAAGGTTTATTCGTAACTTTTTGGAAAAAAATGGATTCATCGAAGTCGAAACGCCAATCCTGGGGACTGTTGCTGGCGGCGCTGCGGCAAAGCCGTTTTTAACACATCACAATGCATTGGATGCAGATTTGAATTTGCGCATATCACTGGAAGAACCGTTAAAAATGTGTATCGCTGCCGGATTCGATCGTGTGTTTGAAATGGGTAAAAATTTCCGTAACGAAGGTATGGACGCGACCCATTTGCAAGAATTTACAATGATGGAATGGTACGCTGCTTATTGGGATTTCGAAGATAATATTGATTTTTCATGGAAAATGGTCCAGGCATTGATGCAAGAATTTTGTGGCGGATTTCAACTGGAATACCAAGGCGTAAAATTAGATTTCAGCAATTATACAAGATTGGACTATACGGCCAAAATGAACGAGTTGTTCGGATGTGATATCCTGGAATGCAACACAGCGGATGAATTGAAAAAGCTGGCGGTCAAAGCAGGATTGTTCCCGGCCGAAGAATTAGAACATTTGAGATCTCCGTTTGCTGTGGTTGATTATGTGTTCAAGCGTAAAATTCGCGCAAATATTGTACAGCCGACAATAACATTTAATTATCCGGCATTTATGCGCCCACTGGCCAGACGCAATGATAAAGATGCGCGCCGTGTGGATAATTTCCAATTGGTTGTTATGGGTGCTGAATTGATTAATGCGTATTCCGAACTGGTCGATCCGATCGAACAGCGCAAGGCATTTGAAGAACAAATAAAACACAAGGCCGCAGGTGACGAAGAAGCGTTCGAAATGAACGAAGAGTTTTTGTTGTCTATGGAACATGGCATGCCGCCGATTTCGGGCCTGGGGTTTGGATTTGATAGATGGGTTGCAATGTTTACAAACCAGCCGACCTTGCGTGATGTAATATTATTCCCGGTAATGAAATAACCAAAGGGGAAACCCAATGAATGACGATAACCCTGATCAAAGTATAAATCAAACGGTCGCCGCGCATGATAGTAAAAATCTGAACACGATCGCGGCGGCTGTCGAATCCGGCAAGATCAACGCGGACGCTGGGGACTATCTGACTGTTTTGTATACGGACGGCATGGAATGGTTCCGCGAAGTATTCAATGTTCTGGGCCAGTGTTTTGGCGCGCCCAAGGCGGCTGTGACGGAGTATGATTCTGCCCGCGGCTGTGCCATGGATACCAGTATAAAAATTTCTGACATCAATCCGCTGAACGCGTACATGGTTCATCATCGTCTGGACGCGGACCCCATGCGGAATCAGTTTTTTACGATCAGTGATAACAATACAATAAACCTGTCGGTTTCGTCGATCGTCAGCGTTATCGTCGCTGCGCAGAAATCGATAGAACGGACACTGGATAAAATCACCGGAAAATATTATCAGGATTACACAGATAACGTTGTGACCGCGGTTGACCAGGTACTGGTTGCCGCAGGACGCGAAGCGTCCGCACGCGCGATCGGTGAAAAAATTCGTGAAAAATTTTCTGAAAAATTCATAACGAACGCGTCCGAAATCGTGCTGGGGATTATCGGGTCCGGGCATGAAAAGATCGCTGTGGAACTGGTTCGCGAACTGGACAAAATCACACCGCCGCATTTGCGTCTGCAGGATGTCTGGCGCGTAAAGTGCCTGTTCGATCTGGTGCCCCAGGCGCGCACGTTCATGGAGCGCATTCGTGAAATGATGCCGGATCGGATCATTACGATACGGGACAAGTTTTACGATATGGATCATCCGCGCAACTATCGCGATGCCAAAATTATGCTGAATATCGGCAAGTGCAGCCAGCGTGTGCCGATGGAAATCATCTGCCAGGTTCGCACGTTCTTTGAATTCGAAAAAAAGAACCATGACGAATATGAGCGGGTTCGCAAAAGTAAAAACAAAAGTCTTGCCCAGAATATCGAAAACAATATGGCCGAGTTTTGTGAAGCCGGGATCAAAGAATACAATAAAATGATCTGCAATTGCGTGAACGATTTGTTTGAACGCGTTGGCTGGAACATTTTGTACAACCAGAAAACCGGGGATGAATTTTTCTTTGAAGGTTTTCCGAAATTATCAAAACAATATTATCCGCCAAAGATCGTCGATACGATTATGGAAAAGATAGACAATGCGGTCGAAAACGAAGTGTTTCGTATTCCGAACGCGCCGCTGAAACTGTCCCAGGCGCAAGAGTTCACAATTTTTCGCTGGATGACACGGTTTATTCTGATTGCGGCGATGCCGTATAAATCCGCGGATTGGAAGATTCCTGAAACCGGCGTTCCGGAACGCTTGTTCAACTTTATCATGAAAGAACTGCAACGACACTATAAAAAATAATAGCGCTGTCTAAGTTCCCCTCCTATGGAGGGGTGCCGGCGCCGGTATCGCGCGGCGGGGTGGTCTTTACCCAAGTTTAAAAATTATAAAAGACCACCTCGGCCTGCGGCCACTCCTCCACAGGAGGAGAACTACTTCTCGCCCAGATCGTATATTTCCCTTGCAATTCCATGAAAAAAGTTATATTTTTGTTCTGCAAAAGCCCAATATTACAAATCAATACTAATTCACGCCACCGAATCCGGTGGTAAAGGTTTATGTCATGAAAAATTTCCCAAAAACTCTGATCGGGTTTTATCTCCAATATGCCGTGCGTCCGTTTCGTGGCATTTTGATTGCATGGGCGCTGATGTTTACGTTTGTTATGGTTGCGAATGGTGTGGCGTGGCCGTGGTTTCAAAAGACATTTATCGCGCTGTTTGAAAATGGACACTTGCTGGGTGGCGACTTTATAAGGATGGCATTACCAACTATTTTGTTTATAAGCATCGGTTGGTTTATTATCGACGGGTTTGAATTGTGGCAGAGCGTTTTGGGAAATCGCTGGCGTCCAAAAGTTCAAAATGAAATTAATGAAGTTTTGCACGATTATACTCATAATCAATCCATGGGATTCTGGACAGAAAGGATTGTCGGGAAAGTAAACGCGCAAATCAATTATGTTTCCGGTGGCTTTGGCGTGTTGAGCGATTTGATGTTAATGCTGTCAGCGCTTATAGTCGTTATTTTAAATTTATATCTGGTGCTTGATATAAACAAGTACGTCGCGTTTATGTTATTATTCGCATTTGCTTTTCGCGTTGTATATGGGGTTTTACGGATCAAACCGATGAACAAGGCGTCCAAAACGGCGGCTGATTCTTCCAGCAGTTTGTCAGGAAAGGTCATAGACAGCCTGTCAAATTATTCGATTGTAAAACTGTTCGCGGGCGTGAAACATGAAAAGAAACATCTGAATCCAGCCCGTCAAAGAAATATCAAAGACAGAATTTATTCTGGGTATATGCAGCGGTGGTTCTGGGCGTTACCTATGTTTGTCTGGGATGTTCTGTTCGGTGCAATGTTGCTGCTGTGCGTATATTTGTTCAGCAAAGGCGACATGAAGGTCTCTGAAATAGTATTCACTATATCCGTGTATAATGTTGTTATGGGCAGCATATCGAATATAATTCGCCAAATTCCTAACTTGGTTGATGTGATCGGCAGCGCGCAGAAATCATATCATGAACTGGTAAAGCCGATCGAGATTGTTGATGCTGATGGTGCACAAGACTTAGATGTTTCGCGCGGTGCGATCAATGTTCGCAATGTGTCGTTTAAGTATAAAAAGAAACTGATTCTGGACAATCTATCACTGAATATCAAACCAGGTGAAAAAGTCGGATTAGTCGGACCATCCGGCGCGGGCAAGACGACATTGGTAAATTTGCTGATGCGATTCTATGATCCCAAAAGCGGTGGAATCTATGTCGATGATCAAAATATCCGTGATGTGCGCCAGGATTCGTTGCGCAGAAATATTGCGTTTATTCCGCAAGAGCCGACAATGTTCAATCGTTCGTTGAAAGAAAATATTGCGTACGGCAACCCGGATGCGACGGATAAAGAGATTCGTGTGGCGGCCAAACAGGCCCAAGCGGACAAGTTTATAATGGCTGCGGAAAAGAAGTACGATTCAATGGTCGGGGATCGGGGGATCAAATTATCCGGTGGGCAAAAGCAGCGTGTTGCAATCGCGCGCGCTTTCTTAAAAAATGCACCGATATTAATTCTGGACGAGGCAACATCGGCGCTGGATTCGGAAACCGAGGCAGCAATCCAGAAATCGTTCGAAGAACTATCGCGTGGCCGCACGACGATCGCAATCGCGCACAGATTATCGACACTGCGCAATATGGATCGTATCGTTGTCATGGATCATGGTCGGATTATTGAATCCGGTACGCACAATGCCCTGGTGCGCAAACGGGGAGGGGTGTATGCAAAATTGTGGAAAATGCAATCTGGCGGATTTATACAAGACTAGGTAGCGCGACTAGGTAGCGCGACCTTGTCCCAAGGTCGCTTTGTGACAACCTTGGGACAAGGTTGTCCTACCTTTTTTCCTCTTCTTTTTACTTGATAATTCTTTTTGCTATGCTATATATGGTACATAAAATAATTTTGGCAAATATAATGGGGCCAGAATGATATACAACGACATCTTGCCGAACGATGCCGCCGCAAAACACAATGGTGTTTTGTGGACGCCCGGTGATGCCAAAAAAATACAATCGGAATACTCGGTGGCGTATAATGTGTTGCTGGGGATGCCGGGCGCCGGCAAAAGTCTGCATATTGATTTCATAAACTATTGTTTCGGCGGGCGTCTGGAAATCATAGGCACCGGCGAAATCATCCGGATCGAACTGGATAACCCGGCCAGCAAATGGCCGCCCCAGGTACGCGAACTGATTCGCAAGACCGTGAATTCCGGCGGCCTGATTGACGATCATATGGTCGCCAGCATCGCCAGATCAAAAATGCAGTTTAAAAACACCGTATTCGACGGATTTCCGCGCAATAAAGAACAGGCGCGGATATTCCTGAACCTGGTGCGCGTGTTGTCCGATATATACGGCGGTCAGATAAAGCCCGCGGTATACATGCTGAACATAGACGAAGAACTGGCGCGGGCGCGCGTTCTGGGGCGCAAGGATGGTCGCACGGACGATACGCCGGCGGCATTCGCCCGACGTATGCGCGTATGGTACGAACAGACATTGCCGCTGGCGGATTTCTTTGCCCAGCAAAATGTTCCTATTTTGGGGCTGGACGCGAACAAGGATGTCAAAAAACCGGGGATCGGCCAAAACGAGCGTAAGATGGAGATTTTTGACTTTATCCGGACGAATTTGTTTACGCATTTATCGTTTCAGAACCACAGATAATAACCCGCCGCCGTTTCGGCGGCTTTTTTTGTGGGAAATGATCCCTGGGGGATATTGATCATGTTTTTCCTTGTGTTATGGTTTTTTATGGTGCACAATGGACCAAGGCCAAGTATTTCACAGCGGCCATAACAAGCATAACAAAGGATTAAGATTATGCGTCAAGGTAAAGTAAAATGGTACAATGGCAAAAAGTGTTTCGGATTTATTACTCCGGAAACTGCCAATGAAGCGGGAAACAAAGAAGATGTGTTTGTGCACAGCAGCGCGCTGCGTTCGGCCGACATCAGATTCTTGAATGAAAACGATGTGGTTGAATTCGAAGAAGAAGTCCGCAATGGCAAGTTGTCCGTAACAACATTGAAATTGATCAAGCGCGATGAAGAATCTGCGAAAAAGTTCCAAGAACGCCGCAGCTCTTTTGGTGGCGATCGTGACGGTGAACGTCGCGGTGGCGATCGTGGCGGATTCCGTGGTGGCGACCGTGATCGCGGCCCACGCCAGGACCGTGACGGCGAACGTCGTTCCGGATTTGCTTTCTGGAAAAAGTAATAAACGGCCCGTCGGGCCGTTTTTGTATTCCCGCGCAGTCGGGGATCCCTTGTATAAAAATATAGGGGCGTGTGGAAACACGCCCTTTTTATCAACCGGGTTGTCGCGCTTTGCCCGTGGCAATCCAGTCATTGATAACGATCCCAGCAAATACAAATTTATCACATTTATTCTTGTACATTTGCCGAAACAAACTATATAATGCACATATAAAGACAAAGGAGTGATTTATGTGGACGGCAATTGCCATTGTGGCGGTAATATTGTTATATTTTGTCGCGGTTTATAACGGTCTGGTGTCGCGTCAAAACCAAGTAAAGGAAGCATGGGCGACCATTGATACCCAGCTGAAACGTCGACACGATCTGATTCCGAATCTGGTTAACGCCGTCAAGGGCGCGACCGCGCACGAATCCAAAACGCTGGAGGCCGTGATCAAAGCGCGCAATGTCGCCATGAATGCAACCGGTGCAGAAGATAAAGCGATGGCGGAAAATCAGCTGACCGGCGCATTGAAAAGCATTTTCGCATTGGGCGAAGCATATCCGACGTTACAGGCGAATCAGAACTTTTTGGAACTTCAGCGCGAACTTGGCGACACAGAAACCAAGATACAGGCCACGCGTCAGTTTTACAATACTGTTGTCATGGGATTGAATAATGCGATCCAGCAATTCCCCAGCAACATCGTCGCGAATATGTTTCATATCGGCGAAGAACAATTTTTCAAAATTGATGAAGCAGAAAAAGCCGCGCCAAAAGTAGAGTTTTAAAAATCCCCCAATCGGGGAATTATTTCTTTGCGCGCGGGTGGGCGGTGTTATAGATATTACTGATCTCACTCATATTGACCTTGGTGTACAGCTGGGTCGTTGATAATGACGAGTGTCCCAATAATTCCTGTAACGAACGCAGGTCTGCACCCCCGGCCAGCAAAGCTGTCGCAAACGTATGACGCAGCGCGTGTGGCGTAACATAATCCGGCAATTGCAAATAATTCCGTAAATTTTCGATAACTTTTTGCGCCATTCGCGGCGTCATCGGCAATCCGCGAACACTGCGAAAGAGGGGATGATTACCCCCCTCGGGGGTGGGGTAATCAGATCGTGCATAGGGACACAGTCTTACATACTTTTCAATCGCGTCATTCACCGCGGACAAAACCGGTACCAGTCGTTCCTTGCCACCTTTGCCAAGTATTCGGAATGTATTTGGGCGACCGCGAACGTCGGTCAAGGTCAGCGCCAGCGCTTCGGATATACGCAGACCGCACCCGAAAATCAAAACCACCAGCGCCCAGTCGCGCGCGGCAAGCCATCCGCCTTCGCTGTCGCTACGGCGCGACTCATAAATTGCATCGTGCATATGTTCTACATCTGATGCTTCGATCGCTTTTGATAATTTGCGCGGAACCTTGGGCGAGCTGATCAGAGAAATCGCAGCGTTTTTTATTCCTTGTGTTTTCCCGATGTATTTGTAAAACGCACGTACCGAAGACAATGCACGCGCCGTTGATTTATGCGCCAGTTCGCGCCGCTGGCGATCGGCCAGCCAAGACCGGAATGCGATTGTATCGACGTCGCCCAGATCGCGCGGAAAAACTTCACCGCCTTTGAACCGTTCATAGAATTTGGTAAAGTCGCGGATGTCGGATTCGTATGCGTCCGCCGTGTGCCCAGAATAATTCTTGGTTTTCAGAATGTAATCGATAAATTCTGTTATTGCTTCGTTCATTTTTCGTGTCACTGACACTGGCACTTCTATCTCACTTCAAACACTGCGCTGACTGTGACTGATAATTCGGTGTCCTTGGATACCAGACCGCCACCCACAGCCATGTCCATTGACGCGACTTCCAGCTTTGTGCGCATAAAGTTTGCGGTTGGTGCGCTGTATGTATTGTTGACGGATGTGCCGTATCCCGCAGATACCAGTTCGCCCAGCTTTGCTCCGTCGGCGATCGCAATCGCGGTGGCGCGTTCACGTGCATTTTCAATTGCTGTTCCCAGACATTTTTCCAGTATCGGCTTTATCGTTTCAGCAGATGTGAACATACGGATATTTTCGGAATATACGTTCGGAACACCGGCGAATTTGTTCAGAACCGCTTCGATTTTTTCAATGTTGTCTGCGGATACTTCGACGGCAATTGTCGTTTCAATCCCCAGTGTCACGGATTTTTGATTCTGGTGATCCCATTCCGTCTTTTCATAAGAATTGAATTGTGTAGTCTGCATTTTGACGTCTTGCGATTTCAAGAATTCGGTAATCTGCGCGATTTGTTCCGTGGCTTTTTTCATGGACGCCGCGGCATTTTTATCCAGCGTCGTAACACGCAAAGTGATCGCGGTACGATCCTTGGGCGCCGTGGTCAGGCATTCGCCGGAAACAGCGATTGATCTTTGTTCGCGCGGATGAATCAGATATGTGTACGCCAGCGCCAACACCGCCGCCGCGCCGATTACAGACCCGATCCAGATTAATGTTTTTTGCATTTGTTCTCTCCTTAGGTTTATATTTATTTTTATATTAATCGAAATAATCCAGTTTCAAAGCTTTTTTTACGCGGGTAACAGTTGCGGCCGCAACCTGACGCGCATTGACCGATCCAGCGCGTAGCATTTCCATGACGGCGTCCGGATCGCGTGCAAATTCTTCGCGGCGCGTCCGTATCGGGCGCAAAGTTTCCTGCAGAACTTCGTTCAAGAACTTTTTAACTTTGACATCACCCAGCCCGCCACGTTCGTAATGCGCGGCCAGTTCGGAGTAATTTTTATATTCCGGCATAAACGCCGCAAAGTGTTCAGGTTTTGCAAACACGGACAGATAAATGAACACTGGGTTGTCGGTTGTATTGCCCGGGTCTTCGACGCGCAGGTGTTTCGGATCGGTGAACATGGTTTTTACCTTGGCCGCGATTTCGTCGGCACTGTCGGACAGGTAAATCGTGTTCCCCAGTGATTTTGACATCTTCGCGTTGCCGTCTGTTCCGACCAGGCGCGCTTCGTTTTCATTTTCCGGAACCATCGCGCGCGGCATGACCAGTGTTTCGCCATACATGGAATTAAACTTGTGCACGATTTCCGCGGTCTGCTCGATCATCGGTAATTGATCCACGCCGACCGGGACCAGCGTCGCGTCAAACGCGGTGATGTCTGCGGCCTGGGATATCGGATATGTAAAGAACCCCACCGGCACGCCGCCGTTGAATTTTTCCTTTTGTGCGATTTCGGTTTTGACCGTCGGATTACGCTGCAGCCGCGCGACGGTAACCAGATTGCTATAGAAAAACGTCAGCTCGGTCAGTTCTGGTATCTGGGACTGGATGAACATTGTGGATTTGGCCGGGTCCAGACCAACCGCCAGATAATCCAGCGCGACATTCAGAACGTTTTCGCGAACTTTTTCCGGTGATTCCGCGTTATCGGTCAATGCCTGGGCGTCGGCGATCATGATGTACGATGTGTATTTGCCGCTGTTTTGCAGTTCGACACGACGGCGTAACGATCCCACATAATGGCCGATATGCAGGTTTCCTGTGGGGCGGTCGCCCGTTAAAATAATATTTTTTGACATGTTAAGCACCTTTGCTTTTTCAATCTTAGATTGTTTGTATGAAAATTAAAAGCCAAATTTTGGCGTGAAAGAGATTCAGGCGGCAACGCGCCAGCATGCAAAAGCGGAAAAGATCAATCTGTTTTTGATCATGCAGAAATCATAGCGGATAAAATCGAAAAAGTCAAAAAAAAGAGGGGACATGTTATCTTTCAATTTAGGAGAGAGAAAAATAGCCAAAGTCCCCATGGACAATAATTAAAACCTTATGCGGGCATTGTAACAGAAAAAAAGAGCCGTATCAAGGAAAAATGACAAGAATTTTATCAAAATTGTATATTTACATATGTTTTGCAGTGATTTCATATGATTATTTGAATATAAATATTTATCGTGGCGCGCCAAAGCGCATTGTGGGGACGGTGAAAAAAATCGCAATAAAAAACTTGCAAAATCAGCCAGGAAACCTTTATACTCACATGGCGAAATAGATAAACGAAAGGAGAAAACGCAATGTCAAAATGGGTCTATACGTTTGGTAACGGCGAAGCGCAAGGTCGCGCCGATATGAAAAATCTGCTGGGGGGCAAGGGCGCCAACCTGGCTGAAATGAATTTGATTGGCTTGCCGGTGCCTGCGGGCTTTACGGTAACAACCGATGTCTGCAAATATTACTATGATAACAATAACGCGTATCCGGACGATTTTATGGACCAGGTTCGCGCTGGCGTCGAATACACCGAAAACATCATGGGGCATAAATTCGCCGATGTTAAAAATCCGCTGTTGTTGTCTGTGCGTTCCGGCGCGCGCGTTTCCATGCCGGGCATGATGAACACTGTTTTGAATCTGGGTCTGAACGATGAAACAGTCAAAGGTTTGGCGGAATTTACAAACGACGAACGCATGGCGTACGATTCCTATCGCCGCTTTATCATGATGTTCAGTGATGTTGTATTGGATGCGGATATTGATTTGTTTGAACATGCTTTGGAACGCATGAAGGATGAAAAGAATTACAAATTCGACAATGAA
This sequence comes from Alphaproteobacteria bacterium, assembly GCA_031555055.1. Lineage (GTDB taxonomy): Bacteria > Pseudomonadota > Alphaproteobacteria > Rs-D84 > Rs-D84 > JAFGMC01. Next base: position 2,490 of record JAVBUT010000003.1, on the reverse strand, counting down.
CTGACCGTCGATGATCTGAAAGAATTGGTAAGCCAGTTCAAGGCGATCGGCGAAAAAATCGGCAAGCCCGTGCCCCAGGACCCTTGGGATCAATTGCGCGCGGGAATCGGCGCCGTATTCGGATCATGGATGTCTAAAAAAGCGATCACATACCGCAAGCTGAACAATATCCCGGGCGATTGGGGAACCGCTGTTAACGTCCAGGCGATGGTGTTCGGAAACTCTGGCGACGACAGTGCGACCGGTGTGTATTTTTCACGCGATCCGGCGACCGGCGAAAACAGACTGTATGGCGAATACCTGATCAATGCCCAGGGCGAAGACGTTGTCGCCGGTATCAGAACACCCCAGCCAATGGCCAAGGATGATTCCGGACGTGTATCCATGGAAGAGGCAATGCCGGAAACATACAAACAGTTATTCGACGCCGCGCAAAAGCTGGAAAAGCATTACAAAGATATGCAAGACATGGAATTTACAGTCGAACACAAAAAGATGTGGATGCTGCAGACCCGCAACGGCAAACGCACAGCCGCAGCGGCTGTGCGCGTTGCGGTCGAAATGGTGTCCGAAGGCTTGCTGACCAAGGAAGAAGCAATCCTGCGCGTGGGTGCGGACCAGCTGAACCACTTGTTGCACCCGATGTTGGACCCAACGGCGGACAAGAAAGTAATCGCAACCGGCTTGCCGGCATCCCCTGGCGCCGCAGTCGGCCAGGCTGTATTTAACGCCGAAGACGCGGAAAAATGGGTCAAAGACGGCAAAAAAGTTATGCTGATCCGTATCGAAACATCACCAGAAGATATCGCCGGTATGGACGCCGCCCAAGGCATTATCACTGCGCGCGGCGGCATGACGTCGCACGCGGCGGTGGTCGCGCGCGGAATGGGTCGTCCTTGCGTTTCCGGTTCTGCGGATATCAAGATTGACTATCTGACAAAAACAATGAAAACCACCGGCGGCGACGTTATCCACGAAGGTGATTGGGTTTCTATCGACGGTGCCAAGGGCCAGATTATCATGGGCAAAATCCCAACCGTGTCGGTTGAAATGACCGGTAACTTTGGCACGCTGATGAAGTGGGTCGATGAAGTCAAACAACTGGAAATCCGCGCGAATGCTGAAACACCGCGCGACGCACGTGCGGCGCGCGAATTCGGCGCCCAGGGTATCGGTCTGGCGCGTACGGAACATATGTTCTTTGACCCGTCGCGTATTTCCGATATGCGCGCGATGATCTTGGCGGATGACGAAGCAGGGCGCCGTGCAGCATTGAACAAGCTGTTGCCGTATCAGCGCGGTGACTTTGCCGAACTGTTCAAGACCATGGATGGTCTGCCGGTTACAATCCGTCTGATCGATCCACCACTGCATGAATTCTTGCCGCATACGGACGCCGAAATGGCCGAGCTGGCAAAATACATCGGTCGCGATCTGGAATATGTAAAACAACGCGCGGAACAATTGCATGAACAGAATCCGATGTTGGGGCATCGTGGTTGCCGCTTGTGCATTACGTATCCGGAAATCTGCGAAATGCAGACACGCGCTATCTTGGGCGCCGCGATCGAATGCAAGAACGCCGGCGTTCGCGTGTTCCCAGAAATCGAAGTGCCGTTGGTCGGATCGAAAAAAGAACTGGACCTGGTCGCTGCTGTGATTAATGCAACCGCCGCGTCGCTGTTTGCAGAAATCGGCGATCGCGTCGAATATAAAATCGGTTCGATGATTGAATTGCCGCGTGCGGCGATTCTGGCCGATGAAATCGCGGAAAGCGCGACGTTCTTTGGATTCGGTACAAACGATCTGACCCAGACGACGTTGGGCATGTCGCGCGATGACACGGCTGTGATCCTGGACGAATACCGCGCACGCGGCGTCTATGTCGCGGACCCGTTTGCCAGCATTGATGTTGCTGGCGTCGGATACCTGGTGTCATCCGCGGTTGAAAAAGCGCGCAAGGTTCGTGGTCATGACATCCATATCGGTGTATGTGGCGAACATGGCGGCGATCCGGAATCGATCGAATTCTTCCACAAATGCGGAATGGATTTCGTATCGTGCAGCCCGTATCGCGTGCCAATCGCACGTCTGGCCGCTGCCCAGGCCGCGATCAAGTTCCCGCGTAAATAATCGGAACAAAACTTATAGGGGCGGATCACATCCGCCCTTTTATCATAAACCAAAATCGGTATGGGCGCAGTCCGAAACGCACCCAATATTGTGATATAATCCCGTCATGCCATATGATAAAACCGTTCACCATCGTTGGTCAATTCGTTTATCCGGTTACGATTATTCATCACCGGATTTATATTTTATAACCATTTGCACATTGGATAAAAAATGCATATTCGGCCGAATGCCCAATCATATCCACGGGATAATCGAAATTATGAATGTAGGGGCGGGGGGTAAACGGCGCCAAGATAAAAAGGGGCGGTTTCGCGCGGCCCGAACGGTAAAACAAGTTGGGGTAGTGGTGGGGTT
>JAVBUT010000007.1:0-31556 GCA_031555055.1 Alphaproteobacteria bacterium | reverse complement strand
TCGATGTCGACTCATCGCATCCTGGGGCTGGAGCAGGTCCCAAGGGTATGGCTGTTCGCCATTTAAAGCGGTACGTGAGTTGGGTTAATAACGTCGTGAGACAGTTAGGTCCCTATCTACTGTGGGCGTTGGATATTTGAGCGAACTTGACCTTAGTACGAGAGGACCGGGTCGAACGAACCACTGGTGTACCTGTTGTCGCGCCCGCGGCACCGCAGGGTAGCTATGTTCGGAACAGATAACCGCTGAAAGCATCTAAGCGGGAAGCTGGTCGCAAGATAAGATATCCCCATGAGTTCAGTCCAAGACTAGGACATTGATAGGCTGTGTGTGTAAGCCCTGTGAGGGGTTGAGCTTAACAGTACTAATCGAACCATTGACTTTTTATCTTTGTTTGTTTTCTTGACGCTACGCGCCAAGAAAACAAACGAATGCTTGAAGAGTAAATTTAATGAATATAACGCAATAGAAGATTCTTGATATTTTGATTATACGATGTTGGCATATTTCGTTCTGGTGATTATTGAGTAGAAGTCACCCTCTGTTCCATCTCGAACCAGACAGGGAAACTCTACATCGCCGATGGTACTTTGGCTTAAGCCACGGAAGAGTAGGTCGTTGCCAGAACGAAATATGTTACAGATATAAAAACCATTTAAATAAAAACCCTGCTTTGGCAGGGTTTTTATTTCACTCTTTCATACGACAAGGGTCGTTAATTCGTACGGGTGGTCTTGCTTCCCTTTGGACTCGGTCTGGTTCCCCTCCTGTGGAGGGGTGCGGTGAAACCGCGGGGTGGTCTTTTGTATCTTTAAATTTTTTAGTAAAGACCACCCCGGCCTGCGGCCACCCCTCCACAGGAGGGGAACAGGCATACGACATATGGATAGAGTGTTTTATTTAACGTATTTGTGTATTAGTTTGTTCGCTCTGGCCAGAACGACCAGGAGTCCAAGAGCGAAGCGATCTTTTGTTAAAACTTCGGCGGACTGACGTAAAAACCAATTAAAAACACCCGCAATCGGCGGGTCTTTTTGCATTTGGAATAATGTCTTGTTTATAAGGAAAATTGTGTTATATATAATATACGCGATAAAACAGGGGGAATTATGATTAAAAAGTTTCTAATACCGGTATTGGTTGTTGTATTAATGGGGTGTGCGGGCAATTTATCAAACGACACGTATGATACGGCGGCCGCAGGCAAGGTAAATTCAGTGGCCGAAGGCACAATTATTAACGTGCGTCAGGTCACAGTTGCCACAGAAAAAGGATCAATCGGATCGGTCGCGGGTGGCGTGGCCGGTGGTGCCGCCGGCAGTATGATTGGCGGGAATACCGCTGTGAATGTAATCGGGGCGGTTGGTGGCGCGGTTCTGGGCGGATATCTGGGCAGCAAAGCCGAACAGGGATTGTCTAAACAAACCGGATACGAATATATTGTGAAATTAGATTCTGGTAAAGCAATCACATTGACCCAAGGCAGCGACGAGGTATTCACAGTTGGTCAAAGAGTTTATGTCCTGGATGCGAACTATGCCGATCGCGCGCGTATAATACCCAAAAATTAATTTTTAATAAACCCCGCCCACCCGGCGGGATTTTTTATTCGTAGGGGCGCGTGGGAACGCGCCCTTTTTGATTTGGGCGGGTGATCCCGCCCATGTATTACGAATGTTGTTTTATAATTGTATTTATACATGCTTTGTGATATTTCTTTGCACAAAGGAAAAATAAGATGAAAAAATATTTGATCATGTCTTTGGCGGTGGTGACGGCGGGCTGTATGATGTATGTCCCGTACCAGCTGGATCGGGTTACAATGGTTGATAAACGCCCCGTGGGATGTGAACTGTTGGATAAAATTGATTCTGCGTATAATCCGGATAATGATCTGTATGGATTTACAAATGTCCAGGATGCGATAGACTATATCCGTCTGTACACTGTATCCATGGACGGCGATACCGCATGGATAGAAAAGACGGTCAAATCCACCCGACCAACCGACGGCGCAACGATATACAGCCATATCGCGTATGCGTATAAGTGTGAAAAATAACTATCTTTTTGTCATAATATTATTGACATTATTATTGTTTTGTGTAACATACGTTGTCTATAATAATGGTTAAAAGGCAATAATATGAACAAACAATTAAAATCAATAAATAAATTGTCGGATTTGTCACCTGCAGAGTTATCAGAAGTATTTGAAAAGTTGCATACTGCTGGGGCTTTTAAATTAGAGTGTCAGGTAATAGAAAAAGATGAATTTGTGAATGGTAATAATTTTGCTTATTATTTCACCATAGATAAAATTAATACCCATCGTTTCTGTTTGGTTACCGGGTTGATGACTGGATATTTCGCACATCAAAAAACATATAAATTATTTGTTTCGGAATCAAAAGAAGTTTTCAATCCGTCGTCATTTAAAATCAGATCACATCATTATGCCTATGGTTGGGGTCAGTTGGAATTTGATGATACAAAGATACTTGGACTTATGTATGCTAGGTTTTCCAATATTATGTTAGAATCCGAAAGAATTAGACGTGAAAAAGAAGACAAAAAAGCAAAAGAAAAAAAAGATAAAAAAGAAGCAATTGATAGACTAAAAGATCAGAAATTATTAAATCAGATATTATCGATTATTAAATAATCCCCCGCTAATCGGCGGGATTTTTTGTTTTATGATGCGTCATAATTCCACGCCCAGAAAATGCTTTGCGATGCCGCCGATTGCAAATGCGATTACGGATACGATTATGCAAATGATCAGCATTTCGGCAAAATGCCGCATAAACGGTTTTCTGCGCGTGCCGTATGCGGCAAAATTAAATAAAAATATCACCAAGACAACAATCGCCGCAGTTGTCGCCAAGGCGAAAAACTGATCCGAAATCAGTGCGAATGGCGTGACCAGTGCCGCACTGGTCGTCAAATACGCGCCACCGGTGTACAAACCGGCCACAATCGCGCGCGGATGGCCGTCGGCCCGCGATGCCAGATAATTTGATGCTGTCATGGACAACCCGGCCGCCACAGCGGAAATTATACTGGTCAGGATTATCAAATGATTGTTCGCCAGCGCGAAGGTCAGGCCGACTATGATCCCTGTCTGGGACACCAGCGCGTCATGCAGCCCCAACACCATTGCGCCTGTGTATTTTAATTTGTTTTTCATTTTATCTGCCGATTTCTGTAGGGGGCGCATTGTATACGCCCCCCCGTATAATAAAATCGTATCATAAGTTGAGATTCCCGGTCTGCAAGAATAGAATCCGAGAGATTGGTATCAGTTCCCCTATTCCAGAGGGGGACCGGTATGTCGCAAACCCTTACAAAAAAATTGCATTTTCAAATGGATGTTCTATGATCAAACGACAGGGCGGGCGAGAGAACAGATATAAAAGGTAAAAAAATGAAAAAAGTAACAATTTGGTCGTTGATGATATTGATGACTGTGGCGCCGGCATTTGCAGGTGGCGGGTATTATCAGAAAAATATCGGCGATTGCAATCCGGCGGCGATCCGCGCGGAATTGGATCGCGCCACCATCGAAGGTCGTGCCGTCACAACCGTCGTAACATGCAATCCGGGTGCCAATATCCCCCAGCATGTAACATCCCAGCGTTATGAATATGCTGCGCCGCGCTATGCGGTGGCTGTGCCGGCATGCATTGATTGTGCCCGTCCGGTCGAACGTGTAGTGAATCGTGAATACTTTGTCCGCGAAACGGTCCAGACATATCAGCCGGTTGTCACATATGTCCCAAGCGGCACATACACGACGACGCGTTCGGTTTGCGGGAACGATTTTGGGTGTTAATTTTTCTGCTTTGATTCCGGTTTAAAACATGATATAATAAGGACCGTGGTCGCAAGGCCCAATTTAGGAGAGAAAAAGTGGCAGTTTTACCCGCGCGCGGGATGCCGCACAAGGGATAAAATATGAAACTTTGAAACCCTGTCGTATGACAGGGTTTTGTTTTTTTATTAATATAACCAGTTGACAAATATTGCTTTTGTTATACAATGTCCGCGAATACTTAACCAAACCAAGGCGACGATATGTCAATTTTTCGTAAAACGTTAACCTGGCGTGATATGGCTGTGGTGGCCACCCCGTGCAGCATTTTGGCGCTTGTTATTCTGATGAATACTATATGTGGCCGTGCGGATAAACATGACAGCACTTGTGAAACCGGCGTGGAATTGTGGAACGGTCAAAATGTCAAGGCCGTCGTTCTGAAAAAGCTGAATGACAGACTGTTGTTGGATGAAAACTTTGATGGTGTTGTCGACCGAGAATTTACATATATTCCGAAAATGATAACCGGTCGTGATGGTACAGATGTTTGTGAAACTATATCATTTTGTGATAAAAACGTCAGAACAGTCGATATATTCAACGTCGCGTTCCATATGGGTGACACTGTCGAATACAACCGCGTGGACGAACCGGTTATAGACGGTATTCTGTATGATGTTCCGCACAATAATCACAGCCATAACCGCAGCAGAATCAGACGTGTAAACAGCGTGTCGACCGCAACAAAATATGCCGCCAGATTCAGACAGCTGCAGGCGGAACAGAAAAACATCCGTATGCCGGTCGTATCGCGATAACAAAAACATGAAAAAATACTTTGTATTGCTCGCTTTGGCTATGGTCGCGTGTGCCGGATATTCCGGCGCGGAACTAAAGTCCGTCAAAATCGTGTCGGGAAAACCTGCGAACTGTGAAATGGTCGGAAAAATTGACACGACGTACAGCGTGCATACGGGCGGCGGCGCGGACAGCCATGACGCGGCTGTGAAAATGTTGCGCGCACGCGCATTGGGCATGGATGCCGACACTGTGCGCGTCGAACGCGAAGAGCAAACGTGCCGATCCGACAGCGGTCGCAAAATAACTGGTGGCGATATAGAGACACAACGCTTGGCGTGCAAAAATAACGATCCGGTCTGGGGACATATCGCGTATGCGTATAAATGCAAAAAATAATCAAAAAAGGAAAAGCAATGTGGTGCAAATTTAATAAAAAAACCGTATGTCAAAGTTACAATATGGTGTGCGAAATGCATGTCAGTGCATACAATATAGAAGATATGGGAAAATACATTCGTGCGTACCAGGAAAAAGGGTACGTCAAACAGGGCGATATCAAAAGATTCCCTGTGGCCGGCGTAATCCGGTACAGTCAAAGCATGGTGTGCCAGCATAAAAAATAAATCGTCCCAAACGGGACGTTTTTTATTGCATTCGTGCGATTTTGCCATATACTCTCTGCCGAGAGATAATCAAAAAATGCCATGCCCGTCGGGCTTGGTGATCAGGATAAAAATATGAGAATTAATGACAGGTATATTGACAGGGTTGTCACCACGCTGGCGTCGGCAAGTGTCGCGGCGATAATTGTTGCGGGCGCGGTATTCTTGGGTGAATGCGTGAATAACCAGGGACTGGAAAACGAGATGCGAAAAATAAAAAAACGCCAGCCGTCCGTGGCGAATACTTTGGAATATAAAAAGCTGGAAAATCAAAAATCCGAACACTGTTGCAGCACCTGGTTGTTCGTTGGTGGAATTGCCGGTTTGGCCGGCGCGGCAAATATGGTTCGCAAAAGATAAAACGTCCCAAATGATGTCTAATTCCCAGAACGAAAAGGAATGCGGAATGGAATTCGAAAAAATGATGATGGCGATGAAGCCGTCGCACCAGAAAAAAATCGCGGTGGCCGCGGCCCAAGACCCAGAGGTTTTAAAAGCGCTGGTGCGCGCACGCGATCTGGAATTCGCCACGGCGATACTGTGCGGCGACGCGGCCCAGATTCGTGCGAATGCCAATTCGCAAAATATCGACATTTCCAAATTCGAAATAATCGATGAACCCGATATTAAAAAATCCGCCGATGTCGCAGTTGCTTTGGTGCGCAGTGGTGCCGCGGATATTTTAATGAAGGGCCTGATCAAGACGGCCGACCTGTTGCGCGCGGTCGTAAATCGCGACACCGGGATTCGCGGTGACGATGATGTTATATCGCATGTGGCGGTTTTGTATTCCGAAAAACATAACAAAACTTTTATACTAACCGATGTCGGAATGGTGATGTATCCGGATTTGAATACAAAAGTTCACTTGATAAACAATGCGGTTAAGTTTGCGAAAAAAATCGGAATAGAAAATCCAAAAGTTGCGCCGCTGTGCGCGGTCGAAGTATTGAATCCGAAAATGCCGGCAACGGTTGACGCGGCGGAATTGGAACAGATGAATGCGCGCGGTGAAATCGCGGGCTGTGCCGTGTCGGGCCCGTTGGCGTTCGATGTTGCTGTGTCTGTGGATGCCGCCAAGATAAAGGATGTGAAATCGCCGGTTGCGGGCAATGCGGATATTTTGCTGTTTCATAATATAGAGGCCGGCAACAGTACGCTAAAGGCAATGACGCAGTTCGGTGGTTTTATATTCGGTGGAATACTGATGGGTGCGCGCGCACCGATCATTGTGAATTCGCGATCAGATGATGAAACGTCGAAGTTGTTTTCAATCGCATGCGCGTGCGCACTTTAAAAGCTGTACCCGATACTGAGGCCTGTGTAATTAAATCCGTTGTTTTGATCGGAAAAATCGCCGGTTGAAAAATGCAGTGTGAAAACTTCCATGCGCCAAGAATCCGACAGCGCGTATCCGATGAAAAACTTTTCCCCAAACACCAGACGTGAATCTATGCGGTCATCGCCACGGTCGCGCATATACGGCCCCAGCCCCAGTCCGATATAAAATCCGCGCCAGTCAAACAGTGAAACATCCCATGAAATGCCCAGTGCGGAAAATGACAGGGAATCATCTGACTCGTATCCGATGTTGCTTGCAAAATGCAGGCTCATTCTGGCCGGCAGACGGAATATGGTCAGCGGCTGGGAATACTGGATCATCCACAGTGTCATCGGTTCAAAGTCCCACATCCATGGCGCCACCAATTTGAACAGTGTGCCGGGACCGGTGCCTTGGGCCGCGTACAGCGTTAACGAATTCTGATCGCTTTTTCCAAACATCGGATTTGTATGCGCGACAGCTGCGCCCGGAACCAGCAGAATGAAAATTAAAAAAGCCGCCCTCTTCATGCTTTTAATTATAAATCAAAAAAACATATTAAGACAGCAATAAATCAATTGACGCGGGCGGCATCTGGTCCTATGATCTGCGGGTTGAAAACAACACCACATAAACAAAAAAAGGAAGAGAAAATGAAAAAAATCATGATGATTGGATTGGTTGGAATGATCGCGGCAACATCCGCAAATGCAGGATTTTGGGATTCTTTGGGTTTTGGTAAAAAATCCGAACCGACAACATTGGCCGAAGCATGTGATAAAGACGAAATCACAAAAGTATGCCCGGAAACATTGCTGGGGAATAAAACCTTGATGGAATGTTTGTCTGAAAATGTAAGCCAGCTGTCTGGCAAATGTACTTCGTTTGTTAAACAGTCGATCAATAAAAAAACAGATGAAATGAAAAATACCGCCGCCGCCGCCAAGGCCAAAGCCGTAGAAGCCAAGGCAACCGCCAAGGGTGACAATACCGAACTGAAAAAACAGGCCAAAGACGCCGCTGTGAAAACAGTTGATGATGCAACCGGTGGTGCAGTAACCGCCGCCAAGGACACCAAAGCGGCCGCAAAACAAACCCACAAGGAAGTAAAAGAAACCGGGAAAGAATTGAAAGAAACCGGCAAGGCATTAAAGGGAATGTTTTAAAAAAAACCGGCGATCGCCGGTTTTTTTAGTCAATAGTCATTAGTCAATAGTCGATAGTATGGACGTATACTTGCGCCCCCCCCAGTATCGACTATTCTATTTACAGACTTGTCCAAAAATGTTATACTTAGCGGGAATAAACGATTTCAATCGTCGTGCTTTTGCGACGAAACACAGGGTCCCCGCAGGTTTGGGGATAACGGGAGAATCATATGAGAAACCGTAATTTTGGTGAAGTTTTTAAAAATGCGGCTGGGACAGTATTTTTGTTGGCGGCGGCGTTTTTTGTATGCTCGACATTTTTGTCGATGCGCGCGGTATTTGCAGATCCGGTTGCGCCTGTCGTAACTGTCGGCACCGCTCAGCAATCACCACGTGCCGGAAACGTTCCAAATGCGCGCATTGTGCGTGAAAGTCCGCGTGGAAATGTGGCCACATCCGCTTCGCGCGCCGGTGGTGCGACTGTTGCGCCGGGACGCGGTGTTGCCGAACGCACGACCGCTTCACGTGCCGGCGGCCCGGCCCAGAACCGCGCTGTTGTTTCACGCAGCACCCAGAACCGCGCTGTTGTCGCGCGTACTGCAACCACGCCGGACGCGGCGCGCGTCTCGCTTAGTGGCAGTGCATTGCGCGGAAACAAAACCAATACGAATTCCTATACATATCTGTCGAACAAACTGTACACAGGTAACTATTCCAATATCATCGACCAGACAACCGGTCTGATTTCTGCCGAAGCGTACAGCAACTGTATGGAATCTTATTACACATGCATGGATGAAATATGCACCGCGCGTAATGCGGCCCAGCGCCGTTGTGCTTGCGCCGGCCGTGTCAAGGCATTTGCCGACGCCGAAGCGAAATTGGAATCCGCAAACGAAGAACTGATCAAGGTTTCCGGCGAATTGGCCTTGCTGATCGCGACCAAGGGCAAAGATGTGTCCAGCGCGTTCACATTGACCGAAGCGGAAAAAGTTATGAACTGTGTATCGTGGAAAGACGCGTACAAGGAAGGCAAGTGGACAACAGGCACCACAGATTCCGAAGCATATGCATGGTGCACGTCGCATGGTATTTACCAGAATGCCGAAACATGTGCGAAACCGTCCTATTGCGGTGCCAGCGGAAACAACTTTGGATTTGATGTATCTAATCTGGATGGTTCCGGTTCCGATATATTGGCGTCACTGAAATCTTGGGCCGAAGCCAAAGACAAAACATTGACCATAACGTCGTCTGACGATAATAATCTGTTGACTTCGTTCACAAACCTGTCCGGCGTAGTAAGCGGTCTGACCGGCATCAGCGGCAGCTATACCGCGTCCGAAGCGCTGAAAGACAGTCTGGCCGAAACATGGGGATATGAACTGTTCGAATACGCGCACAACAATGTTTGCAACCGCGTATTGGACTCTTGCTTTAACGGAATATACGAGGCTTGCGGTGCGCCACCAGCCACAGGGCGCAAGTGCAGCACCGGTGGCAGCACATGTCCGTACAATTATAACAGCTATATCACAGTCAATAACACCGGATCGTATGAGCTGAACTTTATAACCGGCAGCACCAGCGGAACAACATCCGCCACATGTTTTGGATATAACAGCACATCCGGCGATCCGTACAATAATTTGCGTGGACCTGTTGCGGATTCGCGTCGGTCGATCATGCAAAAATATGCGCTGGACGCGAATGCGGATTGCGACGCGTATGGCGAACAGCTGCGCACGACTGCACAGAATATCGGGTATCAGAAAGTAGCCGCCCAACAGGCATTGCAGAAAAAACGTCTGGAATTCGCCCAAGAAGAGGAAGCCTCGATCCGTTCCGAAGCAATCGCGGCCGGTACGAACTTTAACGAATGTATAAACGAAATCTATGATTGCTATAACACCCAGGTGACCAGCAATCCGTCGTGGAGTGCATCACGCATAAAAACATATTGCGCGACTATATCCAATTCGCCGCATTGCTATGAAACGATGATTTGCAACCCGTCCAGTTCCCAGTTCAAAGCGATCATTGACATCGCGGATGTTGCGAATTGCGATACATCGTTGTCTGTATCAACAAATACGACCAAGGCATGCCGTAACGTCGTAACATTGAACGAAATCATGAAAGGTACCGGCAAGACCGCGAATGCCGCAACCGGGGCCAGCGTCGATTCCGCCGCATACCGCGAAAGCTGTCTGGAATCCGCGATCGGTACAGGTCCTGGATCAATCCGTAACTGGGAAAAGCCATGTCCGACCGGCACATCGGAAACGGGCGTCGGAAATCCTGTCCCGGGTCGCGCAGAATGCAAATGCCCGACCGCCGGCCAGAACTGGAACGGACTGGCGTGCGTATAAAATTCCCGCCAAGGCGAGAATCCCGTATAGTAAAAGTCAACGCCCCATTTGGGGCGTTGACTTATTGTGCAAGATATTTCCGCCGGTATGGGGATTTGTATAAAAAAATCCACAAAACACTTGACTTTTGATTAAAATATGCCACTATTGCATAAACTTTTAGACAAAGTTGATTAATTCAAGGGGTTAAATAATGGCAAATATTGCAATATTTCAGACCGGCGGCAAACAATATCGCGTCAAAGTGGGCGATGTGGTCAAAGTTGAAAAGCTGAACGTCACCGGTAAAACAGAATTTGATCATGTATTGATGGTCGATGGCACAGTTGGTACACCAACCGTCGCCGGTGCCAAGATCATGGCAGAGGTTCTGGAACAAAAACGCGATGACAAGGTTTTGGTGTTCAAGAAAAAGCGTCGTCATAACTATCGCCGCACCAAAGGCCATCGCCAGCATATCACAGTGCTGAAAATAACAGAAATCAAAGGATAGTGTCAGTGTCAGTGTCAGTGTCAGTATAATTCTGTCACTGTCACTGTCACTGTCACTGTTTAACGACTATAAGGAGTTAAATCATGGCACATAAGAAAGCAGGCAGTGCATCAGTCAACGGACGCGACAGTGAAGGCCGCAGACTTGGCGTCAAGAAAAGCGGCGGTTCGCGTGTTATCGCCGGAAACATCATAATCCGCCAGCGTGGCACAACCGTGCACCCGGGCGAAAACGTCGGCATGGGCAAAGACCACACGCTGTTTGCGAAAACGGATGGAACGGTCACGTTCAAAACGGGCTTGGGCAACAGAAAGACAGTTTCTATTGTTCCAGATGCAAAATAAAAAATCCGCTTCGGCGGATTTTTTCGTGAACCGGTAACTTGAATCGTTGGGGCGAATGTAAATTCGCCCTTTACCAATCCGACCTATGCTAAAGCTTCGGTGGGCGCAAATATGCGCCCCTACAGATGTGACCGTACGAGAACAGGGGCGCGTTCCCACGCGCCCCTACAAACTCGCCTGTATGAAGAAAAGGGCGCAAATATGCGCCCCTACTATAGACTAATGGCTAATTTTTATATATTTTCTGTCGACTTTTTTAATACCGCATTTGCGGAATGCGATCGTCAGAATTTCATCGTTTTCTTCGATAATTACGCCGCGGCCCAATTCGTCATGATCTGCCAGTTTGCCGACAACAGATGTCGATCGCGGCATGCGCGGACGGATGTGCGTCGATTGCGGGCGTGGTGAAATATGTTGGCGCGGCGCGGGACGTGATTCGCCTTGGATATTTAGAAAGTCACGATCGATTTCACCGATAAAACGGCTGGGCGGATTGTATTTTCGATCGCCGAACAATGCGCGCGACATCGCGTTGCTGATTATGCAGCATCTGCGCGCGCGCGTGATCGCGACATAGGCCAGACGCCGTTCTTCTTCCAAACCGCCGTCGCCGACCGCCATTTCGTTTGGAAATATCCCTTCTTCCCATGCAGGCAGAAAGACTGTGTCGAATTCCAGACCCTTGGCTGCGTGGATTGTCATCACGCTGACCGCGTTTTTAATATCGCCGTTATCCTCGGTATCATTATCATCCGTCATCATCAGCGCGGCGTGTTCCAAAAATTCGCCCAGCGTATCGTATTTAGAAATCACATTGGCCAGCAGTTCATTTATGTTTTCCAATCGGTCCGGTGCGTCGGTTTCTTTGGAATCCTGCCACATTTTTAGGTATCCGGAATCATTAAGCAATTTGGTTGCCGCGTCAACAGGGCGCATTGCGCCGTGATCGAAATCAAACGCCGCCAGAAATTCGTCTGCGGCCGTACGCTGTTTCCCAGAGATCGGCGCCGCGCGCAAAGCCGACATCATGTTTCCGCCGAATCCGCGCAATTTCATCAGCGCCACATCGCCAAACCCGCGTCGCGGCTTTGCAATAATTCGCATAAACGACAAATCGTCAAAAGGATAAACCAACAGTCTGATGTACGCGATCGCGTCACGGATTTCCATGCGGTCATAGAATTTTGTCGCGCCGACCAGACGGTACGGGATTCCTTTTTCCGTGAACTCTTCCTCGAACAGGCGCGACAGTGATCCTGCTCGGATCAATATCGCGGTATTTGCGTATCCGCACCCGGGCGCTTCGCGCGCGATTGTGCGTGATATCATGCGCACTTCGTCCCATTCGTTGGGCAATGTCGCGACATAAACTTTTTCGCCCGCGCCGACACCGTTTGCCGCGCGCAAATCCTTGCCCAGACGGCTCATGTTTTTCCGTATCAGCGAATTCGCCGCATTCAGAATGTTTTCGGTGCTGCGGTAATTTGTTTCCAGACGGATTACTTTCGCGTTTGGAAAAGTTTTTTCAAATTCCAAAATATTTTTGATTTCCGCCCCGCGCCATGAATAAATCGACTGGTCGTCATCACCGACACAGCAGATGTTTCCAGTATTCTTACCGTCGGCCAGACGCTTTATAAACTGAAACTGTGCAGTATTTGTATCTTGGAATTCGTCTACCATTATGTATTTGAACTGGCGCTGGTACTTTTCCAGAATGTCGGGCGCATTTTCAAACAGTTCCAAAACCTTGATAATAATATCGCCGAAATCAACCGCGTTCAGACGCGCCAGCTCGGCATTATAAGCATCGAAGATATCTTTGACTTTTCCACTGATTACTGATTCCTGATTATTGATACCTTTATCTTTGATTGCGGATATTTTTTCAACCCATTCGCTGGGGCCGTATGTCTTTGTGTCCAATCCCATGTCGGCGAATATTCGCTTTAACACGGCCTTTTGATCATCTTCGCCGAATATCAGAAAGTCCCGGCGCATTCCTGCGCGTTCCGCATTAAAACGCAAAATCCGCAGGCATATCGAATGGAAGGTACCGCACCACAAATCATGTACTGCGAATTGCGGATCCCGGATCGAATTGGCCAGTCGGTTTTTCATCTCGTTCGCGGCCTTGTTGGTAAAGGTCAGCGCCATTATCTGCCACGGTGCGGCCAGACCGGACACCAGTATATGCAGCGTTCGTCGCACCAGCACGGATGTTTTTCCAGTTCCCGCGCCAGACAGCACCAGCACGGCCCCTTCGGTCGTGGTGACAGCCAGTCTTTGTTCTGGGTTTAATGAAGATAAATAGTCAGCAGTCATTAGCGTATAGCGTATAGCATATAGCGCATAGTGTATAGTAAAAAAATACTACCATTTTAAATCCTATTGCTATATGCTATGCGCTATATGCTATGGACTATGCGCTAATGACTAGAATTGTTTGCTTTGATATTGAAACGACCGGGTTCGAATATTCGCGCGGGGATCGCGTGATTGAAATCGGCGCGGTGGAAATTATTGATGGCCATATCACCGGCAATTCTTTTCACGAATATATCAATCCAGACGGCAAGATTATACCGCCGGATTCGTACATGGTGCACAAATTGTCGAACGACTTTTTGTCGGACAAGCCAAAATTTGCGACAATCGCGCCGAAACTGTTGGAATTTATCGGCGACAGTCCGGTTGTCGCGCACAACGGATTTGACTTTGACTTTCCGTTTATAAATTACGAATTGGCCGCCCTGGGCCAGCGGCAAATCGACCGCTCTCAACAGATGGACACGATCGTCATCGCCAGAAACAAGGTGTTCGGGCCTAAAACATACACACTGGATTCATTGGCAAAATGGTTTGGGGTATCGTTGGTGACGCGTGCGGACGCACACGGCGCGCTGATTGACGCGGAAATTCTGGCCAAGGTTTATCTGGAATTGGAAAACACGGCGCCCGCGCGCGACATACGCGATATTATAAATGAACAGCATGCCGCCATGTTGGCGCATCCGAAAATCGGCGCGGACTTTCCACGGCGTGAATTTACGGTGCCGGCGGACGAATTGGCCACACATGATGCGTTTATGCATAAAATAATCGGATAAAAAACAATAGAATAAAAAAACGCGGGTAACCCGCGTTTTTTTATTATTCTTATTATGCCGTACAGCTGGCCGAGGATGTTGATCCCGCCGGCGAATTCGGCTTGGTCGTGTCATAGTCCGAACACTTTAGTGGCGTCACGGTACCCGCCGGACAATAGAACCCGGCACCACATTGTATCGGTGTCGCAGTGCCCGCCGGGCAATAGAATCCAGCTGTGCACTGCTGGGTGCATCTGCCACCTTCTTCTACGCCATTCTGCGAGAAATATCCGGCCGCGCAATTAGTGCACCCGCCCAAGTTATCCCTGTATGTTCCGCCGGCGCATTTGCGCGTGCACGTCTTGCCCCATACCAGATATCCGACGTCACACATACAACGGTCGTTTACATACAGCGCCTGGACATCGGGGTCTGTAACATCGGCTTTTGCCGTCGGCTGGTACATTGAATTTTCCGGACACAGCAACGACTGGTAGAACATTTCCGACACGGCATTGATATAGTTATCCGGCGTTGCGGTGCAGACGCCGCCAATCCATGCGTTGTCTTGGACCACATCGCATGCGGATTCGCCGCCACTGAACACGGCGTACGCGCATGTCAGCGCAACGTTGCGGCACGCGCCGCGCATTACGTTATATACGCTGGCGGTGCTGGCTGCGGATGACCAAGAGTTAACCTGGCTGACCTGTTGGTTGTAACAGCTGGCGATATCAACCATACAGTTGGACGAATAATCTGAAATAATACGACGCTGGGCGGCGGCGACATTTACCATGGCGCGCTGGACATAATTGATTACGACATCGTTATATTCGTTGTATTTGCTGGACGTGTCGGTATATGTGTACATCTGGCACTTGTCCAGTACCGCGCGGCACAAGCCGCCGTCTTTGACCGTTTTCCCGGTGCCGATTTTTTCCAGCAGATATTTGACGTTGCACGCACCCTGACTGGTTTTGCAGGTATTGACGTTCATGCCGATACTGCGCGCATTGCCCAGATAAACCTTGTCCACCAATGCGTTGTTGTACCCGTCCATAAACGCCAGGATGTTGGATATGTTTTCGCCCAATACAACCTTGCCGTTTTCGTCGATGTATCGCTTTGTCGGGTCCAGACATTTAGTGTAATCGGCGCCGCAAACCATATCGTCAACCATGCAAGTGTCCAGCGCCTGGACACAGCCCTTTATGTCATATTGATTTTTGTTTTCCAAAACAGCCAAACGTGCTTTTTTCAACATCTGGTCCGCGCTGCGCACATTGCTTTTCAACGTGTCGTTCATTTTCTTTAGGCCTGTTTCATAGGCGATACAGTCCTTGTCAATGGCGATGTCGTAATTCGCGATTATCTGTTGCTGGGTCGCGCCGACATTCTTGCATTGGGTCAGTATCGTGTTACAGCGCTTTTTGGCAGAGTTATACAATTCGGCCCCGCGCAGGTTTGAAAATGTATTCGCAGACGTGCCCAGGAAATCCAAGCTGAACATATCGTTGGCGTCGCTGGAAAAATCCAGGTCCATATCCAGCAGCGATGATGATGCGGATGCGGTTGTCGATCCTGTCGGGTCCTTGATCATTTTTTCGATCGCTTCCAACATGTTGCGGGATTCGGTGTTGTCCTTGGTCCCGGTCAGGACTTCTTCTGCTTCGGTTGCGGTCATGATTGCGCGGATTTCGTCCGCCGACAATCCGACATAGCGTATGCGCTGGGCGACATCGTTCAATTGTGTATTTGCTTCCTTGACCGCGGATTCAACGCGCGTGTATCTGGACAGGTTCGCACTGCAGCTGCAACGTTTCTGATTAGCGTCGATCACCGCACAGAACTGATCCATGCAATCGTTATACTGTGCCTGGCACGTTTTGTTCAGATCGGCTGTGATTTCCATGGTTTCGCGTGCTTCGGCGATTTTTTCCTTGCTCATTGTGGCGGCGCGACTTTGCACGCTGCGCGCCTGTTCGCCAATATTCGATCCGGTTTGGACACCAGTGTTTCCAATTGTGGCGCGACCGCCGACTTCGGCCGTGGTCGGGCGCACCGTTATGCCGGCGCGGCGCAGGGCCGGACTGGCATTCATGCCGGCGGCCTCGGTACGGGCATTTCGCCCAACGGTATTTACGGTCGATTCCAGGTTGGCGCGGGCCGCCGCAGGCGATGCGCTGACTGCGCGGCTGACGCTGGTGCGCGTAACGCCACTGCCGGCACGTGATGCGTCAACGCCCGATGTTGTCGCAACAGCGCGCGTTGCGCGTGCCGGGGTCGTGGTGGCCGGAACCGGCGTCATCACTGTTTCAACGATTTCATCGGTATAATATTCTTCTGGGGATTCCGGCGCCAGCACCGGTGTCTTTGGCAAAACGCCGCGGCTGATCGCAACGCGCGAAGCAGTCGTTGCGGATGTTTCCACAGCGGCGACGGGTGACGGTTTTGCGGTCGGGATTGCGCGTGAAATCACGGCACTGTCATCGGCGATCGCGGCGCCAATGCAAAACATACTTGCAAAAAAGCATGTAAAAATCTTATTCATTCTCGTGATATTATATCATAAATGACAAAGTGTGAAAAGTGATTATTAGTCGATCATTATGCACGTATGTTCGCGGTTTATGAAAAAGGGCGTATGTTCATGCGCCACTATGATTGACTGATTACTTTTTTCCACGTATGGCTTTGATCCATCCGGTAACGGTTTTTTGTGAATTGTCCCACAGCTTTTTGATATCGCCACCGACCTGTTTGCCGTATTCTTCGTTTATCTTGCCGCCAAAGTCCGTCGCGAATTTTCCGGCCTTGGTCGCCAAGTACGCGACCAGGCACCCAATCATCAGCGTGATCATAAACCCGTCGTTTTTCAGCGTCGGCACGGTCGCCGCCAAGTCTGCGTCAACAACGCTGGACAACAGCGCCGCACAAATCGCGACAACAATTGTCAGTGATACAAAGTAAATCATCGCCTGGATAAAACGATCGACCTGTTTCGACATTGTTTCGGTCGTGAACAATTTCAAGAACTGGTTGAATATGTTTCCGGCGATACCGCTGTAACTGGTTGCGCCTTTTTCGCCAAAATATTGCTTGTCTTCGGATTCGCCAAAAGTCATCGCGATCGCTGTAAACGGCAACATCAGTATCCCCAGGAACAAGTCTGCAATCACCGACAACGCCATCAGTGCGAACTTCCAAATATTGTAAATAAACATCACGACGAATACCAGGCCGGTTATAAATGTAAACGCGGACGTGCCGATCCCGGCCAGCATCCATTGCCATCCGGCTGCAACCGCAGTATAGAAAAATCCGGACAGGCGTGTCGGCAGACACAACAGGTTCGCGGTCTGGCCTGCGTCGATAATTTCTTTGCCGGTGTGGTGCGCCGCCACGTATTTATGTATCGCAGCGCAAGTGTCCGGCAGCGACGCCCCGGACGCCCCGGCGACAGATTCCAGAATCAGATCGGACAAATGCGCGCCGATCGATATTATCGGGCCCATGATCCACATGAACAGTTGCGCCGGCCCCTGTTCGATTATGAATATCCAGATCGTGATCAGTATGCCTTTTTTGACAATGCTTTCGATCAATTTTGTTGAACCGCCGGGCTTTGGGTCTTTTATCAGGGCATATGCTTCGAATCCTGTCCAGAACACAAATAAAATCACTAGAAATATACTGACAAAACGCACCAGGGACCTTTCCAAAACTTCACCGATCATGGTCATTGCGCCGATGAACGCGCGGCCGACTTTTGCTTCGATAGGGACATAGTCTTTGACCAGAACTTTTTTCTGGAACTGGTTCTGGAACGCGGTTATGTCATCGGTCAGATTATTTTCAAACAGCGCCTTGTTTTCGGCCGTTGCCCAATTTCCAAAGTCACCAACCCCGCCGACGTTTCCGCCGGGCAGGTTAGATGCAGCGCTTGAGGCGGGTGCAATGAAAAATGAAAAATGAAAAATGAAAAATACTGGCAAAATAATTTTGCAGAGATTTAATTTTTCAAAAAATAATTTACAATTTTTCATTCTTCATTCTTCATTTTTCATTTTTTCCCAACCGCTTTTGTTATTTGTTCGAACAGTTTTGTTGGGGCCTGCCATATACTGGTCCCCAGCTCTTTGGTCCATTTGCCAAAGTCGAACGGATTGCTGTCATCAACTTTTAACAGCGCGTCGATCTTTTTATTAATCGTGTAATAGTACAACAGGAATAATCCGATCATCAGCATCAGGAAATCCCAACCGTCGGACATAAAATCAAACGCGCCGGGGTATTTGCGTTCTACTTCGGCCTTGCGCGCGGTAAAGCAATTTTTGAATGCGGTCTTGTCCATTTCGCCAGATACGGTTGCAACCTGTTCGCATGTGGAAAATACGTTGATCACGGACAGTGTTCTGGCGTCCGCGTTTTTCGGCATAGTGTTTATTATCGGTGGCAATATCGCGCTGTACCCGTCGTTCGGTCCAGGAAAGTATTCGTCTGCCGCGTACGATACGACCGCATATATAATCAATATCTTTAGTGTAATAGACAGAATCTGCATTGCGGATTTGACCAGCATTGTGACGGAATTTGACGCGACGCTTTTGACCAATGGCCACATGGATTCGAACGCCCACGCCGCAATGATCAGCGGCAGAAATATTATCAGAAATATCAGCTTGAATATAACCCCCAGTACTTGGAAAAACAGATCAAACCCGATGATCAGGAACATGATCACCAGCGCCAGCCCCGCCACCCACGTAAACGCCCCGCCGCCCATGTCCATCCAGGAATAATTCATCAGTGCGAATCCGCCGGCCGCCCCGGCCAGCATGACCGCATTCAAATTCCCCATGACGCACATAAATGGCTTTAACACAGGGTTCAGAACATCGTCGGATTGTGCGGATGTTCCGCATTGTGCGGAACTGTTGATTCCGGTCGCCGCCATAGACAGTTCTGCGCCCACAAACATGACCGGTGCGATTGTGACATTTGTGACAGCCTTTAGCGCGGTGTGCCCGCCAAACCCCAGCGCGCCCAAGAACACCCCGGCGATCATGACGCGGGCGCCTTGCTTCCATATCTTGTCGAACCATTCGCCGAATTCCAGCTTTCGTTCCTTGCCGTCCAAGGTTTCATTTTTCTTGGAATTTTCATATAAATAATTCGCGGTCGTTATAAACAAGTATATTCCGAATCCGATCGCCATCAGTATCCAGATATTTTTCACCATGGCGTCCCAGAACTGTTCCGCCGCCGTGCCGATTACCGTGAACAGCTTTTCAATATATCCGCACAGAAAACATCCGTTGGCGGTTGCGATGTCGCCGCCTTGGACACCGATCGCGCCCAGAAAGCTGTCCATGCTGGTGTATGTGATCGCGCCACCGCCGATTGATGACGATATGTACCATATGCCGATCCCCAACGCGATCGCGCCCATTATAACTTTAAAGATCGTCAGCCATATTGTTGCTTTCATTTTTATTCTTTTCGAATCACGAATTACGATTTACGAATCACGATTTTTTCTCTTCTTTCTTCTCTTCTTTCTTTTCAATCCCCATTGCGGTTTTTCCGATGTCGGTCGCGGTCTTGATCACATTCTCGGTCAGTTTCATTGCGTCGGTTGCCAATTGCTCGCTCAGCTCATTTGTTTCTTTATAATCTGGTGCAATTGCAGACATTACGGTTTTGGCGATGTTTGGAATCTCGCCAGAAATAAAGTTTATCACATATACCAATACAATGCACCCGCCCAGCGTCAGCATCGCAACATTGTCATCGTTTAACGCCGCCGCCGTGATATCGCCACGGGTTATCATGTTCATCAGCTCTGCCGTCGATACGCCGTCGCCCGCAAAGAATTTCGCGACGATCACCATTATGACCGTGTATGTCAGAACCGCCGCCGCCAGTGTTATGATCGCATTGATCAGATTCTTGAACTGATCCGCTCCGACGTTTGTGCCGATCTTTTTGACCCATCCGGGCGCATCGGAATTTTTAAACACAAACATCACCATGGACAATGGAAAGAAAAACGCAAAGAACGTCATAGCGACAATTATATCAACAAAATAAAAACAAAACCGGATAAACAATCTGAAAAAATTATACGCCAGATACAGCCCCATTGCGAATATCAGAATATGCTTTATCAGCGATCCGACACCGGTCAATGCGCCCCATGAAAACGCACTGTCCATTACTGCAATCCCCAGCTTTACATATGCTTGAAATTGGGTGATCGTAGTCTTCATCAGCATGATGATTTTATCGCGTAATTGCGGGCGATAGAATCCATTGTCATCCATTTGTATCGGCTGGTATGTGACTTTTTGATTTACGGTCTCATCGTCGGTGCCGATCATGCTTTGGGTATAGAACGCGGTCACATCCGCGACCGGTTCGAACGTGATTGTCGTGATAAAGCGCGGTAACATTACCCCCATTCCCAACAGTGCAAACACAAACAGCGAATTGATAATCACGGGTTTTAAATATTTCTGGTACATCGGGTCCGTGACACCGCCGCGAATATTTTGCCACACCGCGTACAATATATAAAACGCCAGCAGAATGCAAAAAATCAAAATGCAGAACAAGGTCAGTTCGCGATACATCGCCGCCGCCGCGTTCGATATCACGCCGAACAGGCGGTCAAAGATCGGGCAGCCCCAGCACTGCACAGACCCGTCGACAAGATTATTTATCCAGCTAGTCATTTTCTAATAATTAGCGTATAGCAAATAGTGCATAGCGCATAGCGTTTAGCTCTCCGTTTCTTGTGTTCGCAACTTTGCCGTTTTTAATGACGCAGTAAGCATTTTTCCTATTTCACAGCAATCGTTGTATATTGATTCAAATTGTTTTTCCGTTATATATTTTCCTATGTTCAGCCTTTCCAACCAATACTCTGTTTCTGAACATTCTTTTGCAGCAATGGTCAGTTTTGATATAAAATCTTTGGTGCTTCCCGTTTTGGTCGCTTCTGCGACATTTGCACCAATGCTTGTTCCGGATCGCAGTATTTGGTTTGACATCGTGAATTCTTTTTTGTTGGTCCGCAGGTATGTATGCAAGCGTACAATCCTGTCCGCGAATTTTCCACTTTTGTCTCTTAATGTTCCCATTACTACCTCGCTATATGCTATACACTATTTGTTATGCGCTACTTTTTCTTAAACATTCCTGCTGCGGTGCCGATTTTTTTCGTATAGTCCTGAACATTTTTCCAGACAGATTTTGTGTCCTTGGTCACGTCGCCATGCAGTTTCGCCATGTCTTTGCCGACGTATTTATCCAACGCTTCGCGTGTCAGCGTGAATATCCGGAACATTAGATAGAATGTTAAAATAGTGGACAGCCACAAGATCGAATGCTGGCCGAATCCCATTGCGGAATTCGCAACAGTCGGAACATTGCTGACCGCACTGCCGCCGGCGGCGACGACAAACACAGAACTGTTCCATTGAAACAGCGCGCGTATGATCGCGATATTGATCACCAGTATGAATGCGCACGCGATCATTGTGATCACCAGCTTCTGCAATGACTTTATTATTCCGTCGAACGCCGGCAGTATGTCGAACCATTTGTCGTTCTGTTTTGCGACCCATGTCAGAACATTAAACGGATACAGCACCAGCGCCATTCCGAAATTAAATATCCCCTGGATAATCAACAGAGCCATGAAAATATTGCTGGCGACAAAGGCCCAAACCAGAAATATTCCGGTAATCAGATTAAGGAAATCTTCGCCGCCATGCGGCACCAATGTGATCAGACCAGACAGGCCGCGGTTGATAAAATCAAATCCGCGCTTGATAACCTGATTATTCGCATTTGACAGGTCTGATACAGGCTGGACCAGAAAGTCACAGCTCTCTTTTGTAATCCATCCCTTTTGGACAATGTCCGGCGGGCATTCTATTTTTTTCGGCGCGATTCCGGTGGAGTTTACACTTTCTGTTATACTGGCCGTGTACAGCGATCCGAATTGCAGAAATGGATTGACGATCCATTCCGTGACATAAACCGGTTTGATCTGTAACAACAGTGCGGCGGCAATTATTGCGCGAAATGCCGGTTTCAGCACACTGTTTTCAACCATGGCGAATCCGCCGGGTGTTTTGGCCTCCCACATTTCGCCGCCGCCCTTGAATCCGAAAAAGCCCAGCCAAGACTTTGGGAAATACATTTTGACCAGCCCCAGCGCGATCGACACACCCAAAAATCCCCAGATCAAGACATATATAATCCCGTCGCCGTTGCCAACAAAAAACTCGTAACATCCGGTTGCGACCGTCATCAGCGCGTCCAGAACCAATGGCACAAAAGGCGCCAGATTCAGGGAATCGACAATGCCCCATTCAGCGTGCGCCGCCACTGGCGCAAGACAAAAGAACACACCCAGAAAAAGTGATAACAGTTTCCTCATCCCACGAATTATATCATAAAACAGCCGGCTTTTTTATGATATAATTGGTTTAAAATGATCCGTGAAGTAAGTTCCCCTCTGGTGGAGGGGTGCCCGCAGGGCGGGGTGGTCTTTTTGGTTTGAAATTTTAAAAGACCACCTCCCCGCTTCGCGGTACTCCTCCACAGGAGGAGAACCCGGACCGAGCGTATTTTGAATAAACTAAAAAAATTTTGGATTGTGTTTTTATCGTTCCTGCCTTTTGGCGCAGGCGCGGTGGCGCCATTGGTGATCGGTGGTATCGCCGGAATCGGCGTTATCGCAGGATTTTCAATCTATCGCACCGCGGCACCGGTCAATATGGCGGATGCGTTGTCGTTTTTTTCCACATGCTGGTCTTGCCAGATGTTTTCAGACGTAATTGCGACGATGTCAAATCTGTTGCCGCGCGCGTATCACGCAATTGGCCAGGTTACGATTCCTATCACGGTGGGATTAACCGCGATATGGTTCGCATGGAAGCTGATTTCAGGATACCTGAACGCAAAGCCCGAAGAACCATGGGCGATTGCCGGCACATTCGGCACGCATATTATAAAACTGGGGCTGGTGGTTGCACTGTTGGCTTTCCCGTTGCCGAGACTGATTTCCAATGTTGCGATTGAGCCGATATTTAACATCGGCCTGTCGTTGAATCGGGTTGTTGCCGGCGATGACAAGTTTGCAGAATGCGTTGTCGCGACCGCGATCGCGGACCCGGTGTCAACCAGTGCCGACGCCGCCGCAACCGGCGCGTTTTCGCCAAAAATGCGCCATAATTTGACGTGCGAGCTGGCCGGGATACACCAGATGACTGCGATTGGAATGACGGCGGGCTGGACCATGCTGAACATGGCGTTTAATGCGGATTATATGCACAAGATTTTATGGAACGTTCCATTCTTTCCGAATGTGCCGGTGTTCTTTGCGGGTCTGCTGATACTGGCGCTGTTCTTTTTCGCATTGCTGCCGGTGCCGATATATTTGCTGGAAGTATTTATAAAGCTGTCGATGAACCTGATAATGCTGCCGCTGTTTTTGTTAAAGTGGCTGTTCAGCGGGTGGTCCATTATTCCAACCGGTGGCGCCAAATCGATCCAGGACACAATCAATGAAACCGTTTCCGGGACGCTGGGGATTGCGATGTTTGGCGTATTCACATCGTTCTCGGTCATGTTTTTAAATGCAGTGTTTGGAAAATGGCAGGGCGCGGACGCACTGCGCGCGGCATTCGAACAGAACGATCCAAAGATACTGATGGACGGTCTGATGATGAATAACGACAGCCTGATTACGATCATCCTGTTGGGGCTGTTTATCGCGATGTTTATGAATTCCACGGTGGCCTTGATCAAGGCGCTGTTCAGTGTTACGGTACCGGAAAGCTTCTATAATACCACAGAAAAGAACGTCAAAACGGTATGGACCAATACAAAAAAATGGTATGATTCGGTTCGCAAAGCCGTGGCCCCTGCAAAAAAATAAAAAATCGCCCATTTTTGTTATCGGCTTGGCCGATTAGAAAAATGGAGCGCCCCGTTGCAGAACGGGGCCCAGGTAATAAAAAATCAAAAATCAAGCGCTTTATTTTACGCGCCCCCCTTTTTTCGTGATTCCGAATCTGATATAATTCTCATCAGTAATGATTAAGACTGAACCGATTCTTTATTGGCCGCGAAACACTCGTAACGATACCGAATACCAGATGGCGCGCAAGGTGATCAGCAACGCCGTCGGCATAATGCCAGAGGTTATTAGCGGCGACATCGACATTCCAAACCTGTTATCCGAACATCGCAATGCCACGCTGTATTTTCCGGTTTTTTGCGGATCGACCGGCTGGTGGGGCGAATTGCTGGGCGGGGACGCGGTTATCACAGACAAGCTGATAATTTCCCCAGAATGCCAGCTGATGGTTATCGAAATCAAGGAAAAGTCAGCGTTAAAGGGTCATAACCAGCTGTTTGCGGCGGAAATTTACCCGACATCGGGCTTTTTCAAGAAAATGAATTCCGGGATCGCGACGGTTGCCGACATGCTGGCGACGGACGCGGGAACGATTTTGGCCCTGTTTTCCGGAAAAAACCAGACACAGTTTATAAATGTCCTGGAATCGACTGGGAATTCGTATCTGGGCTGTATTGGAAGATATTAGAGGTTTGAAGTAGGAAGTTTGAAGTTTGAGGTGAGATGACTTCAAACCTCCTACTTCAAACTTCCTACTTCAAACTTCCAACTTCACCCCTTATTTTCGTCTTGCAATTCTAATTTTTCCCTGTATAATCCCCTGGCTAATAATAAAAGGTATAGTCATGAAAAAAGGTATTCATCCGGCTTATCACGAAATCAACGTGACCAGAACAGACGGTAAAACGATTAAAATGTACTCTTCGGTTAAGAAAGACATGGTTTTGTCCACAGACAATCTGAACCATTCTGCCTGGACCGGCCAGCGTGTTGCGGTGGACAAGGGCCAGCGCGCCGCAGACTTTAAGAAAAAGTTCGGCGGGTTTAACTTTTAAATTTGATTGCCCCGTTTGGGGCAATTATAAAATCGGGGGGATACGAATATGAATGATACCACAGAATTACTGATCAAAGGTTCAACCGAACTGAACAAAATGTTCGCGGCGCTGCAACGCACGGCAAGCGGTCTGCGCCGCGATTTCGGCGAAGTGGAAAATCTGCAGCAATCTTTGCGCGGGGCGACCGATTTTGTGGCCAAGGCCGCCGCCCGTATCGAAGAAAGCATTCTGTCTGATTTATTGCTGGTCCGTCCTTCGGCGGGCTTGCTGACCCCTAATGTTTCCAAGGCTGGCGACGGTCGCGACGAATTTGTGTTGGCATTGTCGGGGGCGGCGAATTTTGTGCGCGGCAATCCGAACTTTGCAATATCATTGGCATTGCGCACGAATGGCGAAACCAAAATCGCGCTGGTATATTCCCCGATTGATGAAAAATTATACTATGCCGAACGTGGCGCTGGGGCGTATGCGTTCGCGTCATTCCATTCCAACAAAATCCGTGTTTCGAATTTGTCCGATGCCAAAGACTTGATGATCGGGTTAAATAAATCAGAAATCAGAAATCAGAAATCGGAAATCAGAATCACCGGATGTCCGGCGATGGATTTGGCATGGGTTGCGGCGGGCAAGTTTGACGGCTTTATGTCACCTGCGCTGGACTATGCGGAAATCGCGGCCGGTGAATTATTGGTAACCGAGGCCGGTGGCAAAATCACAATGGATATGGATTTAATCGCAACAAACGGTAAAATAGAATTATAAAAGAGGTGGTAAGATGGCAAAAAGAATATATAGAACTGAACGCCGTGGTGGTGGGATAGAGGTTGGTTGCGCAGATATCGTGCCGACATTGGTTGAAAGAAATATGCTGCGCAGCGCATGGCGAACAGTTCAAGAAATAAAAAGTTATTTCGAAGAAGCGGAATCATATCCGGTCAGACGAGATATTGCGTTGGGTGCCAGCTGGCGCGTTCGCGGCTTGGAAAATACTGTTGCCGTAATGGCCCAAAAATTTAACGCATTTAGCAAAATAATCTTATCAGATAAGATAATAAATTGCATAAATGATTTGGATAAATTGGCAACCAGTATTGTTTTGACCCATAATTTTTCATCGTCAGTTTATGTTCGGGCACAAATGGTTGCGGGTGATATTGAACACGCATTAATGGAAAATGTTAAAAAATATCAGGCAAAGCATAAATTGGGGAATGATCTGGTCGCTATGATGACCCAGCAACAAAGAGTTAAAAAATAATCCAATCCCCACGATGTTGGGGATTTTTTATTGCTAGGATAATACTAAGTTCCCTTCCTGTGGAGGGGTGCCGGCGCTGTTATCGCGCGGCGGGGTGGTCTTTTGTACAAGTTTAAGTTTTTTTAAAGACCACCTCGGCCTATGGCCACTCCTCCACAGGAGGAGAACTTAGACCGCGCGCAATGATATGAAAAATTCCATAATGTAATTTCTGGCAAAGTAAAAATTCGTGTGTTAAATAATTTGCTTAGTGAAAAATAATCAGTTAAAATGGCCGGGTAATAATTTAACAACTTACCCAAACTGTTAATAAATGAATTTCAAAAAGATTTTTAAAATTATCCTGAACGTAATATTCTGGTGCGTGGTCGGTGCGATCGCCGCGCTGGCCGGACTGATCCTGATATACGGCAACGATCTGCCGGATTATAAAAAGCTGGCGACTTATGCGCCGCCGGTCGCAACGCGACTGTATGCATCGGACGGGTCATTGCTGATCGAATACGCCGAAGAACGTCGCGTATTCATCGACTATGTCGATATGCCGCCCCAGCTGGTCAATGCCTTTATCGCGGCCGAAGACCAGAATTTCTGGACGCATCCCGGTATTGATGTCCAGGGTATTTTACGTGCGACGATGAACAACGGCATGCGTCTGGTTGGTTTCAATACGCGCTTTACCGGGGCGTCAACAATCACGCAACAGGTTGCGAAAAATTTCTTTCTGACGTCGGATCGCACGATTTCGCGCAAGATCAAAGAAGCAATCTTGGCGTTGAAATTGGAACGTTCGTTTTCAAAACAGCACATAATGACGCTGTATCTGAATCAGATATTTTTGGGCGCGCGCGCGTATGGCGTCGGGTCGGCGTCGCTGATGTATTTTAACAAGCCGGTGTCGGAACTGACACTGTCCGAATGCGCGTTTTTGGCGTCACTGCCCAAGGCGCCGAATGATCGCGCGGCGGCCGTTGAACGTCGCAACTATGTCTTGAACAGAATGGCCGCCGAAGATTTTATAACACGCGACCAGGCTGTGGCTGCGGTTGCGGAACCGCTGAATATCAACAGTGGATTCACTGCCCAAATGGAAGACAGATTCCAGTACTTTGCCGAAGATGTGCGGCGACAACTGCTGAACACTATTGGTCGTGAAAAACTGTACAATGACGGTTTGTATATCAAGACAACGATTGTGCCGAACCTGCAACGCGCGGCCAGCGATGCGCTGAACCGGGCACTGGACACGTATAATAACGGCCGTTCGGAAAATATCCAGGGTGCGATAATCGCGATGAATCCGCATACGGGACGTATTGTTGCAATGGCCGGCGGACGCAGTTTTGCGGAATCTTCATTTAACCGCGCGACGCAGGGATATCGCCAGATCGGTTCCACGATAAAGCCGTTTGTATATCTGTCCGCGTTGGAACGCGGCATGTCGCCGGAAACACTGCTGTTGGATGCGCCGATCGTCGGCTGGAAAGAAGACGACAGCCTGTGGAAGCCGGAAAATTATGATAAAAAATTCCTGGGGGACATTCCGATGCGACTGTCGCTGGAAACATCGCGCAATGTGCCGACGGTGCGTCTGGTTGAAACGATCGGCGTCCGCGACGCCGTCGAATCAGCCCAGCGTTTTGGTGTGTATCCGTCCGATCTGCGTAATATGAATTTGTCCTTGGCGCTGGGGTCGGGCGAAACGACGCTGGAAAAACTGGTGCTGGGGTATTCTGCATTTATCAATGGCGGCCGCGCGATTAATTCCAAGATGGTTGATTATATCGAAGATCGGTACGGCAGGGTTATCACTGAAAAAACAATCCCGGACCAGATTGAATGGTCTTCGGATTTGATGCCACCGGAAATGGAACGCGTATCCGAACCGTTGTCCGACTCGCAAAGTCTGTACCAGATGGTGTCGATACTGCAAGGTGTCGTTGAACGCGGCACCGGGAAACAGGCGCGTGTTCCGGGGCATACCATTGCCGGGAAAACCGGTACGACGAACGATGTCAAAGACGTATGGTTTGTCGGATTTTCCAAGAATCTGATTGCCGGGGTATATCTGGGCTATGACATACCGCGATCACTGGGCAAGGGCGCAGGCAGCCATATGGCCGCAAGCGTGTTCGCGGAATTTATGAAAGCGGCCTTGGCCGATGAAAAAAATCAGCCGTTCGCCGTGCCGGACGGACTGACCATGATTCGTGTCAATCGCCGTACGGGTGTTGCCGCAACAATTGATTCGACCGGCGAAATCGTAACCGAATTTTTCAAGTCCGGCCAATCGCCGAACAAGCCGTCGCAAAACCACAATATAGAACACGGTGGAAATAACGCGGTCGTCGGCGGGGTGTTTTAAATTTATGATTTATGATTTCGGATTTCTGATTTTTATGTTATAATCGAATTATGATGAAAAGACACTTATTCCTGATTCCTTGTTCCTTATTCCTTTTGTCTGGCTGTGACACGCCGGATGACTTTATGAAATGTGGAGAGTACGAGGTTAAAACCGAAATCCACGAAGATTCTATGACCGCCACCATAAATGGTGACATGGTCGAATTGAAACACATGGTGTCGGCGTCCGGTGCGCAGTATGAAGGGACTTTGAACGACGTGTCCGTGGTTCTGTGGAACCGGGGCGATGATTGGACACTGATCCTGGGCAACGACAGCCCGATTGAGTGTAAATAAAATCTCATATATTTCTGTGGTTTTTTGGGCGCAAGTATGCGCCCCTACAATTTTGGTTCATTGTTCAGGAAAAAGGGGCGTGTTTCCACACGCCCCTACTAAATACTAAATGACTAACGATTTTTTTATGATATAATTGTGGCATAAGAAAAGGAGATTTTATGCTGACAAGCTTATTGATGAACTATGGGGTCACATCTTTTGCGTCGGGTTGGATGCAATTTGGCGCGGCTTTTGGTTTGTCTTTTCTAATCATGATTTTATTCGGTCGCGGATTTATTTCCGCCATGCGCAAATGGCAAAAGCATGGCCAGCCGATCAGTGAAAATATCACAAAAACACATCAGGCCAAGGCCGGAACGCCGACAATGGGCGGCTTGCTGATATTGGCCGCGGTATTCGTGTCCAGTTTGGTATTTATGAACTGGGCGTCTGGGCCGGCATGGATCGCATTGCTGTCGATGGTGATATTCGGCGCGATCGGATTTGCAGATGATTACAAGAAAGTGAAATCGCAATCGAAAAAAGCCGCAAACGGTCTGTCGCCACTGGCGCGTTTGGGACTGGAAGGAATAGGCGTCATATTGCTGGCGTTTCTGGTCAATATGGTCATGCCGCCGTACATACCGGCGCTGTCGCTGGTTCTGCCGTTTGGCATAATTTTGCCGCTGGGGATATTTTATTACGTATTCGCTTACTTTGTCATCACAGGGTCCGCAAATGCAACAAACATCACCGACGGTCTGGACGGCATGTTGTCCAAGCTGTACATGCCGGTGCTGATTGTTTTGGTTGTGGCGCTGTACGGCGCGACACGTATCGGCTTTATGGATACGGTAATGTTCCTGCCCGCGGCCAGTGGTCTGTATCCGGTGCTGGGGGCGATGTTTGGCGCGGTTTTGGGATTCTTGTGGTTTAACTCTAAACCGGCGCAGATATTCATGGGCGATGTCGGATCACTGGCGCTGGGCGGGTTTATGGGTACAGTCGCAATGTTGCTAAAGTCCGAAATAATTATGGGTGTCGCTGCAGGCATGATGGTCTTGATCCTGCTGTCATCGTTCCTGCAAACGATTGGGTTCAAGATCACCAGAAAACTGTACGGCACAGGGCGTCGGATATTTCTGCGCGCGCCGCTGCACCATCATTTTGAAGAACTGGGCTGGACCGAGACAAAAATTGTAGAAAGATTTTTTGTCATTTCGATTTTGTTTTCCGGCCTGGCACTAATATTATTAAAGTTCGCATAAAATGTTAAAACGTACAGAAGAAAGCACATTAACCAGCTGGTATTTCGAAATAGACCGCCGACTGTTGTGGTGCGTTGTCGGCATGATATTCATCGGCATGTGGGCGATGGTGTCCGCCGGGTCCGTCGCGGCAGAGCGTATCGGCCAGCCATGGTTTTTCTTTATATTGAAAGCACTGCCTTTTTACGGGATCGGTCTGGTCACACTGTTCGCATCCAGTATGCTGGATAAAAAATGGGTCATACGCGTATCATTTATTAACGTTGTTATTTGTCTGTTCTTGTTGCTGGTGACGCTGGTGGCGCCGGCGGCGGTCAAGGGTTCCGCGCGTTGGGTCGATCTGGGGTTTGTGACGATAATGCCGTCGGATGTGATGAAGCCGGGATTTATTATTCTGACCGCGTGGTTTCTGGCAAAAATGCGGGAAGTATTCGGATCGGATATATTTCTAAACCGCGAGGCATGGCGCCCAAAGCTGTTGTCTTGGTGGACGTATCTGGCGATATTTGTTCCGGCATTCATAATCATTCTGACGCACCCGGATTTGGGTACATCGATTTTGTATTTCGCCGTGCTGTCGGCGATGACATTTATGGCGGGACTGCCGTTTTGGATGATACCGGTTCTGGTCGGCTGTGTCGGCATTGCCGGACTGTTCGCATTCTTGACCATGTCGCACGTGCATAACCGTATCATGGGATTTTTTACAGGCACCGGGGATGATTTCCAAATCAGACAATCAATACAATCAATCCAGCATGGCGGTCTGTTGGGATCGGGTGACGACGCTTTTGTAAAACAGTCTTTGCCGGACGCGCATACGGACTTTGTGTTTTCCGCGATCGCCGAAGACAGCGGCGCGATACTGGCGTGCGCGCTGTTGTGCATATTGCTGTATGTGCTGAAACGTCTGGTGACTAATGCCATGGATTCGCGCGATCCGTTCGTGTTCTATGCATGTGGTGGCGCGGCGGCGCTGTTCGGGACCCAAGTATGTATTAACCTGATGTCAGCATTGCACCTGTTCGCACCCAAAGGTATGACATTGCCGTTCATATCGTACGGCGGATCATCATTCGTCGCATTCTGTCTGCTGTTTGGAATGATATTGGCGATTGTGCGGGAAGATAAGTGGAAATAAAATCGTGATTCGTGATTCGTTAAAAGTTATTAGGTAAGAAAAAAAAAAAATATAATAATAAAAAATAATTAAAATAAAAAATCGACAGAAAATAAACACAAAACACAAGAACAGAAAAACGAATAACACCAACAGATTACCGTAGTGGATTAAAAT
>JAVBUT010000005.1:0-22771 GCA_031555055.1 Alphaproteobacteria bacterium | reverse complement strand
CCCTTGTGGCTCAGGCGCTGGTTACCCTCTGTCAGAGGGGTCGGCGAAGCCGGGGGTGTCGTTACCAAACTAACGAATAAATAAACCACACCCCGCCCTGCGGGCACCCCTCTGCCAGAGGGGAACCAGCGCCTGAGCCATATATCCATATTGTATGAAAGAGTGTTGTAAAAAAAGAACCAAGCTGTGGAACAGAGTGTTTTACTTTTTTGATTCTTCGGAATTGATCAGGGAAAACAGTACGGATGATATCAGCGACTGGTATGGGACATGCTGTTGCTCGGCCAGTTCTTTGATACGGTCCAGGATTGGTTTTGGGATACGCATGTTTATAACACAATCGGACTTGTTAAAGGTTCGGTACGCGGCGTATTCCTTCAGCAATGCCTCTATATTCATAATAAACAACTGCTGCATAACATTCGGCATATACGATCTCCTATACGTACCTATATACATGCGTCTTTACAGATGACTATATCAATGTATTGGCGCTTGTCAATACATTTGTGTCGGCGTCTGTAATGACCGGCGTAATGGCATTTGTGTGGATATTTGTGTTGAATGAAAAATGAAGAATGAAAAATGAAAAGTTTCTGGGGCATTATGCTTAAACAAGGTTGATTTTTAGCATAAAGAAATATAAAATCTGATTTGTTAACAGAAGGAAATTCAATGTTAAAAAATATAATAAAGTCATTTTTCATTCTTCATTTTTCATTTTTCATTGGTATTGCGCATGCAGAAATCAAAGTTGATATTGTCGCAGGCGGCGCCGATCCGATATCCATCGCAATACAAAAATTCGAAACCGACGGCAAAGTGTCCAGCAAAGACGCCGCGATGATCCGCGATGTTGTCGAAAGTGACTTAAAAACAACCGGATTATTCCGCATTGTTAATCGCGACGCGTTCCCGGAATACGTCAAGATGAACGATATGCCGAAATTTTCCAGCTGGGCCGCGATCAAGACCCAGATACTGGTCCAGGCAAAAATGGTTGCCTTGCCCGACAGTAAGTACAAGCTGGAATTCTATGTCTGGGATGTTGCCGGCAAGGAGCAGATCGAAGCGCAATCGCTGATCACGACCAAAAAATCCGCGCGGCGCATGGCCCACATTATGGCGGACGCGGTATATGAACGTCTGACCGGCGAAGAAGGGTACTTTGACACCCAAATCGTGTTCATCGCGGAAACCGGCCCTGTCGACGATCGTACCAAGCGCATGGCGATCATGGACCAGGACGGTCATGGATTCCGGCACATATCGGATTCCAAGACATTTGTTATGTCACCGCACTTTTCGCCGAATATGCAGACTATTGTTTTCTTGTCGTACTATGATAATGATCCGATGGTCTGGACGCTGGATTTGAACAGCGGGGAACAGCGCCGTCTTGGCAAGTTCGGCGGGATGAGCTTTGCGCCGCGATTCAGCCCCGACGGAACCAAGGTTGCCTTGTCCTTGGTGCAAAAAGGGATCACGAATATTTTCGAATATGATATGAATAAAAAGGCGCTGCGCCAGCTGACATTCGGCAAGTCGATCGATACTTCGCCGTCGTATTCGCCGGACGGTAAAAAAATGGCATTTAATTCCAACCGCTCCGGCAGCCAGCAGATACACATGCTGGACCTGGGGGATTTGTCCGAAAAGAGAATCACGTTCGGCGCCGGCCGATACGCCACGCCCGCATTCAGCCCCGACGGACGGTTTATCGCATTCACGAAAATGGCGGATGATACATTTTATGTCGGCATAATGGACGAACGCGGCCGTAACGAGAAAATCTTGGCGGGTGGCTGGTTTATGGAAGCGCCCAGCTGGGCGCCGGGGTCGCGCCGTGTCGTTTACTATGAAACGGAAAAGGCATTAGACGGTATCGAACGCACCAGCCATATACGCAGCGTCGACATAACCGGTCAGAATATTTACGACATCAAAATCCCCGAAGGAGTTAATGGGGTAGAGCCGACCTGGTCACCCAAACTTCCGTAAAATTAAATATAATGACGCATTTGGCGTGATTTGGGGTGGCTCATGTATGTTCAATACACTACGCCATCCCAAATCACACCAACTACATCATTCTCTTTAATTTTTAAAAAAGCAGGTTCAAAATAATGAAAAAACTATTGATAATATTTTGCGGGCTGGTGATTTGTTTGGCCGCGGTCGCCGCGCCGAAAAAGAAATCAGGAAAGATCGAAAATGATCCCGCAAAGGTCGCGACGGCGACAGTCGGATATATCGTTGATGGCGATACTTTTGCGGCGGTGGTAATGCTGGCCGATGAAATCGAAATTACCGTCCGCGTGCGCATTATCGATATCGATGCGCCGGAAATGAAAGGCGAATGCGACCGCGAAATCAAAATGGCGAACCAGGCGCGCGAACGGTTGGGCGAACTGATCCCGGTTGGATCAACGGTTCAATTATCCGGTGTCAAAGATGATAAATATCTGGGGCGCATCGACGCGCATGTAAAATCTGCGGCCGGCGCAAACGTCAGTGAAGTTTTAATTCGCGAAGGTTTGGTGCGGCCATACAATGGCGGAAAGCGCCAGCCATGGTGCACATCCGGCGACCAGCTGATGTTGCCGGACCCGGCGCCTGACGATTCGGATTCTGGGGATGATAATGGCGGCTGGATGCCCGCACCAGTCCAGCAGAAAATAATTTCTGTAATATGGGATACATTAAAATAGTAGGGGCGCATATTTGCGCCCTCTTTATTTTTGACTGGATTGCCACGTCGCTGACGCTCCTCGCAATGACGGCACTGTAGCTATGAGTAAAGTATCCAGTCGATAAAAAAAGGCGAATATAAATTCGCCCTTATATTACTATGCGCTATGTCTGTTTATTGCGTCGCTGATTTCGGTCAAGGATGCAGTGCAGGGCAGTATCGGTTCAAACCAGACGTTGGCGGTGCCGGGCGTCATGCGTCCGCGCTTTGGCCAATATAAACCGGCGTCTGTGCCGACCGGTAAAATCGGCAGTTTTAGGCTTTCCGCGATGTACAGCAATCCACGCTTTAGTTTTATTTTCTGGCCGGGTTTGGCGCGCGTGCCCTCTGGATAAACAATCAGAATCATTTTGTTCATGATTTTTTCGCCAACAGCATTAGCCAGCTTGTTCATATTAGTCGAACCGGACGTGCGGTTCACAGCCTGGAATCCCATGCGCCAAAAACACCAGCCGTAAATCGGAATCCACATCAGTTCGCGCTTTATAATAAAGAAACAGTTCGGGATATGCGTCGCCAAAATCGCCACTTCGAGAATAGACATGTGTTTTGCGGCGATGATTGCCTTGCCGTCTTCGCGGTCGTTTTCATTCGGCGCGAACGGAATTCCGTCCTCGGTGCGTGGCGGATAGTGTATCTGGTACCGGATGCCTGCGATAATGCGCGCCAACCACAATACCCCGCCGGCACAGGCCAGAACGGCCACGCGGCAACACCGCTTTGATATCAATGATTTTAATAACAGCGGCGACCATAAAACAAACCATACGGCCAATGCGAATTTAAACAGCAACGTGCGTAACATAAATTTCCTTTTTAGTGCAGGTGAAAGTGTAAGTGCAAGTGGATTTCTTGTCAAGAAAGAACGTATGACTAATTTAATCTAACTTTCGCGCCAGCCGACCAGCGTGCCGATATACTTTATGTATTCGGTGGTCCAGCGTTCCAGGCGCTTTGACACCGGCATGCCGGTCAGTGGTGCCGGGCAAGGCACGATTTCAACATCCGGCAGTTCGTGTCTGATAAGAAAACGCGCGCGGTTAAAATGATCCACAGTCGTGATCAAAACGATTCGGTTCAGACCATTGTCGTCCGCAATTCGTTTTATCGCCAGTGCGTTCTGGTACGTCGATTTGGAATCCGATTCGGAAATCACGCGGTCGGACGGAAAAACACCGCCACCGCCGACGCCGATCACGTATACCGTGGCCTTTGGATATTTTCGTATTTTGCGCATTGCGAACGGAATCCGGCGCGCGTCGCCAGTCAGAACGAACATTGTGTCGTTTTGCAGAATAGTAGAGCACTGTGTCGGTGCAGTCGATTTAAATATCGCGCCGCCCAGAATAAACAGCGCCAGTATCAGTAAAGATGGTGTCAGCAGACGCATTAATTGGTTCCCAAAATCTTTAGCGTTGTGCGCCGTGTGATCCAGATCGCAAATATAACGATAGCCACCGGCGTCAGCGCCAATACTATCCAGCCGGCGCCGGACAAGCCCATCATTGCCATCAGCCCGACACGCGCGCTGTGCGCGGCGCCCAGAATCAGCAGCAGAACCGGCGCGGCCAGCACAAATCCAACAGTGGTTGCGACAATACATATCTTTGCGACAATAATCTGCATCTGGCGGGCGACAAACAAATCACGCGCGCCGATCTGGTTCAATATTTCCAATTCGCGGCGATGCAGCAACGCCGTGTTGCGTGCGATGTACGAAATACAAAACCCGATCGCCGCCAGCACCAGCGCCAGCACCAGCACCGATATGAATATCATCCGCCAGCCCGCGCTGGTCGAATGTTTCAGCGCCGTCGCGTGCGTCAGGAACCGCGCGTGTTTTGAAATTTGTTCACCGACCGTTTCGACATCGGATTTCTTTTTGAATTTTATTTCGAACATTTTCGGCAGATAGTCATTCAAATTTGCGCCACCGGATATCCACGGGCGCATCAGTTTTTCCATATCCGCCCTGGGGATTTCAGTAACGGATGAAATCTTGTCACGATTGTCATTAATGATTTTCTGGGTTGTGGCGGCATTGTCATCGGACATTATCTGGACGGTTGCGAACAAATCCCATTGCGTGTTCCAGCGCATGACACCTGTGCCGATCGCAATCGCGATCCCCAGCGTCAGTACGGACATGAACGTCAATAACGACACGATCGCGGTCATAAACAGCGACTGGTCCCGCACCAATGAAAATACAAGCGGGGTTTTTCTTATCATTTAACCTCTCCGATTTCTTCGAACTGTTTGGATAATTCCGAAAAATAATTTTGGTTTTGGGGCTTTGGTCCTTTCCATGTTTTCTTTGATTCTGGCGCGTCGGATATTTTTTCGCCGCCGATAAAATTAACCCGATGATTTTCAACGTGTATCACGGGGAATTTATAAGTGTCCATCAGTTTCCGACTGTGTGTTGCCAAAATTATCGTCGTGCCAAAGTTTTTATTCATCTGGATAAACAGTTCCATCAGGCGGGACGCGCTCTCGTCGTCCAAATTTCCGGTCGGTTCGTCCGCCAGCAGAATTTCAGGCTGGACAATGATCGCGCGCGCGACGGAAACGCGTTGTTGCTGGCCGCCGGACAGTGACTTTGGGTTCTTGTCGGCATAGCGCGCCAGGCCAACCCATTCCAAGGTTTTGGTTACCAGTTTTTTAACCTTGGCCTCGGTCATGCCGCGAACGCGCAATGGCAGTGCGACGTTGTCGAAAACAGAAAAATGCGACAGCAGGGAATATTCCTGGAACACAATCGCCATCTTGCGGCGCAGATCGGATATTTCGTCGCGCGACAGGCCGGTTGTCGATTTTCCGAACAGTTTGATCTGGCCGTTGTTTTGCCTGTGCAGCTGATATATCAGGCGCAATAGTGTTGTCTTGCCCGCGCCGGACGCGCCGGACAGAAAATAAAAAGCCCCGTTGCTGATGTTGAAAGACACGTCGGACAGGACTTCGACACCGCGTTCGTATTGCGCGGCAACATTTGCGAAAGATATTGCTGTATTGTTTTCCATGTTCTTTATCGTAGTAAATAAAACTGAAAATGAAAAGTGAAAAAAAGTGAAAGATTGCGGGAATTTAAAAAACGGCCCTTGGGCCGTTTTCTTATTCCATAACGCGCGTGGTTGCGTTTCTGTTCAGCTTCCATACGGATTCGCCAGAACCCTTATACTGTGGTCTTTCCTTGCCATATGAAATGGTCTTGATTCTGACCGGTTCAATACCGTCGGCAATCAGAACATGCGCAGCGTTGCCGGCGCGCAATGATCCCAGCGCCAAGTTATAGTCGGTAGAACCGCGTTCGTCGCAATTACCTTCGATGACAATGTTAACGTCGGTGTGATCTTTCAGATACAGCGACTGCGCCAACAGGTTGTCTTTGGCTTGCTCTGATATATGTGCAGAATCAAAAGCGAAATAAACTTGCTGACCATTCAGGTCCGTGATTTCTTTGGTGGTTCCGCATGCGGCAACAGCCAGAACGGCAACCAGCATTAGTATTTTTTTCATATTTGCATCCTTCCTATGTTTGGGTTCACAAGCATACGCTAAAAAGTTTTTTTCGAAAAGTCAACATTTAGTTTTAGGAAATTAGCAAATAAATCTGATTGACGCCTTCATTTACGTCTTGGTCGGGGTGTGTCGTTTATGGTATACTATGGAAAATTAGAGGAGAAGTCCTATGAAAAAATTAGTGTTGACCGCATTGCTGTTTTGTGTTGCAACAACAGCGGCAAACGCATTGCCAAGCTATCTGATAAAAGACGGCCGTGGCGGATATGACGTCACATACAACTATACCGACAAGCCAAAGAACGATTGGTATATGACATTCCGTGCAGAGTTAAGTTTTCTGAATTGGGAAAATAAATACTCGTCGGATTGGCCGAATGTGAATGTTGATTTTGATCATGACAAATATTCCATGGAACCGGTCTTTGGTGGCAGTGTATCTGTCGGTAAAAAATTCGGATATCACTGGCGTGGCGAAGTCGAAGCCGGATATAACGGGATGTTCACCGACGGTGGCGCTGGATTTGATTTTAAATTCCAGACACCTTATGCAATTGTCAATGCGATTTATGACTTTACCGGCGGATTGTATTTGGGCGGCGGATTAGGCTTGGCTTTGCCGATTGTCGAAATGAACAGCGATATTTTCCTGACGGTGGATGAAAATTCGCAAATGGGGATATCGCCGATGCTGGGCGTGATGTTGGGCTATACCCATAAACTGGATGACAATTTCGTTCTGGATTTACGGTATCGTCTGGCCGGATTTAACGGAACAAAACTGACACAACATTTTGAAGACCTGAATGACGATCCATATTATTTTGAAACAAAAATAGGGCTGGTTTTGGAAAATTCGTTCTCGGTCGGAATAAGATACGAATTTTAAAGCAAAAAGGCTGTTGACCCGATTCGCGGAAATATGATATTATAGGTCAGAGAGAAGAGATGAAAACCAACATAAAAATATCAACAATTTCAGTTGCTTGTGTGCTTGGCGCGGCGATATTATCGCCTGTTCATTCTGCTCCCTCGGTTCGTTCTTTTGGTGGTGTCGGGACATATAACAGTGCATCCAGCGCATCCGAAGTTGCATCAGTCACATCGACAGCCCCCAGGGCTACGGCATCAACCGGTGGCGTGGTGCCAGTAACGGCAACGCGCGTGGCTGCGCCGTCTGTATCCAGATTATCGGCCGGAAAATATTTGGGTGGCGGCACCAGCATCAGCGGCGGCAGCTCTATCAAATCTCAAAGCCCTGGCGCAGGCAGCAATAATAACAGTGGCAGTAACACATATCTGCAACAACAAATTGATGTTATACGCAATGACGTTACCGATCTGGATATTTACAAACAAGACACTTTGATTGCCGGCCCAGGTATCGACATTACAAATAATATTATATCCGCATTAAATAACGGTACGCCGGGCCCCCAAGGCGAAGTCGGTCCACAAGGTCCCCAAGGTGAGGTTGGTCCCGCTGGTCCTGCTGGCGCGGATGGCGCGGTCGGTCCTGCTGGCCCCCAGGGTCCCGCTGGGTTAGATGGTTTGGATGGTGCAACTGGTCCGCAAGGTCCCCAAGGTGAGGTTGGTCCGCAAGGAATTCAAGGTGAAACTGGGCCCGCTGGTCCGCAAGGCCCTGCTGGGTTAGATGGTTTGGATGGTGCAACTGGTCCGCAAGGCCCGCAAGGTGAAACTGGTCCCGCCGGTCCCCAGGGCGAAGCTGGTCCACAAGGCCCGCAAGGTGAGGTTGGTCCTGCCGGCGCGGATGGTGCAGTCGGTCCTGCCGGTCCCCAGGGCGAAGCTGGTCCACAAGGTGAAGTTGGCCCCGCTGGTCCTGCTGGCGCGGATGGTGCAGTCGGTCCCCAAGGACTGCAAGGCGAAACTGGTCCTGCTGGTCCACAAGGTCCGCAGGGTGAGAAGGGCGACAAGGGAGATTCATACTCTCTTAATGCCCCAGAAGATGGAACAGATTATGTTCTAGTAGTTAACAATGGCGTAGAATCCTGGTTCAAAGTGGCTTACTGATGACGTTTTGAAAGATATTAAAAAAAAGATTTTTTAGGTTCGGAGAGAAACCTGAAAAGTAAAGAATAAAAAAACAAGGAGAAAAAAATGAAAAAGAACATAGTATTTACGGGTATTATGGCAGCCATACTGGGGATCGGCGCGGCAAACGCGGCGCAAATCGCCAGTAAGGATTATGTCGATAACCGGAATTTGTTGGATGAAAAAGTTGCCAACAGATCGACTAGCACAACGATTGCGACGGATACTGGCAGTGATACAAAGTACACGACCGTAAAAGCGGTTGAAACTTTGATTGAAGGTGTTGTATCCGGTGACCTGACGGCCAAGGAAGATAAAGCAAACAAAACCGACGACGTTGAAACAAATAAAACCAGTTCGGAAAAATATGCTTCGACCAAGGGTGTTGCGGATTACGTTACTGCGAATGCGTATGACGATACTGCACTGGCTGGCCGTGTAACAACGAACGAAGGTAATATCACAGCGTTGCAGAACACTCGTGAATTAACAGCGAACAAATCAGCAAGCATCGCAACCGACACCGGCAGTACAACAAAGTACCCGACCGTTGACGCGGTTGAAACATACGTTGCTGGCCAGATCACAGCGAACGAGTATGATGATACTGCGCTGGCTGGTCGTGTTACAACCAACGAAGGCAATATCACAGCATTGCAAACAAACAAGGAAGACAAATCTAACAAATCCACAAGCGTTACAACAGATGCTGCCAGCGATACTATGTATCCGTCTGTAAAGTCTGTAAAGACGTATGTTGATAACCAGGATGCGTTGAACGAGAAAGTTGCCAACAGATCGACCAGTGCAACGATTGCGGCAGATACAGGCAGTGATGCAAAGTACACGACTGTTGCTGCGGTTGAAAGCTTGATCGAAGGCGTTGTATCCGGTGACTTGACGGCCAAGGAAGATAAAGCAAACAAAACCGACGACGTTGCGATAAACGCGGCTGACTCGACCAAGTATGCTTCGACCAAGGGCGTTGCGGAATATGTTACGAATAAATTAAATTCTAAAGAAAATACAGCGAACAAAACAACCAACATGACGACAGATGCTGGCAGCACTACAAAGTTCCCGACCGTTTCTGCGATCGAAACATACGTAGGTGCCCAGATCACAGCGAGCGAGTATGACGATACTGCGTTGGCCGCACGTGTTACAACCAACGAAGGCAATATCACAGCATTGCAAACCAATAAAGAAGATGCAGTGAACAAATCCACCAGCATGACAACAGATGCCGGCAGCACGACAAAGTTCCCGACCATTGCCGCAGTTGAAGGTTATGCAGTTCCAAAGCCGCCGGCAAACTGTCTGGGTACCCAGGCACAGTGCGTTCTGGCGATCAACAAAGGAACCGGTAGTATCTATTGGGAAGACGTCACTATGCCGGACTAATGGTTTAGTGTGAAAACAATAGATGTATCATACATTATGCAAGAAACCTAATAAACGGAATTCTTGTGACAGTGGTTGTCGGGATGAATTTTCCGACAACCACCGGGTTTAACTGTCGGTTATAATGTAAAAAAACATATGGCGGACATGTCTGAAAAACTGTATGATAAAAAACGATCACTGGTTGGTGTGGGAAAAGTTTCTGTAAAAGAGTATTCATTTGTAATGAGAGAGTTGAGAAGAATTTTTGCAGTGTCGTTAGTAACCGTGACTGCGGCTTTCTTGGGTATTGGTGATGCGCGATCAGATATCGCCAGCAGAGAGTATGTTGACAGTATCGTCAGCAATATCGATATGTCGGCCAAGGAAGACAAGACGAATAAAACAACGGACTTGTCGGTTGTTGGGAATCAGACAGATACTGCATATCCTTCGGCACTGGCGGTCGTGACATATGTTAATCAGATAACCAGTGCAATTTCAACAGCGGTTACCGTTAACGCGACCGGGACCGGTAATTTGATTTCCAATATTTCCGGATCGGGAACGGACACGCTGACCGTTACAAAATCAAATGTTCAAATACCGGTCGGATCCGCAACAGCGACAACATACGCAAATATCTGGGTAGAATAATCGGTTTATAATTTTGGTCATATTGATCGGGACGCGCATTGCGTCTTTTTTTATTTGCAGATTTATAAAAGTACTCTGTTCCACAATTTGTATCTTGAATAACCCACATTCGGTATTTTGTAATAAATAAAAACATTTCGCTCTTGCCGTCACCCCGTCGTCCGACGGGGTCCAGAAGCATAAAGTGTCAAGACCTTGTATTTATTATCTTATAAAATTAAAACTATTGGATACCGGCGTACGCCGGTATGACGACAAGAGGTGCGCAGCGCAGAAACAAACCATATAAATAAACAAGAGCGA
Source organism: Alphaproteobacteria bacterium (assembly GCA_031555055.1). GTDB lineage: Bacteria > Pseudomonadota > Alphaproteobacteria > Rs-D84 > Rs-D84 > JAFGMC01. The sequence continues at coordinate 12,102 of JAVBUT010000005.1, read as the reverse complement.
ATTTTGTAAAAAAAGAACCAGGCTGTGGAACAGAGTGTTATAAAAGTACAAGAAACATTTGTTACGAACATACTCATAGGGGCGCATATTTACGCCCCTGTAAATATGTTCGCGTGATAAAAATTAGTTTTACAATACCGCCATCAAAAATATTCCCAGGGCCGCGACCACAATTGCGATCAATGTCAACGGCCAGAAATATTTCTTAACAATTTGATTTGCGGTTTCTTGAAACTTCCATAACAAAAACCCGACGATCGCGAAACGTGCTGTTCTGAATATCGCGGAAACACCCAAGAACAGGGCCGCAGGAAAGCCCAGGAATCCCGCGCATATCGCCATCAGTTTATACGGAACCGGTGTCACCGCCGCCAGGAATATTATAAACACACCGTGCCGGGCAAACATGGCCTGGGCGGTGGCGAACTTTTCCATTGTCGCAAAATTTTCAATCAGCCATACGCCAACGGAATCAAACAGCCATGCGCCGATCATGTACGCGATCGTGCCGCCGACCAAAGACCCCAGCGATGTCGCGATAACCACGGGCAGGGCGCGTTTTTTATCCGCGACGATCGGCGGTGTCATAAATACTTCGGGCGGAATGAACAGGAATATGGATTCGCATACCGTCAAAAAGAACACGATCCAGGGAAACGCCGGATGTCCGGAATACTTTAATACATAATCTACCAATTTTTTGCGCGACATAATTTTCTCTCTTTTTTATCCTGCCCCTGTGATGGGGCGGGAAGAATCCGAGTATGTAAGAACGAGTGTTGTGCTGTTTTGCAAACACGAAGTTCGAACAACTACGAGGATGCGCGAGCATCGTTGAGCGAAAACCTGGGAGTTTGTATCGTCAAACGACCTTAGGTTTTCAGGGTGGGATGACGGGATTCGTTATTATCCCCCCACCCAAGAACTTGTAACGCGTGCGAAACGGCACCGCTAACAAGTTCTATCCCGCCCCACCAGGGGTCAGGATAAGCAATGAGCCAAGCAAAGAGATATACCCACAATTAAACTTTTCCGATTGTAAATGAATATTTTCTGGTTTACAATTAAAAAAGAGCACGAGAGAGCAGCATACGGAAAAAATAAAATGGCAAAGTTTGAACTTTACGTCAGTGATAAAAAAGAATCCTTGGATTATCATATAGAAAAACTGTATCGTGATCAAAGCGTGCAGGGGTTCGATACGAAAATAATAGTGCCGGGAACGCGACCGGCCAAAACCGATTACACAAAAATAAACACGGCCTTGGTAAAAAATTATCTTCAGGAATTTACCCAGAAATCTCTGCAAGAATTTTCAAGCAGTAATTTAATAATTGAAAATACCCACCATTTATCTTGGAAGTCGATCGAACAGCTGATAAGATTTTCAAAAAATAATCTATGCAGTGTTTATATGTTCAGCAAAATCCACAACTTGTCGAACTGTAAGTATGAAGTGCTGGATGATCTTGCAGATGTCGGTATAAAGCCAATACAGCTGGAAGATTTTGCGGTTGATAAAAAAATTCCAACAGTGACAAAAGCATCCCAGTCAGAAAAATTGCCAAGGAAAGAAATGTCCGACACACAGATTGAACACTTGATCAAAGAAGCGTGGCACCTGGACGAATCGACCGAAGAAAAATTATTCAGACTGAAACATGGGTTAATCCGCAGTCTGGAAATGCTGTTGGAAGAAAGACAGCGTGCACGTGGAAAATAATCATGCCAAAAAAACAAAGCAATCTTTCATACGATCGCGGCGAACGCATAGCCAGCAAGGTTCAAACAATCGTCAGCGAAATACTGCGCGATAGTTTTTCCGACGATCCGGTTTTGTCGGGCGTGTCGCTGGTCGGGGCAAAATCCGCCAGCGGTCTGCATTTTGTGAAACTGTTTTACTATACGCGCAACAGCGATCTGAAACGCGTGCAAAAGCGTCTGGATGATATTACAAAAATGGTTCGGTTTGAACTGGCCGCGCGCATGGACCAGAAATATGTTCCAGATATCCGATTCGATTACGATGACACACTGGAACGCGCGTCACGTATCGATGAATTGTTGGCAAAGATATAAACAAAACGGATCAATTTGATCCGTTTGTTATTGGGAATTTGTTATTGTATTTATTGTAACCTGTTTATATATTTCGCGCGTGGCCTTTACTGTGTCGGACCATGCTATGGCAATTGCTGATTTTTCCTTGCCGTTTTTGATAATGGTCACAGGCGTCCTTGTTACGTTCGGTGAATTTTCTGGTTCTTCGATAATTCTTTTTAACAGGGTATTGCCAATTATCGGACATTTAATTGGTGCGAAATTTCCAAAGTCATCCTGTGCAAAAAAGATGTTGCGACGCTTTTGCTGCAGGCTTGCGTTCCCGGGGATCAAATTTATACATTTTACACACAATGTGCATTTGCGCATATCGTCAACATATTTCGGCGTCAGGTCAAACATGGTGCCTTTTTTGGCGGTTATCGGATGTGCCCAAGTTTGTTTATCTTTGCCGCTGTCATCTTTTGTTCTTAGGTATCTTGGCATGTCTTGTCCTTTTGTTAATCGTTGTGGGCTTAGTACGATAATGTTATTCTTTCTTTTATTAGTTTTTGTTTATGTGCTTCGCGCGCGACCTTTACTTCGTCAGACCAGCACAAAGTTGGGCGACCGTTTATTACCGTTGTTTTTACGTTCAAGGATGCGGTTGGTTCTTCGGTTGTTGTTTTGTAAATTATATTTTGTCTGTGCGGACACGTGAATACCGCAAGTCCACCGAAATTATCCCGGGTCATAAATGTTGTTTTTCTGGCCGCCTGTATGGCTCCCCAATTCGGAACCTGGTTAAGGCATGGTGTGCATAATCTGCAGTCGCTCATTCTGGCTAGATTTCTTAATGCTTTGGCTGACATATGAATATCCTGTTTTTTTATCTGTGGACTTAAATTATATGACAATAATATACTTTTGTCAATTATAAAAATAACAAATAGAAATTAGTCGAAATTTGCCAAAATTTCAGTTGAAAAGTTGTAAGTACGAGTGTACTATTGCCGCATACATAAATTAAATATAACAACGCATCTGCGGGCCGGTTGGCTCTGGTCATGTACCTGTATGTACACTTACAAAAGCCAACCGATCCGCATCTGTATTGTTCTCTTTAATTTCTTAACATCAATTCAGGTAAAGCATGAAGCAGACTCATATCAGAAATTTTTCTATTGTTGCGCATATCGATCACGGAAAATCCACATTGTCCGATCGATTGATCGAATTCACCGGCGGGCTGGAATCGCGTGAAATGAAATCCCAGGTTTTGGATTCAATGGATATTGAACGCGAACGCGGAATCACGATCAAGGCCCAGACGGTCCGTCTGTCGTACACTGCGAAAAACGGTGAAACATATCAATTAAACTTGATGGATACGCCGGGGCACGTTGACTTTACGTACGAAGTATCGCGATCATTGGCCGCATGCGAAGGCGCGATAATTCTGGTCGATGCGACCCAGGGTGTCCAGGCGCAAACACTGGCCAATGCTTACTTGGCATTGGACAACGATTTGGAAATGCTGCCGGTGCTGAACAAGATCGATCTGCCGTCATCCGACGTCGCGGCCGCGCGCGAACAGATCGCGGACGTCATCGGTATGGACGCGTCCGACGCATTGTGCGTGTCGGGCAAGACCGGCGATGGTGTTCCGGAATTGCTGGAAGAAATTGTTGCGAAACTGCCTGCGCCGTCGGGCGACGAAAACGCGCCGACGCGCGCATTGTTGGTGGATTCATGGTATGACAGTTATCTGGGGGTTGTGGTTCTGGTGCGCGTTGTCGACGGAAAATTATCCCGCGGTCAGAAAATCAGATTTATGGAAACCGGCGCGGAATACGTCATCGACAAGATCGGATACTTTACGCCAAAGATGGTTAATACGGACGGCCTGGAAACGGGCGAGGTTGGATTTATCATCACCGGCATGAAAACAATTCACGACTGCAAGGTCGGCGACACAATAACGGACAGCCGCGCGAACGTCGATCGCTTGCCAGGATTTAAACCAAGTATTCCGGTCGTGTTTTCAAGTTTCTTTCCAGTAGAGGCCGACGATTATCCAGACCTGCGCGAGGGGGCGGAAAAACTGGCGCTGAACGATGCGTCGTTTGTGTTCACGACGGAAAAATCATCTGCGTTGGGATTTGGACTGCGGTGCGGTTTCTTGGGCCTGTTGCATATGGAAATTATTTCCGAACGGCTGTCGCGCGAACATAATCTGTCGCTGATTAACACAATTCCGTCGGTGTTGTATAAATTGCATTTGCGCAATGGTGAAATTGTCGATTTAGAAAATCCGGCCGATATGCCCGATCCGACCCAGATACAGATGATAGAGGAGCCATGGGTGCGCGCGACAATCATGCTGCCGGACAAATATATGGGCGGAATAATGGCGCTTTGTTCTGAACGCCGCGGTGTCCAGGAAAACATTTCATACATTGGCAATCGCGCGGTTCTGGTCTATCAATTGCCATTGGCGGAAATAGTGTTCGACTTTTACGATCGTGTAAAGTCGTTATCGTCGGGATACGCGTCGTTTGACTATGTGTTACAGGGATACCAGGCGTCCGATCTGGTCAAGGTTTCAATCCTGATCAACGAAGAAAATGTCGAACCGCTGTCGTTCCTGTGCCATCGATCGTTTTCGGAAAAGCGCGGCCGCCAGATTGTCGAAAAACTAAAAGACCTGATCCCGCGGCACCAGTTCAAGATTCCGATCCAGGCTGCGATCGGTGGAAAGATCATCGCGCGCGAAACAATCGCCGCGTTCCGCAAGGACGTTACTGCAAAATGTTACGGCGGCGACATCACGCGCAAACGCAAATTGTTGGAAAAGCAGAAAGAGGGTAAAAAGCGTCTGCGCACATTCGGTAACGTCGAAATCCCACAAAGCGCGTTTATAAACGCACTGAAGGTGTCGTAAATCTATAAAGAAAGTCAAGAGGTTCAATAATGATGAATATAATAATAAAAATTAAAGATTATAGAAAACTTCAAAATGATCTGTTGCCGCTTAGGTCTGAGATAAAACAGACCAAGTTTGAAATACAATCGTTCTTGGCCAAGATTAAATCGTTTGAGACAGAGATGAAATTGTTGAAACAAGAAGTAGGGTTAGCAAAGGGACGGCTTCATTTTCCGCAAAGTAAATACAGTGTCCCAGAAGAGTTTTGTAACAGAAGCTATTTTGCAAACAACGAATACGGTCTGGTGCATCCGGACTTTATAGGCCCAGGACCATATGTTGTAGATATATGTAAACAATTCTCGGAAGAAAAACCTTGTTATAATATGAATTGCTTGGGGCGAAGAAGAAATTGGACATATTTTGAAATGAAGCTGAAATATATCGAAGCAGAATTGGAACGTGAAAGCATGCAGAATGACTTGATAAATATGTATAAGAAAGCTAATGAGCTAATAGGGCAAAAAAAGGCCATCAAAAAAAATCACAAAAGGCAGAAAAATGTTTAAACTGATTAGGCTTTATCGTTTGGCAAGACAAGAATCCAAGAAAGAGCTGAACGCGCTGGATACAGAGATTGAAATATTGTATAACGCGTATCGTGCAACTTTTGATCCTATTACTTTATCATATTGTATAAACTTTGAAGAAAATCCAAAAAAACACTGCATAATGCGGGCGACAATCATAAGTCTAAACACGAATATGTCGGATGATTATCCTGTGTTCCCATTTCAAAAAACAGATGAGGCACACTGTGGAAACTATAAACAACCTTGTGTTAACAGTAAATGTCATTGCTTTGAAAATTACCAAAAACACATTACTGCAAAAGAAAAATATCTGGCCGCATTGGAAAAAAAGACAATTTTTCTTAAAAATAGAAAAAACAAGACAAGCGTATTATCAATGTAGAGTCAAGGTTTGAGAGAATGTAATATAATCATAACAAGAGGCAAAAAATGGGAATCCGTCAGAATTTGAAAAACTATAGTTTGGCAAAAAAGGAACATGCCCGGGCTTTTCTTGTAATGAATAATGCGCGCGATAAAATATCCGATGTCATACATGTAGAATATGGCGTTACGCAGAAATATCAGACCAGAGAGTATAAAATCCCATGCGAAGTATGTATCTGCTTGGTTGGCGAACTGGAATTCTGGAGCATAGGCGATCATGATGGTTTTTCTCGCAATTATACCGAAATTACATGTGAAAATTTTATAGACGGTACAGACTGTGCAAATAAAAACTGTCCTATGCATGCCAACAACATCGCATATCAGTATATGTTAAAACGATACGATACAGCGGTCGCGCGTCTGAAAAACTGTAAAAGCAAACGTTTTTCCTTTGAAAAGAATAGAAAATAAATGTCCCATCAATTTTTCTTTTCACCACATATTCTGGACAATCTGCCGGCACCAAAGACCGGGTTTGACGTGGTCCAGGATTCGGCAGAGCCGCGCTTGCGCATGTATGTCACCAGCCGTGGTGTCAAAAGCTTTTTTACGCGCAAGCGCGTTGCCGGGCGCGACCGCAGGATTATTATTGGAAATTATCCGGATATGGAAATCATGTACGCACGCGACCGTGTTAACGAAGTTCTGAAATCCGCAACCGAAAAGCCAAAGACGCATCGCAAAAAAACCGGATTCCGCAAAATTGCCGATACTTATATTATAAAGAAAGTCCGCCGGACGGAATTGGCCACAGCAAAACTGGTGCGCGCAATAAATCGGCACTTGACGCAATTGCTGGAAAAAAATGTCCAGGACATTACGCCGGACGATATTCGCGCGACACTGGATAAAATTGACGGGCCGGCCGTGCGAAACCGAATGCACGAATTGCTGCACAGTATTTTTGATTTCGCGCAAAACGGCGGATATGTCAAAGTCAATCCGACGGACAGTGTGGTTAAAGTAAAAGAAATCCGCCGTGCACGTCCGCTGAACGCGGCGGGCTTTGAACGTTTGATGGGCGCGATAAGAAAAGAAAAAGACCAAAACCTGCGCGCGGCGTTTTTAATGCTGGTTTATGGATTCGCGCCGAAATCTAAAATATTTTCCATGCAATGGCGTGATTTGGACTTTAATCACTATACATGGGCGGGGCGGCCATTGTCGGACGCGGCGGTCGTATTGCTGACCGATTTGCCCCAGGACGGCAAATGGGTGTTCGTGGGGCGGGGCGGGCGTCATCTGACCGATCCGCGCATGGGCTGGGGCCGTGTGGCGCGGGCCGCAAGGATTCCGGGACTGACAATGGACGATGTTTACAAATACATGTCGCGCCAGCTGGTCTGGGCCGCAGACCGCGAGGACCTGCGAGATAATATGAATAAGGTGATAGAAAGTTTGAAGTAGGAAGTTTGAAGTTTGAGGTTTGAAGTCATCTCACCTCAAACTTCAAACTTCAAACTTCCTACTTTTGTTACCGTTTGTTATAATTTCTTGACACTGGCGCTTGAAAATGATAGTTTATCGTACTGACGCCCCAGACGGGCCACAAAATAAACATAAACAAAGGACTAAAAATGACAACTTTCGAAAAAGTAAAAAAAATCGTAGCCGAAAAATTGGGCGTGGATGAAGCCAAGGTTACAGAAAAGGCCGCATTCATCAACGATCTGGGCGCAGATTCTTTGGACGTCGTCGAATTCGTTATGGAAGTTGAAAAGGAATTTAACATCACAATCCCAGACGAAGAAGCCGGCAAAATGGCGACTGTGGGCGATGCTGTGAAATTTATCGAAGCACATTCAAAACCAGCCGCCAAGCCAGAAAGCAAATAATAAGTTTCAGGTTGGTTTTATAAAACTGGAAAACCGTCAAAAATGCATTGCATTTTCGGCGGTTTTTTTGTATCTTGGCGATAACGTAGGGGCGCATACTTGCGCCCAGGGCGTATGCAATACGTCCCTACAATATAAAACATGGAGTTTTTTGTTATGAAAAGAGTAGTCATCACAGGTATGGGAATTGTATCACCGGTTGGTACCGGGATCGAATACGCCTGGAAAAATATTATCAATGGCAAATCCGGTGTGCGCCCGATCGATGTGTTCGACGCATCCGATCTGCCGTCCCAGATTGCCGGCGTGCCGGTTGTCGGCACTGAACCTGGCCAGTATAACCCAGACCCAATCGTCGATCCGCGCGAACAGCGCCGCATGGACAAGTTCATTGTCTATGGAATAGTTGCCGCAGACGAGGCACTGGGTGACGCAGGCCTGAAAGAATATGCCGGCGACAAAGAACGCATTGGTGTTTCGATCGGTTCTGGTATCGGCGGACTGTCGTCGATATATGACAATTGCATCGAACTGTTTCAAAACGGTCCGCGCGCGATCAGTCCGTTCTTTATCCCAAAATCGATCATCAATATGGTCGCGGGCCAAGTATCGATCAAGTACGGATTAAAAGGTCCGAACGTTTCGATCGTGACGGCTTGCGCGACCGGTGCACACTCTATTGGCGAAGGCGCGCGTCTGATCCAGCATGGTGATGCCGACATCATGATATGTGGTGGCGCCGAAGGCGCGGTTGCAAAAATCGGTATGGCGGGATTCTGTTCAATGAAGGCGCTGTCGACGCGCAACGATGATCCGACGGGTGCTTCGCGTCCTTGGGATAAAACCCGCGACGGATTTGTCATGGGCGAAGGCGCGGCGGTTCTGGTTCTGGAAGAATACGAACACGCGGTTGCGCGCGGCGCGAAAATTTACGCCGAAGTTGCCGGTTACGGAATGTCCGGTGACGCGTATCATATGACGGCCCCGGCCGAAGGTGGCGAAGGCGGTCTGCGTGCGATGAAAGCGGCGTTGCGCGATGCAAACATCGATGCGAAATCTGTCGATTACGTAAATGCGCATGGCACATCAACAGGCCTGGGCGACGTTGGTGAATTGGCCGCAGTCCAGACATTGTTCGGGGATGCGCCGGTTTCCATGTCATCGACCAAATCCATGACGGGCCACATGTTGGGCGCGGCGGGCGCGGCCGAAGCAATTTTCTGTGTCTTGGCGATTCGGGATGGAATTGTTCCGCCGACGATCAACCTGAATGATCCGTTGGACGAAATCAACGGGTTCGACATCGTTGCAAACACCGCCAAAAAGAAAGAGGTTAATGTTGCGATTAACAATTCTTTTGGATTCGGCGGCACGAATGCATCGTTGGTTTTGAAAAAAGTAAAATAAAAATATATTGTTTTATAGGGGCGGGGTCATCCAGCCCTTTTTTATTTATGAAATTTTTCAAAGAAAAATTTTGTCATTCCCGCGCAGGCGGGAATAGGGCTTTGAACCGCGAGCACAGCGAGCCAAAATATTAAATACTTTTCGTAAGATTAGTTATGAAATTTCATAGACCCTGTCCCCGCCTGCGCGGGGATGACAAAAACAACAAAGTTGTTTTTGTAAAAGGGCGCAAGTATGCGCCCAATTTATTAACTGGATCCAGCCTTCGCCAAGGCTGGTTCCAGTTAATAAAAAACATAATTGCAGATTTTTTATTTATGAAATTCGATCTGAAATTTCCAAAGACGCAGACGCTTTACATTTGCATGATCCAATTGCGGCAAGTATAGTTTGCATTTTTTTCTGTCGGATAAATAACAATTGAAGCAATCATTCAAAACAAAGAAAGAGTGTTCGCCGTACAAATACTGGAAAAACAGTTTTGCGTTATCATGTTCGTTTCTGCGATATATGGCGCATAATGCTTCTTGTATTGGAACAACGTCATCAAGTTTATATCCGTGTGATTTAATTCTTTTGATCGAGCTGGAGCATGCGTCAGCAATCAGCCAATAAAAACTGTTCGCGTCACCAATTCTGATCATTGAATTCGGTGTCAAATCTTCTTTGTCGTCCAGTAAATATTCTTGGATGTTTGAAAATGCCTTGATAATTGTATTTTGAGTATTTATTGGGCTGAACAGAACTTTGACCCATTTGTCGCCGTAAATTTTTCCAAAAATCCACAAATTGTTTATTATAAATTTTTGGTTTTCTGGAACACTTTTGAAGCCAATATGATCAAGATATTCAATATCGTGCCCGGCAAGAAAATCGCCAGGATTGTCGATAATTTCAAAAACTTGTTTCTGATCTGTCATAACTATATTATAGACGTGTATTATTATTTGTCAACATACAATTTGGAACAAATGAAACAGGGCGCAAGAATGCGCCCCTATGATTGGGCAGATGATATCCGCCCCCACATCAATCACTTTTTCAATTTATCGATATCGATTGCACGGATCAGGGCGCGTTTGATCTTGCCGCTGATCGTCATCGGCAGTGTTTCGACAAATTCGATTACGCGCGGATACTTGTACGGCGCGGTTCGGGATTTGACGTGTTCTTGCAACTGATGAACCAATGCGTCTGTGCCCTGATAGTATTTATTCAGGACGATCGTTGCCTTGACATTCATGCCACGAACTTCATCCGGTACGCCGGTTACAGCGACTTCGCGGACGCCGGGGTGTTCCAATAAAACCGATTCTACTTCGAACGGGCTGATACGGTATCCGGAACTTTTGATCAAATCGTCATTGCGACCGATAAACCAAAAGTATCCGTCCGAATCGCAATACGCGACGTCGCCGGTGTGATAGAATCCGTCGCGCTGGGCGCGTTCGGTCAGTTTTTCATTCTTATAATAACCCTGGAATAATCCCGTGGGGCGGCCGTTTGCCAATGATACGCAGATTTCACCGACTTCACCCGTTGGAACCGGGCGGCCACGTTCGTCCAGCAATTGCACGTCCCAGCCGGCTGCCGGCATGCCCATGCTGCCCGGTTTTGGTTCGATCCATGGATTATTGAACAACATTATTGTCGTTTCGGTCTGGCCGAATCCTTCGCGCAGTTTGACGCCGGTCAATTGTTTAAATCTTTCGAATACTTCCGGATTCAGCGCTTCGCCGGCGATGTCGGCTTTTTTAATCGATGATAAATCGTATTGCGTCATGTCTTCGCGAATCAGCATTTTGTAAACCGTCGGCGGCGCGCAGAACGATGTGATCTTGTTTTTAGATATGACGCGCAATAAATCCGCCGCAGGGAACTTGCCCCCAAAGTCATAAATAAATACGGTCGCGCCGCACAGCCATTGGCCGTACATTTTTCCCCATGAACATTTCGCCCAACCGCTTTCGGACAATGTAAAGTGCAGATCGTTTTCATCCAGATTTTGCCAGAACATGGCGGTATTGATATGCCCCAGCGGATAAGTAAAATCATGCGATACCATTTTCGGCATGTCGGTCGTGCCGGATGTAAAATACAAAACCATAGTGTCGGAATTGCTGGTCGCGACACGATCGAAAGTTTTCGGCGCCGCATTCATTTCGTCTGCGATTTCTGTGTTCGAAATTAATTTTATGTCGGTGTATGCGATCGCGGCCCGGATTTCATTCATAATATATCCGTCGTCAAACGCGATAATGTTTTTAACCCCGGCCATTTCAATACGGTATTCGATATCGTGGGCTTTTAGCTGGTTGGTTGACGGGATTGGAATCGCGCCGACGCGGTGCATCGCCAACATCAGAATCCAGTATTCCCAGCGGCGTCGTAAAAACAACAGCACTGTGTCGCCACGACCGATTCCGCGCGCGGTTAATGCATTCGCCATTTGATTCGACATTTCCGCCAGTTCGCGGTATGTGAATTCGCGCCGTGCACCCGAATCGTCTGTCCACAGGATAGCGACACGGTCCGGTGTTTGGCCGGCCATAACATCGATCACGTCGTATGCAAAGTTAAAATTATCCGGCACGATTGGTGCGCCGTGTTGAATGTAATCGTCGTAACTGTCAAACTTCTTTTTTGATAAAAAATTAAATGCAAACATAGCCATTTCCTTTTCTGTTATCGCACGCGTAAATACAGGTGGCAAAAATTTACGGCGTGGACACGAATTATGACAGATAAGGGTTGGCGGTAAAAGGGGAAATAATAGGCAGTAAAAGCGCAATCGCGTCTCACCCCGCAACCGGGGGGAGACGCGACGGATGCCATTTTTTTATTCGATCGCGCCGTCGCGGGCGGGGAAAAT
>JAVBUT010000004.1:0-106679 GCA_031555055.1 Alphaproteobacteria bacterium | reverse complement strand
TCACTGTCACTGTCACTGTCACTGTCACTGTCACTGTCACTGTCACTGTCACTGTCACTGACACTGTCACTGACACTGTCACTGTCACTAACGACTATTGACTAAAAAAATCCACGATCGGGGATTTTTATTTGCCTTTTTCCAGATTATCCTGGACCCATTGCTCAAAACTCCACCCGGTGACGAATTCGAACATTCCTTTTAATTGCGTAAATCTTTTTACAGAATATTCGGTGAACACCTTGTCCACGCTGTCGGGGCGCGAATTGATCCGGGCGGAATACGGCATCATTTCATTGGCGATTTTAATCGCGTACGCCTGTTTTTCCGCATGTGTCAAAGTATAAGATGTCGCATCACGAAATTCGCGGAACATATTTTCTGGATTTATTTTCAGTTCCCGGCACAGGCTTTTTATCTGGCGGCGGGCGTCACCAACACTGTACATGAACGCCGCGTCGGATTCGTCGGCCGGCTTGCCATGCTGCTTTACCGCAATACGCAAAATACTGTCGCCGGCGGATGTGTTTTGGAACGCTCTTTTATATATCCCGAACCAAAACGCCAATTCGGACTGCAAGAATTCGTCATGCTGCGTTTTGTATTTGTTATAAATATCCGTTATATTGAATTCTGCACTTGGGATTTGTGTGCGCAGGCGAAATACGGGAATTTCACGAAACACAAAATCTGCTGCTTTGCGGGTTTCGGCATTAACCAGGTCTTTGGACGTTTCCAGTTTAAATTCTGCGGACGCATGGGCGATTTTGACGCGCTTTTTATCATCTGGTAAAATCTGGACACGATCGGCCGCGTCCCAGATCAACAAATCGTTTATTACATTAACATCACGCATATATTCGGAATAAGTATGGACCAGCGCATGGATGTGATTCATCACGCGCGGTTCCAACGTTACGCCCTTTGGCAATGCTTTTTCGATTTGTTTTTTGGACATTATATTAACCGTTTGGTTTAACGACGTTTTTCAACCGTCATCTTGCGAATGAAGTCAACCCCACCCAGACGCTGGATTTCATCAGCCAAAAACTTCATTTTATTTTCATTTTCTTTCAACACATTCGCAAATTCCAGCCTGTCCGGAATATTTGCGGTCATCGCCAGCTTTATCGCCAAGTCTTCATTCATACGATATAAATCACGATATTTGTTTGATAATTCGTTTATTAATTTTCCATTGCGTGATGTTACTGCTTTTTTTGTTTGCATTTCTGCCCCCTGCTTTGTATTATATTGACACTATAGAACGAAATTGTTTTTTGTCAATACAAAAAAGGCCAAAATAAAATGATACGTCCATCACTGCGCAAAATCGATCAAATCCGCCCTGTTTCCATGGAAACCGGCGTTAACAAGTGGGCCGAAGGGTCTTGTTTAATCAAAATCGGCGGAACCCAGGTATTGTGCACCGCATCCATTGATATGCAGCAACCGCTGTGGAAACGCCAACAGAACAAAACCGGCGGCTGGGTCACGGCGGAATACTCCATGCTGCCCCGGTCGGTCGGTATTCGCAAGGGCCGCGAAGCGATAATGAAAGATCACCGCAGCGCGGAAATATCGCGCCTGATCGGACGCGCATTCCGCAGTGTCGTCGATATGGAAAAATTGGGCAAGCACACGATTACCATCGACTGTGACGTGATCCAGGCCGACGGCGGCACACGCTGTGCTTCGATCACTGGGGGCTTTGTCGCGATGTCATTGGCGGTCAAATGGCTGATGAACGCGGGACGAATCCGCGAAAACCCGATTTCGGACTATGTCGCGGCGGTATCGGCGGGTGTTTGGAATAACGAATTAATTATCGATCTGGATTTCGAAGAAGACTGTTGCGCCGAACTGGATGCAAATTTCGTCGTATCCGGTGACGGTAAATTTATTGAAATCCAGGCCACCGGCGAAGAGCACCCATTCGACGCCGACCAGATGATAAAGTTAATGGACGCCGCCCGTAACGGCTGTGCCCAATTGATTGCATTACAAAAACAGGTGTTGGATTAGTTTTCTCTTGTACGGAAACTTGTATGGGCGAATGACGGGTTCCCTTTCCTCATGGCTGCGCCATTCGCCGGGAATGACAAAACAGAACCCGCGCGGGTTCTTCGCCCCGATTGATAACAAACATTATAAAACAAAACCCGCCTGATGACGGGTTTTGTTTTATAGATGGGGCGAATGACGGGGCTCGAACCCGCGACAACTGGTACCACAAACCAGCGCTCTACCAACTGAGCTACATCCGCCATACTGAATATGACTTTCAAACCTTATCTGCCCGACCTGCCTCGCGCCTTTGGCGGACTTCGGCGGGCGCTCAATTTTCTTAATCGGCACCGCCGATAACGAAAATTGGTGGTGGAGATAATCGGGCTCGAACCGACGACCTCTTGCATGCCATGCAAGCGCTCTACCAACTGAGCTATATCCCCAAAACTAACTCTTTATCTTCTAATACTACTTTTTTGCGAAACCGCGGCGTAGCAAAGCGAAGACGGGTGAGCTATATCCCCAATGTGCGGTACATGATAAACTAAGGCTTTACAGATTACAAGTGTTTTTTCTTCTTGCGCGCAAAACCAAGTTCCCCTCCTGTGGAGGGGTGTTTTTTTTTGCGGAACTGTTTATGTTAGTAAAAAAAAAGGGGTGATCTTATAAATTTAAAATCTGGGACAGACCACCCCGGCTCGCAATGCCGGCTCTGCCACCCCTCCACAGGAGGGGAACTTGGTTTTGCGCTTATTTTTTATTATATTTCCCCTTGCAAAGTGCGATATGATTTTCTATTCTCTGATCTGAAAGACGAAGGAGAACATCAATGGACTATAATGCCCTGCGTGCGGATGCCGAACAAAAGACCGCCGCAACAATCGAAGTGTTAAAAAACGAATTCGCCGGATTGCGCACCGGTCGTGCGTCTGTGCACATTCTGGACGGTGTACGCGTACCGGTTTACGGGTCTGAAATGCCGGTCAGCCAGGTTGCAACCGTGTCCGTACCGGACACAACCACTATTTCCGTTACTGTTTGGGACGCATCAAATGCCAAGGCGGTCGAAACAGCGATCCGCGATTCCGGCCTGGGGCTGAATCCGATGGCGGCCGGCGGTGTTATACGCATCAACCTGCCCCCGCTGACCGAAGAACGTCGTCGCGAACTGGTCAAGGTTTCGGGCAAATACGCCGAAGAAGCAAAAATTTCCATGCGCAATATCCGCCAGGACTTAATGGGCAAGATCAAGCGCGCCAAGGATGACAAAGTTATTTCCGAAGACGATCAGCACCGGTATGAAGAAGACCTGCAAAAGGTATTCGAATCCCGCAGCGCAGAGGTTGACGCAATCGCCAAACAAAAAGAACACGATATTATGAGTGTTTAATCATTTCTGATTTATGATTCCTGATTGCCGATTTATCTTTGCAATCAGGATTTAATAACTAAAAAAATTAAGGTACAAAATGTTTAACTTTTTAAAAAAGAAAAATCAGAAATCAGAAATCGCAAATAAGAAATCGCCGGTCCCCAGCCATATCGCATTTATCTGTGACGGCAACCGTCGATGGGCGGAAATGCGTGGACTGCCGCCACTGATGGGACATCGCGCGGGTATTGCAAATTTTGAAAACCTGGTTGATTGGTTTATTGCGCACGGCGTTTCAACTGTTACGTTTTTTATTTTTTCTACTGAAAATTGGGACAGGACCAAAGAGGAAGTCGATTTCCTGATGAACTTGTTTTATACGGAATTGAAAAAGAATCTGAAACACGCGCTGGAAAAAAATCTGCGCTATCGCGTTATTGGAAACCGGAACAGATTGCCGAAAAAGCTGGCTGATATGTGCGATAAACTGGAATCAGAATCAAGCGACGGAACCGCAGGCACCGTCGTGTTCGCGTTGAATTACGGCGGCCAGGATGAAATTATAAATGCTGTCAACGATGCGATTGCGGATGGCCGGCCGGTTACCAAGGAAAGCTTTGAATCATACTTGGACACTGGCGACCTGTTGCCGATTGACCTGATGGTTCGGACCAGCAATGAAAACCGTATTTCTAACTTTCTGCTGTGGAAATTGGCGTATGCGGAATTGCTGTTTGTGCCCCAGCATTGGCCGGAGTTGGTTAAATCTGAAAAGCTATGGCAAGACGTTTTGGACGAATTCGCAAAACGCAACCGTCGTTTCGGCGGTGGCAAAAAGGCAAACTATGCGGGGAATAAAAAATGACAGAAACAACTAAACGGATTTTGGCGGGGGCGGCAATGGGACTGGTCGCGATCGGCGCCGGCATGCTGGAATATTACGGAATACATGCGGTACGGTGGCTGGTGCTGGCGATTGCGGGCGGAATGGTTTTTGAACTGGCGTTTAATTTATTTAAACGTGGCATTATCGCCAAGGATACAGGAACAAAAAAATTCGCATACGTCGCAACGCTTTTCCTGATACCGTTTGCGTTACTGTTGCTGATGTCGGCGTATCACGTGGGTGCACGGCCTTGGATAATCCTGTTGCTGTTGATGACGATCAGCGCGGCCGACATCGGCGCGTGGTTTTTTGGTAAATTAATCGGTGGCGACAAGATGTGGGAACACTTGTCCGCAGGCAAGACATGGGCCGGACAGATCGCAGGCATTATATGCGGAACATCTGCAGCGGTGCTGTACGGACTGTTGGGGACAGACACATTTTTGCCACAACTGATGTGGATCGGTATCGGCGTGTCGCTGTTGTCGCAATACGGTGATTTGACCGCCAGCTGGGTCAAGCGCAAGCTGGGGATCAAGGATTTCGGCAACTTGTTACCGGGCCACGGCGGAATTTTGGACCGCTTTGACGGATGGATTTATGTCTTGCCGATCATTTGGCTGGTGATGTTATAAATAAGTGACAGTGTCAGTGACAGTGACAGGAAAGAGAGAAACTATGAACTCTGTACGTGATTTAAAGGTTTATAAACTTGCTTTTAAAGTGACTGTTGATATATACAAAATTACTGAAAACTTTCCAAAAAACGAAACGTTTGGTCTGGTTTCACAAATGCGCAGAGCCGCTGTTTCTATTAATTCCAATCTGGCTGAAGGTTGCGCGAGGAATTCTACATCAGAATACAAATACTTTGTTGGTATTGCAAAAGGGTCGGCGGCTGAATTACGAACACAAATTGAAATATCCCAGGCGCTTAATTTTATATCCGAAAATGAATCTTATAAATTGGTTGCCGAAATAGAAGAAATATGTAAAATGCTGACAGGATTATTTAATAGCTTAAAAATTAAAACTGACACTGACACTGTCACTGACACTAAGGGCAAAAAATGAATATAATTTGGACTATTGTTGCTTTATTAATCGTACTGGGTGTTGTTGTGTTTATACACGAGCTGGGGCACTTTTGGGCCGCCCGCTGGGCCGGGGTCCAGGTAAATACTTTCAGTATCGGTTTCGGACCGGCACTGATCAAGTGGCGCGATAAACGCGGCACAACGTGGAAACTGTCTTGTCTGCCTTTGGGCGGATACGTTTCGATTTACGGCCAGGAAGATATGTTCGACCGTAAAAAATTCAACGAACTGCCGCGCGAAAAAAAGAAAGGGCATTACTTGTCTGCGCCCGCATGGAAACAGTTTATCATCATCGGCGCCGGCGTATTCATGAACTTTGTTCTGGCGTGGTGCATATACACTTCGATGTTCGCGTTCAAGCCGCGCACAGTCCAGCTGCCGGTCATCGGCCAGGTTATCCAAGAATCTGTTGCGTTCAAAGCCGGTGTCCGCGCGGGCGACACAATCGTCCGCATCGACGATGCCAAGATCACAAACTGGGGCGAATTGATTATCGCCAAAGAATTGGCTGCGAACCGCGATGCGAATGTTTTGGTGGTGCGCGGGGAAAAATTAATGAACGTGAAATTGGCGCCGGCCGAACGCTGGGGGCTGGTCGCGGACGGATCAAAAACCGAATTCCGTAAAAAAGGCATTGGTGGTGCGATGTATTCGGGATTGCGCGAAACGTATACGCAATCCAAAACATTGCTGGTGGTTTTAAAACAAATCGTAACTGGCGAACGTTCTTCGAAACAGCTGGGGTCGTTCATAACAATAGCAGAGGTTTCCGGCAAGGCCATGTCCGCGGGATTCTTTGCATTATTGTCGATCATCGCACTGTTGTCGGTCAATCTGGCGGTGATCAACCTGTTACCGCTGCCGGTTTTGGACGGCGGATATCTGCTGATCCTGATTATCGAAGCGGTTACACGGCGCAAGCTGGGCGGGCGCGGGATGGAAATCGCGATCATGTGCGGATGGCTGTTGATTGCGGGCTTGTTCGCATTGACAATGTGGAACGATATTTCAAGACTGCTGACATAGTCGGCAATCTTGAAAATGAAAAATGAATAATGAAAAATGAAAAGTATATTCATTGTCATTAACAGTTTTTCGTAACAAAAAAATAAATCGGGTTAAGGTTGTTATGTTAAAAAAAATATTAAAATCATTTTTCATTCTTTATTTTTCATTCTTTATTTTTGCGGCGAATGCGACAATCGTTTCGCGTATCGACGTCACCGGAAACGCCCGCATGGACGCAGAATCCGTACGCATATTGTCCGATGTTAAAACCGGCGACGACCTGAATGCCGAAGGCATAAATCAGATTGCAAAAAAACTGCAGACTTCCGGATATTTTTCCAAGATCGCCGTTCGCATGGACGGCGGTGTTTTGCGCATCAGCGTGACCGAATCGCCGACCGTTAACATGGTCACTGTCGAAGGGAACGACGATATTTCCACCGATGATTTGAAAAAGGAAATCCGTCTGAAAGAACGTTCGCCGTATGACGAATCCGTGATTGGCGCAGACGTTGCGCGCATGCTGGTCCTGTACCAGCGCAAGGGTTTCTTTGGCACGAAAATCGAACCGAAAAAAATCACCCTGGCGGACAACCGCGTCAATGTCGTCTTTGAAATCAAGGAAGGCCATCCGACATACATAAAAAGCATCGATTTTATCGGCAATAAAAAGTTCAGCGGGTATACCCTGCGCGGTGAAATATTGTCGCGCGAACACGCCTGGTGGCGCTTTATGACCCAGTTTGATGTGTTCGATGAAGACCGCATACAGTATGACCAGCAAATGCTGCGCCAGTTTTATCTGCGCAACGGCTATGTCGATTTCACAATCAAGGACGCCAAGGGCGTATTCACCCAGGATCGCGAATACTATTCCGTAACGTTTACCGTGGATGAAGGCGAACGGTATGACTTTGGCAAAGTGTCGATTAAAAATCCATTCCCGGACGTGCCAGATAAAAAGCTGTATGACGCGCTGACCGTTTTTGAAAAAGACGCTTATAATATCGACAAGGTCGAAGAAAGCATGACCGCATTGCGCGGTGCCGTCGCCGAATACGGATACGCATTCATAAACGTCGAACCAATCCCGGTCAAGCATGACGACACGCGCAAAATCGACATGGAATTCGCGATTGCGAAAACCAACAGGGTTTACTTGTCCAGCATAAACATCCTGGGCAATGTGCGCACGTTCGACGATGTAATCGAACAGCTGATACCAATGCGCGCGGGCGATCCTTTTTCATTACAAACGATCGAAGACGGACGCCAGCGTCTGATGCGCTCACGCTTTTTCAAAGATGTCCAGATGATCCCGACGCGCGTTGCGGGGACTGATCTGATGAACCTGGACATCAAGGTCGAAGAACAGCCGACCGGCGAATTATCCGGCGGTGTCGGCTGGTCCAATATCAACGGGTTCATGGTTGACGCCGGGATCACCGAAACAAACTTTATGGGACGTGGCCAGACATTGCAGCTGCGCGGTTCGATCGCACAGTATCAGCAACAGGCGCTGTTCAGCTTTACAGAACCTTATATGTTCGGGCGCGCGTTATCAGGCGGATTCGACATATCATACACGATGTACGATTATTCTTCCCTGGGCAGCTATGGTTACGACCGCGACAGCTTTATGGTTGCGGGCCGCTTGGGCTGGCGTTTGACTGATCACTGGACCCAGACGTTGCGCCTGTCGGCCAGCTTTGACCAGAACTATGATATCCAGCGCAACGGGTGGCAATCAGCAAACCTGTACACACTGGGGACCAATTTCAGATACTATAACCTGGATACGGACTTTGCGCAGAACACGCACACCGGCGTTGTCGCCAACCTGGGGCTGGCGTATACCGGATTCGGCAGTACGGAAACCTTTATGCGATACAATGCAGATGTGGTCGGAATGCTGAACTTTTTAGAAGGCCGGTGGCAGCTGAAGTCATCATTGGACTTTGGATATATCCAACCGCTGGAAGGTGATTATATATCGCGCGTTTACCGTTACTTTTTGGGTGGCGAAAGCCTGCGCGGGTTTGACGTCGCTGGCGTCGGATCACGCAATTGGGCGTACAACAACTATTCGCTGGGCGGTTTGTGGAAAGTAAACGGCACAACCCAGTTGAATTTCCCGATATTTATCCCGGACGAATACCAGATCAAAGGCTTTGTATTCGCGGACTATGGCATTCTGGGGCGTCCGCCGGTTGAAGAAGACTATTACATGGGCCAGGCGAATTATATCGACCAAGACCTGCGCGCATCTGTTGGTGTCGGCGTTTATTGGCGCACGCCGATGGGCCCGATGAATTTTTCCTGGGGCTGGCCGGTGTTAAAAAAGTCATACGACCGCGAACAGCGATTCCTGTTATCGTTCGAAACCCAGTTTTAATCCCCTTCGCCGGCGAAGAGGTGGATGCGAGTGTAACGAGCAGACGGGATGCAGTGTGTTTAATTTTATTCCTAGAAATTGTAAAAATTATGATATATAATATACATGCATCGGGTGATTACCGATGTGAGGTATTATAGCCTCTCAACGTTGTTTCTATGAAACGCAAAAATCCCAACCAATGGTTGGGAGGCTGGTGGAATAAGGCTTTGCCGAATACACCGCACTATCGTTGATAGCTATAAACTCCCAACCGCCCTTCATCACGGCGGTAATTTTTTTTACAAAAAAGGGAAAAACATGAATAAACACAAACGCGTTGGGCGCGCACTAAAAGCAGCCGCGCGAAACCACGGAATGGGACATACTGCACTAAGTCAGATACTTGGCGTTGCGCGATGTAATATTTTCGAGTACGAAATCGGCGCAAGACCGATCCCAAAAGAAATCCTGACAACACTGTTCAATAATGCATTAAAACAGATGAGAAACTAAAAACGCCCCGTCGGGGCGTTTTTTTTATTTCACACTGGTCGTCACCCCGTCGAACGACGGGGTCCAGAAGTAATAAATTATGTAATTTAATGGTACTGGGGCCCCGGCCTGCGCCGGGGTGACGGTGTGACGACAAGAGGTGCGTGGCGTATAAACAAGGGCGGATTTTGTAAAAAAGAACCGAATTGTGAAACAGAGTGCTTTATTTAATTTGCGCAATATCAAGTTCCTCTCCTGTGGAGGAGAACAGCAAGACAAAACAGTTGTTACAAAACTATGTAAAAAATCCGCCGGACGGCGGATTTTTTATTTAGACATCGGAACTATTAATTTCTGGGCGCCGGCTATTCTTTTGCGGCGTGCATGCATAAAGCTGTCCGCGTATTCGTGATATTCATTCGGTCTTTCTTCGAAATAGTGCCCTGCGCCAGGAATCGTATCGATACGTTTCAGATTGAACGGTGCATAGCTTAACAATGCCAGGTTTTCTTTATATTCCGCTTCATGATCCTGGTCACCCAGCAAAACAGTCACCGGTTTAGAATGTATCGGTTGGATATGGCTGTATGTTATTTTTGCAATACCTTCCAGATCATTCCACTTTACATTCCATTCCGGCGGTATTGCCTGGATCAAATTTATCAAATAAGAACAACATTCATAGTCAATCCCGTCAATATTACGGACTTTTTTAGATTTACCGTCCAGTAATCTTTTGGTCATCGCGGCATTTTGCGAAACACGTTCCAATGCATCGCGCAGTTTTTGTGGTGATATCAGATACGGGTTTGCCAATACGAATTCGTCAAAAAATTTTGCGACAGAAACCGTGGTTTTGGTGTTTCTGGATCTGACTGCGGCGTCGGATGCCCATCTGTTCGCGCGCGAGTGCCCCCAGAAAAGGTTTGGCATCCCGGCAAGTTTTTCAAAATCCCGACACCATGCCAGTGCACGGCTCATCGCTAATTTTTGCTGGTTCAGGCTTAATGTTTTTATCGTTTTTGGGCGCAAATCGGTAATGCTGGCGCCACAGGCCTCCAGCATAACTGCATTTTGATTGTTTGCAACGGCGGCGTCCGCAACCATTTTCATAGACATTTCAGTCGGTGCCCCCAGATACCCATGCCCGCCATATACGTTTCCAACGGCCTTCTTTGCAAATTTCACGTAAACGCGCGCGATCAGATTTTCCGATCGGTCAAAAATATCCTGATGTTCGTCAAAGTATTTTCTTACGTTTGGGTTAACTTCTATAAACTTACTACTGTCGTCTGTCATTTTTTGCTCTATTTTTTTGTTTGGACGGGTATTTTACATGATTTTGGGCCTATGTCAATTTATTTGTATATACAAAGACAACAATTAGTCATTAGTCAATAGTCGTTAGTCAGCAGTCTTTAGTAGGGGCGCATATTTGCGCCCTCTTTATTTTGACTGGATTGCCACGTCGATAACGCTCCTCGCAAAGACGGATATGTTTTTTATAAGGGCGCAAATATGCGCCCCTACATTTGGGCGCGTTTCCACGCGCCCCTACTATCGACTATAGACTATCGACTAAAGACTATTGACTAATAAGCATTAACCCTTGACGGGGGTTGCGCAATTTTTCTATAATTTTCGTATCTATGAAAAGGAATGGAGATGAAGAAACTTATCTTGGGGCTATTTGTTGCTATCGCTTTGGCGGGTTGCGGCCAGGTTTATGACCGCGAGCCGGTCAGTGTCGGATACGATAACGACGAATTAAAGCTGTCGCCTTGCGCATGCATAATGGTATATCAGGCCTAAAAAACAGTAAAAAAGTGATAAAGTGAAAAAGTTATAGTCGTGTTTTGTACGGACATATAACGCACAGCAAATATTCACTTTTTCACTCTATCACTGTATCACTAATTGACGGAGTCAATTATATGGACTATCCAGGCAATTTTGAAACGCCAAGCTTTCCGGCGGGACGCGGCATAGCTGTTTCCCGCCTGATGGCTATTTGCGCGTTGGTCGCTTTCCTGCTGGTTGTGTTTTTGTGCGGGATACTGGTATGGTCATCGCGATCGGTGAGTTTGGTTCCGTTTTTAATTTCAACAAATAACGATACCGGCGAATGGACACTTGTCGGACGCACATCGGAAACATTGGAATATTCCGCAACAAGAACGATCCAGGAATCCGTCATCGGTAACTTTGCACGCGACTGGTTCTTGGTATCCGACAACATCGCGGAAAACGACAAGGCATGGAAAAAATGCGAACGCGAAGAATGCGCCGCCAGCGATGCGGTGATGTTCGGCACGCGCGATTGCGCAATATACTGCGCGGCGGGCGACGATGTGTATTCGCGCTTTTCCTATGACATTGTGCCGGATTACAAATCGCGCACGGCCAGCGGCGAAATCGTGGAACTGGACGAACAAAGCATGGTGATATCGCCCGCCGGACGGATATCGGAAAATGGCGGAACTTGGCAGTTTACCGCAACCGTCTATTCCAGCGTCCGTGGATCAATGTCTGTAAAGGCTTTTGTAAAAATCGCGCGGAACGACAATAATTTTCCACAGACTATGGGATTTTATATTGCCGACTTTAACGCTTATCGGATGAACTGATGAAGAAAGTCATTATGTTTTTGGCCGGAACCGTATTACTGCTGATGACTTGCGCGGTGCTGTTTTTTTCAGGCGCCCTGTACGACGCCGGCGACCAGCGCCAAATCGAGGCATTCGTGATGCAACCGAACGATCTGTCAACGGACCGTATCGGCCGACCGATACCGATTGATCAAATGTCCGAAACATCCGTGCGCGAACGATTGATACGAAAATTCGTGCATGAATATTTCTATGTCAATCCAGATGTCGAAAATATCGCCGGACGCACCCGCGGAAACAGCATAATGGCCGCGCTGGCCGCGCCGGCTGCATTTGATTCTTGGAAGAAAGTCCAGGCCGAAGAAATCAAGGTTCTTGCCGAAAACAAATCAATGCGCGTCGTGACGATCGCGGATGAAATTCTAAAGCGTGGCGATTATTGGGAAGTGTTTTATGAACTGCGCACTTGGGAAAGACCAAACGAAATGGACACACCGCCGCTGGTGGAATCCGGAACACTTTATCTAAAGATAACACTGTGGGAACCGAACGAATCAAGAATGCGCGAAACATGGGGCGGCGATCCGTTCAATGCGCAAAAGTATTTAAACGGTGGTGGCGATCCTGCGGCCATATTCAAATTCCGCGTAGACGAAGTAAGAAAATAATGAAAAACAAAGAATGAAAAATGAAAAGTAATATGCAAATATTTTTATCAAAAATTATATTTCAACCGGTCTTGTTGTTGCTTTTCATTTTTCATTCTTTGTTTTTCATTTCTGCGGCGCGGGCCGCGGACGAAGACCCGTTCACGTTTGAAAACTTTGCCATTGTCGACAGCACAGAGCCTGATATTAACATAAACCAAGTATATCTGAACCCGGACGCAGGAATCGCAAATGTCGGAAACTTTGACATCGCGGGCGTCATACTGGGGATGCCGTTCGAAGATGTCCAGACGCTGTTTTTCAAAATAAAATACCTGTATACCCCGCGAAAAAAAGACAGCATAATCTATACTATTCACAAAGACTGGAAATACAATTTGGATTACGAGTGCCGCGAACAAAAAATATACGCCCCGGCCGAATTGGAAAAATGCATAAACACATTGGCGCGCGCACGCGGCCTGCTGTATGCGTCGGAACTGCACCTGGTTCGCGACAACACCGGCGAAACGATCGACATATATTTCACCAGCAACGCAACCGAAAACGTCGTATGGCGCATTGTGTATAAAAACGACGTGAACGTGATCGAAGGCGCAAATGAAAAATTCGAGAACCAGCGCGAAAAGAAAATACTGGCATTCTGGCAGGGTGTTCTGGACAAGTACGGCGCGCCAAACGCCGGCACCGACAAATGGATTTCGTCCAGCAATGCGTACGACCCGATGATGACGGCATATTATGGTTCGCTGGAACTGATCGACAATGGCCGAAACGCCAATGATTCCGCAAAAAATGTAAAGGATGCCCGCGAAAACTTCAAGGCAAAACCATATGCGTTTTAGTCAGATGACTACATATCAATCCGGGCTGTTTGCCGAATTCCTTGCGCGGTGGTATCTGCGGTTTCATGGATTTCGGATTTTAAAATCGCGATACGTCACCGGACGCAATACCGGTCGCGCAGAAATAGACATAATCGCAAAACGCGGAAATCTGCTTATTTTTGTAGAGGTCAAAGCCCGACCCAACATCGAATGTGCGTTCGACGCAATCACAATTACGCAAAGCGCGCGACTGCGACGTGCGGCTGAAACATTCGTTATGCAAACCAATTGGTACGGCGACGCGCGGTTCGACATTATCACGGTTTGCGGGCGAAAAATCCGCCACTTTCCCGGTGCATTATAAATTTAGTTGAAATTACTTAAATTATCCGCTATAATCCCGGTGCTTTTTTAAGAAAAAGGAGACCTTATGAAAAAAGTTATCTTGGCATTGTTTGCTGTCACACTGTTGTCCGCTTGCGGTGGATTCTATAAATCCGGTAATTGCGAATACGAATTCTTGTTCCACAAGGATATCTCTATTTCCAAAATCATCGGCAGCTGTGGCAAATAATTTGTCACTTGTTGAATAAAAAATCCCGCCAACCGGCGGGATTTTTATTTAATAACCGCGGATTTGATTAATGTCACGTCTTCTTTTATCCCGTCGATTTTCATTTGCAATTGCCCTATTCCGGATTCCAGCATTGATGTTCGATTTTCCAGTATCGCAATGCGTGATTCGCTTTTCTTTACTTCGACCAGCGACGAATCCTGTTGCGCGGCCCACCAGACGATGCCGCCGATAAAGACAATCAGAAACCAGCTGCTGCGCAGGAATTCCAGTATATTATTATTCGTTGTCATTTTCCCCTCTCTATCAGAATCTCGATCTGATGAACCAATGCGCGCTGGGCTTCTAATCCGCGCAGTTCCGCGTCCGTCGCGTTCGCCCCCAAAAATCGTTCGATCGTGATTTCGCGCAAGTGTTTCAGCACCACCGCACCAGCCGGCGTACCAAAACACCGCGTATAGTTTTTATTGATTTCTTTGTTCATTTTTTTATTTCCCTAAAATTTGCAGGGGCGAATATAATTCGCCACTACAAAATTGTTTCTTGTGATGTCATCTGGGCGATCGGTGCGATGTACTTTAATTCCGCGTCCGAATGCAGCGATATTTTTTCTATCAATCCGCGCCGCCCCAGTATCTGCAATCCGCGATCAACCAACGGCCTGATAAATTCATGCAATAAACGCCCATAGGTCGCGCCCAATATGCGCATCATGTCGGCATTGCGTGCCAGAATTTCCGTCGCGGTCATTTCTTTTTCCGACATCAGACCCAAACGATCCGCCAACAGCGAATGCCGTATCCGTTCGCGCAGGTCGCCCAGAATAATTTGCGACACATCAAAGTCCGCACCCGACGCCAGCGGCGTCAGACCGGATGATCCGACCGCTTTTGGAATTATCGCGCCCGGCGTCAGATTTATATTCGACAGATTGATCACGCCATCGTCATCGGCCTGCCAGATTCCGCTGACCGCGATCGTCGCGTTTTTCAAAACCAGTTCGACGACTTTGTTCGCGGTCTTGATGTCCGGCAACGCGCGCAATACCGGTCCGCGGCCATACACTTCGCCCGACGCCAACGACCATCGGAATATGATATAAGGATTGGTTTCAAATGTTCCGCGCGATACAATATTGTTTTCAAAATCGCCGCCCACGTCCAGCCACGCGGTGAATTCCTTGCCGACCAGACTTTGAACCAAACGCAAAGGCGTTTGCGGATTGTTCTTGATCGTGTCTCTTAAATTCGCAGGCGGCGTCCATTCCGGATACTTTTCCATAACATCGCATGCCGCCATGGATGTGGTGTGAAACACTGCATCCGACAGAATCGCGATATCCGACATCGGAATCGCCGTGAACGAAAAAGCACTGGCACCACCGATCGGATTTTCCGCCATGAACAGACATGCCGTGCCCAGTATCACCAAATCCAAATAGCATTGGTGCACAGTCGTATAAAAGTTCGAATCATTCAGATGCGCGCGCAGAATTCTGGTTGCATATTCCGCATCCGGCGACAGCTCGCTTTCGCGGATCAGATTCAGCCACATGGATTCCGGCGGCGTCAACAGCGAATACATCGACGCGGCCAAATTTTCCGCGGCGTCGCCCGCCGTCGCGTCGAACAGCGTCGCAATATCGTCATCCGCAGTCGGCATTGTGTATCGTTGCGCCGATTGCCATCTGTTCAGCCATGGGCCGCGCAAGTCCGTCGCCGATTTATACATCTGTAAAAGTTTATTGTTCATTTGTTTTTCCTTTTTAGTTTTATTAAACCCTGAATTCTGTTTTTGCGTTGATCGGGCGCAGACTGGCGCCCAATGCGCGCACTGGCGCCGGCACCAGACGCAGGCACCCTGCAACCGCGTCCAGACCGTCGTCATGCCCGCCAACCGCCATCGGCGACCAGCCCAGCATTTCCACCAACAATGGCGATGACTTTACACGCTCGTGCGTGTACAGCCGCCCCGTGGTCAACAGCGGTTCTATCGCGTCCAGAATTCGTGTTTCTTTGCGTTGATGATTTATTATCTTTTCCACAATAACCGACTGGCCGCGCCGCACCGCGGCATCGCGCAGAATTTCCGGCAAAGCGTTGCCCATGCCGTTGACTTCGATCGCGATTTTTTTCGCACCGTGCGTTTGCATAAAGTCCAAAACTGTTTCGCATTGCGTCGCCAGCGGGTGCGGATCATTGTCTTGCACGATCATATACCGCACATCATGTATAAACGCGCGCCGATTTTTATCATCGCGATAGACAATGACGCAAACGCTGGAATCGCCGCGTGCACGTCCGCCGGACGGGTCCCAATACACAGCCACACCGGTAATTTGTAGGGGCGCGTATTCGCGCCCTGGGGCGCAAGTATGCGCCCCTAGATTTATCTGCGCTGTTCGCAGATCAAATTCCCCGTCGTAAAACCGCAATGCACCTGGGTCCAGTCGGCATTTTTCTTCGGAAATATATTCCAGCATCATCTGGGATGAAAAATGTCGCGGGCCAACGATTTCCCGCATTTCATCTATCTTGGAAATCGGGAAAAGTTCCGGCCATGCGGGGGTTCCGTCATTATCGATTATCGGTATTTTCAATTCAACATACCCGCGTAAAAATGGGGTTGAATTCTGAAAATTTTGATGTATGCTGTCTGGCATGGACTTTACTCCCAAAACATTGCCGACCAACCTAGAGGCCGAACAGGCCGTTCTGGCCGCGGTCCTGATGAACAACCGCACGCTGGAACGCGTTTCGGAATTCTTGAAACCCGAACACTTCACGCATCCTGCGCACCAGGAAATTTACCGTCTGGCCGAAAAGCAATTCGCCGCCGGCATTCCATTCGATATCATCACAGCCAAGGGATATTTGGAGCAACAAGGAACGCTGGAATCGGTCGGCGGTGTCGATTATCTGACCCAATTGGCCGGCGCGGGCGCCACCGTTGTCAACGTTGATCAATACGGCCGCATTGTTTATGAAAACGCGTTGCGTCGCGAACTGATCGGTCTGGGCCAGGATATAACAGACAAGGCATTTATCGAAGACCTGGACAATCCCGTCGCGCGCCAGATTGAAATGGCTGAAAAAAAACTGTTCGATCTTTCCGTCGCAGGATCGTCTGAAAAAGATTCCACATCCATGGCGGCCGCGCTGCGCGTCGCACTGGAAGAAGCCGAAATCGCATACAAGGCCGATGGCAAGCTGTCGGGTCTGACCACCGGATTCACCGCACTGGACAAATCGATCAGCGGTTTGCACCAATCCGATCTGATCATTATCGCAGGACGTCCGGCGATGGGTAAATCCGCAATCGCGATGAACATGGCGTTCAATGCCGCGAACGCGATTCTGCACAATACCGCGAACAAGAAATACAAGGGCGCCGTTATATTTTTCAGTCTTGAAATGTCCGCAGCCCAGCTGGCTGGTCGCGTTCTGTCGGGCCAGGCGGAAATCCCCGCATCGTCAATGCGCAACGGCGCGCTGACGGACGAAGACTTTCTGAAAATGTCACAATACGCCGACGCGCTGTCGAAAATTCCACTGGTGTTTGATGACACGCCGGGAATGTCCGTTCCGATGATGCGCACGCGTGCGCGACGTATCGCGCGCAAATACGGCGGATTGGCATTGATCGTTGTCGATTACCTGCAACTGATGACATCGCCCGGCGGGCGCAAGAACGACAACCGCGTAAACGAACTTTCCGAAATTACCCGCGGCTTGAAAATGCTGGCCAAGGAACTGGAAGTCCCGGTCATCGCCCTGTCCCAGCTGTCGCGTAATGTCGAATCACGCGACGACAAGCGGCCCCAGCTGTCGGACCTGCGCGAATCAGGGTCTATTGAACAGGACGCCGACATCGTTATGTTCACGTATCGCGAAGAATATTATCTTGAGGGACGCGATCCTTCGAACAAGCTGTCGGGATTCAATCTGGAAACCAAATCCGAAAACTGGGCCAAACGTTTGAACGATGTCCGCGGCAAGGCCGAAATAATTATTGGTAAAAACCGCCACGGAAAACCGGAAACAGTTCGTCTGGGGTTCAAAGGCGAATACACTTTATTCCACAACTTGGACGAATTCGAAATCGCGCGCGGCAACGGATTCCACGACGCATCCGCGTATTCTGCAACGCCCCAGACCGACCATACACCGGACATGAACGACGTTCCGGACATGATGTAGGCAGGTATCACTTTTCTCTTGCTAAAATTTCAAAACTTGACTATAATTTTGTCAACTAATAAAGCAGGAGTTTGCAATGGCACTCGAAGAAATAATTTACCCAAATAATATCCGCACAATCCGCCTGTCGCGCGGCATGAAAATGACCGAGCTGGCACGTCGTTCAAAACTGTCGCTGTCCGCGGTATCTAAGATCGAGAAAGGCGTTCGCCGTTTGAATCAAAAGCAATTGCTGAACATTTGCAATCTTTTGGACTGTAAACTGTCCGATATATTCATCAAGGAATCCGATGACGTCGCCGCCGAATGGCAGGATGAAATCAAACGCCGCTTGGCCGACAACGAAGGCGGCGGATTGAAAATATTCGGTTCCGGATTGCGCAAGATTCGCCAAAAGGCCGGAAAAACAATCGCCCAGGCCGCCAAAGACGCCGGAATGACACTGTCCGTTTATCATAAAATCGAAGTTGGCCAGCGCGAAATCTATCAAAGCGAAGTCGAACCGCTGGCAAAATCGTTCGGATATACCGCTGAAAAGTTTTTCGACGAAGTCGCAAACCTGTATAAATCCGGCGCATTGAACAAACAGATCAACAAGGTCAAAGAACGCGTCAGCTCTGTCTTGATCCCGGGCAGCCCGTTATCCGGAATCGACCTGCCGGGCAGTCTGTACGGCGCAAAACTGTACGACAGCGCACGCAAAAAACTGGCGCCGGTATTCGGAACACCGTCCGGCAAATCCATCGCATTCAAAAAATCGGACAAGACCATGATCGTCGCGCCGATGGCGTTGGAAGGACGCAAGGGCATATACGCCGTAATCCCGAACGCAAAACGTCTGGGCGGCGCAATGCCTGAAAAATCATATGTGTTCGCGGATTCGGACATCACACCGAACGTCGGCGACATGGCTGTGTTCATCGACGCGGACTTTAACAAAATGGATTCCAAAGATTCCGTAACCGCGCAAATCGCAATCGTACGCGAAGATCAAAAAGGCAAACGTTACGGCCAGACATGGTCACCTGATGAAAAGATCACGTTCAAGACAATGCACAAGGTTGTGATGATAATCATGGAATAATTTGCATCACGCGCAAACGAAGAGAGAGAGAAAATGCAAACCAAACCCAGCGTCACGGCGCAAAGACTATTGAATCTGTACCGCCAACAGCACGTCATTTTCGGCGGCTGGGGCGCGGTGAATAAAATCTTTGTCGCCGAAGCCGACGCCGATGTCATGGCCGCTTTGAAACTGTTGCCGGCCGGATCAAAACTGGCCCAGCATATCGAAAATCTGCGCGCGCGAAAAACATCAATGGATTCCATCGCGGTCGAATTAATGCCATACGGCGGACTGATGACCGAATCTGTCGCATCGACCAAGCTGTCGCAATCAGAAATGTCTGAACTGGAAAACGGGCTGGCGAACTTTGTTCCGGATGCGGACGGCCTGGCGCGAATTCAATCTTTGGATGTCGTTCGCAAGTTTGGCGACGAATGGCTGATCGCGATACGTTCCGCACTTGGGAACAATCCGGAATTGTTGGAAAAATGGAACATTGTTTCCAAGACCGCCCGCGCATATTATTTATGGAAGGTCGCAACAGATATTCTGTCTGCGCCGCTGTCGGAAAGGTCCCGCGCCCAGGTCCAGGCGGACTTGCCGGAATACGAAACATATCTGCCGATGTTCGGAACGGCTGGCACGGACTTGCTCTCTAAATTACGAATATTCGTCAGCAGTCTTTAACCATCAGCATTGATAAATCGTTTCCGTCGTGTGCGGCGTTCCGATATAAATCATCGCACCGCCCGGTGACAATATAAAATCCAATTCGCGCAGACGTGTCCGCAGCTTTTCGCGCTTTGGCGCCGTATTGCTGGTGTTTGGAACTTCTACGTCATCGCATATGATCAGGTCCGCGCGCATGCCGGTGATATTTCCGTTTATTCCTTGGCATATCACAGACGGTTCCCGGATTCCGATCGGACGTTCGATCGTTATTTTATGCGATCCCCATTCCTTGCGCACCGCCGGAATGATTTCCGAACAACGCGGATGATTTTCCAGAACATGTTTTATATGCGAAACCATTCGCGAAGACAATCCGGTTTCCGCAGACAAAATCAGTATCCTGGTCTGGGGGCGCATATGCAGAACGCACGCGGCAAATATGCCGACCACAGATGATTTCCCAGAATGACGAAACGCCATCAGCAATCCGCGCCGTGGCGGCGTATCCAATATGCCGGCCAAGAATTTTATAATTTTCTTGTGATGTGCCGGCGTTTTAAAATTCAGCAACCTGTTCCATTCGTCCAGAAAATCATAATACTCCGTAATCATCGCGATTTTCATTCGGGGCCGGGTCCGCAATACTGCCGTAATCGTTTATCAGCTTTGGCAACGCGTCACCCAGCACAGACAAAAGATTGTTGTATATTCCCAAAACCCCACCGCCCGACAGCTTGTCTTCTATGATTTCAGTCGTGTATTCGATTCGCGCCAAGACATTGTCGTGAACATTTTTCCATTCAGCCAGATCAATATCCACCGACTGCAAATCACGAAACGCAGCCATCAGGAAATTAAAATCCGTATTCAGATTTTCAGGATCTATTTTCGCGGTCGGCTGGTAATCGACAACACGGGTCAGCGATATTTGGCGGAATATGTCTATGCGCGCGCCATTGGACGGCGAAACGGCGAATACCACAATGCCGCCATCGAATTCTGAATTCGGATTGACGTCGTATCGATCGCTGTCCAGAACCACATCGTCGATCGCGACGCGCACGTCGGCTTCTTGGAAAAACGGAAACGCGAACACAAATTCCGACGTGGCCCCGTCGCCGTCATAAGAAATTTTATACATGATTTACCCCATATTTTTTGGATTTTTTTCCGGCTATTTCAAAAACTCGTCGCTGATGCCGCCGATTCTTTTCAGAACATATTTCACCAGGTTGTATTTTCCCGATTTCGTTCCGTTGAACTTTTCCAGATTCAGCCGTTTCTTTTCATTGAACGGTTCTTCGGTTTCACCGCGCAGACGCTTCAGAACGGCCTCTTCGGTCATGCCTTTGCCGGACATTCCAGCGGCGCCGTATTGCGCGCGCTGTGACGCCAGCACTTTTTTCACCAGGTTCGATTTGTTTTTTTCATCCGCGGCGATTTGTGCCAAGATTTTTTGGCGCGCTGTTTCCGATTCTTTTTTGTCTTTTTTATAGTCCAGAATGTTTGTCACATCCGATACGATTTGTCCCATGATTATTTCCCTTTGTTAAATTAAATACCATCCGTTCACAGTTACCGACAAAACGGTTGCCGGCAACGGCTCGCTGCCTGATATTGTCCATAATGGCCGCATGGTGTGTGCGACCGTCCCCAGCATGTTTATCGACACGTCGCCGGAATATCCGGGCGCACCGGACGCGTATATTTCATTTGGCAACGGCGCGCGAAGCCCGTTGATAAACAGCGATTTTGTATCCAGCACGCGCGCGGCCAGTTTTCTGATTCGGACCTTACGCGGCGAATGCTTTGCGCTGTACATCGGCAGACCGGCCGCCGAATACGCGAACCCGTATTTTCCGCCGTCGATCATTTCATCAGATGAAAATTTTTCGATCATTGTCGCGCCATCGCGTTCGACAGACACAAATGTTTCGCCATCCATGACCGCAACCGATCGGAATACGCCTTGGGTTTTATAAACACCCCACGCCGATATTCCCAGACCGGAATTTTTGTTCAGCACCGCAATATCGCCATTCGCCATAGCAACGAACAGCTGATTCGTCTGATCGTTGTATGCCAGATCGACCGGACCGTTCATCAAGTGCTTGGACAACGCGCACAAATCGTTCGCGTTGTAATTTTCACCTAATTCGTCCAGCGCCAGTTCGCGGATATCGCGCCCGCTGGCGGTGACGAACACTGTGCTGGCACCTATTTTCTGCGGACGCAGATACCGTACGGACATACTGCCGACTGACGTATGCTGTTTTATATTCACCGACGACGGCGTCAGCGGCGTGCTTGAGATTGCCCATTCGCCATTGGATGTCAGTATTTGCAAGTTATCGCTGCTGACGACGGTGCATATCTGTTGGCGCTGTTCCGACAACAGCGTTATGAATATCGCTTCGTCGTCCAGACCGGTGCCAACATCAAAATTATTATGGGTCCCGACTTTGGACATCCATACACCGGACGGCCAGTCGCGCGATCCGCCGAATACCAATCGATCCTGGTGAAATGATATGCTGCACGGCCATCCGCGATGTGCACCGAACGCGGATTCCGACCAGTCCGATATCGCACCCGAAGGCAGATTGTATCCGCTGTTCGTGCCGACGATAACAACCGTCGAATTTACATATTCCGTAATCAGCCATTGCTTGCCCAGCAGGCGCAGGCGCCCGCCGACATGGTTTTGATTCCAAAAACTTTTGCTGGCCGTGAACGTGGCATAGTTGTTGCCGTACGCGCTGGTCGACACAGTTATCTTTACGCCTGCTGCGTCGTCGAACTTCATAAACGGGATGTTTACCGACATGTCGTCGTTCGACGAAAATCCAAAAGCTGCCAGTTCAAAAGACGATCCGCTTTTTTTCAGTATTTGCGGCTGGCAATCAGGATGCACGAATATCATTGTTCCGAATCTTTGCGCGTATTGCAGACGCGCCAGATGTGCCGATTCCCACGGTGCCGGCAAGTCCTGGATTTGTTTTCCGTTTTCAAATATCTGGATATGGCCGCCGGTCACCGCCAGCAGAAAATTTTCTTCTTCGGAAACCGAAAACGCGATCAGTCGCGCACCAGGCTTTACGGCAGAGACCGTGGCCAAGCCGCGGCGGCGCGACAATCCACCAGACGCCAGCACGTCCATGTTTTCCATCTTGGACAATCCGTTTATATCTGGCCGCGAAAAAAATTCCGGCGATACTTCACCGGACGCGAAAGAATTCTGAGTGTGAATAAAATTTCCCATGATTAAAACCTTGAGCTGATTAATGAAAAATCCGCAATATTTCCGGCCTTGGACGTTGTGCTGTCGATAAACTTTGCCGCTTGCAATTCTGATTCGTACAGCGCGGCCAGCATGCGGAACACGTTCTGATCACCCGACAGCGGAATGCAGAATTCCATCGCCAGCTTTGTCGCGACCAGCGATACGAAATAACTGGGATAGTTTTCCACGCCGGTGCGCACGATCGCATGGATCGATATGGAATCGGCATTGGATACGATTCTGTCACCGACGATTTCTCCGTCGCATTTCAGTACGCGCAGAACATCGCCCGGTATCAAAAAGTCACCATCGGTGTTTTTCACCAGATCGATTTTCTTTTGCGCGAATCGCCAAGGATGCAGCGCGACCAGCGTTTCCGTCACCGGGTCGAACAACGTGCGCGCCAATCCGGCGGCAGCGGTGTCGTCGTTCAGAGATTGGATGGGTGATTCGCCCAGTTTCAACAGCGCGAACGAACATAAATCTATTTTGCTAAGCATGGTAAATCCTTTTTAGTCATTAGTCACTAGTCTCTAGTCAATAGTCTCTAGCGATTTCACTAATGACTATTGACTAATGACTATTGACTATACCAGTGCGCCTGTGGTCACGTTTGTTTCCGTAACGTTGATCTTTTTAATCGACGTATTGTCGGACGCATTGACGATGACGATGTCGCCGGCGTTCATCAGCGTCTTGACACTGTTGAAATAACCGGTTGCGGTTATCGTCGCCATTGTTTCCGCCGCTGCGTAATGCCACAGAGTAAATCCGTTCGCGTACGCGATCACCGACAGGTTTTTGTTTTGAAATGCCATGACTTTTTCCTTTGGTTTTTTTATTGGTTATATCGCCGCAGTGTCATCGCACTTGATTCGAACGATACCGTCGGTATCGATCAGAACGGCGCCCTGGGACATGCTGTTGCTGATGAAATGCGCCGCGCGTTCGCCGTGCCATGAAATGTCGGATTTGACATCCTGGCCGCATGCGTGACCGATTGCGGACGCATGGTACATAAAGCAGTCGCGGTTTTTTGTCGCCAGCGGCAAGCCGTTATGCAACACCCAGATAATTCCCAACCATTTTTTAGTTTCGAATCCGGATACCAGCGGCGTTTCGTTTCCAACGTATTCGGCGGACACGAATTCGTCCATCGATAACAGCTGGTTCCACTGGTGCACACCGACAACGGCGAATCTGCGGCCATCGTCCGGCACATCGTTTTTGTTCAGCTGTTCCACAGCCGACAGTATGGCGTTTTTGGTCAGACCAGCGGTATAATCGCCAACAGACAAAGTGCATTTTGACATTGCGCCTATAATCAGCTCGTCCGTTTTGCGGCCCAATGCATACGCACCGGCGCTGGCGACAACACGGCGTTCGTCGACGTTTGTTTTCAGTTCATCCAACGCATCGACCCAATCGCCTGCGTAATAGTCCTGCAACATGCATTCGACAGGTTCATGATTCAGGTTCATCACAGGCACGATACCGTGGCGTGATTTGGTGCTGGCGGTGCCTTTGCCAACCTTTTGAAAGGTTGTGGATGCACCGATAACACCGGATTTGCTGCGGATTGTGCTGCGCAGCTTGGTGCCCATCTGCTGATAAGCCAGATGAACATCAGCTTCGAATTGCTTTACGAAGACTTGATCTATGGAAACAGACATTGTTTTCCCTTTTGTTGTTTTAAAGATTAAAAAAAGACGCATTAAAATGCGTCTGATTGGGTTTGCTTTTTTGGTTATGCGCATATTGCGCGCCAATCGAACAAACATGCGGGACCTTTCGGTTTGTCCGCAAATAAGGAAATTATTTTTTATGCGACGGATTTCCGCCCGGCCCGGCAAATGCGTGGGAATTAAAAAATCCCGCAAATGTGCGGGATTTTTTAATCAAAAGAAACTATTATTTCTTTTTTGCAACCGGCTTTTTAGCAGCTGGTTTTTTTGCAACCGGCTTTTTAACGGCGGCTTTTTTCACAGCTGGCTTTTTGGCGGCTGGTTTTTTTGCAACCGGCTTTTTAGCAACAGCTTTTTTCGCAACCGGCTTTTTAGCGGCGGCAGCTTTTACAACTGTCGTAGCCGCTGGTTTTTTTGCAACTTTTTTCGCAACCGGTTTTTTGGCGGCTGGTTTCTTTGCAACAGCTTTTTTTGCAACCGGCTTTTTAGCGGCTGGCTTTTTAGCAACAGCTTTTTTCGCAGCTGGTTTCTTTGCGGCTGGTTTCTTTGCGGCTACTTTCTTAGCGGCCGGTTTTTTTGCAGCTGGTTTTGCAGCTGGTTTCAAGAATGTGAATGCCATTCTTCTCTCCTTTCGTGTTTTTCGGTAGAACAAAGTTTTTTGTTCTTACTTCATATTGTATCTGAAAGAAAAAAATTAGTAAAGAAGAAAAGTGAATTCGTGCGCACAATTCTATGAATATAATTTTTTGAATCCGCTTTCGATTTTGCGAACGTATTCCGGATCGCGATCGCGCCAATATTTCGGATCGCGCATCATGCTGCGCAGATCGGAATCCGACAGATTCGATGACGCGTTTTTATCTGTCGCGACAGACGGTTCCATCGATTGCATCATCTTGTACACGCTTTGGATTCCCTGGGGTGTGGCGCACAGCGACTCGAACGCGTCGCGCGGCAAAAACTTTTCGCCGAACGCGTTTATCGCGTGCATCGCATCCGTCATTTTGTCATCGTCGCCGAAAAACTTTTTCAGTTCCGCGATCGCGCTTGATTCGTGTCCTGTTTTGAATATTTCACCCAGCATCGGCGATAAAAATTCTTCCGCGATCGAATAAATTTTTTCAACCTGCGACGACGTCAGTCCGATTTCATGAAATTTTTCACGCACCGAATCGTCGTCGAACAAATCTGACACGGGATATTCTTTCGCGCTTTGCGGAACACCGATCGCGCGTTTGAATTTTTCACGCGCGTCATTGTCGGCATCGTCTGCCGGCACAGAAATCATACCGCCCATTTTCTTTTCCAGTTCAGAATAAGACTTTACCAACGCGTCAGTATTGACCGTACCGTCTTCATTCAGAAACTTTTCCGGAACCTTGTCCATTTTCAATCCTTTTGTTCTTCGTTTGATTTGCGCAGAAAATAAATTCCGCCCAATGTGAATATTGTCTGCAGACATCCGAATATATCCGTGTCGCCGACCATGTACGCGCCGACCGCAGTCAGTATGCCGACGCCGGACAATATGTATGTTCGATGTCCTTTGAAAAAACCACCGCGAATGATTTTATTCATTGCAATCCCCGCCTTTGTAAAACAACAGCCCGTCGACATCGGCAACATATCCGATCGATGACGCCCATTCCGGCATTATTTCGTCATGATGAAATCTGGTTGCGCCGCGACATTTGTCGCCCAGATTGCCGCGCATCATTTGCGAAACCACACGCAGACACATGTCGAATCCACGGCTGTTTGGATTTTCCGCCATACGTTCGTGCCGCGGTGATTTTTCATCCAGACATTCGAACACATTCGGATCTGTTGCGATATCCGCCATGTCGCGTTTTGACGCGATGCACAGATTCGCGACCATAGACGCCAGCGCTTCGACCACAGCCAGCGAAGACGCGTTTGTTTCCGCGCATATGACACGCGCCAGTTTATAAGATGTCTTTTTTGATTCGTCGGGATTGTTAATAACTGTCAGATGCATG
The DNA here is from genome assembly GCA_031555055.1 of Alphaproteobacteria bacterium. Lineage (GTDB taxonomy): Bacteria > Pseudomonadota > Alphaproteobacteria > Rs-D84 > Rs-D84 > JAFGMC01. Next base: position 79,854 of record JAVBUT010000004.1, on the reverse strand, counting down.
CGATCTTAACCTTTTTTTTCTTGGAATAAAAAAAGCCCTCGGCGAAACCGGGGGCAAAATATCTGGAGCATTGTCCAAAAAATCAAAATAAAAAAACCGCATAACGCGGCGAATATATTCTCTACTTTGACGAAACACAGTATATCACAATTCGACATAAAAGTCAAGAATAAAATTCCCCGCCCATGGCGGGGAATTAGATACTTATCTCGTCCCCATATGTCAGCACGTATTCCGATCCATTGCGCAGAACCAATGCACCGTCTTCGTTAATACCGACCAACTCTGCCCTACGTCCGCGATGCGTTATCATTTTGTTCAGCCCAGCGGCCAGTTCGGTCCATCTTTTGCGAACGATTGAAAAATCGCGACGCGCCCATATGTCCATGCTTTTTATCAAAACCGCCAACAGCTCGTTTCGATCGACATTTGCATAGTCGCCAACCTTGGCCGTTTCATAGTTTGGAATTATCGGGTTTGATTTTATATTAATCCCTATGCCGATTATCACGAAATTTTTTGCGTATTCGATCAGAACGCCGCTGATTTTTTTACCGTCGATCAGTATGTCGTTCGGCCACTTGATCTGCGGATGCATTCCAAAAGCAATCAGCGTTTCCGCGATTGCGACCGCAACACCATATGACAGCTTTGGGTCGCGTTCTTCGATGCGATATATAAAGCTGGCGTACAGATTCCCAACAGGTGAAACCCAAGTACGCCGGTACCGTCCGCGGCCGGCGGTCTGGGTATCGGCCATAACGACGGTATTGTCGACGGCCCGCGATGTCGACACCAGATCATGTGCATATAATTGCGTGCTGGGGATTTTGTTCAAAGATATCAGCTTATAATTTGCCAATAAAATACTTTCCGTCTTTGTTCTTTATAAAATCGCGACCATATGCCTTACGCAGATTATATATTGCAGTATCGATCGTATGCGTCGCGACATCCGGCACATATCCCAATATGGTCTTTAGGTCTCCGGCGGACATGCCGCCTGTTTGATACAATAGCACAATGATCTGCATTTGCAACCGCGGCAGCGCAACCGTGCCACCAAACACTTGTTTTAGTATCTTTTGTTGATTATCGTCAATTCTTTGCAGTATTAACGATTTTAGCTCTATGGACGATACAGTACCGCCCAGTTTCATCGAATCGATGTTTACATCGGCGAACTTTGGGTCCGTGACGATCGACGCATCCAGGCATGCCAGTATTCTGCGCCATGTATTGTTTGATGTAAATATACGAATTCCGTTTAACATGTCTTTATATTAACCAATTTTGTTTCAGTTTGTATAAAAATAAATTTCAGGCTTATTTCCCGATACACACCGATTCTATAATACAACGCGAAAACATGCAACAGTTTTTGATTATCGTGATAAAAAACCGCCGAACCAAAAGATTCGGCGGTATCACGCATCCAAACGTCATAGAACTTATTGCACACCGACTGCTTCGCCAGGGGCAATAAACTTTGCAAAGTCATCGATTTTTGCACCGGTCGACGTCAGTATTTTCGATATACTTAACGTCGATGGCCATCTTGGTTGTCCTTCTTTGGACCACCTTTTACTTCTGTTAAAGGTTGTCGGGTCCAGACCGCTGTTTTTCGCCAGCCCAGAACAAGACATCTTATGCTCACTTGCAAAACACTCTATGGCGTTCCATATTGATTCGTGTGTCATTTTTCTCTCTCCTATATTATTATCCCTTTGTTTCCTAGGATAATGTTCTAATTATGATTGAATTCCATAAATATTTCAACCATTATTATAAAGTTACTTTTCCTAGGACAAAAGGCATAAAAAACCAGTAATTTCAACACAAAACAACATTTATTAAAATACAAAAATATTTTTTGACAAATTTACTTGACAAATCGTTTAAATGTATTACATTACGATTCGTCAAGAGAGATAAAACTCCCATGACAAGAGCCCAGAGATTCAGACTCCCTCCTACATTCTCTCTCCTCTGGACTTTGGGCTCGCCTTTTTTTCAGTTCAGAATGTCCATTCTTTTTTCTCCTTTCCTTCCTTTCTTGGGCATTCGGAAAACACCGCCGGCAACGGCGGTGTTTTTTTATCCCTGCACCATGGAATGACAAAAATTGTTTTACAATCTTTTCAAACACACCGACCGATTTCGATTACAAATCAGCGGTTTTAAATTCGTCGTAACCTTCATAGTAATAGCTGACGTCTATACCTTTCATAAACACTGCACGTTCGTTTATTTTTCCGGTCAGCGCACCTTTTAGCAATTGCTTGATCTCTACATCTTTTACAACACTGCGCTCCATCGCGGACAAGTAATCGGCCTTATCAATCTTGTCCCAATCGACAACTTTTTTTAATTCTTTTTTTAATATTAAATCAAGCCATATGCGTGTCGCGCGACCATTGCCTTCGCGGAACGGGTGCGCGATATTCATTTCGACATATTTTTCAATAATTTGATCAAATGTACCATGCGGCATTTTATCAATATGCTTCAGCGATTGTTCCAAATACATCAAAGGCGCGAAACGAAAATTCCCTTTGGAAATATTCACATCGCGGATTTTACCGGCAAAATCATAAATATCACCGAATAAAAATTTATGAATCTGGGCCAGCCCTGAAAAAGTTCCAACTTTGATTTTATCAATTTTTCCGCTGTCAAATAACAGTTTCGCTTTTTGTTTGCTGATCTGTTCTTCCGCCTTGTTCAGCACGACCTGACTTTTAATATCCAGCTTGTTTTTCAAGACCATTTTGCGCCCTTTATTACGATGCAAATTGTATCAAATATGTATAAAAAGTCCAGTTTTATGATATTATTTTTCAAACACACCGACCAGTTCCCAGTGCGCTGTGCCAACGAACTGATCCACCGGGGTCAATGCAGTCATGCGATATCCGCCACGTTTCAAGATTTCCAAATCGCGCATAAAAGTGTCCGCATTGCACGATACATACACAATGCGCGGAACATCTGATTTTGCCAATTCTTTGCTTTGTTCCATTGCACCCGCGCGCGGCGGGTCCATAACAACGCAATCGTATTTCTTTAAATTCTGAACCATCAGCGGTTTCTTGAATAAATCGCGCACGGTAAACATTCCCGGACGTGCGACAGACGCACTGTCACCCACATCAATATCAAAACCATCCGCATTTAATGCAAACGTAAATGCGCCCAGACCGCAAAACAAATCCGCAATTTTTTTCTTATGAATAAACTCCCCCCCTGCGGGGGAGTCGACGGCACTGTTTCGTGCGTCGGTGGGGGGTATAGTTGCAGCACAGACAACCAAATCTCGCAATGCGTTTTCACCTGCAACACTCGGCTGCAGAAACGCGTTCGCTGGATACGGTACGATTACGTCGCCAAACCTGATGATTGGCGCCACGGTTTGTGATACAACTTTACCATTCCATGTTATGCGTATCGCCGATGATTTATCCGCGGCCTTTTTAAATTCGGATGTAAAATACGGCACGGCGGACGTCACCGCAATATCGATTCCGTTCGCGCATTCCGTGATCAAAACGCTGCCGGCGCCGGTCCACGGCATAGTGGCGACATTCGGCAATATTTTATTAACCGCATCGGTCATGGCCGGGCAATTTCGAACCGGAATCACATTCTTGGTGCCGCGTTCAAAGAATCCGAACACGCCGTCACAGAACGCAAAGTCGCCGCGCCGGCGATTGCCAGTATCAATCCAAACCGGATCATTTGTAATCGGCAAACCATGCAATAATTTTAATTTTGATTCGCGATAATCATCGGACGAAAAATCGAATCTGCATCCGCCACACTTGTTAAATAATGGACATTGTTTCATCGTTTAAAAATTAAATCGTGCCCCCAGACGCAACTGGTGCGCGGTCGGCGCGAAATCATTAATGACATCAAACTTTGGCGTGAACATATACATGTACCGATACCCCAGGTCCAGCGCGAAACGTTCACCCATCTCCAGCGCGATACCAAACATTCCGGCCATTACCGGCGACGTCTCGTTTTCTATGATCGCGCCGTCTGCGGAATTAAACGATACGCCCGCACCGAATCCGATATACGGAACCAGCGTCTGTTTACGAAAAATTCTGTACAGACTGTCGATGCGCGCGTCCACGATCGCGTTGACCATTATCGCATCACCCGTCAGTGAAAACGCATCCCAATCCGCGCTCAGTCTGGCATAGTTCGCCTCTAGACGAAAAGTATCCCACAAACGCACGCCAGCCATAACTTCGAACGAAGAAGTATCACCACCGGATACAGAAACATTTTCATCAGCGCCGTCATTCCAAAACGACAGGTTGTACGCGCCGCCGACATAGAACCGATGCTCTGACGCAAAAGTTTCGGTTGATTCCGCGCGCGCCTCGGTCGCGCCGCGCTGCTCTGCGCTGTATACGACTGTGGCGTCTGCCGCACCAATAACACAGAGACAAGAAATAATAGACAAGAAATATTTTTTCATTTTCATACCTTAGAAATTAAATCTGAACGAAGTCATTATGTTGCTGATACCGGTGACGCTGGTTCCGGATGTATTCCATCCGAATCCATCGCCAATCATCAGCTCGTACTGATACGCGATATCGATCCCGATCAGATCGGTCAGCATTATGTTCAGCCCCAGAACGCCGCGCGGCGCAATAAACGCGCCATCCGCACCGTTCGCGCCGTCAAAGTCATACATGCCGACGCCCGCGCCCAACCCCATGTATGGCACGAATGTTCGGCGTATTGTTATATCCCCGCTGCGCACATATCGGCGTGCAAAGTCAAAATACAATGTGCCGCCGATTTCGCGCGAATTCGCAATCAGATCGGTATCGTCGAACCCGAATTTCGCAACCTGGAAATCAACTTCTGTGCGAACGTATGAAGACAGATTCCACCCCAATCCCATCTGGGCCAGCCAGCCGTTCTTTATTCCGACACTGTCATCGCCCTGCTTTGCGTCGCTGGACAAGAACCCCAGATTCATTCCCGCGCCGCCACGAACATACATCGTGTTTGGAATATAGACAGAATAGTCGCGCCGATCCTGGGAATTTGCGGACTGATAGACTTCCTGACCCATTTCGCCATGCGCGGGACCGCCGTCGCTGACGTTTGCGACATGGATATCCAGACCGGTTGCGACTTCCTGGCGCAGACGCTCGTTATCATACCCGGCGTTGGCGGCAAGAATGAAAAATGAAAAAAGATGAAAAACGAAAAATGATTTTAATATGCGTTTCATTATTTTAAACCCGTTGTTTTACACTATATTGAATTTTATCACAAAATCCAACTTGATTCCAGCAGGAATTCGGCGTAATATTAAACAAATGAAAAAAGACAACGACAAAAAAATCGCATTGTTCGCAGGCGCCCTTAAACTGCCGTTTTTGACACGCGACGCATTGCGGCGCGCGGGCTGGGATGTTTTTGTAATAGGGCTGCACGGGTTTTATGATCCGGCGCTGAAACCGGACTTGGTGATACGCCTGGGCGGTGGCGGCACGGCGGCACGCGAATGCAAAAAGCGCGGCATAAAAAAGCTGACCTTTGTCGGGGCGCTGGGGCATATAAATCTGGGCGATATTTGGCCGGATTTCTGGTCGATCAGCATTCTGCTGTCCGTCATGAAAAACCAGCGTGGATATGATTCTATGGCCGTGTCTTTTATCCATGCACTTGAAAAAAAGGGGTTTACTGTGGTTGCCGCACAAACATTGGCGCCGGAATTGGCATTTGAAAAACCGGGTGTCCAGACGACGTTAAAACCAACCGCCGCGGACAAGCGCGACATTGACCGCGCCGTACACGTATCGCACGTCATGGGCCGCGAAGACATTGGCGCGTCCGTCGTTGTTGATAAACAGGTAATCGCGGTCGAAGCGGCCGAAGGCACGCACCGCATGCTGGACCGTGTGATCGAGTTCCGAAAAAACAGAAAGAAACAAACGAAATCCGGCGTGTTTGCAAAAATGACCAAGCCTGGTCAGGACATCCGCATTGATGCGGCCGCAATCGGCGTCGATACTGTAAAATCTGTGGCGGCTGCAAATTTACGCGGGATCGTTGTCAATGCAAAAACATGTTTCATCGTTGACAAGGCCGACGTCATAAAAACCGCCAACAAATTAAAAATTTTCATCATCGCAATTTAAGAACTCAAAACTTTATCGCACTACGGAAAACAAAATCCCTTTCCCATTGGAAAATAGGCGGCCGCAGACCAGAGTATGGGCGAAACAATCTTTACGAATACCAACATCCCGGATAATTGTAAGTCCCAACGCCATCATTAAAAACTTCTGTTGGCGGTATCGCACAATCTGTTATTGCATCCGCACCGGTTCCGGATCCGGTTGTAATACCGTATGACTGACCACCGGATGGATTTGTATATGTCGGGCATAGCGCGCGCGATAATGGCGATACGCTGTAATAATTTCCACCAACCGGAACACACGATAGACTGGTTGGCGTGGGACGATAATACCCAGGATCACAAGAAATAATATAACTAACAGTACAGTTTGAATAAGAACCAGGATTGTTATCAAAACCAGTATTGTAACATATTTGACCGACTGTTGCATGCGCTGAATCGGAATGCATGATCCCCGTTTTGTAACATCCACTTACACCGCGTATATTATTTACCGAATCAGCCATACCGCCATCAGGACAATCATAACACTCTCCACCAGTATATATACTGTATTTACCCTCCCTGCATACGCACCCTTTTCCATAGATAAATATGTGATCAAGATTATTATAACATCTACAAGCATCGTATCGCGCTTCACAGCCAGGTTCAAGCATATCCGTTATTGCACATTCCACATCAGGGTACCAACCACCACATCTCTCAATCACTTCCTCATACGAACACATGCGTTCCGGGCATGGCCAGCCAAAAGCCCCGTCAAAATGCACGCCAAACAACGCCGCGGCCACAAAAATTGCAGATAGTGTTCTCTTCATCTCTAAACTCCGTGTAACTAGAAAACCGCCAAAGAATTTGGCGGTCGGGGTTTTAGAAAAAGCATGTTCAGATGCCCCCGTTGGCTTTTGGGCGAACCCTGTTGTATAACCAACAGAGCCCCGACCAAAGTCGGGTGTGTACTTAAACACTAAAAACGAGATCGCAACACCGACAGGTGTTGTCCTGAACATGGACTTTTCTAAGGTCCCGAACCCACATCTCCTTGGATTCAAACACAGGATAACATTATTGAAAAGTTTTGCAAACACAAAAATCAAAAATAGGTTAATTGACATTATCCATAAGCAATACCGTATGTAAAAATTACAGGAAATTATTTAATATATTTTTATTTCACTCTGTTCCACAATTTATATCTTGAATAAACCGCATTCGTATTTTGTAATAAATAAAAACATTTCACACTGGTCGTCACCCCGTCGTCCGACGGGGTCCAGAAGTATAAAGTTTCAAGACCTTGTATTTATAATTAATACTACTGGATACCGGCGTTCGCCGGTATGACGGCAAGATGTGCGTAGTGCAGAAACAAGTCGTATAAATAAACAAGAGCGGATTTTGTAAAAAAGAACCAGGCTGTGGAACAGAATGTTTTATTTAAAAATAGACAATACCCATTCTCATTTGCTTGTTAAAAACAACCGCCTGCTTTGGTTACTTTGGAAATTAAAAATTTATGCGACCGCAGACAGCATTCTCGACGGCACTGCACCTAACAAGGAATCATCCAAATGGTTTTATTTGCAGTAATTTGCGCACCCATACCCCGGCCTGGGTATTTGTAAAATAAAAAACAAAGCTTTATGTACTACGAAAAGCAAATTTTCCCTTCGGCTTTAGCGAAGGGGAATCAAAAATCACTTATAAACACACCTGAAACTGCGGCGTACATGGCAATTGTCGACAAAAGTTTTTATCTTTCGTCTTTTCCCTGGGGCACATTAAATCCGAAACCAACCATTTCCATAGTGGAACGGGCCTTTTCTTTCAATCTGGCTTGTAAATTCCGTTCGAGGATTTCTATTGCTTGTTTGTATGCTTCTGGATTAGTTGGTTTTTTCGTGACAGGATTTATAAATCTTTTTTCAATTGCGGCCAATTCTTCTTGGTACCAATTATCAATTTGAACATCTTTATTAATAATTTTATCAGTCATATTAGTTTACCTTTTTTTTATTTCCAATTGTATGGGCGCATATTCGCGCCCATTTTTAATTATATTATTTATAAACACACCTGAAACCGTATTCGCGCATGGTGGCGCCTTCGGCTTCGACGCGATAGTCAAAATAAGGTGTTGGACGCATGACGTCAAATGACGGCTGGTCATATACTACAACAATGTTTTCCGTGTTACGACCGCATACGCGCTTCATCTCGTAATCTGCAACCTTGGCCAGAATTGTTCTGTAATCACCGTCAACGTCGGCACCATCGGCATTCTGCATTATGCGCAGACGCATTTCGCGCATATCGGTATTCCCCAGCAAAACCTGGACCCGGACCATAACGCCCTTATATTCCTGCCATCTTGTTTCCATGCGCGAAGTATTCCAGCGCTTGTCATTGGCTTCTTTTTCAGCCTCGGTCTTTGGTCTGTATGAATCAATGTTCGAATACTGGTTGTCCGGTTGCATAAATGTGCTGGTACGTTCGTTGTACATCGGCGCGTCCGGCCCGCCCTGGGCAAAGTCGGCCTGGTTATACGGGGCCTCTTCGCCTGTGTTGCATGCGGCCAACGCCAATGGAACCAAGCACAGCGCTAAAAATTTCTTCATAATTCCCACCTTTTGGTTAAATTGTAGCAAATAAAGCCTTTTGATTCAAGCGTCGATTTATGATAGAATATAACGATATGAGCAACGTTGTTCTAGAATCTTTATTGCGCCCGCTGGAAGAATTTTACAAGCCCAGCTTTGTCGAAGAAATCGCGATAAACCACGCGGGCGAAGTCTGGATGCGACTGCACGGTGCGCGCGTGCCATGGGTTGCGTATAATTCCGAAATTTTATCCAAACAATACTTGGTTGATTTAATCCATACGGTTGCGAATATTTACGAACGCCCGTTTGATCCGATTCACGGCATGCCTGTGGTTTACGCGACTTTGCCGGGCAATCACCGATTTACGGCAATCGCGGGCCCGAACGTACAGTACGATGACCGTGACATCACCGGTGGCGTGGCGCTGAACATTCGCGGCGGCGGCGCGACCATTTCCGACTTTGGCAAATATCATCTGGCCAAGGGCAAAAAATTATTAAAAGTCAAACCGCGTGGTAAAAAGCGCCCCGATGATCCGTATGAAAACCTGATGCAGGCGATTAATGACGGCAGTCCAATTTTGATCAGCGGCGCAACATCGACTGGGAAAACAACTTTTTTGAACCATATGCTGACGCTGATCGACCAGAACAGCCGCGTAATCACCGTCGAAGACGCGCGTGAAATCAACGTCCCCCAGGCGAACCGCGTGCACTTTGTGCTGTCGCGCACGGAACAGACGAACGATTTCAATTACGCGCGTTTACTGGACTTGGTGGTGCGCATGACGCCTGACGTTATTATCGGCGGCGAAGTTTCAACGGACAATGCGTCCAGCCTGTGGGAAATGATGGGCACGGGCCACGATCATTTCTATACAACCATTCACGCCGAAAGTGCCGAGGCCGCGTTCAGCGCATTCGCAGACCGTATTCTGCATACCCAACCGGCATATAATCGCAGCGAGCTGATCACAGAAATGAAAAAGAAATTGCATGTGGTACAGTTATCGCGCGACGGGTCCCTGCGTGCGGTTACAGAAGTTGTTTAATTGAAGTAGGAGGTTTGAAGTTTGAAGTTTGAGGTGAGATGACTTAAAACTTCAAACTTCAAACCTCCTACTTCAAACCTCCTACTTCAAACTTCAACCCTCATACCTCTTTACCTGTTTGTTTTTTATATGCTATCGTAGCCACATGGACAAGTTTCGCCGTGCTGTTTTTTGCTATTACATCCTGGGGTTTGACCGGGAACTGCATGCGTGGCTGATCTCTATTGGATATTCGCTGCGGTTGGACGGACTGACATCGATTGACGACGCCGCGCGCCAACAGGTCGCAAAATGGCTGATCGATATGTTTTCGAAAAATATGGATTTTGCCACTGTTATCCAGACTCTTGCTGGGGACGCTTTTTACGAACGCAACTTGGACGATGTGCAAAAACTGCAATCCGAAGTTGGCCGCGCGGTAACAGAATTGTGGGACACGCACGCCATATTTCAAAAGTACCCGCATTTGCGCGGTTTGGCGCGTAACAAAGAATTCGAAGAAAAAATCTGGCCGGCGATCAAATCCGCCGCGAAACAAAAACAGAAATAAGTTTATTTTTCCACCGACACAGTAACAAAATCATCATCGCTGGGGGCGATCAATTTCTTGTCCCGATTGTCGCACATCGCATAGGCCAGCCGGCCAAAAAATCCGACCGATGCAACAAAGTGTTTGCAGGCGCGCATCAGCTCCAACTCGCTCTGGGGATCATCGATCTTGTTTATTGCGACAAAGTCCACGGACACATCGGCGCCCGGCACGGAATAGTCAACGGCGTCGCGCGCCCATTTCCAATCGTCGCTGAATACAAAGCATGTCGCGCTTTTCCATTTGGCGCGTTTTACGACATCGGCGATTGCGTTGTGAAAATATTCTGCGGACACCGTTTTCCCACCCCAGAAATTTATATAGTCGCCGCGTCTGATGTGCACACAGATTGAATTTTTAACACCGCGGATTTCCGACAACTTTTTAAAATTTTTTCGATCCAATTTATACGCTATTTCGACATTTTCCAAAAACTTTTTATATTTCGCCAACAGTCCGGACTTTGCCGGTATCGCCCCGACACCATCCAGATACAGCGGCGCAAAGCGTTTTGTACGATCGTCTATTTCCGACAATGCGATTCCGATCATGTTACAGTTATCTTTGATTTCACGCGGCAGGTTTGCGAACAATATCCCGTTCCAGTCAATTTTGTATTTATGCAATTCGAACGGCGTGCGGGCCAAACCGTCAACGATTTCGCGCGACAGATTTCCGAACATGTTTTCAATTTCTGAAAATTCGTACAGACGATCGGACACCGGCAGATTGGTCTTTAATCCGGCCATATTAAAAACAACCTTGCATCTGTTTTTCTTTAATTCCAGCATCGCGAACAGTTCGGTAAACTGGTCCGCCAGACCACCGTTTGTTGAAATGACAAACTTGTCCGCCAGATTCGGATACTTTTTCCATGTGCGGTTCATGCGCCCGGAATAAAAGAACAGCATCAGTCGCGTACGCACCATGCGCCGCGTCCGCCGGTTTGGAAACATCGCACAAATTATGTTTATCAGCAATTTCATAATTATTTCTTTTTGTTGTAAAAGTATGGGTTGCAAAAATTCCAATCGACATTTGTTTTTATCACGCGCGCCGGATTGCCCGCGATCACAGTATATCTTTCGTCGAACTTTTTGGTGACTACGCTGTCACCGCCGACAATGGTGTTGTCTGGCAAACACGCGCTTTTCATGATTTTCACATCCTGGCCGATCCAACAGTGATTCCCTATGACCAATTTGCCCGACACCGCGTTTATCAATTTTCCGGTGGCGCGATCAATTATGCTGTGGCCATCAGTGCCCCAAATATTTATGCCGAACGAAAACAGACAATCGTCACCAATACTGATGTCTGCGGTTTCATCGCAAAATACATTCATGCCACCGACTTCGAATTTTTTTCCGATTCTAAATTTCTGGCCCGCACCACATTTCATAAAAAGATTCATTTTGCTTATCTTGCCATTTTCGCCAATTTCGACGTATGCATCATTGCTGTCGATATCGATAAAGCATTGGCTGAAATAATTCGGCAGATGGATTTTGACGGTATTGTTGTCGCCATGAATATGCACAACCAGACCCGGAACGGATTTGTTTTTGTATATTTTTTCGCGACCATTTTTAACAATGATTATTTTATTTCCGCGACCGGACGTATATGTAAAGCAATTGCGCACCGCGTGCCGCAGCCTGCGTGTCGGCACAAACGCGCATAATAGACTGACTAACATTTTCTTCATGATTTTATTCCTGTTTTCGACATTGTATATCACATAAAGCTTTGCGGCGCCACATCGATCTTTACGCGCACGCTGGCGGGCTGCTTTATCTTGGCGATCCACGCGCGCACGACCGGCTGCAGATTTGCGCGTTCGTCCCCCGACACCAAAAACCGCATTCGATACCAGTTTCTGACCTGGTACAGCTGGGCCATGATCGGCCCCATGATTTTGCCACCAGCCAGCACGGGCGCCACCGCCGACAGATTTTTGCAATATTCCTGCAAGATGTTTTCTTTTTCGCATTCGACGATCAGTGCGATCAGGTTTCCGTACGGCGGCATTTTTGCAATCCGACGCGATTCCATATCATTCGCCATAAACGTGTCGCGGTCACCTGCGCATATCGCGCGCATAACCGGGTGTTCCGGCTGATACGTCTGCAGCATGACGCGCCCATGATGTTCGCCGCGTCCGGCACGGCCGGCAACCTGGAACAATTGTTGGAACGTATGTTCACCCGCACGAAAATCCGATCCGAACAGCCCCATGTCCGCGTCAACGACACCGACCAGCGTCAGATTCGGAAAGTGGTGTCCCTTGGCCAGAATTTGGGTCCCGATGACAATGTCTATTTCACCGGATTCCATCTGCGACACCAGCCGTTCCAACGCCTGGCGCGACATCATGGTGTCAGATGACACCAACGCCGTTTTCGCATGTGGAAATTTTGCGTTCACTTCTTCCTGGATTTTTTCCAGACCCATTCCGCGCGTTGAAATTTCACCGCCACAGTCCGGACATTTTTTCGGCAACGGTTCAGTATGTCCACAGATATGGCATAATAATTTACTGGTTCCTGGTTCCTGGTTTCTGATTCCTTTATGATAAACCATGCCCACACTGCAGTCCGGGCATTGCGCGGCCCATCCGCATTTTTTGCATTGCACGATCGGCGCGAATCCGCGACGATTTATAAACAGCATGACCTGTTTTTTATCATGCAGCGTTTCCGCAATCGCATCGCATAATGTTGGCGACAAATGCCCGAGGCACGTCTGCCCCCCTGTGGGGGTGAGATGCGACAATTTATACTCCTCACATTTCTCTTTGCGCATGTCGATTGTTTCGACGTGCGGCAATGTCGCGCCACCAAAACGCGAAGTCAGACGCAGACACTTATATTTGCCCGCATGAATATTTTTCATCGTTTCCGCCGACGGCGTCGCACTGGCCAGCACTATCGGAAAACCTGCGATCGCCGCGCGCAGTATCGCCATGTCGCGCGCATGGTAATTTCCCATGTCTTCCTGTTTGTACGATCCATCATGTTCTTCATCAACAACAACCAGACCCAGATTCTGCCACGGCAGAAACAGTGCACTGCGCGTTCCGACAATAATGCGAATATCGCCGCGCGCCACACCGCGCCAAATCTCACGTCGGCGCGCCGCGGTCAGATTGCTGTGCCATACAACCGGCTTGGCGCCGAAACGTTTTTCAAATCGGTGCATGAATTGCGCAGTCAGCGCGATTTCCGGCATCATCAGCAAAACCGATTTTCCATTCTGGTACGCGCGCAAGACGGAATCAAAATACACCTGGGTCTTGCCCGATCCGGTTATACCGTCCAGAACATAAACCTGGAACGTATCGGTTCCCCTCTGGCAGAGGGGTGCCCGCAGGGCGGGGTGTCGTTTTAAAAATTCAACAACCTCATTCATTTCCTTTAAAATTTCTTTTGCCGAAAAACGAATAATTGTTAAACCTAATTTTTTTAAGAAATTATCACGTTTTTCATCATACTTTCCCTTATAATCATGGGTCGCCGCATCATCAATTTCTATTACGACGTTTTTCGTTGGGCAAAAGAAATCAACTATATAATTTCCGATAACTTTTTGTCGGTCAAAATTTAGCCCATTAATCTTTTTTCCGCTTATTTCGGGCCACAGCAATGCTTCAGGAAGACTGCCGGCTTTACGCAATTCTTTTGCACGTTCTTTTAAGTCAGGATTTTCTGGTAATTTCTTAATCGACACCCCGCCCTGCGGGCACCCCTCTTCCAGAGGGGAACCAAAACCTGCCGATATCTCATCCGCGGCACGCTGTTGCTCGTCGTTTAATTTTACAGAACCTGTATCGAAATAATTATACTGATCCCTGATTACTGATTCCTGATTTCTGGTCGCCACTGCGGCCAGTGCACCCGCCCGAATCATAGTGTTAACCACCGCAGCGCTGACATGTGCGATATTTTGAATATCCGACACGGACATCGGTTCGTTATCATTCGACGCAAACGCGTCCAGAACCAACTGGCGCCCATTGGTCATTCGAATATCTTCGCCCAGTGCCACGGAATACAGTTGTTCCTGTTTTGGCTGTAAAAACGCATCCGGGACATTAACAATCAGGCGCAGAACCGCGCCCATCGGCATCATCGTCCATTCTGACATTTTTGAAATCCACAGCATGTCCGCGGCCGACAGTCCCGGCGCCCATTTGATAACTTCTTGGACATTCTTGATTTTTTCCGGTCCCAGACCGCTGTCGCCGGCGCCGATGATCACGCCGACATATGGCCTGTTCATGACGGATACGCGCACAAACGCGCCAATTTCCGCAGATTCGTTCAAACGATAGTCATACCCCGAACTGGCAACATTCGGAATCAAGACTTTCACAATATCGTTTGGCTTAAACATGCCGTTATTATTAACGTTTTTTCGCAGACTGTAAATATATAAAAAGTTAAAAAATATATTGACAAATATAAATATTGGCCTATATTTACACATAGATTAATAAAAGAGGGATAAATATGAAGACGCCAAAACCAAAACGTCAAAGAATTATCAGCAACGCCGAATTTTGCGGTTCATCGACCACATCTCCGGAATTTGGCGTACAGAAATATGGCACGCCAGAGATTGATATCATATCGGCTCTGCTTGATCATGTTTATATTCCATATATGGAAAAACTGGTCGAACTAAACCTGTTATCAGACAAACAGGAAATCAACCGTGTCAACGGCGACTGGCGCCATCGCATAGAACCATCAATCAGAACAACAAACTTCATAATCGATGAAACATACAAGTTGATCAGATTATTGGATGTCATATCTTTTGATCCATTGCCATCACGTTTTGGATTTCAACTACCACCTGAAATATCAGGCGCATTGAACAAGCACTTTGCATACAATCACGGGAACAAGATTTTTCTGGAATTGTTTGCCGGCGACGTCGCAAAGTATTTGTCCGATTATTTTGTACGCTTTACCACGATAAGAATGACCACTGATAAGGTAATGCACGAAATTCTGGGTGATGTAAAGCACGAAGAAAACAAAATGGCGGAATATGTTGCAAAACAGCCACATAATCCACGCCTGAACCAATTTTACAAATCACACTGGCAAAAGTAAATTTACGCGGAAATCACCAAATCAACGTCCTGGTCCGTCGGGACGTTTTTTATTTCCAGATCGGCTGCGTATTGTCCGCGGAACCAGGTCTGCTGGCGCTTTGCATACTGGTTTGTACGCGTGACCCAGTTCGCAATCGCGGTGTCCATATTTTCTTCACCGCGCATCACTTTGCACAGTTCCGATGCGCCGATTGCGCGCTTTTCATCCCATCCGGCTGCGATTACCGCACGCGCTTCGTCCAGCGCACCGGCCGATATCATCTGGGGGACACGTGTCGCGATACGATCACGCAATTCATCACGCGACGGATTTATCAGTATCTTGAACGGCGTCGGCACAATGGCGCCACGCCGGGGCTGTTTCTGCCATTCGGACAACGGTCGCCCAGTTTCCAAAAACACTTCCAAACTGCGTGCGGAACGCTGGGGGTCCTGCATGATAAAACCGTCCGGCAACGTCGCGCCATTTTTTATCATTTCGCGCGCACGGCGACGATTGGCTGGGCTTACTTCTGGCATTGGTGAAATTCCGTTAACCAGCGCATTTATGTAAAATCCACTGCCGCCAACGAATATAGGCACCTGGCCCTTGGCAATCGCATCGTCATATTCGCGACGTGCCATTTCCAGATAATCCGCAACACTAATCTGCTCGCCCAGCGGCAGTATCGAAAATAATCTGTACGGAACACCATCAATTTCTTGGCTATTGCCCGCCATCGGGCTGGCGCTGATATTCTCTATTCCGCGATAAATCTGAACACTGTCGGCATTTATCACGACACCGCTGATACGTTTTGCCAACGCATGCGCGAAATCCGATTTTCCTGACGCGGTCGGGCCGGCGATAATGTAACTGTTTTTTGACATGGCCGGATTATAAACCCTTATCCAAAAAAATCCATTTATTTTATAATCTTATGGTGTTAAGATGTCATAACTGAAAACAAAGGAAGGATATAAATGTCAAAAGTAAAAGTAGCAATAAACGGTTTTGGACGTATCGGACGCTTGGTTTTGCGTGCCGCATTGGAATCAGGACGCGACGATATCGAATTCGTTGCGGTGAACGATCTGGCCCCGGCCGAACAGAACGCGTACCTGTTGGAATATGATTCCGTTCACGGAAAATTGCCAATGGATGTCAAGCTGGACGGCGAATACATCATCGTCGGCAACCAAAAAATCAAATGCGTTTCTGAAAAAGACCCGACAAAGTTGCCTTGGGGCGAACTGGGCATTGACATCGTAATGGAATGCACTGGCGTTTTCGCCGATGCAGACAAGGCCAAGGTACACTTGGACTGTGGTGCAAAACGCGTATTGGTTTCCGCACCGTCCGCCGGCGCCGACAAGACGATCGTGTTCGGCGTTAACGAAGGCACATTGACCGCCGACGACAAAATCATCTCTAACGCGTCGTGCACGACAAATTGTTTGGCGCCGGTTTTGTCGGTACTGGATGAAAAGTTCGGCGTGCTAAGCGGTTGGATGACAACGATCCACGCATATACCGGCGACCAGGTTTTACTGGATAAAAATCACAAGGACCCACGCCGCGCCCGCGCCGCGGCCATGTCCATGATCCCGACATCCACCGGCGCCGCCAAGGCGATCGGCTTGGTTCTGCCGAAACTGGCGGGCAAGCTGGACGGCATGGCCATGCGCGTTCCGACCCCGGACGTATCGGTTGTCGAACTGGTTGTGAATTTGGAAAAAGAAACAACGCTGGCGGACATCAATGCGGCGATGCGTGCGGCGGAATCAAAAACTTTTGGCTATAACCAAAAGCCATTGGTTTCGATTGACTTTACGCACGACCCGCGCAGCTCTATCTTTGACGGCACCCAGACCAAGGTGATTGGCGGAAAATTGGCGCACATCACGGCATGGTACGACAACGAATGGGGATTTTCGAACCGCATGTGCGACACCGCGGCCGC
Source organism: Alphaproteobacteria bacterium (assembly GCA_031555055.1). GTDB lineage: Bacteria > Pseudomonadota > Alphaproteobacteria > Rs-D84 > Rs-D84 > JAFGMC01. The sequence goes on along the minus strand of JAVBUT010000004.1, from coordinate 62,358 downwards.
AATCGGAAAATTGATATAGATAGGGGCGCAAATATGCGCCCTTTTTTTAACTCAAAAAACTATCGTTTATAGATTCGTTTCCCATTCATTTCAGCAAAAATCCCACCACAAAACAAATCAACCAATATATCTTCGGGAATCTTCAGCGTTCCGATTTCATATCTTAATATATCTTTTTTATTTATTCCCAACTTTCTGGCCAAATCGTATCGCGACACGTTAAGCGCACGCCGTGCCTCCTTAAATTTTTGACCGACATACCTGTCGCCTGCTTCCTTTTCGCACATTTTTCTCTCCTTTTTGGTTATAAAAAATACCGCCGTGACGAAGGGCGGTCGGGTGTTCAAATCTATTACGACGAATAGTGTGCATATTCAGCCGAAGCCTTATTTTGCACCACCCGACCGTGTATAAACACTATCGAGTGCGCATTTTTATGCTCTTGACTTTAAGCAACGTCATACGGAGATTTGAAACTCCACATCAAGCGTCACCTGATGCCCACCGATTATAATCCATTATCTTTTAAAAATCTATGAAATTATTACAACTTCGCTCCATCGCACCTCACCACGTTTGCGGTGGGGGGGCAAAATTGTATGGGCGTATTGTGCATAAGCCCAGGGCGCAAATATGCGCCCCTACTAACGTCATCAATTCCCCTTTGCCCCAGGGGCGCGAAAGGGTAAAATAAAAAACAACACCATACCCAAAAAACCGCTTGATTTTACAAACGACACAGTATAGAATTGGCGGGCTGGTAACAGTTCTGGGGTTGTAGCTCAGCTGGTTAGAGCGTCTGCCTGTCACGCAGAAGGCCGCGGGTTCGAGTCCCGTCAATCCCGCCAGAAATAAGAAAATGATCCGCCAGGGTCATTTTTTTATTTCTGAACGAGCATATATTCGGGACGACGAACCCGCACAGGTTCTGTTTTGTCACCCCGGACGAAGCGACAAAAGATATAAAATTTAGACCTTACTTAGCTCTTTATTTTTGCAAAGATAAAGCTTATAATGCGCAAAAAGCAGAGAGATTAAATGAAATCCGTTGATAATAAATACAAACCTTCTTCTATTATCGTTTTAGAAAAAAACGACTCTTTGGAGTTTACAAAAAAGCTACCGTCCAACTCTGTTGAACTAATTATCACATCACCTCCATATAATATCGGGAAATCTTATGAAACGCGAGTTTCAATTCAAGAATATCTAAAAACGCAAGAAAAGCTTATAAAAGAGCTAATTCGGGTATTGTCCCCCACGGGAAGTATTTGTTGGCAAGTGGGAAATTATATTGATAAAGGAGAAGTGTTTCCATTGGATATTTATTATTATGAAATATTCAAGGACCTAGGGATGAAGCTAAGGAACAGAATGATCTGGCACTTTGGCCATGGGCTCCATGCCAGCAAGCGATTCTCCGGAAGGTACGAAACCATATTATGGTTCACAAAATCAGATAATTATACATTTAATTTAGATAGCGTTAGAATCCCATCAAAGTATCCTGGAAAAAAACATTACAAGGGACACAAAAAGGGACAATTGTCTGGTAATCCAAATGGCAAAAATCCATCTGATTTTTGGGAATTTATGTCGAACGAATGGGCTTCTGAATGTTGGGAAATTCCAAATGTAAAATCAAATCATCCAGAAAAAACACCTCACCCCTGTCAATTTCCCGTCGAATTGGTTGAGCGCTGTGTTCTCGCCTTAACAAATGAAAATGATATTGTATATGATCCATATGCCGGCGTTGCTTCATCATTAATTGCCGCTGTCCGCCATAATAGAAAAGCATTTGGCGTGGATAAAATACAGGAATATATCAATATAGGCAAAGAAAGAATTAAAGCAGAACTTGACGGAAAGCTAAAAACAAGGAAAATCGGAACACCAATACATACCCCAAAAAATGAAACCGCAGCCAAGTTTCCCATTGAATGGATAAAAGAAAAAAGGACAGCTTAATGAAAATAAAAGAAATATATTCGCATTTAAATGGAATGGAGTACATACAAGTACATTTGCCTCATATTTGGAAAGAAATTACAGCAATTATTGAAAATATCGATGCTGAAAAATGCAAAACAAAAATTTCAAAAGAGAAAACAAAAGCAGGAAAAATATTATTTAGTCCTATTGATATGAATAATGAGTTCAAAAAACAATTGGAAGAAAAAGGGTGGGAGGAATCCAGAACCCAGTATTATGTAACTGCTGATGTAAAACTAGCCCGAGAAACTCTTACATTAGATGCAAAACAACAGAAAGAAATTATCGAAGCCGCTGGAAAAACCGCACTATTTACGTATAATCAAACAGATTTTGTTAAAGAGCGAGTTGCTATAGAAGTTCAGTTTGGAAAGTATTCTTTCGTGGCATATGACCTTTTTGTAAAACATATGGCTTTTTATATTGGAAATAAAATTGACGTAGGAATTGAAATCTTACCGATGAAAGAGCTTTCTCAAAATATGTCGTCCGGTGTTGCTTATTACGAAGGCGAAGTATATAACGTTATAAGACAGGGAAGAAATACACCGGCGGTCCCTTTGGTTATTATCGGGATATCTCAATAGATAATTTCAATTCTAACTATTTTTTATCCAATAAACAATGTAGGGGCAGATGATATCTGCCCCTACATTCATAATCTGGAATACCTTCCCATACCCTGCCCTTATAGAATCCGATATAATCATAGTAAAAAAAAGGGAGAGAGATCATGAAAATCCAAATTATCGTATTGGCCGTCGCTGTCTTGGTCATCAGTGCATGTGACAGAAACAAACCAGAACAAAAAACCACAAAAACCGAGATGGTCGAAGTCACTGAAACAGTCGTCGTTGTCACCGATGATTCTGATACTGAAAAGAAAGCCACCGATCGTGCCACACCCAGACGCGATGCACCGGCGCCAGAAAATGATGAAGCCGCAGCCAATCGCGCCTGGCTGGAATCATGCGATTGTTATTAAAAATTCCAAATCAAACAAAAAACCGACCAAATGGTCGGTTTAATTTTTGGCAACCCAGAGCGATTTTGTTAGAAACTTTTTACCAGAAATCTGCGCCATTGCCGAGAATCTGTGTATGATTTTTCCGGATAAAAAATGAATACGATTATATGCTAAGATTTAATAATCTTATTTAGAATCTCTTGCAAATGTATTTGCAAATTGTTCAGCTATATTTGGAATTTGTTTATATAATTTTTCTACGGCATTTACAGCGCATGTATCACGATTTGGTTTCTTATTCTTTTGATATGAATTCATCATATCATAAAAGATGTATTCGGAAAGATATGTGATAATGCTGCCATTAAACATCATAGGAGCCACCATACTCATTGCAGGGTTATTATGATCCATTTTTCCTATGCCATACGAATGTAAATAGTTAGTTTTTTCTTTTATTTTATCTACCGCGCATAAATAATTATGGAACATATTTTGCCATGCGACCGAAAACGCTTCGTTTATATACAAGTAGGCATAATTAGGGTCTTTAATAATCTCGCAAAGCTCTTTTTCTCCAGGCTTTAAATTTATTATATCAAAGTCACCAAGTTTGGCATAATAATGATGTCCTATTTCGTGAACTATCGTGCTGAATAATTTATTAATAATGATGTCAGCATCATAATTATAAGTTAAAATCATCTTTGAATTTTTGGTCTTGGGATCAATTGTATGGGTGGCTATTGATCCGCCGGTAACACTGTTGTTTGCTGGAATTACTGCAATGCCCATACTAGATAGATTATTGATATTATAATCATAAAACTCTGACATCTTTGAAAAGAATCTGTCATTGCTATTTATTTCTGTATCCAGGACAGAGGCAAGCTTTTGCGTTGTCTTTAAATTTGGAACCCATAAATCGCGTTTATAAAGCTTGCTTAATTTATCAAATGATTGTTTTGTTTCTTTGTCCAAGTTTGAATTTTGTAATGAGACACCAGTATCCACACTTTGTGCATACATTTCATTAAAAAATACAGGATCTTTCCAGATATTCATTAATGAATAGACTTGATCCAGTTTCATATAATTGCAGCGGCGCATAGTGTCTTTAAAATATGATGCAATAATTTTATGTGGAAATTTTTGAATCATTTGAATAGGAACGCTTGTTAAATGAAAAGCGCCGATATTTCTATGACAAAGTTCTCGTAATATAAAAAATACTCCCGCATCTGGGGATTGATAGAATTTTATTTCTGGAACGTATTTTGATTTGACTGTCATTTTGGAGTTATTTTAACACAGATTAATACGTTGTCAATGTTTAGGGGCTTTAAATAAAAAAACATAAATAAGGATAAATCGAGAGGCAATAACGATACCCCGGACCGTTTTTTAGAACCCTATATAAAATATAGAACAATCAATTCATTAATGATTGTAAAGTAGTGTTATAATCATGGTTTTTGGTCTAAAAATGCATATATAAAAATAAACTTTTATAACCATAATAACTTATTGAAATTACAATAAAAATACCCACGAATTGCGGGCATTTAATGCTTGGCAGCCCCAACCCACCTTCGCCAAAGCTTCGGTGGGCAAAGCCGGATTCGCTCGCCCTTTGGGGGCATCGCGGCAGTTGTATCGTTCGCGTACGCGAACTCCCAATCGCGCGTTGCGCTCTTGGACTCCTTGTCGAACCGGTCGGTTCTCATGCTCAATCTGGGTATTTCAAAAATTAAAACCGGGATAAACCCGGTTTGAATTTTTGGCAGCCCCAACCGGATTCGAACCGGTGTTCTCGCCTTGAAAGGGCGGTGTCCTGGGCCTCTAGACGATGGGGCCATAACTGCTCAAACGCTGGCAAATTATATCTTGCAGATCGGCACTTGTCAAGTGTCGGCATTATAATTTTATGATTGATTCAAATGTCCGCCAAACTGGCGCGTGATTAGAGTTTGACACATCCGTCGGGACGATATATAATCCCACCATGAAAAAAATATTTCTTGTTTTACTGTGCATCGCGGCGATCGGAACACTGGTCGGCTGTGGCGTAAAGTCAAATCTGGAACGAAACCCGGAATTTCCGCGTAATTATCCGGTTTATTAATTTTTCATAAAACGGGGGGAAAAATGAAACTGTTTAGAAACCTATTGGTTTTAATCGCAACAATCTTTATATCTGTTAATTCTTATGCAGCCAAGACGGAGGCCACAATGCTAAACCTGGAACTGAAAGACGGAACGGTAACAATCAAACTGCGCCCGGATTTGGCGCCGAAACATGTCGCCCGGATTGTAGAACTGGCCGATTCCGGTTTCTATGACGGCATTAAATTCCACCGCGTTATCGAAGGATTCATGGCCCAAACCGGCGATCCGACAGGCACAGGAATGGGCGGTTCCGGCAAAAACCTAAAAGCGGAATTTTCCAAGGCGCCGCACATGCGCGGCACGGTATCGATGGCGCGCGCGGCGGATCCCGACAGCGCCGACAGCCAGTTCTTTATATGCTTCCGGGATTCACGTTTTCTGGACGGTCAATATACCGTTTGGGGCGAAGTTACATCCGGCATGGAATTCGTTGACAAGATCAAGCGTGGCGCCCCAGGCAGCGGCACGGTCAAAGACCCTGATACAATTATCAAAATGCGCAGCAACGCAAAGAAATAAAATAAACCGCCAAACGGCGGTTTATTTTTTAGATTCTATTTGGAAACAATATTTGTTTTTGATTTGCAAATGTCCCATGCGTCATATTCTAATTTTTTTATCTGTTTTAAAAGATTTGAAACTTCTTTTAATTTTTTTGCATACTTGAAGCGTCCAGATGCCAAATCCGAATCATGCTGATGCTCTACATAATCAGCCAAAGCATCAAAAAATTCCGCCCTGGCACCATGTGTCATAGCCCCTATATCAACAGCCAAATCACGCAGTGTTCCGGCATAATTTTCACAATAATTTTTATGAGAACTTTTACTATTCATAATATGAACCTAAGAATTTGGTGGGCATATAGAGACTCGAACTCTAATGGATTTCTCCGCTGGAACCTAAATCCAGTGCGTCTACCAATTCCGCCATATGCCCAATGATGTAGATATTTATTTCCAACAAAACAAATTGTTCGTTGGAAACCGACGCGCGTCTACAAATTTCGCTCGCTTTGCTCGCGTATCCTCCTAGTTATTTGAACTTCGCGATAACAGCTCGTTCTCATATACTCGGATTCGCCATATGCCCAGGATTTGAATGTTATTATAAAAATTACTTGATTTCCAGTAAAATTTGTCATAAGATAGCCCAGCAAGTAACAAAACGAGATTAAAATGGCATCAAAAAAAGGTAGCAAAGAAATTGTAAAGCTGGAAAACAAAGAAACCGGCTATTTTTACACAACTGCTAAAAACACCAAATCTGAAAACACCCAGGGCAAGATGAAGTTCCGCAAGTACGACCCGAAACTGCGCAAGCATGTCGTTATGACCGAAGCTAAAATGCCTCACTAAAGATTAATCAACCGCCATCCGGCGGTTTTTTTATTAACCAAAAGCAAATGGAGTCAAAATGCGAAAAAAGAAAACATACGCGGAATTATTTGATGCGAACAAGTTACTTGCCAACCGAATCCAAAATCTGAATCAGAAAATGGGTGAAAATAATACAGAAATGCAGAAACTGTGCAATCAAAGAATAAATGAAATTCAAGATGGCTTCTGGAAAGAGAAAAGCCACTTGAAAATCGAAATATCAACTTTTTTTGATTTTGCCGTTATCGGCAAACTTGCCGAACAATGCCCAATCGCATTTACCGAAAAATATTTAAACCAATATAAAATCAAACCCGAATGTATAAGATTCGGCAAAACATTGACATATGACGTAATGATTGAACGCAGTTCACGAAAACGGGTATTTAACGCATCATGTGTTTATAATGCGCCGTTGAATTCTTTTGCGACCGCGGTTCGGGGGATACGAATAACCGCGGTGGAAAACGATGGCGGCGAATACGATCGAAATTGGTGCGACGCATCAATCACGTTATATTTCAATGGGCAAACGAAAGAATTAAATTACAGCAATAATCAGATTGCCACCCAAATATATATTTCCATGCGAAAATATAATAACGCGTATTATAAAACAAGATAAACAAAATCCGCCAACCGGCGGGTTATTTATTTTAAAATCAGTTTATGCGAAACCGGCGCAACGTTATATTTAATATTTTTAAAATAAAATTATATGTGACGATTGGAAGTGTTCATCAGACCCGACGTGTACACAGACGTACACGAGGGGATGTGAACACGACAAGCGTCCATAGAATTTTACTTTCCAAACCGTCCATTCCGGGGAAATCCGACCGGTATCGTGCGTCCCTGGGTTGCACGCTTGCCGATCCATGGGGTCCAATCATCCAACTTGGTCGTGCCGCGACCCGTCGTCCAACCGAATCCGTCCGCCGCATCAAAGAACATTGCGTCAATCACATAAGTACGATCGGCGTTATATTTTTGCAGTATCACGCCCTTGCCGCGCGCCATTTCCGGAATTTCATTTGCCGGGAATATCAACAGTTTATCATTCGATCCGGACAATGCGATATTTTCACCAGTCACATCAACACATAAAACCGCCGGATTTTTTTCATCGACGTTCATAACCTGTTTGCCGGATTTTGTCTGGGCCAGACAGTTTTCGCCAGACACAATAAAGCCCGTGCCATGTTTTGCAACCAACAGATATTTTGCGGACTGGTTCAAAACAAACGCGCGTATGATTGTTTCGCCGGCGCCAATATCAGCCATCATGCGGACAGACTCACCGAATCCGCGCGCCGAAGGCAGGTCAACCGCAGACAAAGTGAACATTTTTCCGCCCGACGCGAACAGGTTTATCTTGTCCGTACTCATTGCGTGGAAAGCGGATTGCAGTTCGTCGCCTTCTTTGAATTTCACATCCAGGCCCGACAAATCCAGGTGGCCTTTGGCCGCACGAATCCATCCCATTGTGGACAGTATGATCGTCATTGGTTCTTTTTCGATAAATTCATCCGCATCGACGACGATATCTTCCACTGCATGATCCCAAACGGTGCGACGACGCCCCAACGTGGTTTTCTTGTCATATGTCTTTTTGATATCCGCGAACCAAGCCTTTAACTGATCGCATTGCGCGGATTCGCTGGCCAATAATTCTTGCAGCTTTTTTTGTTCCGCCCGCAGTTCTTTATCTTCGCGACGGATTTCCATTTCTTCCAGTTTACGCAATTGACGCAGACGCGTGTTCAGGATCGCTTCGACTTGGATTTCAGTCAGGTTAAATTCCGCAATCAAGACTGCTTTGGCATCGTCTTCGGTTCTGATAATTTCGATCACGCGATCCAGATTCAGATACACGATCAGCATACCGCCCAAGATTTCCAACCGGCGCGCGATATTGCCCAGACGCCATGATGTGCGGCGGCGCAAGACGATTTTCTGGTGCGCGATAAATTCGCCCAAAACCTCACCGATTTTCATCACGCGCGGAACCCCAGCAGAATCAATCACGTTAAAGTTCATATTGAATCGCGATTCCAAATCCGTCATCGCGAACAAGTGCGCCATCATTTTATCAGCCGGCACATTGCGGGACTTTGGCGTAATGACGATACGAACATCCGTCGTGGATTCGTCGACAATGTCATCGACCAGCGGCAATTTCTTGGCGTCGATCAGGCTGGCGATTTGTTCGACCAGGCGCGACTTTACAATGCCGTACGGGATTTCCGTGATAACGACCTGTTCTGCACCGCGGTCCAGTTTTTCGACTTCCCATTTTGCGCGGATGCGGAATGCGCCGCGACCAGTGTCATAGTTTTTTACAATAGTGTCAAAGTCATCAATCAGCACGCCGCCGGTCGGGAAATCCGGACCGACCAGCTTTTTCATGATCTGGGCGGTGGTGGCGTCCGGCCTGTCAATAACCATGTTCAATGCGTCACAGATTTCCGCGACATTGTGCGTTGGAATATTCGTCGCCATACCGACGGCGATACCCATGCCGCCATTCGCCAACAGGTTCGGAAATGCGCCTGGCATAACAGTCGGTTCCAGCGTAGTGCCGTCAAAATTCGGCATCATGTCGACGCTGTCTTCGTCCAGGCCTTCCATGATTAACATGGCGGCCTCGGTCATTTTGGATTCGGTGTAACGATACGCTGCCTGGGGGTCGCCGTCGATATTACCAAAGTTGCCCTGGCCGTCAACCAACGGATATCGAACGGAAAAATCCTGGGCCAGACGAACCATTGCGTCGTAAACACTGCTGTCGCCGTGGGGGTGATAGTGCCCCAGCACGTCGCCGACCACGGTTGCGCATTTGCGGAACGCGGCGGTCGGGGATAATTTCTGGCGCAGCATGGAATAAAGTATACGGCGATGCACAGGCTTTAGCCCGTCGCGCACATCCGGCAATGCACGCGCGACAATCGTCGATACTGCGTACGACAGGTACCGTTCCGACAGCGCATCGGCCAGCTGCTGGTTATCAATATTCTCAACAATTTCTTTAACTTCTTTCGCCATAATTTTCCAACTTGCCTCGAAAACCCGTAGGAGGCGCATATTTGCGCCCAGGTAATTTTGGGCGCAAATATGCGCCCCTACAAACTCATAGCCCAGAATTTAAAACATTTGAAAAAAAATAACAAGGTAAAAAAACTTGACAAAATCATCTTTTTGGACTATATTTCAATTAAACAAGGATAAAAAATGAACAAAAACAACATCAAGACAGTATTTTTAACTATTGCAGCAAACATGGTTTTATTTGCCGGCTGTATGGGGCCCAACCATTTGACCTATACCCCCGGGACCAGTCTGACACCAAAGCAAAAGGCCGCCGTTGATGCATTGAACGATTCCACATTGAACGCCAGAATAGGCGCATATATGGCGTACAGTGGCGATTATTTGGCATCTAACAAGCAGTTGGATAAAAAATTTGGGTTCAGCAATAATTATTCCAGCCTGAAAGATAAACCGATGTTCGCTGGAAAGCTGAATGTTAAAAATCCGGCCGAATACTCTAAATTCCTGTATCGTTTTGAACGCGACAGTATAGAGGCCAGATATATAGAATTAGCCAAGAATTTGGAAATCCAAAAATAAATAACCACCCAATTGGGTGGTTATTTATTTAGAAACCAAAAACCATTCTTTGTTTAGATTGGCGTTTTTTTTCATTACGCACGGCTTCTTCTTTCAGACGCTTGCGGCGGGTCGTCGGTTTTTCGAAATACTGACGTTCCTTGCTTTCGCGGTACAGGCCTTCTTTTTGCGATTTACGTTTTGCAACGCGCAATGCCTGTTCTACGTTGTTATCACGTACAAGAACTTTTACCATGGGTTTGTCACCCCCTTTACCGTTTGTATTTGTATTTATTGATCCGCCCGACCTTCGCCCTGCGGGCTTCGGTGGGCACTCAATTTTCTTAATCGGCACCGCCGATAACGAAAATTGGTGGTGGAGATAACAGGACTCGAACCTGCGACATCCTGCTTGCAAAGCAGGCGCTCTACCAACTGAGCTATATCCCCAAAGTGAACGAATTCTATACATATTTGTAACAAATGTCAAATGAAAAACGATTAGTTCCACTATAAAACTGGGGTCTAATTACTCCCCCCTTGAGGGGGAGTCGCAGAGCTGCTGTTATCGCAGCGATGCGGTGGGGGGGGGATAATTATAATTTGAAACTATACCCCCCCCACCGGCACGCAAACTCGCGCGCCGACTCCCCCTCAAGGGGGGAGTAATTAGAACTGAGCTCAAGGGGGGGGTATTAGTTCTGTGCTTTTTAACCAACTATGCACTAACCCACTATCGACTATTGACTAATTACTATTGACTGCTTATAATAATCACCATGTTTAAGAAAATATCCAAAAAGATTAAATCCCTGTTTCGGGGCGATGAAAAAAATGCGCGTATCAAATGGTCGCTGTATGGCCGTATTTGGCGCGAAATCGGCAAACCTTATTGGAAATGGCTGCTGGCGGGGGTTTTGTGCACCATCGCCGCCGCGGGCGCCGAAGGATACACAATCACAATCGTACAAAAGGTTGTCGATCGCACATTCATCGAAAAGAACATACATTCCATGTACATGCTGGGGCTGCAGATTATCGCGGCGTTCGGCGCCAAAGGTATTTTCAGCTATGCAAAATCTTTGACCATGGCCAAGGCGGGGCTGTCCGCGCACGCCGGCCTGCAAAAGCGTATTTATGAACACATGGTCCATATGAATGTGTCAAAGTTCTATGGCGACGGCATCGGCAAAAATTTGAACTATTTCACGGTCCAGGCGAACGCCGTACTGTCCCTGGTTACCAACACGATTATTGACGTAGTCCAGAATATCGCGACACTGATCATCACGTTGGGCATTATGATTTATTATGCGCCCCAGATGTGCGCGGTTCTGTTATTCCTGGTGCCGGCGATAATGGTTCCGATGGTTCTGATCATGCGGAAAAAGCGTCGTCTGTCACGCGAGTCCTTTGGCATTGCCAACAGTGTATCCCAGCACTTAAACCAAACTCTGCACGGAATAAAAACCATCCAGGCATTTGCGACCGAAGGGTCCGAGACGGAAAAATTCGGGCGCGTTCTGGGTGATTCTGTACGCAATTCTTATAAGAACACCCAGGCAGGCGCATTACAGTCGCCGTTGCTGGAAATCATGATTTCGATCGGCTTGGCGATGGCGCTGGTCGTTGGCGGTACATTTATTATCAACGGCACGATTTCCATGGGTGACTTTGTGGCGTTCTTGTTGGCGCTGACCGCGGCGTACAAGCCTGCAAAAAACATCACCGGCACTGGGAATACGGTCCAGCACGGATTGCTGGCGGCCGAAGTCTTGTTTGATTTCCTGGACAGCAAGCCGGACATCGTTGACGCGCCAAACGCAAAAGAACTTAAACGTGGCAAAATGTCCATAGAATTCGACAGTATTATATTTGCGTATAATCCGGACGAACCGGTCCTGCGCGATGTCAACCTGACGGTTCCTGCGGGCGCGGTATGCGCGCTGGTCGGGCCATCCGGCGGCGGCAAGACCACAATGTTCAACCTGTTGGAAAGATTTTATGACCCCCAGCATGGGCATGTTGATATAAATGGTACCAATATCAAGAAATATACGCTGGCCTCATTGCGCCGGAATATCGCCGAAGTTTCCCAGGATGTTTTTCTGTTCAATGGCACGATCGCCGACAACATAAAATACGGCGCGCCAAATGCAACCAAAGAGCAAGTCGAAGCCGCTGCACGCGCTGCCAACGCGCATGAGTTTATCATAAAGTTCCCAAAAAAATATAATAACAATGTCGGCGAACGCGGATCATTGCTGTCTGGTGGCCAAAAACAGCGCATCGCAATCGCGCGCGCGATATTGAAAGACGCGCCTATATTGTTATTGGATGAAGCAACATCGGCGCTGGACACAAACAGTGAAAAGCTGATCCAGGCCGCATTGCGCGACCTGATGCGTGGCCGCACGACATTCGTTATCGCGCACAGATTATCAACCATATTGGATGCCGACCTGATCTGTGTGATCAAGGATGGGCAAATTGTCGAACGTGGCACAGACGCCGAACTGGTAAAACTGGACGGTGAATATAAAAAGCTGCGCGATATTCAATTTAAAGAAAAAAAGAAAAAATAAAGAGCTTTAACTTACACAGAGAGCGAAATATAAAAAAGTCTCAAGGGAGGCTGTTATGACCACATCAGAAATTAACAAAGACTTTCCTGTCGAAACCCTGGACATGCCATTGGTGTCAAAGCAAATCGACAAAAATTATTACGTTTATTTTCGCAATAAAAAAGGTTTGTTAAGCAGGGTGGCCGGAACCGGGGCCGGCGTCGCCAAATACGACGTAGTTATGATATCTTTGCGCGACGAATTCGCAATCCTGCGCAAGCATAGTAAAACTGGACGAGTGTCATTTTACGCTGTGGATTACAAGAATGGGAATTCGATGACACCCGGCGGATTGGGCGCGTATGAACTGCACTTCAATCGCAAAGGCGATCGGATACTCCTGCGTCCGTTTGGCGCGGACAGACTGCCCACAAAATTTTTCTTTGAACTGGGCCGACCAATAAAAATAACAGACATGGACGGTGCACTGAGATATGCGACCAGACTTTATTCGTATACATTTCTGGATTCTACATTTATTGTAACGGATGCCGGTATTGATAAAATTCCATTGATGCAACTTGATGATACTTCTCTTGTTTCCGCCGCGGCGCGCGTGACCGGAACAAAACCAGAACAAGATAAGGAAGCGCCAGATTCCGAACCTGTGACCCCCAGGCGAAGACTGTACGCCGCCGCACCCAAGAAATTATCACACTCTACAAAAAAACAGGCGCAAGAATTACCGCAATCGCCAAAGCCAACCGCACATCAGTCTGAACAGCCGCTACCAGAACTGGATGCAAAACTGTTTTATGATAACTCAAACGACCCGGTTAATCTGGTAAGGATTGAAACCGATCATATCCGCGATACGCACAGCTTCAATAAATATACGAATATCCGCATAAACAATAAATTGGTTGCGCACAATTTTCTGCTGACCGAAGAACCTGTTATGTTTTTCAATGACAAAATATTCGCGATTGCTGGATATGAAACAACCGGAACAGGTAACGATAAAAAAGTATGCAAAGTGTTTTTGCCAGACGGTCGCGATCTGGGGCCGAATATCAAGGACGCCATGGAAAAAGGAACCGAATTGATACTGTCAATGCACGACGGCAAAACGGTACGGCTGGGCCCGGACAAGCTGCTGCTGGACAAGCACCCCAACACCAAATACAAAATAACGGACAACAAGATAAAATAAAAAATCTGTTTCCCAAAATTTGTATTTTGAATAAAATATATTCGTATTTTGTAATAAATAAAAACATTTCACCCCTGTCGTCACCCCGTCGAACGACGGGGTCCAGAAGTATAAAGTTTCAAGACCTTGTATTTATCATCTTATATAAAATTAAAACTACTGGATACCGGCGTTCGCCGGTATGACGGCAAGAGGCATGTACTGCAGAAACAATTCGTATAAACAAATAAGATCGTGGTTTATAAAAAAACAATTCTTTGAATCTTGGATGTAAAAATTAAAAAGAACGGTGTAGATGGCGCGATTTATGGTGGCGTAGTGTACAAGACGTACATGAGCCACCATAAATCGCGCCAGATTCGCCGTTATATTTAATTTTTTTATTCCACAACCAAATTCTTTCCTTTGACATCCACGCCGACGGTTGTGCCGTCTGTCACGCGGCCGGTCAGAATCAGGTCCGCGATTTTATCTTCGACTTCGGTCGTGATCAGACGGCGCAGCGGTCGCGCACCGTACACCGGATCATATCCATGCTCGCCCAGCCATGCGATCGCCTTGTCCGACACGTGCAGATTTATGCGACGTTCGCCCAGACGTTTTTCCAAACCGCGCAGCTGGATTTTTACAATGTCGTCCATAACATTTTTGCCCAATTGATCAAAGAATATGATTTCATCAATTCGGTTTATGAATTCCGGGCGGAAATGTTTGCGCACTTTATCCATATCGCCGATATTGCTGGTCATGATTATGATCGTGTTTGTAAAGTTCACAACACGGCCCTGGCCGTCTGTCAGACGACCATCATCCAGAATCTGCAAAAACACATTGAACACATCCGGATGCGCCTTTTCGATTTCGTCGAACAGCAAAACCTGGTACGGACGCCGGCGCACGCTTTCGGTCAGCGCCCCACCCGCTTCATACCCGACATAACCCGGGGGCGAGCCAATCAGGCGCGCGACGGAATGCGGTTCCATATATTCGGACATATCGATACGCGTCATGGCGGCGTCATCGTTGAACAGATATTCCGCCAGGGCCTTGGCCACTTCGGTTTTTCCAACGCCCGTCGGCCCCAGAAACATGAATGATCCCGACGGCCGGCGCGGATCAGACAATCCGGCGCGTGAACGACGTATGGCGCGCGCGATAATGTTCAGTGCGTGATCCTGGCCTACGACGCGTTTGCGCAGTTCGTCTTCGATATTCATCAGCTTTGATTGTTCTTCGGTACTTAGCTTGTCCGCCGGCACACCGGTCCATTTGGACACTACGGCTGCGATATGTTCCGGCAATACGGTTTTATATTCGCGCGATTCCGTGTTCAGCTTTTGTATATCCGATTCCAGTTCTGGGATTTTTCCATACTGCAGCGCGGATGCTTTTTCAAAATCGCCGTTTCGCATTGCGATTGCTACTTCGGCCTTGGCCGCGTCCAGTGCAGCCATTGCGTCAGACAGCCCGTGCATTTTCTTTTGTTCATCGCGCCAGTGCCCAGTCAGATTTTTTGATTCGGCATCATATTTTTCAATTAATTTTTCCAAGTCTTTCAGGCGTTTTTTTGATTATTCGTCTTTTTCTTTTTTCAGCGCCTGGTGCTCTATTTTTAATTGCATCAGCTGGCGGTCGACTTCATCAAGTTTTTCCGGCTTTGAAGCGATTTCGATACGAACACGCGCGGCGGCTTCGTCCATCAGGTCGATTGCCTTGTCCGGCAGAAATCGGTCCGTGATATAGCGGTCAGACAATCGCACAGCGGCCACAATCGCGGCGTCGGCTATACGCACGCCGTGATGTCCTTCGTATTTTTCCTTTAACCCGCGCAGAATTGATATTGAATCATCCACAGTCGGTTCATCGACATAGACGGGCTGAAAGCGTCGCGCCAATGCCGGGTCTTTTTCGATATACTGGCGATATTCGTCCAGCGTTGTCGCCCCCAGACAGTGCAGCTCTCCGCGCGCCAGCATCGGTTTCAGCAAGTTGCCGGCATCCATGGACCCTTCGCCCTTGCCTGCCCCGACCATAGTATGCAGTTCGTCGATGAATAAGATAATCTGGCCGTCGGAATCCTTGACCGCTTTCAGTATTGCTTTTAAACGTCCTTCGAATTGTCCGCGGAACATCGCGCCCGCCATCAGCGCACCCATATCCAGCGACAACAGTTTTTTCTTTAACAGATTTTCCGGCACGTCACCCGATATGATACGATTGGCCAGTCCTTCGACGATCGCGGTTTTACCAACACCGGGGTTGCCGATCAGAACCGGGTTGTTTTTGGTTCTGCGCGACAAGACCTGGATCGTGCGGCGGATTTCTTCATCGCGCCCAATCACAGGGTCCAGTTTGCCGTCCGCAGCCAGTTTTGTAAAGTCAGTTGTGTATTTCGCGATTGCCTGCTCTGGCGTTTCCTGCATTTCGTCTGGGTTCATATTCACACCTCTTTTTCACCCGATATAGTTATTATTTCTTGACTTTCAATCTTTTTTATTATAGATTATGCCAGCAATTAAAGGATTATACTATGCCACGTGTATGTAAGGTTACAGGTAAAAAAACCCAGGTTGGGATGAACGTATCCCACTCTCATCGCCGCACAAAGCGCACTTTTCTGCCGAATTTGCAGATTTTAAAGTTCCACAGCGATATTTTGGGACGCGATTTCTCACTGCGCATTTCGACCAGTGGTCTGCGCACATTGACCAAGCACGGCGGTTTGGACGCCTATGTAATGGCAAAGCCTATTTCCCGTCTGACGCCGGAAATGGCCGCCGTTAAAAAAGCGATCGACAAGAAACAGGGCAAACCGGCAAAACCGGCTGCGAAACCTGTCCGCAAACCGGCACGCAGCGCACGCTTGGTTAAAAAAGTCGCAGCAAAGAAAAAGTAAACAAGGAATCAGGAACCAGGAATCAGATTTTATAATACTGATTTCTGATAACTTAAAACTGATTCCTGTTCTGGCCTTGTGGCGGAACTGGTAGACGCGCTTGACTCAAAATCAAGTTCTGAAAGGAGTATCGGTTCGATTCCGATCAAGGCCACCAGAAATAAAAGAATGACCCTTTTTGGGTCATTCTTTTATTTTTGTGGTTTAGAATATGCAATCGAACCGATCGGTTCGCATAAGAGCAAAGTTTCACAAGCCGCATATGCCAGCGGCGCAGTGAAACACTGGGAATGGTGAGCCAGTGGCGTTTAGCCACGGTGCGCACAGCGCAGGCGAACATTCCGATCAAGGCCACCAGAAATAAAAAACCACCCTTGCGGTGGTTTTTTGTTTCTGAAATAGGAATTGATCGGAATATTTACACAACGCAGTTGTGGAAATAAATTGCGTCAGCAATTTGTTGTCACCCCGGCACCACGGGCCCCACGGAAATTGAAAATTTTCGTGGGTGGGGCCAGGCCGGGGCCGATCAAGGCCACCAGATAAATTCCCCTCTGACGGAGGGGTGTTTTTTTGCACCGCCAAAAAACGGGGAGGGTTTTATTTTCTCTCGCACAAAAATGCGCACCTAGAAATATCGGAATCTATCATTAAAACTGAACCCTGCCGGATACCATGAATCCCGAAGTATCGGCAGAAACCGTAATCGGTGGTTTATATTTTGTTGTGATTAAAAAGCTCCATGCGGCCGCGATTATCGCGCTGGCAACAACGTCATGGGTATAATGCCATCCGCTTTGCACACGGGAATACGCCACGAATGTAGCGGCGGCATACGGCACCAGCGCCCGCTTCCAACCATATCTGGCGTGAATGAACGTTGCGCCGGAAAACGCAGCAGCGGCATGCCCGCTGGGGAATGATTTGTCGTCGGCACCATTAGGCCGGGTTTCATGTGTCGTTTCTTTTAAAATTTCCACTGTCGCCATGGTGCCGGCAAATGATCCAGAAAATTCCAGCACGCCTTGCCATCCTTCTTCCTGCATCGCCATACCGGCCGCGTATGCAGGAACAATTACCTGCAGTGCGGTGCCGATATTCTGGATTGTAAAATCGTTCGCATAAACGGACGAAGCGCCAAGAATATTAATGATTAACACCAATATGATTCTGTATATCAATTGGATCCCCTATTTTCATAAAATAAAAAAGCCACCGGGTTTTTATGCGGCTGGAAATTGAAAAACAACAAACGTTGCCACATCTCCATGCCATGTAATAAAATTACATCAATGCATGCGTAATTTTAATTGAATTATGTCCAATAATCAATAGTTTTCTATATACATTCGAAAGCTTTACCAAAAGCGAAAGTCAAAAAAAATCCCGCGTTCGCGGGATTTTAACCAATCTTGTTTTTAATCTGGCGGATTCTGGCCAGTATTTCTTTTAATTCGCCTTCATCGCTGACGCGGGGGCGGGAATTAACCTCGTCCGCCAAGACAATGCACAGCGTCGCCAACAGCGAATTTTCCGGCAGCGGTCCGATCTTGTCCAGAATTTCGCGCGCGCGCGCATCCACCATTTTCCCCAGTTCGATCAGACGCGCTTCTTGGCCGTCTTCACATCCCATGGAATAGCTTTTGTTAACAATTGGTATTGATACGACGCTCATTATACTTCCAATTTTTGTAGAGGCGTACACACACGCCCCAAGGCGAATATAATTCGCCCACTACAGTTTTTTTAATATTGATATGGACTTGTCGACCATTTTTGCGGCTGTATCATTTTTTTCACGCAATGCCCGCACTTGTTCGGTCAAGATCGCTACTTCCAGATCGGTTTGTTTTCCGGCGACCGCCGCAACACCGCGCAGTTTCAACACTGCGTCTTCCAGCGCGTTCAGCTCTTTCAATATTTGCTGTTTTAATTCTGTCATATTATGCATTTTATATTATTTTTTATATGCGTTCAATGGCAAAATGTGATATAATGATCCGGCAGTATCCGGGGGGAGCTTTATGAAGACCAAGATCATCTATATTTCTGGGAATGAAATCTTTGACGCGGCGGACATACGCGCCGCTTTTGACGAAGTGCGCGGGGCGCTGAACCTATCCGCGGACACCGTTTTATTTGGCGTGCCCGTGGATTCTGATGATGCCGGCCTGGCGACGGTAAAAATACCGGAACCGATGACGATCACCGCGCCAGAAATCGAAGAACTGGACATTCTGGATGAAACAGAACCACAGATAATCATTGACGCGCCAAAGAAAAAATCCCGCAAAACCACCGTCAAATCGAAAAAGACTGACGAACCAATCGCCGAAAATATTACACCGGACCAGATCGAAATTACAACGGATACTGTCGCAGAAGCTGCACCGGAATCCGAAAAAATAATCCCAATTTTATCCATACTGTCCGGTAAAAAAGAAGAACCGGAAATGGAAATCAATGACGACGTTACAATCGAAAGCGTTGTTGTCGAAAAAGTTACCATTCACGACGCGCATTCCGAAACACCGACTGTCACGACCGAAACCATTGCGATCGCAGACATCATGACCGATGACGCACCGTCGGAACCGGAAGAAAAAACATTGGAAAAGCTGTTTGAAAAAATCGCCCCATTACGCGAAGATCACGGCTTGGAAAATATAATCGCGCCCCAGGAACCCGAAGTTATAATGGATGACACCGACGCGACATTGGAAAAACTGGCCGCGGAATTTGCATCCAACCAAGACATATCCGCGCCAGCGCCGAAATCCGAATCCGCCGGAAAAATTGGAAAGTTGAAAAATATTCTGCCGTTTAAAAAGGCAAAACGCGAAGAATCCGGCTTGATGGGCGATCTGTTTGGATGGGCCGGGATCGCCGCGAATGACGACGAATTTTCGATCCCGGGATTTTTTACAACCGCATCGAAAAAATAAATGAATGAACACCGATACGATTCTTAGACTGCTAAAAAACTCTGGCTTTAACGTGCTGGGGTCGGACAGTCAGTTTATTATTCTCGAAGACCCTTCTTGTATTTTACGCAGTTTTGAAGCGTTCATAAATTACACATGGATCGCGATCAGCTTTATCGCCGGCCTGTTATTGTTCGGATGGGCGATATCGATGATCCGCGGCGCCAAGACCGACATCGCGACGAACATACGCAACCTGTTCCTGATATTTGGAATTCTGGCGGCGGTAAAGCCGATTGTAAACCTGATATATGGCGACGATATTTTCGCGCGCGGATGCAAGACGATAAAAGTCTCCATCGCAGACATCCAAAAAATATTGGACACACGAAACGCAAAATTAAAAAAGTATAACGAAAACGACCTGTACGAAGAATTCGACATATACGATTCCGGCGCGGCGGATTTGGCCATGGCCGCAATGTCGCCGAACGACGCGCCATACGCCGCATTGCCGGCGGCCGGTGGCGGCAATATCGAACCGATACCGGTATCAGTGTCCGGCGGCACAGGCATTGCGTCCGGCGCGCACAGAAATGATAACATGAGCGCGCCTGCACAGATGGCCGGCGCGTCGAATAATGAAGTCATATACACCAACCACGACGGCACGCGGTACAAGCGCAGCGGTGGCACCCGCGCATGGCGAAACAAGAATCCCGGCAACATGCGCTATACCGACTTTACGCGACGCATGGGCGCAATCGGGTCTGCGGGCGGATTCGCGGTATTTCCTGACGAATACACCGGTGCCAACGCGATCAAGGAATTGCTGAAAAGCAAAAGCTATAACACACTGACTGTGGGCGGCGCAATCAGCCGTTACGCACCACCGTCCGAAAACGATACGGCCGCGTATCACAGACGCATGGAACAGCTGACCGGCATGTCGGTAAACACACGGATGAACACGCTGTCGGACACGCAACTGCAAAGCGTTGTAAACGCGATCATGCAGGTCGAAGGCTGGAAACCGGGCACCGAACAAAGGATATAAAACATGGCTGAATTCGTTGCAACATCTTCAACAAAATCACGCGGCACATGGTTGGTCGTGCTGATAGTCATAGTGTTTTTAATACTGGGATTTATGGCGTACACATTTATGACAAACCGTTCACCGAAATCAGACACACAGACCACGCCATATATCGAAACAGAACAAGCATCCGCGCCGCGCCGCGCACAGCCGCACGACGCCGGGAACTATCCATTTGACGACGGGTTGAAAAATCCTGGATCAACAACAGAATACAAGCTGGACGAATTCGGGGCGGGAATCGCATCGCGCGACATGTGGAATATCGACATCAACAATGACGGCCTGCGCGACCGCATAACACGCGACCACATTGAAAACGGAACAGACCATTACTATGACGAATACAAGATCGAACTGAACACATCGGCCGGATTTATTGACATAACGCCCGCTGGATTCAGAACCGTCGAAGGCGCGGATTGCGCATTGCAAAAACTGCGCTTTACGCTCGCCCCCAGTTTCCAGGTGACGAAAATATCGCGCGAATGGTCCGAAACGTGGGATACGCCGACGCCGGCGGTACGCACCGTATACAAGCTGGTCGGGGACGAATTGCAAACTATATCATCACGTCAGTTGCGCACGATCTGCAACGTCTCTGATTTGTTTTAATATTTTAATAATCTATTGGAAAATACGAAAAATATAAGATATAATGTTAGAGCAGCAAGAGATTGCTGTTGGGTGTTCTAACCCATGCTAGCGCCGGGCCCGGCGTAAAACAGCTCCAACCTCGGTTGGAGGGCTGCCGAATAAGTGCTTGCACAAATAAGGCGCACTATCTAGCATAGTTAGAAACCTCCAACCGCCCTTTTTACTCTCTCTCCTAAATTGGGCCAAAAGGGCGGTCTTGATTTAACCGGGGGAATAAAATGCAAAAACAATTCACGCTTGATGAAATCGCAAAGTTGCTTAACAGTGCGGAACAAATAAAAATTTTTCACGAACTATTATTTGAAATAAGAAACGATCTGTGTGCAATAAAAATAATGCTGGCCCAAATCGGAAAAATAAACCGCGTATAATCGGATTCAGTTCACTTTATCAAAAACATATTCTTGGCGGAATGAACGATCCCGTTCGCCGACAGCAACAGATGATCAAACAAATCGATTTCAACCGACGCCATCAATTTTTTAATGGTGTTTGTTATTTCAATATCCTGGGTCGAAAACGAAGTGTTTGATACCGGATGATTATGCATCAGCACAACCGATCTTGCATTTAATTCCAGCGCGCGTTTCAGTATTTCGCGCGGATACACCGCGGCCCAGTCGATCGTGCCCGCACTGTGCGTATCATCGCGCAACAGTTTGTAATCAGCCCCCAAGTATATGACATGAAATTCTTCGACTGTTTTGCCGGTCAGCAGTGTTTTGCAATAATCGGACAATCTTTGATAGTCGTGGAATATCGGCGTATCAGCCATACCGCCACGATGCGACATTATCATGATTTCATAAATCAGTTTTATTAAAACGGCGGTGTTTTCCTTGATCCCGACAGTTGCGGTCAGCGCATCAATCGGGGCGGATACAATATGGTGGATTCCGCCGAACTTATTCATCAGACTGCGTGCGATCGGCTTTACATCGCATCGCGGAATAGCATAGGCCAGCAATAGTTCGACCAGCTCGTAATCAGCCAGTTTCCCGGCCAGGAATTTTTTCCTTAATCTTTCCCGATGACCCGCGCCATAAGATACAGCCTTGTCGTTCAAATCATCCCCCCCGCATCCCGGTAAATCAGATCATTTTTTCCGTGAATATGACCGCGCCGTCTTCGGTAATTCCGATTGTGTGTTCCCATTGCGCAGACAGCCCGCCGTCAACAGTGCGCGCGGTCCATCCGTCCGCGTCCAGACGGCAAGACGGCGATCCGGTGTTTATCATCGGCTCTATCGTGAACACCAGACCCGGAACCATTTTGATCTTGTCCATTCTTTTGTCATAGAAATGAAATATCTGCGGTTCGTCGTGCATAACCTTGCCAATGCCGTGGCCGACAAAGTCGCGCGATATTGAAAACCCGTGCGGGTTTACAACCGCTTCGATTGTTTTGCCAATTTCTGACAGTGGCACACCGGGCCCGCAAACCGCGATCGCGCTGTTCAGTGCGTCCTGGCACGTCTGGACCAATTCGCGTGCGCGCGGTGAAACGTTACCGATCATGAACATGCGCGAAGAATCGCCGTGGAATCCTTTGTGTTCTGCGGTCAAATCGATATTGACGATATCGCCATCTTTTAGTATCACGTCGTCGCTGGGGATTCCATGAACGATCACATCGTTGACGGACGTGCATATGTGCTTTGGAAATCCATGGTACCCCAGGGACGAAGACTTGGCGTCATTCGCCTTTAGAAATTCCGCGACCATACGGTCGATTTCGCCGGTCGAAACGCCGGCCCGCACATACGGCGCGATATGATCGAAACAGCGTGCGACAATATCGCCGACCACGCGCAGTCTTTTAAAATCTTTTGGTGCGTATACAGATGACAACATTTTAATACCTTCTTTTTACCGACAGTTTTGCCGCGCGCACGGATAATTTCAATGCAAAATCGCGCAACAGTATTTCGCCCGGCATTCCCGTCGTGCGCAGCTGTTTTTCCAATTCATTCAGACGAACCAAGACACCTGTTATTTCTGATTCCGGCCAAATTTTCACAGCCATGTTAAACTTGTCCGCGACCTTCCAGAACAAGCGCGGCATCTGGCCTTCGACCACCGCCATCATCAGTCGCTTGAAATGTCCGTCCAGCATGCGGACCAGCATGTTCGGTTCGCTGTTATCATAAAACAGCCGATCCAGCGCGGTCATCGTATGGTGTATATGTCCCGCCGTCAACGAAAACAAGAATTCATCCACATCCGCCGCACCCGTATCCGGCAGACATTTTTCAACATCGTCCAACTCTACCTTTTTTTTATCATCGACATACAGCGCGATTTTCTTTAAAAAGCTGCGCGTGATACCACGATCCCCGCCCAAGTGCGATGTCATGTACGCAATTGCGTCCGGCGTGATTTGCGTGATACCGGCCGCGAACATATCTTTTTGGATCAGCGTGGCCAATGTGCGCGCATCGTCGTTATAGCATGCCAGCGCAGCGATTTTATCACCGTTTTCAAACATCGCGCGCAACCCGCCGCCCGCGCGCAATTCGCCGGCGGTGACGACAACTGTCGCGTTCAGCGACGGGTGCTCGACCAGTTCCGCAATCAGCTTTGCATCGGAATCGCCGGCATTTGAAACTATGACCATTTTATGGCCACCGAACATGGACTGGCTGCACGCTTCGGCGAACAAAGCGTCTTGTTTGTCTTTCAGATCATTGGAATCAACGGCGAATATATTGTCTTTTGTGGTTTCGCATTTTTCTATTGCGCGATCGCACAGCTCATCCACTTGGCCGGCATCCGCGCCATAAATCAGCACTGCGCGAACAGCGTTTATACCGGAATTAAAATCGGATTCTTTCCACTTCATTATTGCTTGCGATTAATCTCTGCGATTACACGGTTCCCGATTTTTTCAGACAGCTCTTTGGTAGTGTTCTGCACAGCATTGTTATAAGACGCATTCGCCGCGACCAAATATCGCACAAATGTATAGGATTCTGACGCACGTTCGGCACCTTTGGCAATTTCCTTGTCGCCCGCCTTCAGAACATAGCTGGCGCGCAGCTGCACTTCTTGCCATGTGGCGTCGCCGGTCGACTGTATGGCCTTGTATTTTGTTATCGGTTCATCCAAGTGCACGACCAGCGAATATTTTGCCGATGCGGCGGCCACCTTGCCGAATTTTGCGTTCAGCGCGTTTCGTAAATCGATCCCGTTTGTACCACTGATCGGCGCGACATAGACATCGATCTGTGCTTCACCGGACCGCATTGGCGCAAATCCGCACGAAACCAGCGCCAGCGTAAGTGAAAGTATAATTATTTTTTTTATCGCGCGCATGATTGTTATTTCCTATTGAACTTCCCAGCCATATTAGCTATTCTTTTGCCAAAGGGCAAGAGAGAAGTGAATATTTTTATCATGGTTTTGGTGTTTTTGTTTATGGCGGGCTATTATTTTATGGACAGCCCCAGCCAGAACATAGCACATATCGAACAAGACACCGCCATCGCGCGCGCCGATTTGCGATCCGTTGCGGAATGCACCGCCATGGCCCAAACCGCCGCGATCAAGGACTATATATTCGAAGATATTTGCCTGCAACAATATGAAATCGCCACGTATATGGTATGCATGAATGAATCCCGCGCAATCGTAAAGTGCGAGGTTACGAATAAACGAAAACCAGAATACAGTTTTGTTGTCACTACAACAGCCCCTCTGCCGAATGGCGAATATAACAATATGCTGGAAATTATTGAAAAGTATTATCCCGCAGCGGGTACTTTTGGCATATTTTTGGATGACGTAATTCTGGGTGGCGGCCCCGCCGGCAAACGCGCGATACCCGCTGGTGTTATCAAAGAAGCAAAACTGCGCAACGGCCAGCTGGTATATATGACCATGTATGAAATCCCGGATGTCGAAACAGACTTTGCGGCGCCTGTTGTCGCCGACATAACGTGCGGCGGCGGCATGATCAAAGCCTATCGGTTCGGCAAGTGGCAGTGCGTGCCGAACAACACAAAAATCAACTGTGCCGGGGACAAGATATGGGATTCGGACCTGGGCGAATGTGTCGCGGACAACGCGCGCCGTCCGCTGTGCGGATCGAAACAGTCCGCCGTAATGGTCGACGACATATGGCAGTGTATCGACCCATTCCAAGAACGCAGTTGCCCTGCCGGCATGATCGCACGACTGAATTACAACGACTTGGTGTGGGAATGTGTCGAAGACCCGGTCGCGACCAGAATGCCATCAAAATGCACCCCGACGTCGCGTGGTGCCGAACATGGGCGCATAGGCGCAACATTGCGAATATCGGCAACATTGTGCACAGATTGCGAACAAGCGGTACTGGACCAGGAAACTTGCGCTGTGATGTGTGTGCCGGACCCGGCCAAAACAACCGACCCAAAGTGTTATCCGAACGCGTCCGCATGCACAGGATCATCACGCGCAATGTATTTCGGATTCCCCAGTCTGACGTATGCGGCGCGCGTATCCGCGGTTGCCGATTATGAAATACCGTTGGATAAAACACATTCTCAAAACAGAAAATTTAATTGCCTGGATTGCGGTGTCGGCCGCATTGATCCGGACAAATCACTGGCACCATATGTCGCAGTGTGCGAATAGAAAAATCATATGACTAAAAAACGCCCGATCGGGCGTTTTTTATCGTTGTTTGTATTTTGGCAAGAACGGTGCCCGTGGTGTTTTGTATTTTTCACGCATATGCAACAATTTTGTCCCAAATTCCATTATTTCTGATTTTTTTATGGACAATCTTGCCTCGGCATCATGAATATCGGCTTGCGTTTCGGACGCGGCGCCGGCGGCGGTGCTTTTCGGATCACGTTCCAAAACGATCAGATAATTCTCTAAATCTTTAATTTCAACACTTATGGCCCCTGCTTCGGTTCTGGCAGCATTGGCGCGTGTCAACAACCCCAGATATTCCATATCAGGCTTTAATTCCATAAACCAAAACAAATTTGTTGGTCTAAATCCATTTGTAAGCATACCGGTTCCCTCTTCTTTATTTATCTGCACTTACATCATAGCACTTTTCAATTATTTGTCAATACAAAAAGCACAAAAAAAACATCCCAAAACCGGACCCTTTAAAAAATTAATTTATATGAGATGAATGGCGCCGGGAGATGATGGCGAAGTGTACAAATACGCAAAAACCGGGCTGTAAAAATTAAAGAGAACGATGTAGTTGGCGTGATTTGGGGTGGCGTAGTGTATTGAACATACACGAGCCACCCCAAATCGCGCCAAATGCGTTGTTATATTTAATTTTACTCTTCGCGGTTGGGGAATTCGCCCCTATCCAACATCTCTTTGATTTCGAAATGCTTGATCTTTTTCGCAGACGTCATAGGCAGTTCGTTTTCAGTTATCGCGAAATGCTTTACCCATTTGTATGGCGCGATTGTCAGGTTAGACGCCTTGATCAACAGACTGACCTTGGTCAACGACGTTCCTGGTTTTACCTGGAATACACCGTATGCTTCGACTTTGCCGCGAATTTCGCGTTCGATAACGGCAGCGGCCAATATGTCATCGTTCTGCAGATACAGGTCTTCCAGTTCGTCCGGATACACGTTTTTTCCGCTTTCCAGAACGATCACCTGTTTTTTGCGCCCTTTGATTGTCAGACGTTTTTTAGAATCCAGCACGCCCAAATCGCCGGTTTTGAACCAGCCGTCCTGGAACGCTTCGGCGTTCGCAGCGTCATTCCCGACATATCCCGGCATGACCAGATTTCCGCGCACCCAGACTTCGCCGATACCGTCCGCGTCCGGGTTGTGGATTTTGATTTCGTTCCCCGGCAACGGACCGGCATAGTGACGATCGCCATTTGGTAACGGAAATTCAAAGTTAAAGTTCGCGGGACCCGTTGTTTCGGTCAAGCCATAACAATCGCCAACCACAAATCCCAAACTTTCAAAGAACTTGCGTATCGTCGGTTTCAGCGTCGCGCCGGCAGATATCAATACACGCGTATTACCACCGAATACGTCATGGATCGGCTTGGTGACTTTTTTAACCAATCCCCCCAGACCAACCAGGCGCAAGAATCCGCGCAGTGCGACAACTGTTTTCATCAGCCAGTACACACGCTTCTTTTTCGCATTGTCGACGATGTTCTTGTAAAATCCTTCCCATACGCGTGGGACCGCCGGGATAACTTCTGGATGGAATTGTGCGAAATCTTTCAGGAACTCCTTTGGGTTCAGCACCGGCTGCAACAACAGCGAACCTTCCAGCACCAGCGGTGCGATAATATTGATGACAACGCCATAAATATGATACAACGGCAAAAAGCCATAGAAAATATATCCCGGCTTGATCACAGCATTATAGAACAATGCGCCCTGGCCCAGCGACACGATATTGTCATGCGTCAGTCCGACGATTTTCGGATTGCCGGTCGAACCGGATGTAAACGACAGCATCGCGATATCACACCGGGTAACATCGGCGGCAACAAACAGTTTTTCATCCTGATCGTCGTCAGACGATTCTATGTCGTACATTTCGGCTGCGCCGTCCACAAAGAACTGTTTCTGGGCCAGTGCCAGTTTACAATTCGTACGTTTCATCATGTTCACATGTTCGACCGATGCCAGACCTGTGTCCAACATCAGAACCTGGGCGCCGATCGCGGTTGCCGCAAAATAAGAGTTTATAAATTCGGGCGTATTCCCAGAAAGAATGGCGACAACATCGCCTTTTTTAATTCCGAACTTATTCGCCAGTTTTACCGCGCGCCGTTGAACATCGCGCAACAGGTCTGCATATGTTTTGTTTTGACGGACATAAAAAATACGGTCCATATTCCGTTCGCAAACATCATGCAGCATTTCATATATATTTTTAATCATGGATAAATGCCTTTGCTTGGTTTGTTGATTTTTGATTACAGGACAATCGGATTATACCAACCCGACACCAAAAGTATATAGGTTTATCACTAGGAAAAACAACCTATTTATTTTTTTATAAACTTGATATAAAAATAGGAACAGATACGTATGTTAAAATACGTACATCCGGGGATGTGTTTTTTCTCTCTCCTAAAGCTGAAAACACCCACCCCCGGAATTTCATTTTAAATTTGATTTATCATATTTTTTATAGTTAAATACCTGTTATGAAAAGAATACCTTTACTGTTTATCGCCGCCATGGCGGTTCCGACAACCTTGCATGCCTGGGACTTTTCCGACACGGAAAAAAGTCTGCGCGGCGTCATTGTCAACATGGGGGTCGGCGCGACATCCGGCATCAATGCGTCCGTCGGATATCGTCCGTTTTACGATAACAAGAACAATGTTCTGAACACGCTGGCGATCAGAATCGATTTCAATTATCTGAATTCGCTAAAGATACCGCAATCTGCGATCAACGACATAATTCACAAAAAAACCGACACATCCTTGGATTTTTCCCAGGGTGACGCGCATTTTTCGCATCATTCCTATGGGGCTGTTATCGACGTGTACCCATTTGAACGCGTATTTCGCATAACCGGTGGAATATATAAAAACCATTCCGAAATGCACGGCGATGTCGGCATTGGCGGAACTGTTACGATCGGCGACAACACCTATGTCGTGCCGCCAGGATTCAGCATGGTCGGAAACGTCGGATTCAGCAAAAATTTTGCACCATACTTGGGCATCGGTGTTGACATGAATGTATGGCGCAGTCTGTACATAACGACCGACCTGGGCTTTTTGGTAAACTCTTACCCCAGTGTATCATTGGCGCTGTATGGTCCGCACGCTTTCTATATAGACCCTGCAGACATGCAAAAAGAATCCGACTGGATCGCCAGCAAAGTGTCAAAATTGCGCGCGATTCCGATGCTGAAAATCGGCCTGTCATATCGGTTCTAGAAATTAAACGAAACAAAAAACGACGGATTCTACCGTCGTTTTTTATGTGTTGTTATTGTGTCGCAAATCACATGCCATCGTCATAGATCGAATATGTCACGCCACCGGAATTCAGTTTCAAGCCGTTTCTTTGATCAGTGGTCGCGTTCCCGTAATATATCGTCCCGTTATAATTCAGATTCAACGATGGCGATGTTTTTTTATCACTGCGCAGATACAGCTTGTTTGCACCAATTCTCAGCACGTGGCCACAGTCGCCAGGCTCGTCCGCGCCCAGTCCGGTTCCACGCGTGGTTGAACCTTCGGGGCACGCGAATCGCGATCCTATGCTCTCATAATTTATCAAGGTTGCGGGACAATAATATCCAACACCACAGTTTGTCAGTGTGACACTTCTGGGTGTTGTAATATACGTTCCCGGATTTGTCTGTTTCTGGCAATCAGTGATCGCCCCGGCACCGATCGGACCATCCAGATAGCCCAAAGGACAACCCATATAGCTGTTGGTACTGTTAAAACTGACCGTTGCCGACGGGCAATATTTTCCCGCTGGACACGGTGTTCCGACCAGATCGCGTGCAGCCTGTATATATTCGCCGGGGGTCGTGATTTTTTTACAGCCCGTATACGATACCTTACCCTCGCTAAGATCATCCCTGTATCCAACCGCGCATTCTTCACATTCCATGGTTCCGCCCAACGAGAAGGTGGCACCAGTGCATTTTGTCGGCATAATGACACTGCCATAATTCAAAGGTCCATAAAAAGGACAATAGCTGCCGGCGGGACAATTGGTTTGGGTCGCGCTGTATGGCGTGCCGATATATTTCGTTGCGTTAACCAAAATTTGACATTGTTCAATCGATGTCTTGCCTGGGTCTATATTTGCCGTATACCCGGTTGGACACACTGTGCAATTCGTGGCGCCACCGGCCGAATATGTCGCACCCATGCATTGGTTGATTATTCCGACATTGCCAAAATTTATTAGACCGCCGGAACAATAATGACCGGCTGTACACAGGGTTTCGACTGTATCACCCGCGTTTGCGATATACTTTCCGGCATTGGCCACTGTTTGACATTGGTTGATTGATGTCTTGCCGGCAGTCACGTTCGAATTATATCTTGTCGGACAAAGCTTGCATTCGGACGCACCCAAAGTATCGGAATATGTTGCGCCCGTACAGGCCAGCTTACCGCCCTTGCTGTTGTACGCAATCAATCCCCCTGAACAATATTCGCCGACCGGACACGGTGTTGGCGCAGAATCCTTGGCATTCAAAATATAAAAACCGGGGCTGACGTTCATCTGGCAATCCGTCTGAACTGTTTTTATTGGCGGTCCCGCTTCGTACCCTGTGGGACACGAAATGCAAGTCGCCGCCATAAGTGTGGAATATTCGCCAGCCGGACAAGGCGTAGGAGTATTTACACTGCCATAATTTACAAATTCCGACGGACAGTAATATCCTGCCGGACAATTTACAGTCGTGGACGATTCCGCCACTTGAACATATTTTCCACCATTGGTTTTTAGCTTGCAATCGTTTATAGTCACAGAACCGGTTGTGCCACTGGTATATCCTGTCGGGCATGTTATTATCCCACCTGTGCTGCCGTACGTGATCAGCGCACCAGGACAATAGCTGTTCGCAGGACAAATCGTTTCCACATCAGAATTTGCGGTCCTAATATAATACCCCGCGGTTACTTTTTTCGCACATTGCGTTATTGCTGTTTTATTTACAGAATCTTCATCCTTGTATCCCGTCGGACACGAAACGCAATTTCCACCGGACAGGTAAAATCCGCCTGTACACTGGGTGACGCTGTTGGAATGCCCATAGTTGACCAGCGTGGCCGGACAGTCAGACGCAACCGCACACGCAGTTTCAAACGTATCACCGGGATTTTCAATCATATACCCGTACGTTGTTTGAAATTGGCATTGTGATATGGCTGTTTTACCTTCGTCTGTATTTGCGACATACCCTGTTGGACAAACCGCGCACGATGCGGCCCCGGATGACGAATACGTTGCGCCTGTACATGGCGTCAGCGTGCTGAAACCACCGAATTGTATCGACTGGCTTTGGCAATAATACCCGGCCGGACAGTCGGTTTCAGTCAGATCGTTTGACGCCGCGATATATTTTCCATTGCTTGTCTGTATTTTGCAATCGGTGATGTTCGACAGGCCTGCCGCGCCATCGTTATAGTCGCCAGGACACGCGAGTATAGAACCGGTGCCGCCATAGTTAACTGTTGCTGGCGGGCAATAGCTGCCGGCGGGACAATTGGTCTCTGTGGTTGAGTTTGCGGTCGCTATGTATTTTCCGGCGGATGTTTTGATGCTGCACTTGCTGACATCATCCGCGCCTGGCGTTCCGAAAGTATAGCCGGACGGACATGCTGTCGGCGTATTCGCACTGCCATAATTTAATTTATTCACAGGACAGTAATATCCCGCCGGACAAACAGTCAATGTTGAACTGGTCGCATCGGCGACATATTTTCCGGCCGTAACGTTTATTTGGCAATCTGTTATCAGGCCCTTGCCAGCGGTGGTGTTGGCGTTATAGCCGTCCGGACAATTCGAACAAGCCGACGCGCCGGGTATACCGGAATAAGTGGCGCCGGAACATATAACCTGGCCCCCGACCGAACTATAATTCACCACGCTGCCCGGACAAGAATATCCAGGTTCGGTGCACTTTGTCGGCACAGAATCTTTGGCCGTTTTTATATAGTACCCCTCGGGCAATTTCATCGCGCATTGTCCGATTGCGGTTCGACCGCTGGCGCCATCGGCATATCCTTCGGGACATGCGGATATTCCACCGATTTCACCATAATTAACCTTGACCCCACCAGTGCAGTACGATCCCTCGGGACATGTGGTCCCTTCTATATCAAAAGGAGTTGCAATATACTTTCCGGCCACAGTGTTTGCCTGGCACAGGTTTATTGTTTTTTTACCGGTTGTGGTACTGCTTTGATAACCTTCGGGACACATTTTGCATGCTACTGCGCCCGACACGTCCGAATATTCCTTTACCGGACAAAACGCATATCCGCCGGCACTGCCCCACTTCACACGTATGTTGCCCAAACAGTTATAACCCAATTCAAAACATACCAGCAATCCATACCCCATGGTATAGTATCCGGGCGGCGTGGTTATCATGCATTGGTTTTTGTTTGTCGCGCCGGGGTCCCCATCGGTATAATCCGGCGGGCATTCGGTCAATCCATGCCCAACGGCTGGGTCCGTCACATTCGAAAAACCGGTGCAATAATATCCCCTGGTGCATGTGGCGCATCCTGTACCGTCCCAATATTTACCAGCGGCACAATCCACAGCCAGCGCGACCGACGGCAGCACTGTAAGAAAAACCAACCCAAAAAAACCAAGGATAAAACGACCTTCTCTCATAAGACTTTGATTCCCTATCGCGTGTAATTCTAAAAAAAATAGCATACCAATGCAACTATAAAAAAACACAAACGAATCCGCGATAGGAATCTTTTAATACCGCATCATAAAAATCGTCGCGATGCATCAAATGCCAGGCCCATACCAACACTGGACAGTTTGTTGTCGCCTGAAACTTTTGCATTTGGAAAAACACCGCACAGTGTTTCGCAGACATATGGAATTTCGGTTGAACCACCGGTCAGAATTATTAATTGGACATCGGTTGGATTTACCCCGGCCATGGCCGCACATTCGGCGGCGGTTTTGCGAACTTTTTCGGTGGCGCTGGCGATTGATTTTTCGAACTTATCACGCGTTGTTATAATCCTTGGCGCGTCCGTCATAAAGCTCAGAACTGTTTCAACTTTATCGCGTTCAGTTAAATTGATTTTTGCATCTTCGACCCGTCCCAAAATATTGTGTCCAAATCCATGCGTTATAATTTCCAGCAATCGTCCGTATTTTTCGGGCGCCAACGACTCAATCAAAATCCCGCGCACCATGTTTATATTTTTATACGTATACAGTGAATTAATTTTCGACCATTCTGACAAATCAAAATAGTGCGTATTTGGTACGTTCAGAATTTTACCATGCGCGCCACGATGTGTTGTACCCATCCCAAATTCCGGCATAAATGAATCCAGTGCCAATTGTTTATCAAAATCATTCCCACCAATTCGCACACCAGAATTCGCCAGAATATCATCTGTTCGGTCGGCACGATTGCGGTTCGCACCACCCAAACGCAGAATTGTAAAGTCACTTGTACCGCCACCAATATCAATTACTGCGGCAAGTGTTTCTGATTGCAGATTCGCCTCGTGCGCGAATGCGGCCGCAACCGGCTCGTATTGGAACAAGACGTTTTTAAACCCTGCACTTTTTGCAATCTGGCCCAACTCATTTTGCGCTGCCGCGTCACCCAATGGATCACCATCACGAAAATGTACTGGCCGACCCATAACAATATTTTCAACATCGGCGGCGGCCGCCATATCAATTTTGTTTTTAATATGAACCATGAACAGATTTATTATATCTTTGAACATCATACTTTGACCGTACACAGTCGTCCCCGATTTCATTAGGGGCGTCCCCAGCACACGCTTCAACGACCGCATCAAACGATTTTCTTCATCATCATTATTCAGATAATTGGTAACTGCCTGGCGACCAAATAGTATTTTTTTATTGTTTTTGGATTTTGAAAAGAATATCGCAGTTGGAATATCAATATGTTTTTGTTCCAATGCTATCAAAGACACATCGCCATCATTGGACAATCCGGCGACTGAATTAGTTGTTCCGAAATCTATACCTGCGCTTAAATTTTTCATCTGACTTCCCTTCAAACTTTTCACAGCGGAAAGCACGCGATGTTCGTAAATTATGGAAAAAATTCGGCTCTCCGCCGTGGATGTTAATTCTGATACCCGATTATTATATCTGACCCAACCCAAAAAGTCAAATAAATCTGGCAATTACAAAAACCTATGCTAAAGTTTTCTCATCCCAAGGAGAAAAAATGTCAGAGAAAAAACATATTCGCACCCTTGCGCTTGCGCAAATAAAGCACCCGGACGGCCGCGATTTTGTTAACGAGCTTACCGATCACGCAAACAACCGCAAGTTTTATCGCCTATCCGGTGGCGGGGTCGAATTTGGCGAACTGGCCGCAGACGCGTTAAAGCGCGAATTCATGGAAGAATATGGTATCGAAATAATTGTCGGCGAACGACTAGAAGTGCGTGAAAATATTTTTAATTTTGTCGGGCTGGGTCACGAAATAGTTCTGATTTTTGCCGCGGAATTCGCAGACAAATCACTATACGCCAAAGAGCTGTTTCAAAATATTGAAGACGAAGCACATAAAAACGACTTTGGTATGTGGGCCGACCTATCCAGCATGACCAAAAATGGAAATATCTTTTTCAAAGAATGATAACCAGACGTT
Organism: Alphaproteobacteria bacterium; assembly: GCA_031555055.1. GTDB lineage: Bacteria > Pseudomonadota > Alphaproteobacteria > Rs-D84 > Rs-D84 > JAFGMC01. The sequence continues at coordinate 27,555 of JAVBUT010000004.1, read as the reverse complement.
CCGTTTAAGATAAAGCAGACTTTATGAATGGGATGACACTGTCTATAAAATACCGGCGCATATCTTCCATTACAATTATTTTTTCATCGCTTAACAATTCGAAATCAATCCATTTAACATCAAAGCCAGAGTTGCCTTTCTCGCAAAACACCAATCTCGTATCGGCTGGGACCCGGGCGACAAAATAAGTATGTTCTTCATTTTCCGCACGGCGAAATAAAATATCACGAATCTTGATTACGTTCTTTTTTGGAATTTCTATTGCGTCATGTGTTATACACTTTGCGGTGTCTCCCAATTCTTCACAAACTTCACGGCACATTGCATCACGCGGTGTTTCGCCATCATCCAAACGTCCGCCAATTAAACCATGCCAATTGCTTTTACGATAAAGTGCTAATGCTACTTGTTTTTGACCATTGATCTCACGCAAAGGCAAAATATATGCCGCATATTTCCATTCTTTGATTTCGACATGACGACTGGTCCCATAAACAATTTTAAAGTTCCATCGTTTCTTTTTTACAAAATCTAAATACGGCCGCGCCGTACCAACAACGAAAAGAAATTTCCCAATCCAAAACCGTATATATCTGCGATTAATTTTATCTGACTTTTCAATTTTCACTCTGCCGCTTTGGCGAAATTCAGTACCGTCGGCATATTCAACTTCGGTCGAGCGACCAAAGCCGTATTTGTTATTATCAAAGTCTAATCCATATTCGACAAAAATTTTGATATTATTTGGCATGTTTACGACTTTTTGAATTCCGATTTTAGCATGGAAAAGGTCAAAGTATCCTTAAATTTACCCTGCCATTTATCCCATATGTTTTGACGCAATAAACCTTCTTGTTTAAAGCCGGCACGTGCTGCCAATTTTGCAGAACGTTCATTATTTACATCACATTGAAATACTGCGCGATTGAAACCGAACTTGAACATTTCGTTTAATAACAGGTTCAAACCCTCGGTTGCGTACCCCTTATTTGTCGCTTCTTTGACCAACCAACTACCCACTTCAAAAGACTTGTTGTTGACTGATACACAATGCGCCGAACGACCGCCAATACGCTTGCCATCCAAGAATATGCCAAAGTCCAAAGTAGTACCTTCGGCCCATTTCTTCTCGTTTGATTTCAGATATTCAAAAACTTCTTCGGGCGTTTTATTCATATCCGTATTTGCCCATGACATCCAAGGCAACAAGTGGTCACGATTTTCACCAATTAATTTGAATAACGCTGTTGCGTTTTCAAACGTTGGTTCGATATAGCGCAATTCGATATGTTCACCTTTGATCACCTTTGGAAAATCTTTTAAATCAATTACATCGTTGCTCATTGTATATCCTTTGGATTGACAGTGCGAATTTGACCATTGTATGTAGGGTCGGCCAAAATCGCGGTTTTCTGATAATTCACAGCTTACCACTGTCACACCGCGAAATCAAACAACAAAAAATCCCCGGAATACGGGGATTAATTTGGGGTTATTGAATTTGATTAAAAACAATCTAAAATCAACAACTTATCTGGCGGACGGGGAGGGATTCGAACCCCCGGAGGACTTGCATCCTCAACGGTTTTCAAGACCGTCGCAATCGACCGCTCTGCCACCCATCCAATGGGCAATAACATAACCCACCGATATTGAATTTGCAAGGAATTTTTACAAAACGCCTACTATGTTATTATTTAACAATCATCAGATTCAACAATCCCACGGCTTAATAAATCTTCAGCGCCTTCAAATTCCAGATAATTTTGCGTTAACTCTTCACCGCTTTTTATATCCCGCACTGCAAAAATATCATATGTTTTCATATTTTCAGTTACATTACCATTTTGCGAATGATTTAAAAATTTGATCTTGTCAAAGGCAACATGATACGTATCCCGCAACGGATCATAAAAACCCCAGTATAATATTTCTGCCTGTTCTTTTGAATCCAAAGAATCAAAAATTAGTGCAGATACATCAACATCCAATTGTGGGCTGGCCCGTGCAATCAATTCACCCATTTTTACATTTTGTTTCGTAAATAGCCCAATACCATGGATTGGCGAACATTTAATTTCGTGACTAATTAAAATCATGCGCTATTCTCTTATTTTCTGTTTTATTTTTATAATGCGGTCATATGATTCACGGATACGGGCGCGGGGAATTTTACCGTCATGGACCATTTTCATAACTTCATCATGCGCAACACGGCCCAGGTTTTCTGTGTACTTCAAATTATTCCCCAACAGCAAAATATCATTCCCGGCCAGAATCGCCATGCGTAATGTTTCGGTCAGACCGTAATTTTCATAAATCGCGCCCATCTGCAAGTCATCGGAAATCACAACCCCGCGAAAGCCCAAACGACCACGCAGAACATCGCCGATCATCTTTGGCGACAGGCTGGCCGGTAATGTATCAAAATTTTCATTAACCACATGCGCGACCATGACCATTGCAGATTTCGGCACAGTTTTGTATGGAACCAATTCGGATTCGGACCATGTTTTCGTAATATCTGTCATGCCGTCGTGCGTGTCTGTGCCGGCACTGCCGTGACCGGGAAAGTGTTTGAATGACGACAGCACACCGCCCCTTGTCAATCCCATTGTCGCAATTGCGCCATACCTGGCAACGCGGGCCGGATCATTGGAAAAAGCACGACCCATCGCGCCGATTGCCGGTGATTTCGGATCAACGTCCAGATCGACGCATGGTGCGAAATCCAGATTAAATCCCAGTTGGCGCAAGCGCACCCCCAGGTCCGTATACAGTTTGAAAATATCTTTCATTTTCATTTTTGACATATCACGCGCCGATGGCATCTTGAAATCAAAGCCATGCTCTGGCCCCAGCCTTATCACGCGCCCGCCTTCTTGGTCGATCGACACGAACAGCGGCGGACGGCCACCCTGTCTTGCGGCATCGGATAAATAGGCGTTTAATTTCTTAACCTGAATGGTGTCGATTATATTGCGCGATTTTGATTGTGCACGAAGTTCAGCGGCACTTAACCCTTTGGCGCGCCCCTGCTCTACATCTACGCTGAACAATATCACGCCACCGATTTTACCATCGCGAATATCATTGGCCAAATCTTTGACCGACGTATCGTTGGGCGATGTGCCGCGAAATCCGACCAGTATCATCTGGCCTACCATATCGGACAGTTTTTGTTCACGATAATAAAAACATCCGCCAACACCAGCAGCGACTATTAAAAACGCCAGAGAGGCTATTATTATCTTTTTCATTTATTTTTTCCGAATAACAACCAGAAATACTACCAATCCGGCCGCAAACATCAGACCCGACAGTAACTGGCCCATGGTCAGGCCCCAGCTGGTCAGAAATCCGATCTGGGCATCGGGTGCGCGAAATTGTTCACAGAATATGCGGAACACCGCGTACAGCATGGCCGCCATTCCGGACAGCGCGCCCGGATATTTTTTCAGCTTTGTGAATTTCCACAAACAGAACATTATTACGAATAACAGGACACCTTCAAGCGCGGCTTCGTACAATGGGCTGGGGTGGCGTGGCGCAACATCGCCGGTGCCGTTGAATACAACACCCCAGGGTTTGTCTGTTACGCGGCCCATTACCTCCATATTTATAAAGTTCGCAATGCGTCCGAAAAACAATCCGATCGGCGCACAGACCGCGGCGACGTCCATGATCGACAAGGCGTAACGTGCGGGCGATCCATGTTCGTTATTCTTGCGCGCAAACAACAGTATCGCAACAATGGTTCCGATCATTCCGCCGTGAAAAGACATTCCGCCGTGCCACACCGCAAGTATTTCCAGCGGATGCGCAATAAAAAACGACAGATTGTAAAACAGAACATATCCCAACCGGCCACCGATTATGACCCCCAGTATCACCGCCGTAAACAGGTCTTCGAATTGTTTTTTGGAAAGGGTGATTGTGGTGTTTTCGCCCCCCTTGACCGATTTGCGGTCACTCCCCCCGCAAGCGGGGTGAGAGGCAACAGAACCTTTAGATGAAACCATACGTCTAAACATCCAGAATCCGATGACAAAGGCCGCGATATAGGCCAGCGCATACCAGCGTATATCAAAGCCAAAAATCGAAAATGCAACCGGCGAAATAGGATCAATCAATATCATTTTATATTCCCCACATTTACACGTTTGGATTTGTATTTTCCGGTTTTTGCGTCAAACACCTTGGCTGTGACAAGAGCATTAGCGGCTTGCTTTAATTGTTCGCGTCTTTGTTTTCTGGCGGCCAATTCACTTTTATGCCTTTCGGATTTTCTCCACTCTTTAAATGTTTCTCCAAATTCTTTGGAATTGGATTTGGTTGCTGATTTTTGTCTTGCCCTTTGGTCATCCAGACGCGCTTTGCAAATCGGTTTTGCCTGTTTGATAATATCTCTTAGTTCAGTCGCAGCCGGATTTCTTTCGACAAAATCTTCGGCTGTTTCAATAAGTTTTTCGAACAAGCCTGCGGCTGACTGATCTGTCATTGTAGTTTCTAGACGCGCGATCAGATCATTGTTTTTCTTCATTTTGTCCCGGCCCAGCATAGCCAATAGCCGTTCACCATCAACGGAATGTCCGCGGGTAATTTTTCTTGCACCAACACAAGTCTTTTCGCCACTTAGCGATTCTTGAACTTCCTTTATGACCCGCTTTACCTTTTCCGCGCTTTCATCGTCCATATCCTGTGATTTCAGTCTTTTCTGCTGACGCACCAGTGTGCTTTGCAAATTGGCTTTAGATGCTTTGACCTGTCCCTTGGCAGACAGGGTCGTATTTAACCTTGGCTGACGTTGTTTTTTATTATTTGCAATTCGCATATTTTTCTCCCCTATATCATTTCATGGTACCGATGTTTTTATTTTACCGGACATGACATATTCTTTTTTATCCTTGAAATACCAGTGTCACTATATTATATTGCCCTTGCTAATAACAAGGAGAAAAATTATGGTTGTAAAAAAGACGGCTGTGAAAACCGCCTCTAAACCGGCCCCTGTAAAACCGGCGCGCGGCGGCGGTGTCGAACTGTATCTGAAACGCATATTCACTTTGATGTTCGGCGCGGTGGGACTGACCGCGATTGCGACTTTCTGTATGCTGGCGTTCGGCGGATGGCCGCTGTTGGTCGGACCACACGGTCTGACGGGCCTGTACTATGTTATCATGTTTGGCGGACTAGGGCTGTCCATTTGGGCCCAGGCGCGCGCCTTTTCGATGAAGCCGGCAACCGCAATGCTGATGCTGGCGCTGTATTCCATATTGATTGGTTTGGGTCTGACGCCACTGATTGCGGGCGCACTGTACATGAACCCGATGACGATCGTTTATGCGTTTATAATCGCTGCGCTGATGTTCGGCTGTATGGCGATGTTCGGATACAAGACCGTCAAAGACCTTTCCTTTTTGGGCATATTCCTGTTTATCGGCATGATCGGTCTGCTGATCACCGGCGTTGTTTCGATATTCATCCCACTGGGCAGCACGTTCGCCACGATCGTATGTCTGGTCGGCGTTCTGGTATTCGCACTGTTTACCGCGTATGACATGCAGTTCTTGAAACGCGCATACGCCGACATGGGCGATGATTATCAAAAAGACCAGTTGGCCGTACTGGGGGCGTTGCACCTGTATATTTCGTTCATCGCGATGTTCCAGTATATCCTGGGCCTGTTAAACAGAAACAATTAAAAAACAAGGACAGCAAATGGTTTATAAAATCAATCCAAATTCATGTATCGGATGCCACGCGTGCATGGGCGTATGCCCGGTGATGGCGATTGCGGACGACACCGGCAATCCGGGCAAGTGTAAAATCGACCCGGCGAAATGCATATCTTGCGGAACATGCGCGGGTATATGCCCGGTGATGGCAATCGCGGTCGATATGCCGCCAGCGCCAAAGCCGGCCACGCCAACGGCAAAATAAAAAAACCGGGATCAACCCGGTTTTTTTATTCGTGCATGCCGTTCTTTTTTTCTTCGGCGCGTGCGGCGGTTTCAATCTGTAACAATTGGTTTTCCAGCGCAGTTCGTTCAGAGCTTTTGTATCCAGTTTCCGGCACGACAACCGGGGCCGCATCGACTGTTTTTTTCACATCAGCCTTATGCTCTGTTTCCTGATTTTTGATCACTGGTTCCTGATTACTGACCACTGATTCCTTTTTGGGTTCTACCGCCGGATTAATCAGGTTGTTATATATTTCTTCGGCCTGTTGCGTGCCGGTCATATCACGTTCCAACAGCTTGTTTTCACCGGGTATGAACCAGTCCTGGATTTTGACCGCGGTCAGCTGCATCACGGGGCGCGTACGCGCGTTTGTCACAAAGTCCGGCAATGTCGGCATATCGGAATAGTACCACAGCGCGCCCCAATAGACCAAACCCATCAGGATGATCCCACGGATAATGCCGAATATAACCCCCAGCGTGTGGTCTGTTACCTTCATCATGCTTTCCTGGATACGATCGCGCAGCTTTTGATTAAAAAAGCCGAATATGACCAGTATCACGAAAAAGATCAAAAAGTACGACGCGACCAGCGTGCCGATCGTCGATTCCGACAGCTTAAACCAGCTTTGGAACAACCCGTCCAGCATTGGCGACACAAAACGCGCGGTGATCGCCGCAACGATCCAAGAAATCGTCGCAACGGTTTCATAAACGCCGCCGCGGATTGTCGCCCATACCGTCGACGCCAGAACCACGCCCAGATAAACATAATCCAAAGTCGTCAGATCAAACATTTTTTATGATCCTATTTCTTCTTTTTTCTTGTCAGAACGAACACCAGCCCCAACACCAAAACGCCCAGCAGAATGTAAAAATACATCGCTGTGCCATCGCTGTCGGTTACATCGCCTTCGTTATTTTTTTTTTTGATCGCCGTCAATGCGTTCTGTGATTTTTCCTTTGCTGGCTGCGTGATCGGCGCGGAATTTTTCTGGATCGGCCGCCATTGCCTTGCGGTTTGCGTCGGCCGTGGTTTTGTCCGCATCAGACATATTCGCAGATACCGCCGCGCGCAGATCGTCCTTCATGAAATCAGCATATCCCTGAAAGCATTTGCCATTCGCAACAATGACTGGAACGCCACCGGATTTGTATTCGCATTTTTCCAGCGCCGCACGGAATGCGGTTATATTGTCGCCCTGGCCCAGGTTCAGCATATCAACGCTGATGTTCGGGTATTCATATACCAGCTCGTTATTGATAAAATCGCGCGCATGGTGACAATGCGGGCAAGACGGCGAATAATACAGCGTCAGATCGGCTGCGCCGGCAGTGGTGAAATATAACGCCGAAGCCAGCGCACTTAACATAATTTTTTTCATGAAATATTTTCTCCTTTGGTGATCAGATTATAGAGTAGTGAAACCAGTGCGCGCAAGATATATTTTTTTAATAAACTGTCCTATTGCAATCGTCGGTAAAAATGCTACAAATACAGTAATGGAAAAAAGGAGTTTTACATGTTCAAATTAGAACAATACCCATTGGTTTTTGCCGCAAATGTGTTTGAGCCATACATGTCGGAAAACACGATTAATTTTCATCACGGCAAACACTTGGCAACGTATATAAAAAATCTGAACGACCTGATTGCCGGCACGGAATATGAAAAATTATCGCTGGATGAAATAATCGTAAAATCCGCATCGGATGAAAATGCGAAAAAGATATTCAACAATGCGGCCCAGGTTTTCAACCATGACTTTTTCTTTCGGACGATGGCGCGCGACAACGGGTCGAAAATCCCAACTGATCTTGAATCACTGATTCCGGAATTTCGCGCTGCTGCACTGTCTGTATTCGGTTCCGGTTGGGCGTGGATTGTCTTGGAAAATGGAAAACCAAAAGTAATCACGACCGCAAACGCCGATACGCCGATTGCGCACGGAATTAAACCGATACTGACCATTGACGTGTGGGAGCATGCCTATTACCTGGATTACCAGAACCGCCGCGGCGATTTTATTGATGCATACCTGGCGCATTTGGTCAATTGGGATATGGTTGGGGAAAGATTGGTTTAAAGACAATAAAAAACATATAATTACGGACGCTTTTGGCGTCCGTTAACAGCATTATCTGACTGTACTGGCCCGACCTTCACCAAGACTACGATGGGCACGTATGAACAGACCTTTCATCATTATGATCTTGTAAGCGCTGTTTCGGGTTTGTCGAAAATCCGATATATTTTTATTCAGGGAAATTAATGCTTTTAATGAGATAAACGTAAAACATTATATTTGCTCTCAGCTGCCCGGGCTTCACTACGTTTCGCCGGGCTAGTCTTCGCTAACTCCTCGCTGCCTGGCTTACTGGCGTAAGCCAGGCGTAGCTTGAAGAGCGAAGCCTGGTGCCGGTTGTCGGACTTGAACCAACGACCTACTGATTACAAATCAGCCGCTCTACCAACTGAGCTAAACCGGCGTGCGTCGCAGTATAACTGTTTATTTTCAGAATTTCAAGCCAAAATGTTGATTTTATGAAAATATGCGCCATAATAACGTGAAAATAAAAAAGAACAAAATATGGCTAACCCTCCCCGTCGCGCCGCAACAGCGCTGGCACCCCTCCGAGTTAGGGGAATTAAACCAGAACTTTTGGCGCCGGCGGGAACGCTGGACGGATTGAAAACCGCGATACTCTATGGCGCGGACGCGGTCTATGCCGGACTGCCCGGTTTTTCAATGCGGGCGCGGGCCAAGATCACCGTGGATGAAATGAAGGCCGGTATCGAATTCGCCCATGCACATGGGAAAAAAGTTTATTTGGCGTTCAACCTGTTCGCACATGATCGTGATTACGAAAACCTGCCCAGGGTCAGCGAAGTTATAAATTATCTGCAGCCCGACGCGCTGATCGTGGCGGACGCCGGGATCATGATGTACGTGCGCGAAAATCATCCGGATATTCCGATCCATATTTCGACCCAGGCGAATATCTGTTCGGCACCGACGGTCAAATTCTGGCAGAACGCCGGAGCGTCGCTGTGTGTTCTGGCACGCGAAGTATCTTTCCCGGAATTCAAAAATATCCGCGAACAGTGCCCCGATATCGGTCTAGAGATATTCGTCCATGGCGCAATGTGTATGAGCTATTCTGGGCGTTGTTTATTATCAAATTATATAACCGGTCGTCCGGCGAACCGCGGCGCTTGCGCGCAATTGTGTCGCTGGAAATATGATGTGATCTTGCGAGAGGTTGAATCCGGTCTGGAAATGGGATTAACAGAAGACGATCGCGGCGCGTATATAATGAACAGCAAGGATTTATGCCTGATGCCGCGCTTGTCCGAAATTCTGGCCGCGAAACCAGATTCTTTAAAAATCGAAGGACGCAACCGGTCCGAATATTACGTAGGCAGTGTCGTGCGTGCATACCGCAACGCGATTGACGCATGGGCACGCGATCCTGATAATTTCGATCCTGCGCCGTTTATGAGTGATCTGGACGTGCTGGAGACGCGCGGATACACAACCGCGTTCTTTGACGGCCCTGTGACGCCGGACGCGCATAATTATGATACTACGCGGTCAAATTCCGAATACCAGGCCGCCGGTGTTGTTACCGCGGTTAATAATGATCATATCGTTATGGAATTAAGGAATGAAATCCGTGCGGGCGCAACAATTACATTTATTCTGCCAGGGGATCAAAAGATCGATGTCACATTGCATGAAATAATCAACGCCGCGTCAGACGAACATTTGCCAAAGATGTCTGCCGGCCAAAGAAATGCCTTGAAAATCCCGCGGGACTGGATCGGCGAATACGCCGACAAATTTGTTCCGCTGGTACTGGCGTATAAGCTAAAATAAAAATCCCGCCTTTGCGGGAATTTTATTGCATATTTGGAATTACGGTCAGACTGTTGTATTGCGACAGAAAACGCGTGCCGGTTCCGCAATAAACCTTTTGCAACGAATCTTTGTATTCCTGGACAGACGACACCCATCGCGCGTCAATTTCTTCGGTCGCGCCCTGGTACGCGGTGAACGCGCCCAATCCCGCGCCTGCGCCCGCCCCGATCAGCGTGCCTGACATGCGTGCCTTGTTATTGATGTCGATTATGCCGCCGTCGGTTGCGTCAACGGTCATCGGATAAAAGTCGTTAACATTCCATTTTTTCTTGTCATCCAGCTTATAAGAGCTGCCGTCGGATTTGCGCGCCGCCAGTTGGCCTTCGGTAATTGTTCCGCGAATTTTGTACCAGTCTTTCATTTTCAGGCCAAACGTCTTGTCGCTGATACCGGAAATCATGGCCGGCGTGCGATCACCGGGGGTTCCTGCGGATTTGATTTCGATCCATTCTTCACCGCCGGGCGTCATTTTATTATGCTGTTCATCCAGTGTAAATCTTTTGGAAATATTTTTGAAAAACGCCGGTTCAGATATTGCTTCTTCCAGCGACTTGTCTTTGGCCGCGTCGGACGGATTTGCGAACTTTATCGCGATCAGGCGCGTTTTTTCGCAACTTTCGACCGCGTTGGTTTTGCAAACCGCGGTCGCCCCGGTACCGACATTATAGTATGCGGTGCCACCGTTCAACTTTTTACTTTCTTCGATCACGCCCCACAGACATGTTGTTTTCGAATCATTCACAATACAGTCTTCGATACGCAATACGGATTCGCCACCGCCGACAATATTGCCAACCGCCGCGCCCGCCGCCGCATTGACGCCAGAAGACAGAATCATATCACCGCCGACCTTGCCTGCATAAGAACTGCCCGCCATGATCGCCGCACCCGTCAGCGCGCCGACAACCGTGGTGCCCGCGTCTTTTTTACCGGTGGTTATATCTTTTTTCGTTAACAGATTTCCGCCGACACCGCCCAGAACCGTACCCGCCGCGATTTTAAATCCGGCGTTCTTTTTTTGTTCGTCGTTCATGACGCTGATCACGTCGTCAACAGTCGGCGCACGATCCGCCGGAAATACAAAATTACCCGCGTCAACTGTGTATCCTGATTCCGGGAAATTATTGATATTGCAATCCATTGCGTCGCCGGCCGCCAAATTTGCGCGCGCCAGAACTATATCCTGGGTTCCTTTGACCTGGCGCAGTTCAACAACCGCAACGCAAGTCGCCGCCCCACCCTTTTTGGTTCCGGCGGTCGGCACATCCCATGCGAATTGTCCGGTCGGATAAATTGCGGCGCAAGATTCCAATGTCGCATTATTAACATCAATCGAAGTATCACCGCGTGCGATTTTTTCCGCCAGATCGGTGTTCGCGACGCGCACAGCCAGGTCATCAACATTGACGCCAGCCGGTGCGACGGCCTGGTTATACGCGGCCTGTTGCATCAGATTCAGTTGCTGGTACGCGGCGGCATTAGTGCGGGATTGGTTCCCAACGCGAATAGCGGCATCTGCCGGCGAACAAACAAAAAATGAAGAATGAAAAACAAAAAATGAACCAATGGCTGTCTTGCAAAAACTTAACAGAAAAGATTTGTTTTGTATCAATGTCATTTCGATTTTTGAACGAAAAACTTTTCATTTTTCATTCTTTATTTTTCATTAAAACTGTAATCTCATACGGATACCCAGATCAACCGTAGACAGGTTTCCACTTTCATACCAGTTTGTATAATGATAAACGCTGTCGTATGGCGCCTGGACTTCGCCACCATTGCCGTCCCCCAGCCATTCTGTTTGGGATACGACAATACTGCCGGAATTTTGAACCTTGCCCAGACCAGAATATCTTGCAAAGAAATCCAATTTAATTCCGCCGTCCAGTTCGGTTGTTACGCCCGCTTCCAGCATATAAGCCAGATTTTCCTTGGTTCCGCCACTGTGATATGCATAAATGTCCGACACACCGGTCAGTTGTCCTGCGTTTGCCTGGGTCGGGTCCATTTCGGAATAAAACGTTCCGTCATAAACAACATAGTCTGAAATAGTGTTCAACGCGATACCAACACCGGCGCCGATATATGGGCGCAATGATCCACCAACCATATATCCGGTATAGGAATCGATGTTATAATAAACGTTCAGCATCGTGGCATTCGCCGTGATCGCACCACCGGACGCCTGGGCCGTGACAAAGCCACCGGCACCGTCGGATGTTTCAACTGTTTGCGGATATTCTATGCCGCCGTAACGCGTATAAGAAAAATCAACACGAAAATCATTGTTAATGGCCGCGCCGATGGACAATTGGATTGGGATCACCGCATCCGCCTTGAAATCCGCGGGCTGGAAAGCACCTGGGACAAAGAACGACTTTGGCTCGCTCGTATAATCGGCATTCATTGATCCCATGACCGATGCAGAATATGCAACAGACAGCCCGAAATACAGACCACTGTCCGCCAACCTGTCGTAATCGGCCGGCTGATAATATTGGCGACCGGAATTTGTCGCATTTGACCCCACGCGCGGCAATTGGCCTGTGATACGCGTCGGCTGGGCCGCAGAAGGATTCGTATAGATAACCTGGGTTGCCTGTTGCGGCGGGACAGGTTGATAGACGACCGGCTGGGCAACGCCATAGTTATTGTTCTGATACGCTGGATATACCGGATAGGCGGCACCCGACACCGTCGGCACCCCGAAAACAATCGCAGTCAAAACAGCGGAAATACCTGCTTTTTTCATTCTCTTCCCATCTTTCTTATGCTGTATTATATCATAAAACCATATGGATAAAAAGTGTAAAAACGTCTTTTGATATGGGCGATAAAACAAACCGCCCGGATGGGCGGTTTGGTGTCCAATATAAATACTCACAGTCCTCTTAGAACATAACGTTGACGCGAACGCCACCTTCGACTTTCACATCAGTTCCGTTCTGGGACTTTGGTTCTGCATCGTCGAATGTATATTCGCCGTACAGCGCAACCTGGACATTATCGCACAGTTTGCGAGAAACCGCGGCGGTAAAGATGTATTCATCCCATCCGTCCTGCAGATCGCCCAAGAACTGGCCTTCTAGATTGCTGGTTATTGCGGCAACAGTTGCAGCATTCGGCACAACGCTGGAGTTTTCCAGATTAACAGCTTCGATGCTGTTGCTGCTGCGGTGCTTGTATGTAAATCCACCACCCAGACCCCAGTTGCTTTCGAATTCATAGAATCCTTTGATACCGGCGCTGTATTCCCAGGTCGATTTTGTTTCGACACTGAATGTTTCAGGTAATCCGGCGGCGTATGCTGCACCAACAGGGGCGCTGCCGGTTTGCATCGCAACCATATTACCAATCAATGTGCGTGCACTGTCAGAAATAGTGATTTCGGTATTGTCGTTGCCGAACGTGCGTTCAACTTCGGCAAATGCGGCGGCTGTGAACTTGTTCCAAGTTTTACCAACCTGGGTTCCCAACCATACGCCATAACGACCATTAGCATAGTTGTCATAGTTAAATGACAGTGGGTATGTGCCGCCCATCATGTTCGGGGACGCAACCAGTTCCGCTTCCATTGGGGAAATTCCACCCAAGAAAGCGTCCGCATACATATCCCATACGAATCCGTCTGTCGCGGAACCGTCGAATATGCGATAGTTCAGACCCAAGCGGCCTTCGGACATGCCTTTGCGGCCAATATCGTCGTCCTGGGTCCATGCGATCGCGGCACGCAGAGTCAAACGGTCGGTAATACCAAAGCCCAGATTTTCATAAATTCTGTAAATCGGCCATTCGGTCGCACCGGCGTGATCTTTGGCCTGCATAGCCAGGCTGTGATCGGCTTCCTTGTACATTACGCCCGCGGCTGTTTTCGAATAGAATTCGCCAGCAGTCGGAATATACAGCGGATTTTCCATGTTTACTTTCTTTGCAGGCAGACCGACTGTTTCCACCGCCAAAGCCGGCGATGCCAGTACGGATGCAGCAACTGCAATTTTCAATGATTTTTTCATTGTTATTTTCCTTTTGTTTGTATTAACGCCTGCCCCCGTTATCGGCAAGACATGCGGTCAGACCCGTATCGCCCGTTGTCGGCAACAATACGTTTTTCTGATCAGACTGATAAATCGTGCACTATGCTGGGAATAATGTCAAAGGAAAGTTTTTGCCCCGAATTTTTTGTTGACACGAAACGATAAATATTTTATGTGGCCGGGCTTGAAATATTTCCCAACATCACTATGTAGTGTTGAGTAGGACGGATTGCCCAACTCAACCAAACAACCAAAATATAGGGAGGCAATCAATGATCATAGATTTTAAACCCCAAGTTTTATCAGACGCAGAAAAACATGCAATCAAAACCGCATTGAAAGAGTTATGGTTCGGTCTGGCGCGCGCAAATACTCTGGACGGAATCCCGATGGGGGTTGCGCGTCAAAAAGCGATGGCCCAGGTTGTGTCTTTTGTAACCGGCATGACGAACAGCAACCCACGCAATGCGACGCTGGCGTATATGCAACGTGCGCTGATGGAAAATCGCGGCGATTGGTCGAAAATGATTATGAACAGCAAAAAATCCAGCCAACCGGTCGAATTGCCAAAAGACAAAATAAATGAAACCCAGGCATGGGGCGCACGCGGTGTCCAGGAAGCGCTGGTTAAATTAAAAACCGCCGTAAAATCGGATACGCGCGCCGCGCCGGAACAAACCGCGCCGATGGCCGATGTTACGCCGACGCCGAAACAAGAATCGGCCACTGTTCAAAACCATGAACCACAGATTGTAAAAATCAAAGTGCCACTGGTTATCTTGTGGAAAAAGCAAATGCTGGAAAAACAACGCGCCGCATAAAAAAATCCCCAACCGGGGATTTTTTTATTGCCCGCCATCAAGGTGCGGGTAATTTAACCATTCACAATTCCCAACAACCGTTCGCGGATGTCGTCGATCGAAATGCGTTCCTGGGCCATGGTGTCGCGATGACGCAGTGTCACGGTGCGGTCTTCCATGGTCTGGTGATCTACTGTGATACAAACAGGCGTTCCGATTTCATCATGACGGCGATAGTTCTTGCCGATGTTTCCGGAATTTTCCAGTTCAATTCGCCCAATGCCCATCTTGCGCAGATCGGTTACGATTTCATTCGATATGCCCAACAGTTCAGGCACATTGCGCGCCAGCGGAATGACCGCGGCCTTGACCGGCGCCAAGGCCGGTTTCAATTTCAAAACAGTGCGCGAATTTCCGTCACCCAGGTCTTCTTCATTGTACGCTTCCAGCATAACGGCAAACATACAGCGATTCACGCCCATCGCGGTTTCAATAACATATGGGATAAAGTTTGTGCCGGCCTGGGGGTCTGAATAAGACAACTTGGTCGTGCTGTCTTTGTTTTCCTGGACCGTGGCGGCGATTTTAAATTCGCCTTGGGATTTTGTGTGCGACCCCAAGTCGAAATCCTGGCGGTTATGTATCCCTTCGACTTCGTCAAATCCATCCGGGAATTCGTATTCGATATCAACGGCGGCCTTGGCATAATGGGCCAATTTTTCATGCGGCGCAAAGCGCAGTTTTTTCGACGGTACCCCCAGCTGTTCAATCCACCAGCGCATACGCTGGGTTTTCCACATTTCGAAATATTTTTCATCATCGGACGGGTTTACAAAGTATTGCAATTCCGCCTGTTCGAATTCACGCATGCGGAACACGAACCCGCGCGGGGAAATTTCATTACGGAACGCCTTGCCGATTTGGACGATTCCAAAAGGCAGTTTATGCGGTTTCGAATCCAGAACATTTTTGAAATTAGTATATGTTGTCGTTGCGGTTTCCGGACGCAGATACGCATTCACCGCGCCGTCGGCCGTCGCACCGATCGACAGACCCATCATCAGCTGGTACGCGCGGGGCGGCATCAGGTCCGAGCTGCCGCAGCTATCGCACTTTTTCTGATCCTTCATTTTATCCTGGCGCATGCGGGCGCCGCATTTCTTGCATTCGACCAAAGGATCGGAAAATCCCGATTCATGCCCGGAATATTTCCACATCAGACGGTTTGTGATCAATGCCGCATCCAGCCCTTCGATATCATCACGCGAATACACCATGGTGTTCCACCACGTGTCGCGAATATTTTTCATCAGTTCGACACCATAAGGACCGTAATCGTACGCCCCCCCCAGACCGCCGTAAATTTCGGACCCAGTGAATATGAAACCGCGACGCTTGCACAGCGCGATAATGTCGTTAACGTTTTTTGCCGGCATTTTCTAACCCTTTAATTATGTGACGTATTCTATACGGAATTTGCGGTTTTGCAATAAAAAGTTCGTTCAGATCGCGTCGAAATTACCACGGATAATCTTTGCGCTGCGCGCCATATCTTTGGATTCGGCGGCGGATGAATTCGGGCCCAGGCTGGCCAGAACGCCACTCGCGCCTACAATTCGCGGCAATGACATCGCGACCGATTTCTTGCCAACGCCATCCGTAATGCTTAACGTCAAAATACGCTTTTCATTATTGATTATACAGCGGACCAGGTCTGCGACAACCGCGCCGATACCGTCCCATGTTGCGCCGCGGCCTTGGATTATCTCATATGCGGCGTTGCGGACGCGGTGTTCGATGGTGCGGCGCGCGGTGGCCGTCATCGGATGTTTGACCTGTTTGCAAAAATCGTCCAATGGAATGTTTCCGATAGTTGCCGCGGACCAGTTCACAACACTGGCATCGCCGTGTTCGCCCAGAACATATGCGTTAACGGATTGCGTGGAAACCGACAGTTGTCGCGCCAAGATGACCTTTAGACGCGCAGAATCCAGCATAGTTCCCGTACCGATCACGCGCGACGGCGCCAGACCGGACAGTTCTGTGGCCAACATGACCATAGGGTCCAGCGGATTGGTGACGACGATTATCTTTACATTTTTTGCATCGATATTTTTCATGACATTCGGAATGATATCGCGGATAACCGCCGCGTTTTTCTGTAACAAATCGGTGCGTGTTTCGCCTGGCTTTTGGTTTGCACCGGCGGCAATGATAACGATTTCGGACCCGCGGATATCACGATAATTTGACACGGCCTTTATATTAACGTCAAAGCTGAACACGCCCGCGTGGCCTAAATCTTCGGCCGCGGCACGCGCACGAATTCCGTCGCGGTCAAACAGAACCATTTCATGCACCAGACCTGTGTTATGCACTGCGGTTGCGACCGCCGACCCGACTGTTCCGATTCCGATAATTGCGACTTTCATTATATTTCCTCTTTTTTTATAAGACAATTATATCATATTAACCAACAATCCCCCAAGATTTTAAAATAAACAATAGGGCGAAAATACGCGCCCCTATACATCCACCTTTACTTTCACGAAAAAACCGCCACATGGCGGTTTTTTTAGTAAGATTTTGCAACAAATACATACGTCGGATCGGCGTCGTCCAGACAACGGCGACTGATCTTGTATTTATCCATCAGTTCGTCGAATTTAGGCGTTTGCGTCATAGCGTATTTCAGACGGAAAAATCCGATCTTGTCCGCAACCAGCGCAGATTCCAATTCATCCAGATTCGCAACATTTGTGATCATAGACGCATTCTGTGCCACAATCTTTTCGATCATGTCGCTTTGGATTTGTTTCAAGATTTCCACGGCCGTGCCAAACAATTCTTCATTGCAGATTGTTTTCTGAGATGATTTTCCTGTGTCGCGGCGGGTAACGGTCACGACGCCGTTTTCCATTTCGCGGGCGCCGACTTCGACGCGCAATGGTACGCCGCGCTTGATCCATTTCCACATCTTGTCCGCACTGCGCATATCGGATGTATCGACCATTACGCGGATTCCGCGCGCGCGCAATTCATCGCCGATCTTTTCGGCATATGCATGCAGATCGGCCATATTTTCTTCACGCACAATCGGGATGACAACGATCTGGTACGGCGCAACCAATGGTGGCAGAATCAGTCCATCATCGTCGGAATGAATCATGAACAGACTGCCCATCATGCGGGTTGAAGTACCCCAGCTGGTCGTCCATGCGAACTCCAACTTTCCGGCATCAGACAAGTATTGGATGTTGAACGATTTGGAAAAATGTTGCCCCAGGTTATGGCTGGTGCCGGCCTGTAACGCTTTGCCGTCTTGGGTAATATGTTCCAGCGTGTATGTGTGATCGGCGCCGGCGAATCTTTCTTCGGGTGTCTTTTCACCCATGATCGACGGGATCGCCAAAACTTCGCGCATATAGTCGCCGTAAACCTTGTGCATTTTGCGTGCGTCTTCGTCCGCCTCGGCCGCTGTGGCGAAAACATTGTGCCCTTCCTGCCAGTTAAATTCAGACGTGCGCAAAAACAATCGTGGACGCATTTCCCAACGCATAACGTTTACCCACTGGTTTAATTTCAGTGGCAAATCGCGGTACGATTGAACCCAGCGCGCCATGGCGTCGCCGATGATCGTTTCGGATGTCGGGCGAATTATGTATGGCTCGGTCAATTTTGATTCCGGATCAGGTTGCAGCGTGCCGTCAATCATGCGCAGACGGTGATGCGTTACAACCGCGCATTCTTTTGCGAATCCGGCGACGTGTTCCGCTTCGCGGTTAAAGAATTCAATCGGAATCAGCAGCGGGAAATTCGCGTTCAATACGCCAACCGCTTTGATCCGTTTGTCCATTTCATCGCGCATCAGTTCCCATATGGCCCATCCATACGGTTTGATTGTCATGCATCCGCGCACCGGAGAGTTCTCTGCCAAATCGGCAGCCACGATTAAATTCTGGTACCATTCGTTAAAATTTTCAGCCCTTGTTGGTGTTATTGCTGTCTTAGCCATTTTTATTTGCCTTTCTTGTCTTTTAATTTCATATATTCGTCACTTATAATTTTATGCAGGTGTTCCGCAATCTGTTTCCTGTCCATACCGCCCAGCGGAACCGGTGGCAACAAATATACTTCCAGTCTGACACCGCCCAGTTTCATTATATGGAAAAAGTGTCCCACTGTGCTAAATTCTTTGCCCGGTATGATTTCGTTTTTGCCGGACAATTCATTGTACGCCGCGATTTTCGCATTCGACGGACACGAATAGTTGTTCGCCATGATTTCATCCGATGTGATCGGGCGGCCATGACGATCGCGATACACCAGGACAACCGGCTGGACCGTCAGATTGTCGATCTTGTCGACAACGTCGAACATACTGCTTTTGAACGGATACACAAAGCAACCATTGTTTGTCGTGCCTTCGGGGAAAATGGTCATCGGATATTTTGCCGATTTCATTTCCTTGTTAATTCTGGCGACTTCACGCGCGGCATGACGCGGATTGCGATCAATAAATACCACACCGAATTTTTTCGCGAACCAACCGACCAAGGGATACGACGCAATTTCCTGTTTTCCAAAAAAACTGCCCAGGCCCAAGATAGGATACACAGCCAATTCGAAAACCGATATATGGTTCGACACCAACATCAGCGGTCTTGATTTCGAAAGTTTCCCATACAGTTTTCCACGAACACCGCCGATTTCCATCTGGATACGATAAAAAAACCTTGAATACCAAACAGACATCGGACCGCGCGGAATCAGCGCAACGATCGGAATCTGTATTACTGCGACAACCCAAAACAATACAAAGCGAAACGGCGCCAGTATGACCCAAAACGGGTTTAATTTAATTTTTGCCATTATTTGTCTTCTTTTTCTTCTTTGCTTTCATCGATGTACTCCACATCGGCGACGTCGTCGCGCATCAGGAATTGTGCAAATGCGCGCATGGCCTTGAACGGTCCGGTCACCGGCAGCAACATCAGTTTGCCCAATGTTTTCATCGCGCTGTCCTTGATCCCCAGATGATCCAGCGCGGTTTCAGAACCCAAGAAATGTTTCTGGTATGTGCGCGCGATCTTTTTCGTTTCCATCATGACGAACACATCATAAGTATTAAACGGCGCGTCGATAAACACACCCTTGCCGAACGTCGCCCCCAGACGCAGGTATCCCTTGATCAGCGGCGTCATCTGTTTGCGCGCCATGTCTTCGTCAACGAATACTTTTGGCAATATGTTCATCCGCGACAGCTTTGGATTGACGCCGTCCGCAAAGTTTTCATCCAGGACGGTCGCGCGCAGACCCATCGGCGACAGATGGTGATAGTACAGATATGAAATCGCCTGGGCGGATTCGACAGGATTTTTTCCAACCCATGACGCCACACCGAACAGAATTATGATTTCATTCTTGGCGATATATTCGGCCAGCCCCAGCCACAGCATGCGCATGACCAGCCCGCTGTCGCGATATTCGCGGTCGACGCATGCGCGGGACATTTCGGCGATATTTCCGGGTGTCTTTTTAATTTTCGCGACATTGTATTCTGTTTCGGTATAAAACCCGTCCATTTGTTCCGCCGCGCCGCGATCGATTATGCGGTACGTTCCGACAATTTTATCACCGTGGAACACGGCCATATAATCCGCAAAGCGATCAAAAGAGTCATATTCTTCGCGCAGGTTTTTTTGTTCTTCGGTTGCGCCGGCGCCCTCTTCTTCGACGAACACGGCATAGCGCAATTGGCGAACCTGTTTTCTTTCTTCTTTGGTTCTGGTCAACCGCACTTCATAGTCCCTGACTTTAATAGCCATACATAAATCCTTTTATAGATACGAAAATCGTATCAAAGAAAGCCGGGACTTTCAATCACTTTTATTTTTCGCTTGCCTGGCGAACTGACATGATCTAAAATAGGTAATGAATCTTATGGGAATAAGGTTCGGGATCATCAAAAATCCTTACAACACGGTACGAACACTTTTGTATCGTAATCCGCACAGTAATTGCGGCGCGGATGCGCCCTTTATTGTATGTACCCCGTCTTGGTCGGGGGGCTGCCGGTTATAAAACAGGTCTGATCCGAAGACCGGCGGGGTCATCTGTTGTATGATTTTTTGAACTCCCCGACCGCCATTTCCTTTGGCGGTTTTATTTTTATTTCCATTTGATTTCTCGTAAACGGGCGGATGCGGATAATCGCAAGACATCCGAAGCCGGTGTGCCGGTTGTTTGAACTCCGCCCATCATAAAACGTACAGGAATACAAAACATTATGAAACGTACTGTCTTTAGAATCTTGGCATATCCGATGCCGACACGAAAACTAAGAAACATTATAAGAAATTTTGGCGAAAATTTACCAACCGAAGAAATATTGCATTTGCGTACCATAATTTCCAAAAGCACAGACATCTCGAACGTGCCGGCCGCACGCGGGCACGCGCGCTTGGTTCAATTGGCAAATTTAAACCTGTTGCGGGCATTTGATCGGTTGTGCCGCGAAAACGACATTAAATATTTTATGATCGGCGGTACAATTATTGGGAAAATCCGACACAATGGATTTATCCCTTGGGATGACGATATAGACATAGGCCTGATGGAAAAAGACTGGTACAAGCTGATCGAGATTATCAAAATAAAATTACCAAACGATGACTTTGACATATCGTTCGGAACACATTGGAATCTTTTTAAAATAATACACAAAAAGACAAACTTGTTCATTGATATATTCAGATTTAACCATTTGCCAGAAGATATAGATTATTCAAAACACACAGAAATATACAAATCGCGAAAACAAGAATACTATAGAGAATGTTATGCCAACAAAATAATACTGAACGATAAAAACACCATTGTTATAACCCATGACGACCCACAGGGACAAAGAGATATTAAATGGAACATCATCAATAATTTGATAAAAAAACAGGAAGAAATATTCAATCGGACGATAACAAAAAATATGCCAGCCGATGAAAATGGCGGAATAATGCATTTTTCAAGTATCAGCAAAGAAAGTGAATTTTTTAAAAACAATACCATATTTCCGATCAAACATATGGAATTCGAAGGCACATTGTTGCCGTTCCCAAATTTTATTGAAGACTATGCATTTCTTGTATGGGGCGACATATGGAACTTTCCAAAATGTTTTATACAATCCGGACATTCCAATGACCTCCCCGGCCCAGATACGTATTTCAATATAAAATCGTTGGCATATTCCGATGTCGATACTTTATACAACGCAATAAAAGGATAAGACATGAAAATCGGCGTGGTTGTCGGAACTTTTGATTTATTCCATATAGGCCATTTGCGACTGTTGCAACGTGCCAAAGAAAATTGCGACATTCTGATCGCGGGCGTAAATGCCGATTCCGTTGTATTACGTGACAAGGGTCACATGCCAACAATACACGAATCCGATCGGTGCGAAATAGTGAAAAACATGCGATACGTTTCAGATGTGTTTCTGGTGACAGATAATGCGCCACAGTTTATACGCAACCTGATATCCAACGGCAACAAGGTTGATTGTTACTTTCGCGGGCACGAGCCCGAAAAACAGAATATAGAAAAAGAAAATAAAATCATAAAAAGTTTAGGTGTGTGCGTCGTACAGTTCCCGTATACCAATTCGATATCTTCAACAAAATTAAGGGTAAAAATAACAATGTTAAAAAATACAAAAAACCAGGAGCGGGCGAAAAATTAAAACAACTTTATCAGCATATAAAACCAACAAGATTCCAGACCATTCGGTGACAATTATCAGGCAAAAAATCATATAACTATAAAAGACCTATAATTTCACTTGATTAAAAATACACAAGTCCTAGAATGGAATAGAATCTTATGGGAATAAGGTTCGGGATCGTCAAGAATCCTCCTAGAAGCGACGTGCGTTCTAACCACGTCGTATCCGCACAATAGGTGGCGCAAATACGCCAATTATTGTATGTACCCCGCCACAGGTCGGGGAGCTGCCGGTTATAAAACAGGTTAATCCCCA
The DNA here is from genome assembly GCA_031555055.1 of Alphaproteobacteria bacterium. Taxonomy (GTDB): domain Bacteria; phylum Pseudomonadota; class Alphaproteobacteria; order Rs-D84; family Rs-D84; genus JAFGMC01. The sequence continues at coordinate 4,794 of JAVBUT010000004.1, read as the reverse complement.
AAGGCCGGCGGGGTCATTCTTTCTAGGTGATTTTTGAACTCCCCGACCGCCACTTTTTTTGGCGGTTTTTTATGCTGTGCTTAACCATTTGACTTACCATTGACAGATGCTGCGAACAAAAGGATCAGATATGGGTAACAGAAAAATAGACTTGGTTTACCTGTGGGTTGACGGAAATGACGAAACCTGGCGGACCGAAAAGGCAAAGTATATATCAGCGTCAAAAAGCATCGGGCGGGAAACATATTACGACGCCATTGCTTCGTCCCGATGGCGCAATAATGACGAATTACGGTATTCGCTTCGCAGTGTGGAAAAGTTCATACCATGGATAAACCATATTTTTATAATAACCGGTTTCGGCCAGTCGCCAGAATGGCTGGACACTGAAAACAAAAAAATAACCATTGTCCCCGATTCATCCATAATGCCAACCACGGCGTTGCCGACATTTAATCCGTCCGCCATAGAAATGTGCATGGCGAATATCCCAAATTTGTCGGAACACTTTCTGTTGGCCAGTGACGACATGTTTTTCGGACGCCCGTTGCTTCCCGGTTTCTTTTTTGACCGGCGTGGTCGTTCTATCGTATGGTACGTAAAGCATAAAAAAGATGCAAAGCGATCCGATCTGTGGCTGGAAAACCTGACCAACTATAACGAAAGCGCAAAATTAATGCACAGTATTTTCGGTGCGAATTTTTCAGATATGGAACCGGCCGGATGCATTGATCCGTATATAAAATCTTCCGTATTGGCGACATGCAATCATCCAAAGATCGCGAAAAAAATATACTCGCAAATAGTAACCCAGCGACTGCGGACGACACATGGGATCCAGCGGTGGATTTTCACAATGTACGACCGTGTGCACAAAAACTGCCGTTTGAAATGCGTGCGTAATACTTTTGGATTTAAACGCCGTAATGCGCCGATATATTGCCTGGACGCGATGGCGGCACGTCTGGACACTCTGAACCCGCCACTGTATTGCATAAACGACACTAATCTGACGACTGACGAAATGCTGCACAATAATCAAAAGTTTCTGAAATCAAAGTTCCCTAAAAAATCAAGTTTCGAAAAATAATCAAATTTATTTCAGTTCATCGGCCAGCAACGCCACCGCCACCGCATACCAGTTGGAATTGTTCCATTTTTTGATTCGATAAAAATTAGGATACGCCAAGAATCCGCGCATACCGTCACCAGCGGCCGCGTCACATACCATGCCCGCCGTCATATTCGCGTTCGGCACGCCGACAACGCCCATGGTACGCCATTCGTCCAGCGTTTTCTTTGTTTTCGCATCGCACAGCGAAGTGTCGAAATCCGCCGGTAACTTTACCTCGCGCACGATCTTTTCCGTCTTGTCCCACCCCAGCTTGTTCAGATAATTCCCGGCGCTGAACATGGCGTCGCCTTCGCTGTGGACTATATCAATCCTGCCGTCGCCATTCCCGTCCGCACCGTATTGTTCCAGCGTTGTCGGAATAAACTGAAAGTGCCCCATGGCGCCGGCCCAGCTGCCGTATATTTCGGAAATATCCAGATTGTTTTTATCGGCGATTTTCATCAGCGCGAACAACTGCTTGTCAAAAAATTTTTCGCGACGCCCGTCATACATCAGCGTCAAAAAAGCATCGGTCAGTTTATACTTTGCCTTGAATTCGCCATAGTTCGATTCCAGCCCCCAGAACGCCAAAATCACGTGCGGCTGGATACCGTATTTATCTTCGACGCGACCCAACAGCGTCGGGTATGTCCGGCGCATTTTCCGACCGGTGTCGATACGTTTTTGATTTATCATTCGCGCCAGATATTGGTCCAGCGTCAGTTTGAATTCCGCCTGGTTCTGGTCATTCTGGATCACCGCCGGAACAAAAGCCGAAGGCTGGATCACATCGTTGATAACTTTGTTGGAAATTTTCTGTTCAACCGCGCGGTTCTGGACATCGTGCAATATCGCGTACCAACGTTCCAAATCAAAGTCGCCATCGTTCGCGCATGCGAACGAAATGAAGAATGAAAAATGAATAATGAAAAATGATTTTAATATTTTATTCATGGATCGATTATATCATAATTTATTTATTTTTCATTTTAAAAAACCGGCTTTCGCCGGTTTTTAAAATGCGTATTTAAATCCCAAGTGCAACCCGAACGACTGCCAGTATGCGTTCTTTAACGAATTTGCGATTTCTTCCGTATGTGCCGGAATTGTTTCCAAAATCGGCAGATCGTTTTCATCCAAAACATACTGGCCATATTCGTCAACCAGGAATGTCGTGTATTCCGCAACGTACAGTTGGCCTGATATGTTCCCGACATAGAAATAATCCGTATCGACCCGCAACGCCAGTTGCAGACGTTCCGACACTTTGTAATTGTATTCCATTTCCGCGCGATAGGAATATGCGCCATTGTTTCCTTCATCGATAAAACTGGGGTTTTGTTGCCAGTCATCACGATTCGGCCATATGCCTTCGGAAGAATAGCTGGGCAATCCGAATTGAAAGTAAAAGCGCAATTTGTCAGCCAGCGTCATTTGCTTTTCAATTTCCAGACCGAAATAAATCCCGGACCACGTCGTGTTGTAAATATGGGTGACGCCTGGGACCTGGATCATTCCGTCACCGCCGATAATAACGCATTCGCCCGCGTCAACGCCCCACGGAACCGTACCCATCGCCGGATCATAATCGTGCGTCGTCAGCGATGTACCCAAATCAAAGAACCCGCTGCCGGGTGCGCCGACAACTTTTATATCTTCGGGCGACATGCATACCTGGTACCAGTCATCCGGCGGCGTCTGGCCCACCGGCAGAGTGTAATAATTGCCCATCGTATCGCCGAACACATAATCGCCCTTGTCCGTCATCAACGGCAGATAAATCCCAGGATTCGGATAAATATGGTTCGACATCTCAAGATTATGTTTGAATATTTCATATCCGATCGACGGCGACAATTTCCAGCCGCCGATATCCCAAACATGATGCGCGCCAAACCCCAGACGCAGATGATTTGTCTTACCTGACTGATCACCCATGGAAATCGTAAATATTCCGAATTGCGGATCGGCTTCGTCATATGGTTTCAAGTCATAGTCCATAGACATTCCGCCATTCGTACTGCCGTAACTGTATTCGCCCCAAATGAACATGTCGAAATTGCGCAGTGAAAAATTATGCCGGGCACCGACGGCGATTTCATTAAAAATCATGTCATCCCATTCAAGAATGGAATTCACGCCGGTTTCAAATTGAAAGTTCGCAAATCTGCGGACGTATTCGGCGTATATGCTGGTCGCAGGTTCGTTTGCGGCGGGCAACGCGATACCGTTCGCAGTCATTGTTCCGCTGTACGCGCCGGCTGTCTGCGGCTTTGGCGTCTGGTATGTGTATGTTCGCTGACCGACAACTTGTTTTTGACCGGATTGGCCGACGTATTGAGAATATCCTTGGGATTTATAGTATCCATAGTTGGCGGTATTCGCATTTGCGGCCTGATCTTGGTAATAAACAGGTGTACCCTCTTTGGCGGCAAACGCCGAAAAAGGCAACAATAAACCGCAAAAGATCGCCAGATTACGTACTTTCATTCCTACATTTTCCAGCTTATTATATCATAAAGTCAATGTATTAAAAAGTGATAAATTCGCCGTGGCCGGGATGACGTCCGCGCTGGTTTTCTGGGGCGATGGGGTGGGTAAAAAATGCTATCAATTTTCTAAAATTAATACTTTTTCTAAAATTGAAAGTACATGCATGCTTCAGCCAGCCATTTGCAGACGCAATTTGTCCGCGCGAATGATCGGAAACGTTTTTAATATTTAACATACGCTCTTTCATCCGTCTTGCGGTACGCTTGCGCAACAAGATAAAATCTTTAAAATGTCGATACCCAACAAAGTCCAGCCCATTTGATATCGGAAAAATTTCAGATTTGGAGAATTCTAAACCCAATACCGTTTTTATAAATTCAGCAATTTGCACCTGCCATTCCCGCAATTTTGCTTTATCATTTGAAAATAAACAGAAATCATCGCTATACCTAACATAATCGCGTACACGTAATCCAGATTTTACAAATACGTCCAATTCGTTCAGATATAAATTACCCATCCACTGACTGCATAAATTCCCAATAGGCAGGTTTTTGCCACCGCCAACCGAATAAATTACATCCTGTAACAAAGCTAATATACGTGAATCAGAAAACGATTTTTTCACAATATCAAACATTATATCGTGACTTATGCTGGGGTAAAATTTTCTTATATCACATTTTAACACATATTTATTTTTTCGACAAAACTGAATAGCGCGCCGCGATGCTAAATGCAGTCCACGCCCCGGAATACAGGCATAGGTATCACGAATAAACATTTGTGTCCAGTGTGGCGCCAAAATATTCATCAATGCGTGATGAACTATACGATCCGGCGCAAATGGTAATATATAGATTGTACGTCTTTTGGGATCAGTAATTTCCATGGTGCGATATTCCGATGTTCGAAATTCACCAAGAATTACAGACTGCCTGATTTTTTCTAAATTATTGTCGACATCGCGCATAAAATTTTGGACAGCTGGCTTGCTGGCCCGGCCACGTATCGCTTTTTTTAATGCCAATGAGAAATTTTCCGACGATACAAATTCGTTCCATAAACTATTCATAAAAAATGGGGGGGGCTGCCCCCCCCCCCCCCTTGTTGCCCGTTTACCTGTTTGGGGGTTTTGGTCTGTTTGACCGGCAGACCGTAGCCGGGGGCACGGAAGGCCCACATGA